>DATERF010000122.1:0-96048 GCA_035271845.1 Candidatus Acidiferrum sp.
CGTATCTTTGTTCCACGCTTCCTTCAGACCCCACCTCGCGGTGACGCCTTTGCGCTTCGCTACCCTTCACCTCCATCAGGTTGGGACGGGACTTTCACCCGCCAGCTGCCGAACATGCACGGCGTACAACAAAAAGGGCCGTGGTTTCGTCTATCCAAATGTTAGAATTGCGTCCTCGATGACTGAAATG
The DNA here is from genome assembly GCA_035271845.1 of Candidatus Acidiferrum sp. Classification (GTDB taxonomy): domain Bacteria; phylum Acidobacteriota; class Terriglobia; order Acidiferrales; family UBA7541; genus Acidiferrum. The sequence continues at coordinate 191 of DATERF010000122.1, forward strand.
ACTGACCTGGGCAAATCACGTCTTCGATTCGGGCCCTTTGAAGTGGACCTGAGCGTCCGCGAACTCCGCAAATCCGGGGTCCGCGTCAAGCTCTCCGGCCAACCCTTCCAGATTCTCACCACCCTTCTCGAACGCCCCGGACAGCTCGTCACCCGGGATGAATTGCGCAAACGGATCTGGTCTGAAGACACCTTTGTCGATTTCAGCCATGGACTGAACGCGGCTGTGAACAAGCTCCGCGAAGCCCTGTGCGATTCCGCCGACGAACCGCGGTACATCGAGACTCTTCCGCGCCGCGGATATCGTTTCATCGCGGCGATTGAGGAGGTCGCTTCCGCCCCACCAATTACCGTGCCTGCCCAACCCGTCATGTCACCCCAGCCACCTCTTCCAGCGTCGAGACCGGCATGGAACGTCTCCTTCACCGGCGAAGAATGGGAATCCACCATCCCTATCAGGCGCCAGACTCTTGTCCAGGTGTCTGCCCTGGTCACAGCGATTGTCGTGCTTGCTTTTGTGATCACCGCCATCTGGTGGCACTGGTCGGCCCAACTGTCTCCGGAAGAGGCGGAATCGCGTCTGAAACAGGCCGTCGAACCATTGGCCCACGAAGAGGCAGAACGTATCCTCAAAAAATTTGCTGAAAATAAACACTCCGCCGAAAACTCGGTCGTCAGCGGTCCCTTTCCTTCGCAGCCTGAAAGCTCGGAGCTCAGCCGCACAACCGCTGGCGACTCCGCTGTGTTGCCGCCAACGCCGCGTCGCGTCGAGCAGGCCGCCAACGTTCCCGCTTCGAGTATTCGCCACGAACCGCTCCGACCAAACCGCAAATACGCCGCCGAACCGGCCGCTTCGGACGACTCGGCCATCTCGTCTCTCGCGCAATCAAGACCACGCGTCGAATTCTCTCAACCACGGTCGGGATCGCCTGGCCCCGCTATTTACCGTCTGGACCTCATTCACGCCAATAACGCCGACCCCCTCACACGAATCGTCGCCGGACGTGATGCAATCGGCGGCCCGCAGCCTTCGCCCGACGGGACTAAGCTGGTCTTTATGGCTGGCCGTAACGATGCCCAGGACATCTGGGTCTGCAATGCAGACGGTTCTGCTCCACGGAGGCTGACGAATACGGGCCGAGCCGGCACGCCGCGGTGGTCGCCCGACAGCCGCTGGATTGTATTTGACTCCGACGGCCGCTATGGCCGTTCCGGCATTTACGTTGTGTCCGTTGACGGCGGCCCACTGCGCACAGTCGTCGAAGATCACTCGAACAACTCCGTGCCGAGCTGGTCCCGCGACGGCAAATATATTTACTTCGCCTCCAACCGCGGCGATGGTTTGGAAAGCGATCAGGTCTGGAAAGTGCCTGCCGCAGGTGGTCAGCCTTTACAGATCACTCGCCATGGCGGCTTCTCGGCGTATGAATCGATGGACGGACAATCTCTCTACTACGCCAAATCGCGCTATCAGAATCCCGAGATCTGGCAGATGCCTGTGCACGGCGGAACTGAATCACGCGTTTCCCTTCTGCACCCCACCACTTGGGCCAGCTGGGCTCTCACCAACAAAGGCATCTTGCTGCTCAGCGAATACACCGATCAGGATTCCGAGCTTCAGTATTTCGATTTCGCCACGCGCAGCATCCATTCCTTGGCCACCTTGGAAAAGGCATCCTTTTGGCTGGCTTCTTCACCCAAAGGCACATCGATCTGGTATTCCGAACTCACCGATATCCAGGCACGTCAGGTCTTCAAAGCAGGTCTGGACTAAGCCTTTCTTCTTGCGCCAGCGCCTCGCAGCGACCCTAAAATAGCTAATGACCTCGTCCCTCTACGGCTCCATCGCTCAAACCTTGGATCTCTACAGACAAAAAGAACTTTCTCCCGTCGAAGTCATCACCGCGCACCTCGAACGCATTCAGAAACTGCAACCAAAGCTCAATGCCTTCGTCCATCTCGACGCCGAATCCGCCCTCGCCCGCGCGCGCAACGCCGAATCTTCTCTATCCCGCAACGAGCAACTCAAACCCCTCGCCGGAATCCCACTGACCATCAAATCGTGCATCGACGTCGCCGGGTGGCCGTGCCCCGCGGGTTCCTTCCTCCGCAAAGCCTACGTTCCAACAACCGATGCAACACTCGTTGCTCGCCTCGAAGCCGCTGGTGCCATCCTGCTCGGCAACACCAACACTCCTGAATTCCTGATGGCTTACGAAACCGACAATCTGCTCAACGGCAAAACTTCCAATCCCTGGAACCTCGCCCATTCTGCCGGTGGCTCCAGTGGCGGCGAAGCAGCAGCCATCGCCTCTGGCTGTTCCATGGGTGGAGTCGGCAGCGACGGCGGCGGTTCCATTCGCACCCCTGCACATTTTTCAGGTGTTTGTGGATTGAAGCCCACGCCCGGCCGCATTCCCGCGACCGGCCACTTCCCTCCCGGCGCAGGCGCCTTCGGCTGGATCGGCGTAGTCGGCCCCATGGCCAGAACCGTCGCCGACTTGCGGGCATTGTTTGGAGTAATGGCCGCGCCGGACCCAGGTGACGCGCTCTCGGCTCCGGTTCCCGTCCGTCAAATTTCCGAGCACGAACTTCGCGGCTTGCGCATCGGCATCCTCGAAAATCCGGAACTTGGCCGCGCCACTCCCGAAACTCTCTCTACTATTCGCCGTGCCGCGCAACACCTTTGCGATCTCGACTATCGCGTCGAACCTATCACCCTCAAACAACTCGATCGCGCCCTCGAACTCTGGTGGTTCTTCTTTGGCCCGGTCATCGCCGATCTGATTCGCCACAGCGCTCAAGGTAAGGAAGATTTACTGAGCCCGATGCTCCGCGAGTATCTCGCTGTCGCCGCCGAGGAACCAGAGGTAACCCTGAACTCTTTCATGAAAGCCTGCACGGATCGCGATCTCCTCCGCGCCGATCTCCTCCGCCAACTTCGTGATGTCCCGATTCTTCTTTCGCCCGTTTCCACGGCGCCCGCCTTCCAACATGGCGCGGGGAATTATCGATCCGGCGATCCTCACAATTATCGAGACACCATGCGCTTCTGCCAGTGGCTGAATCTCGCCGGCTTTCCCGGTCTGTCTCTTCCCTTCGGCCACTCGAACGAAGGACTGCCCATCAACGTGCAATTAATCGCCCGGCCACACGAAGAAGAACTTCTTCTCGCCGTGGCCGAATCCCTGGAACACGCTCGCGGGTCTTGGCTTCATCCGGATCTGTAGCTCCCGCGGTCCAATTGCGTGTAGAATTTCACTCATGAACCGCCGCACATTTCTGGAATCTTCTCTCGCAACAGGAATACTTGCCTCGCTCCCTTCCGCCACCCTCGCCGCCACTCATCAGATCAGCAAAGTCGGCGTCCAGCTCTATACCGTTCGCGACCTCATGAAGACCGACTTCGCGGGCACCATTGCCAAAGTCGCTTCCATCGGCTACAAGGAAGTGGAATTCGCTGGCTATTACGACCATTCCCCGAAAGATGTACGCGCCATTCTCGACAAGGTCGGCCTCACCGCTCCCGCCTGCCACGTCGGCATGGACGTTGTCGAAAATCATTGGCCAGAAACCATCGATGCCGCTCACACCATCGGCCACACCTTCATCGTTTGCCCGTGGATCGATGACAAGGATCGCAACTCCGCCGATAGCTGGAAGCGCATCATTGAAGGCTTCAATAAAGCCGGTGAAGCCAGCAAAAAAGCCAACATCCAGTTTGCGTACCACAATCACTGGTGGGAATTTGGACCCAACGCCAGCCTCGGCGGCAAGCTGCCTTATGACTATCTGCTCGCTTCCACTGATCCCAACTTCGTCAAAATGGAAATGGATCTTGGCTGGATCAGCGTCGCGGGCCAGGACCCCGTCGCTTATTTCAAGCGCTACCCCGGCCGCTTCCCACTGGTCCATGTCAAGGATTTCAAGTCTCTGCCGAAGATTGCTCCCGATCAGCTTGCAAGCTTCAACAGCACGACGCTCGAAGAAGGTGACATGACCGCGCCCGGCTCCGGAATCATCGACTGGAAGCGCATTTTCTCGCATTCGGACGAAGCCGGCATCCAGCACTATTTCCTGGAACACGATATGCCGAAGGATCCTTTCGCCACGCTCACCGACGGCTACAAGTACCTTTCGACCCTTCGCTTCTAACTGTTTTGCGGGCGGCACTGGCCACCTGCGGAACAAGAACGTCCCGTCATTCCGAACGAGGTCCGCGGAGTGAGGAACCCCTCTTTTCTTGGGTTTTTCGCTTCCGCGGAATTCCTCGGCTAACGTGAATGACAATCGCCTGGCATTCGACCGATTTCTCGCGCTACTTTCGCCTTCCCACTACCGACTACTCTCCCCTATAATCGCCACACCTTTTCGGAGCCCTCACATTGGCCGAAGCCGCCACCAGCGTCGGACGCTATTCGCTCGCCGTCATCACCGACGACACCGAGCCCTACCCGGAAATCCGCAAGCAGCTCGTTGGCGATTTCCGCACCTTCCTGGCCACGACAGAATCGGAAATCAAGACCGTTCTCGAGCTTTCTGGCCTTCACGCGATCCTCTTCAATCTGGATTGCATCGGTGACGGTCCCAATGACGGCTTGGACGTCCTCGCAGAGATCCGTAAGATTCGCGACGACATCGTGCTTGTCGCCTTCACCAAAACAAACCATCGTTCCATTCCCTTGAAAGCCAGCCAGGCCGGCGCGGACGAATTCTTTCTCTTCCCCCTCAATTACGAGGAATTAAAAATCGTTCTACTCCGCGCCATCCAAAAGCGTGCCCTCGAACTCGAAGGGCGCCGCCTCATCCAGCAAGTCGAAAGTGGAGCCGCATTCTACGGGCTGATTGGTTCCAGCGCCGCGATGCAAAAGGTCTATCAAGCCATCGAAGCGGTTGCGCACACGAACGCCAGCGTGGTGCTCCGCGGTGAAAGCGGGGTTGGCAAAGAACTGATCGCCAACGCCATTGTTCAATGCAGCGATCGCGCCGATAAACCCTTCGTCGCACTGAACTGCTCTGCACTTCCCGAAACCCTGATGGAATCGGAGCTGTTCGGCTACGAGAGGGGCGCGTTCACCGGTGCGGACACTGCCAAGCCCGGATTGATGGAGCTCGCGCATACCGGCACCGTCTTTCTCGACGAAATCACCACTCTCAATCCCAGCCTGCAAAGCAAACTCCTGCGCGTCCTTCAGGAGCGTTCCGTGCAGCGCCTCGGCGGGCGTTCCGCCAAGAAAATTGACTTTCGTCTGATCTGCGCCACCAACGATGATCTCGAAGATTGTGTCCACAAAGGCCGCTTCCGGGAAGACCTCTACTTCCGCATCAACGTAGTCCCCATCTTCGTACCTCCGCTGCGCGAACGTGAAGGCGACCTGGCTATCCTGCTCGACCATTTTCTGCGCATCTATTGCGCCTCGGCAAAAAAGCCCCTGAAGTCCCTCAAGCCCGATGTGCTGGAGATCCTCGAGGACTATAGTTGGCCTGGAAACGTTCGCGAACTCGAAAATATCGTTCAGCGCCTGGTGGTCATGGTCAGTGCCCAGGAGATCACCCTCGAGCATCTTCCTCAGCATATGCTGCAACATAGCGCCGCCAGCCAGGAAGCCATCCTTATCCCGGAAGCTGGCGTCGATTTCGATGTGGAAATGGAAAAGATCGAAGTGGCCTACCTGAACGCCGCCTTGCGCCGCACCGGCGGCAAGAAAACGGCCGCCGCCACCCTGCTTCACATCGATCCGCAGCGCATGAAGTATCTTTGCCGCAAGCATCGCATTGAGTAGAAAAACGATAGTGGCCAAGCCGCAAAAAGGTAAAAATTTAACCTGGCAGGGGTTAATTTTTTACCCTACCGCTAAATTTTCACCTCACCTGTACCCGAGAACAGCAGTACTTTGGTACTAACTGTCCCCTTTTCAACGTTTCTGTTTCCCTTCGCCTCAGCTTTAGGTTTGGCATCCTTCATGCACTTAGCCATGCGTCTGCGGAAGACAAAATTTTGGCGAGGAGCACATGAAGAACATGTCCATCGAAAAGAAGAGCTTGATCAGCACCCTCAAGACCACCAAGAAAGCCAATGTCGCAAAGGAAGAATTAGTCCACGGCGGGATTTCAGCAGCCTCAGTGAAGAGCCCCGGAGCAAAGACCCCCGGAGCGAAGACCCCCGGCGCGAAGACCCCCAGTTTGAAAATGTAGTATTAATCGATCTTTTGTTGAAGTGGAAACGCCGCCGTCAGGCGGCGTTTCCTTTTGCTACCAAAACTTTCGGCCGAAGAAGCGCGCAATCTCCTCAGCAAGATGACTGGCGAGACTACGGCGTCCGCCATAGATTCTGGCCGTGCCGATCATTCCCGGCTTCAGCGCCTCGTCTGGATTGGCAATCTCCACGTCGACCACATAGAAATTCAGAGAATTTAAGCCCTTGTATTTTGCTTTTTCGGCAATCCCCGGATCGATCTCTGAGGAGACTGGAGTGATCGCCACAGTCTGTGCAGCCCATAATCTGGGAATGCCTTCCATGTTGAGCCGAACTGGGGCGTTCACCCACACTTTGTACATATCGTGTTCCGAAACATTGAGGCGGGCGCGCATCCGCCGAAGGTCCGCCACCTCGACAAGCTCGCTACCGGCCTGAACATAGCTACCTAGCCGGTCTCCCAGACGCGGTGTCAGTACAGTTCCTTCGATGGGGCTATTTAGTTGCAGCGAACCTGCCTCGGACCGCAGTTCGTGAGCCTGCTTGGCGAGCTGCTCGCGTACCTCAAGGGCCGAACCGTAGTCGGCATAGTGGAGGGCAGCCTCGTTGGCTCGCACGGAGGCCACGGCAAGCCTGGCTTCGCCCCCAGCCATCTTTGACTGCAAGGGAACGTTCTGTAGCCGGAGGAGCGGCGTATCAGGGGCAACCGACATCCCTTCTCTAGCGAAAACATCCGTAATCGTTCCCGGCACCAGGTTGCGTACAATGGCCTCCTTTACGGGTTCCAAGACGAAGCGAGCCTCGACAGAATCCCGCCACAGAGGCAGTAACAGGAACACTATGGCCAGGGCGGCGACAGCAAGGCCTGGTCGTGAGGCAAACCACGCATAGATGAGGTCTTTTTTGTCCAGGTAAACGAATTTCATAAAGTTCACCAAATTTCGGATTCGCGACCGGAAAATTAGGCCTGCGGTTGCGAATTCCGGGATGAAGGACCACTCCGGATTAAAATTGCGGAATACGTTGCCAACAAAACGCGCTAGGACATAGAGGACGGAATAACTGTAGGCTCCCGATAGCAAGGCGTAAATGGCAAAACCAAACCTGCGCTTCTTAGGCACGTATGGGACTTCCACTGGGAGTCGCCAGATGTGCTTTTTGACCCAAGCTGAAACATACGAGGTAGAATTCTCTTTCAGATTCGAGATGCCCAATATCTCGCCGAGCATGAAGTACCCGTCCAGTTTCATGAGCGGGTTCCAGTTGAGAAGTACACCGAAAATCCCAGTCATTAACATGAAGAGGTAGGCGATGTTGTGAACGCTTGAACCGGGCGCCGTGCCCCACCAGATGACAGTAGCCACAGCGCAAATATAAAGTTCAGACCAGGCTCCGGCCATCGCGATGATAAAACGCTGGAACCGGTTGCCTTTGACCATGCCTTCCGTAGTGTCCGTGAAAAACGCCGGCATCAAATAGATAAGCAGGAAACCCATGGCGGGAACGCGCCCGCCGTAATGCTTACAGGCATGGGCGTGTGCCAGTTCGTGCCAACAGAGTGAAATGACGGCGAGGAGATAGAAGACAACGACATCTCCCCATGACTTCTGGGAAAAATTGAAGAACTCCAATGTATCCCGGCCAATTTCGCCCCAATGGGCAATGCTGATCGCGACGGTGATCGCGAAAGCGATCACCGTCGCTAAACTGAACCACCAGGTGTACACAAAAGCAGTGTGCTTGTAGAGCCAGGTAACGAATTTATCTGGATTGTAGGCGGGGAACGCAATTTCGGCGAGGTTGCCGAATTTACTCTTCCTCGATTTCAAAAGTTTGCGACGTTCGTCAGCAGTCATTTGCATCAACTGGACGTTTTTTTCCTGGGGCGTCTTATACCAGAACTCTAACGCCTCCATAGAATCTGCGAATTCGCGAATTTGGTCCACATTGTATTCGCAGCCAGTCTGGCTGGAGTAGAGCTGCGCGATCTCCTCATAAGAGCGCTCTCCATTAAAGAGTTGAATCAATTCCCAGTTCGCCGGCGGGAATTTGTACATGGCATCCTGGTTGGCAACAACAACGCGCACAATTCGCTGACCATCTTCGACGTGCTCCTTGAAGACCAGATCCGGAGGCATCCGTGGCGGGCGCTCGGACAGGTTGCGCGCCGGAAGATCCGGCAGAGCGTTGTTAAGGACGCGGGTAAGATTCATGGCACGTCTAGTGGGCGCTCTCGACTCTTAAGCTCGCTGTCATCCCCGGCCGGAAGGCTCCGCGATCGCCCGTCAGTTCCACCAGCACTTCGAACGTTCCGCTCGACGGATCGATCACCGGGCTGATCTCTTTCACCCGCGCCGCGTGTTTCTCGCCGGGCAGATCCTGTGAAGTAATCTCGAAGATCTGCGCGGAACGCAAGTGCCCGAAATAGCTTTCCGGCAACGTAAACCGCATCAGTAGCGGCGCTTCTGCCGTAACCCAAAATAGTTTTTCGCCCTTGTTCACGGATTGCCCTTCGCGCACATATCGCCGCGCAATCAACCCATCAAATGGCGCCGCGATTTTTGTCTTTTCCAGCTCCAACTCCAGTGATCGCTCCTCGTCATGCGCCGTGTTAAGCGTTTCCTCCACCCGCTTGATGTCCCACTGGTCAGACTCCGCCTTGTATTGCGCGTGTTGCAACTGCTCCTCGGAGATCAAACCCAGGTCCCACAGCCGTTTCGCTCTTACATAATCCGCTTTCAGCACTTCCGCTTCCGATTGCCAGTTCTTCAGGTCCGCCGCGATGCTCCGGGATTTTGCGCGCGCCGCTTCCAGGTTCGAGGCGATTTGCCGGTCATCCATTTGCGCCAACACCGTGCCCGCCTTCACTCTTTGCGGCGCATCAAAAAAAATCTTGGCCAGCACACCATCCCGCTGCGCGGTCACTTCCACCTGATGTTCGACGATAATTGGCCCGGAAACGATCAGCCCTGTATCCGTCGCCTCGGCAACTGCCGCCGGCTTGGCCGCCGTGAGCGGCGCTGGTGCAGATGCGGCATTCGTGACGGCGGACACGTTGGGTTTGCTGTCGCCGCACCCTATTTCAAGCAGCGCCGCACCCAATGCGATGACTACGATCGTACTTCGCATACTTCCCCTCCGCCCTTCTCTACCAACCCAGCCAATACCAGGCTTTCGCATACGCCCACAAAAATACCTTCCGGAACAACACATACGCCGCGGGATACCATCCTACGCGCACCTTGCCGCGGCCTTCCATGCCTGCGCGAATTGCACCATCGGCGTTCGGCACTCCCACCCGTGCATAAAACACCGGTGTTTCGTGCACCGTCTCCGCTTTCGGGCTCACAATCACCACATCCCCATGAAACGTCCGGGTGGGGTAGCTGTTCAGCTTGACCACCGCCTTCTGCCCTTCCTTCAACAATCCCGCGTCGGCATCATCAATCGCCACATCCACAACCGCCTGCGTCGTGTCCACAATTTCCGCAAACGAATCGCCCTGCTGCAATTTGCGTCCCGCAAAGTTTTCCACATGCGGTGTCGCTATCACCCCATCGATCGGTGCGCGCAACTGCGCCTTTTCCAACATCTGCCGCGCCCGCTCCACTTCCGCCTTCCAGAAATTCGCTTGCACTCGCTGGACTCCCGCTTCACTCCCCTCATTCGCTGCCAGCGCATGGTTCATCTGCAGCATGGCGGTTTCATATTTTGCCTGCGCTTCCGCAACCGCCGATCGCAAGTTCCACGGTTCCATCTCCGCCAGCACCTGCCCTTTTTGTACGGCTTGCCCTTCGTGAACAAGCACCTTCCCTATCACGCCCTCGACTTCGGGTTGCACCAGCGCTCGCCGTCCTGCTGCCACCACTGCGTCGCCATCCACGCGCAGCGGCAGCGGGCAAGCCACCAGGAAAAATAGGGCTACCGCCGCCAGCACCAGGTACAGAGTGCGCCGCCGCTTCTCCATGGCCATGAACTTCCGCTTGCGTACCAACACCGGCTCGAGTACGGAAATAAATGGCACTTCCTTGTACATCTGCGCATTGCGAAGTGCGACCGTTGCTTGCCCCGCCAGCACTTCCATAATTTCGATGTGCGCCGGCCCCAGAAAATCGGGATCGCTGCTTTCCATCGCCAGCATCCCCACGCGTCCCGTATCGTCGTTTAGCGGCCTGGCATAAAAACCGCGCATTCCCGAATCCGCAAAATATTTCCTGAATTTCGCTCGTGTCTCTTCCCGGTCGCTGTCGATCTCCTCGCCGTGCTGGCGGACGTGAATGGTCTCCTCGGACAGGGACGCCCATTGCAGAATTTCATTCAGCGGGGCAATTTCCGGCGAATCCGCGTTCACCTGCGTAAGACCCGTGACCGCACTGAGCTTGAAACGCCCGCCCTGCACCAGAACGATCGCCGCCCGTTCGTACGGGATCACCGCCTGCGGTGCATTCACAATCGTCTGCAGCATGCGCTCCAAATTCAGGGTGGACGTGATCTCGTGGCTGACGGTATTCAGCGTTTCCAGAATCTCCACTTTGCGCTCGGCCATCAGCAAGCCTGCGTTGTGAAGCGCAGTGGACGCCGTTTCTGTGAGGCTGCTCAGCGTAAACAGTTCATCGTCATCAAACGGCGTTCCATCCAGCTTGTTGACCGCCTCTACCACTCCCACCAGCGCTCCCTTATCCATGATCGGAGCGGCGATCAGCGACACCACCGGATATTCCGGCGCAGCCTGGTTCCGTTGTAGCAACCGCGGATCTTCCGCATCCGAAAGGCACATACTTTCCCCGTTATCGGAAATCGTGCCCGCAATTCCCTCGTTGGCCTTCAGCACCTGCCCTTGAAAACTCGTCGGATCTTCCCCCGCCTGGTGCGTCAATTCCACGGACTCGTCCGGCTGCAGCAACCAGATATTGACCGCCTGGCACGCTAGAATTTCCGAAAATTTCGCGCCAATCAGCGGCAGCAACTCTTCCATTTCCAGCGTGGACGAAAACACCTTCTCCAAGTCATACAGTTGCGTCAACCGCGTGATGGAACTGAATGTGCCATGTCGCTCGGTTTCGTAAGTCTGGGCCGAAGACAGCGCCACGGCCGCCACTTCCGCCGCCGGCAGCAATGTCTGAATGTCGTCTTCGGTATTTGCCTCCTCGAACGCAAGAATCTCCAGGGCCCCAATCAGCGTTTCCCCATGAATCAGCGGAATGCAGGCTAGCGAAACCAGCGTCTTGCGCGTGTCGATGTGCGGATAATCCTCGCGCTTCAGCTCCGGCACCACTCGAAGGATCGGCACAGCTTCGTTCAGCAACGTGCCAAGCAGTCCGGATTCCGCCGTGATCGCCTGCTCGTGAATCGCCGCTTCTCCCACAATCGCCCGGGGCATCCAAAAATTGGAGTTCTCGTCTGACGCCAGAGTGTATACACTGACGGCACAGTCCGGCAGCAGACTTGCCACAAATCGCGCAAACGCGCGCGCTCGCGGCGAGACTTCTTGCTCCGCGAGGAGTTGGGTGGACAGCGGGGAGAGATCCAGTACGGATTCCTGTTCCGAACTTGCCAATGTCTGACTTTCCGTCCGGCCCACCTTCCGGGACGTCGGGCTCCGTCGGACTGGGTTTCTTGCTTTTTGGGCTAAGATTATCTAACTTGTGCGCGAACTGTACCAAAGGGACTTTAGAGTGTCAACGAGGGGGAACAGCTCCACCTCTGTTCCTCCCTCAGGGAGCGTTTATCTTGGATATTGAGACGAAGACCACCGACGGCGTCAAACTTGTCAAGTTGAAGGGACGCTTGTCCATGGGCCCACCCCTCGATCGTTTTAACGCCACCATGCTCGAGCTGCTTGGCCAAGGACAGAATCGCATTGTGTTGGATCTCGAAGAGGTCCCGACGATTGACTCGAGCGGCATCGGGATGCTTGTGCGTCACCTTACCACCGCCAAACAAACGGGCGGCGCTATTCGCTTGCTCAAGCCTTCCAAATTTACGGTTCAAACTTTGAAAATGGTAGGTTTGTTGAATCTTTTTACGACTTTTGAGGATGTGACAGACGCGGTCGCTTCCTTCCAGTAAGGCCTGTCCTCACGCCACCTGGAAGTTTTTCGCTGCTTCGCTCGCCGTGGGATAAAGCTTTACCAAACGATCCACGTGAGTCATCACCAGCGTATCGCGCACTAACCCTGTGGCTCCAGCAATGCGCACTTCCCCGCCCACCTTGCGCACTTTTCCTTCACACATCACGATGATTCCCACTCCCGTGCTGTCGATGCTGTCCAGCTTGCTCAGTTCGAATATGATTTTCTTTACACCCGCTCCGAGCAATTCCCCCACCGTCCATTCCACCTGGCGGCTGTCGTTCCCCATCATCAATTTGCCCGTAAATTCCACCAGGCAAATGTCTGCAGCGAGATGGCTTTTCTGTAGTTGAAGAATCATGAACTACCTCTCCGGGGCTCGAGATGTTCGTTCAGGGAAGCGCGGCTGGAGTTGAGCGCTGGGTACGCCAGAATCTGTCGGCAGATTCCACTCCCTCCGTGGTTGCATGATGGTAGGTCTAGCGGCCCCGGCAGTCAACAACAAAGGCACGGTCCTCGCCACGCTCTAGGTTGCGAGAATCGCCGGGAATGGTCCGCACACTGGTGGGGGATAGGGGGATAGAACACTATCCGATGCATCCCGCCAACGCTCTGCGGAATCCAATTGGCTGATCGATTTGTGGTTCTCCTGGCGCGAATGGGTTTGCGTTCGAGTCCAATTTTGTTGGAGGGAAAGTTTTGAGACCCGGTCGGCTTCTGCTTCTTCTCGTTATCTTATCCAGCGCACTGGGGACCTCTTGTGCGCATGCGCAGCAACCTCTTGGCTTCGGTCCGCTATCGCTCGCTTACCAAAATCCCTCCACTCCCACTGCCCCATCGACTCCATCTGTGCAAGACGGATCCCCTTCTGAATCAACCTCCAAGCTAAACACAAATCCCGCTAAAAACGGTTCCACCATCGACTCTCCTCAACCCAAAACCGATTCCGATCCGTTCGGTGTGCAGACCAAGCGCATCCTCTGGATTGTTCCAAACTTTCGCTCCGTGAGTGCGGCCACCTACCTCCCTCCGCAAACGTTCAAACAGAAATTCTGGCTCGCGACTCAAGAGAGCTTCGACTACTCTGCTTTCATCTATGAAGGCATCATCGCCGGAATCGCCATGGCAAGTAAGTCGGAGCCCTCATTTGGTCAGGGCGCCGCAGGCTACGGAATCTATTACGCCCACGTTTTTGCCGACGGCACTATTGAGAACTACATGGTCGAAGCCATCGTGCCCACGCTGATCAAAGAAGACCCACGCTATTACACCCTCGGCCACGGTGGATTCGTCAAACGCACCGCTTATTCCGTCAGCCGTGTATTCATCACCCGAACCGACGCTGGAAACTCCAGCCCCAATCTTTCGGAGTTCATTGGCGCGGGCGCCGCCGCTGGCATCGGCAACCTCTATTACCCGCCCGGGAACACTTGGGTCAAAACCTATCAGCGTTGGATCAGCCAGATGGCCCAGGACGCCATCAGCAATGTGGCGAAAGAATTTTGGCCTGACATCAACCGCGCGGTCTTTCACAACAAATATTGATATTGACTCTCGACTTTCTTTTGGCTCGAATATCGCCTTCCTCGTTTATCCCATATACTGATACCCGAAACTTGCTCCCTATAGTTCGCTGCCTGCGTGTATCCGCAGTTCTTGAAGCGCGCGGTTCGTAAGCGGTCGGAGGTGCCTATGGGATCTGCAGTGGACGTACACCGTCTCCATTTCGCTTTCACGGTCACCTTTCACTATTTGTTCCCGCAGTTAACCATGGGTCTGGCTCTTCTCATTGTCATCCTCAAAACCATGGCTCTTCGCTCCAACGACGAGCACTACAATCGCGCCGCTCGCTTCTGGGCCAAAATCTTCGGCATTAACTTCGCGCTCGGCGTTGTCACCGGCATCCCCATGGAATTTCAGTTCGGCACCAACTGGGCCGAATTCTCCAAAACCGCCGGCGGCGTTATCGGCCAGACCCTTGCCATGGAGGGGATTTTTTCCTTCTTTCTCGAATCCAGTTTTTTGGGCTTGTTTCTCTTCGGTGAAAAAAGACTCGGCCGCATCGGGCACTGGGTTTCTGCTGTGTTGGTTTTCATTGGTTCGTGGCTTTCCGGCTACTTGATCGTCGCCACCGATGCCTGGATGCAACATCCCACCGCCTATCACGTCCTCCCCAACGGCGAAATTGGCTTATCCAGTTTCTGGGGCTTGCTCCTCAATCCCTGGGCCCTCGCGCAATACGCTCACAACATGCTTGGTGCCGTCCAGACCGGTTGTTTCGTCATGGCTGCCGTCGGTGCTTTCTACGTGCTTTCGAAGCGTGAAGACTTCTACGGAAAGACCTTCGTCCGCATTGGCGTCTACGTCGGTGTGATCGCTGCGGTTCTTCAGTTGATGCCCACGGGCGACATTCAGGGCAAACTGATCGCTGAACACCAGCCCGTTACTCTCGCCGCGATGGAAGGACTCTTCGTCTCCCAGGAAGGCGCGCCTCTCGCCATCCTCGGCCAACCCGACGTCCAAAAACGCAAACTCGATAATCCCCTCGAAATTCCCTCCATGCTCAGTTTTCTCACCTACAAAAAGTGGAGCGCTCACGTCCGCGGTCTCGATTCCTTTCCCGAATCGGACTGGCCGGACACCATCGAGCTTCTCTATTACAGCTATCACGTGATGGTCGGTCTCGGCACCGCCTTCATCGCCATCATGGGTCTCGCCGCCATTCTCCTCTGGCTCCAAAAACTGTTCGAAACCCGCTGGATGCTTTGGCTCTTAATGCTCAGCGCTCCCCTCCCTTACATCGCCAACACCGCCGGGTGGATGACCGCCGAACTCGGCCGCCAACCCTGGCTCATTTACGGCGTCATGCGCACGGTTCACGGCGTTTCTCCTCGCGTTGCTGCGGGCAATGCCTGGTTCACTCTGCTCGGTTTCATGGGCATGTACACTTTGCTTTCCATCCTCTGGCTCTTCCTCGTCTATCGCGAAATCGAACACGGGCCCGAGGTTGAAGAAATGCCTGGCACGGAATCCCCCGCATTGGTTGAGGCATAAGGAGCCAACCATGGAAACTCTCTGGTTCTGCCTCGTCGCTGTCATGGTCGCCTTGTATGTCCTTTTCGATGGTTTCGATCTCGGTGCCGGCGCCATTCATTTTCTCGTCGCCCGCACCAACGAAGAACGCCGCCAGGTGATCGCCACCATCGGCCCTGTCTGGGATGGCAATGAAGTTTGGCTCCTCGCCGCCGGTGGCACTCTCTATTTCGCGTTCCCTCTTCTCTATGCGAGCGGCTTCAGCGGATTCTACCTTCCTTTAATGATGGTCCTGTGGCTGCTCATCCTTCGCGGCAGCGCCGTCGAGTTTCGCAATCACATCCAAAGCCCCATCTGGATTCCCTTCTGGGACTTCGTTTTCTCCGCCGCTAGTTTATTACTCGCCGTCTTCTTCGGCGCCGCTCTCGGCAACGTCGTCCGTGGTGTCCCTCTCGACGATAGCGGTTATTTCTTTGAGCCTTTGTGGACCAATTTCCGCCTCGGTGACCACCCCGGCATCCTCGATTGGTACACCATCCTCGTCGGTGTCACCGCTCTTTTAGCCTTGATGATGCACGGCTCGCTCTGGGTCCAGTTGAAAACCGCTGACGCCGTCCGCGATCGCTCCGCTCGCGTTGCTGCGTGGAGTTGGTGGGGCGTCCTCATCTTCACAGGCTTGCTCACCATGCTGACCTTTTCCGTTCAGCCGCAAGTCGTCGCCAACTTCAGAACTTGGCCTGTCGGCTATATCCTTCCCGCCCTTGCGATTGCCGGCTTGGCCGGTGTCCAATTCGAATTGCATCGTGGCAAAGAGCTCAACGCCTTTCTCGCCTCCTGCACCTATCTGCTCGGCATGCTCACCAGTGTTGTTTTCGGTGTCTATCCCATGGTCCTGCCCGCTCGTAATCCGGCCTATTCCCTCACGATAACCAACGCGAAAGCAGGTGACTACGGCCTAAAAATCGGTCTCATTTGGTGGGTCATCGGCATGATTCTCGCCGCAGGCTATTTTATTTACGTCTACCGCACCTTCGCTGGTAAAGTCCCTGCCGATGCCGCTCAGCGTGCCGACGTAGATTCCGACTATTGACCTGTGCCCAAACACGCCGTACCTTGCTTGAATGGGCCGGAAACATCGCCGCCGCTTTCGTTCCATCGCTTACGCGCTTTTCTCCGCGTGCCTCATTGCCTGCTTGGTGGTCGCCCCACTCTGCTCGGCCCGCTGTGCGACGACTCTGTGTCTCCCTACTTCATCCGATAACGCCGCCGATACCTGTCACCATTCCTCTCATCACACCGGCCCCGCACTCGCATTCACCGCCGCCCCTTCAAGCGCCGCCTGCCCCATTGGCGAACTCATCTTCACAACGCCGCGCCCAGGCAATTTCTCCGTGCCCGTAGATTGGTACGTGTCTATTGTCTTCTCCGATCTGAATACGGCAACACCGTCCGTCGCAACTGGCCTCGCCCCTTGCTCAGCGCGAGTCTCCATCTTCTGTTCTCCTCCGCTGCCTCTTCGCATCTGAGTTCTCGCCACTTTTGACTTCGCGCGCGTTTGCGTACTATCGGCCGCCTTCTGCCTGCCCTGACGCAGGAAGCGCGGCGGGCGCTTTGCCGTAGCCAAAAACACTCGTTAACGAAGTTGTTCGCAAGGAGATTTTATGAGCATTACACGCAGAAATTTCTTTCAAGACGCGATGCTATGCGGCGCTGGTCTATTTGGCCTTAGCGCACGCCTCGACGCGGCGGTTGCGCGAACCAACGATAAAGTTCCTCGCCGTCACGCCACGCTGAATCCCTCGCCCAAAACGTCCGTGCCCATGCTCAGCCCCGACGTCCCCGATCTCCCCTTTGAGATGGATGGCGCAACAAAGGTCTTCCATCTGAAGGCCGCGCCCCTCAAGCAGAAAATCGTCCCGTTCAAAACGCTCGACGTCTGGGGCTACAACGGCACTTCACCCGGTCCCACCATCCAGGTCACCCAAGGCGACCGCGTCCGCATCCACGTCGAAAACGTTCTGCCCGAGTCCACTTCCATGCACTGGCACGGCCTCGAAGTTCCCATCGAACAAGACGGCGTCCCCTGGATCAGCCAAAAGCCCATCGCTCCGGGCGAAACCTACACCTATGAATTCACGGTGCATCAAGAAGGCACCTTCTTCTATCACGCCCACAGCGCCATGCAGGAAATGATCGGTCTTCTCGGCATGTTCATTGCCCACCCGCAAACTCCCCACACTCCTCACGTCGATCACGACTTCGGCATCGTGCTCCAGGAGTGGGCCGTCCTTCCCAACAACTCCGTGCCCAACACCGCCAACATGGAATTCAACTGGCTCACCATGAATGGCGTTGCTGCGCCGATGACCACGCCGCTCATCGTCCGTCTCGGAAGCCGCGTGCGTCTTCGCTTCGTCAATCTCGGCATGGATCATCACCCCATTCATCTCCACGGCCATCAATTCGTAATCACCGGCACCGAAGGCGGCCGCGCTCCAGAATCCACCTGGTACCCAACCAACACCGTTCTCGTCGGCGTTGCCCAAGCCAAGGTTGTCGAATTCGAAGCCAAATATCCCGGTGCATGGATGATTCACTGCCACCTGCCTCACCACATGATGAACAGCATGATGGACTTGCTGCGCGACCGTCAGATCCAAACCGCCGATTCCACCGATCCTCGCGCCCTCAGCCAAATGGAAACTCTCGCCCGCAGTATTGGCGTCGAACACGTCCACCACTCCCCCATCGCCGAAAACGCCAATTCCGTTCCGGGCTTCCCCCAAGACGCGTTCATGGAAATGGGCATGGACGCCGCCGTCGCCAAGCCCGAAACCCACGGCCTGCCACCCAATTGGAGCGCCGGCATGATGGGCATGATGACCATGGTCCGCGTCCTCCCCGACACCGAATACAACGAAATGCAGTCCCTAATTCGCGAACACAAACCACAGACGCAAACGCAACCTCACCAACACGACTGATTTTTTGCTAACCAGCTAACCAATGGACCCACACCCACACAACGCGCCGTCTCGGATGCTCCGTGTTTGTAGGGACCGCCTTCTGAGGCGGTCCGCTAATTCAGCTACCGCCGCGCACTCAGATTCGAGCAACTTTCGGGAGAGCGTGGCTTCAGTCCTGCCGAATCCCACTGCTCGCAGGGGTTTTAACCCTTGAGGTCGCGGCGAAACAAAAGAGAGTTTCAGGAGATTCCAATGACTTCAGTAAGCGCGAAAACTGTTCTGACACTGGCAACACTCTTCGCCGCCACTGCCTCCGTCTCCGCGCAACAAGCTCCACCAATGTCACAACAGCAGATGCACATGCACCACCACGGTGACATCCAGACCGTGCAACCCGTCTATCCGCGTCTCGGCCGCGCGCAGGAACAAGCTGCCGGCAAACTCTTCACTCTCGACGAAGCCCAGCGCCTCGCCGCCGCATCCAACCCTACGCTCCGTCAAGCCCAAGCCGAACTTCGCGCTGCCAAAGCCCGCGCCCAACAAGCCGCCCTCTACCCAAATCCGACCATCGGCTACACCGGCGACGAAATTCGCGGCGGCTCCATCAACGGCGGTAAGCAAGGTTTCTTTCTGGAGCAGAACGTCGTCACTGCAGGCAAACTCGGCAAAAGCCGCGGCGTCTTCGAACAAGAAACTCGCCTGGCAGAACTCGAAGCCGAAGAGCAGAAGCTCCGCGTCCAAAACGCCGTCAAAACCGCTTACTACCGAGTCCTCGCCGCACAAGAACTCCTGGACACGCGCACCAGCCTCGCTCAGATCGAACAGAACTTCGCCGAAGTCCAGCGCCAACTCTTCAACAGCGGCCAGGCCGACGAATCCGAAGTCCTCGAAGCCGAGGTTGACGCCGAGCGCCGCCGTCTCTCCACGCGCATGCAGGAAAACACTCTTCGGGAAGAGTGGAAATCACTCGCCGCCATTATCGGCCAACCCGATCTTCCGCAATCCGTCGTCTCTGGCGATCTCGCCCAGGCCTGGCCGGAAATCGACGAAGCCCAAGTTATCGAAATAATCGTCACCCAAGCTCCAGCCACGCGCATTGCCAATGCCTCCAGCGCTCGCGCCGCAGCCGAAATCACGCGATCCAAGAGCCAGGCCATTCCCGATCTTCGGCTGCGCGGCGGTCTCGAATACAACAACGAACCCCTCGGCACTATCCCTCAAGCCATCGGTTGGGAAGGCATCGCCGAGGTCGCCGTCCAGATTCCCATCTTCAACCGCAATCAAGGCAACGTCGCTGCCGCCACCGCCGACCTCGATCGCGCCCAGCTCGAAAAGCAGCGCATCGCCCTCACCCTTCGCGAACGCGCCGCGACCATCGTCGATGAATACGCCAACGCCAAACTCATGGCCATCGAGTATCGCGACGAAATGCTCCCCCGTGCCAAGAAAGCCTACACTCTTCTCGACCAAAAATACGGCCTCATGCTCGCCTCGTACCCTCGCGTCCTCGAAGCCCAGCGCAAACTCTTCGTCCTCCACGCCGAATACCTCATGGCCCTCGAAACCACGTGGACCACCGGCATCGCCCTCCAAGGTTTCCTCCTCACCGACGGCCTCGAAGCCCCCGCCCGCCCTACCGACGCCGACCGCCCCCTACGCGAAACCAATCTCCCCATGCCCGAACGCACTATGTCGCCCCTCGAGCAACCCCCCCGTCCGTAGCCGCAGTCAACTCGCAACCTACTTCAATCCGGCCACCGCGTTTTTCTGGCGTAGGGGCGCACTTCTTGCCGCCACACTGGTTTGTAGGGATCGCCTTCCGAGGCGGTCCGCCAACTCAAACACATACCGCAGTGTCACCAACTCCTCCAGTTTGCTTACGGTCGCTGATATCGGATATCTCCTCGCCCGCCTGTCCTTTCGTACATATCCACTCCAGCACACTAGTACTCCCGTAGCGTTGACCCATGGAAATTTTCCCCGCTACTGTCACACATGGCGAGGGTGTGTGTCCCGGGAGAGGCTTCAGCTCTGAAGTAGTCAGAAAGCAAGGCTCCGCATGGAGCTCCTTTCCCGCATTGCTCGCGTTTTTCAGCGACGCAACCTTCCCCTTTCTCGCGGTGTTTTAGAAAGGCCACCCGCAGCGTGGCGGGACCTGCATGGATACGATCGCAAAAGCCGGACGGTATGAAATCCTGGGCGAACTCGGCCGCGGCGCCATGGGTGTGGTTTATCGCGCCGTCGATCCGGTCATCGGCCGCAACGTCGCCGTAAAAACAATTCGCCTCACTGAAGAAGGCACTGGCCTCTCTCGCCCAGAACTTCTCTCCCGCTTCCAAACCGAAGCACGTGCCGCCGGTCTCCTGACTCATCCCAACATTGTCGTGGTCTACGACGCCGGCGAAGAAGACGGCCTTTACTACATCACCATGGAGCTCGTCGTCGGCAAATCCATGCAAGCGGTTTTGGACAGCGGCGAAGCCTTTCCCGTTCCTCGCATCCTCCGTATCCTGGAGCAAACCTGCAGCGCCCTGCAATTCGCCCACGAACGCAGCATCGTTCACCGCGACATCAAGCCCGCCAACCTGATGCTCACTGCCGATGACACCGTCAAGGTCACCGACTTCGGCACCGCCAAAATCCTGCAGTTTGGCACTGTACAGCAGACCACTCATGTCATGGGTACGCCCAGCTACATGTCGCCGGAACAAGTCAAGGGCCGCCCCGTCGATGGCCGCACCGACATTTTTTCTCTCGGCGTCGTCTTCTACGAAATGCTCACCGGCGAAAAGCCCTTCCCCGGCCAGAGCATCACCACTGTCATCTACAAAATCGTGAATGAAGAACCCATTCCTCCGCGCCAACTGAATCCTTCCATTCACCCCGGTCTGAATGACATCGTGATGCGCGCCCTCGCCAAGGAACCGGAAACTCGCTACCAAAGTTGCCGCGAGATGCTCGACGATCTGCGCAATTACCGCGCTCTAGGCGGCCATGACCGCAATCCGGATGCAACGCTGATCTCGCCACGCGGTCAAGGTGTCGGCCAGCCCTTTTCCACTCCCACAAGTCCCCTTCGCACTCCCTATCCCGATGACCCCATGACCGCCGCCGCGACTCGTTCGTTGCAACAGCGCGCCACCGGCCCATCGCAAACGCCCACGGTCCGCCGTACCGGTTCACTTCCGCCTCTTCGCGAGGAAGAACCAAAAAAGAAAAGCAGCACCGTCGCCAGCGTTCTCGCCGCAATATTCCTCTTGGCCGTCATCGCCTACGGAGTCGTCCGCCTCCGCCCCGAAGTCCAGGCCGCACGCGCTAGAAACAATCCGTCTCCTGTGCAGGCCACCGCTCCTTTGACTCCTGCTCAGGATCCTGCACCTAAGCCCGAATCACCCGCAAATTCCGTGCCTGCGGAAAACTCGCCAGCAGATACTTCTGCCCCTACGAATGCATCTGCTGTCCCGACTTCCTCTGCGCCGACTTCTTCTGCCCCAGCTTTGCCCACCGACGCCATCACCAAAGCTCCGGATGCCGAAACAACAACTCCAACTCCCAAGTCGTCGGCCGAACAACCCGCCGTCACACCGCCATCCGCGCCAAAAAAATCTGAGCCTTCCGTCACTCCTGCCGCGGCAGACTACAAACACCAGATCGAACAAGCCATCATCAACAACGAGCTGACGGGCCGCGTCAAAGTCAATGCCAATTCCAACACGCTCATGCTGGTTGGAAAGTTGCGCCCTGCGGAGCACGCCGCCCTTCTTAAGTTCATGCGCAACGCCCCGGCAAATGTCCGCGTGGTGGACGACATTCAGTACGACGACGCGCCCCTCGCCGGTGCCGAACAGGGCGACAACGGAGCCCATCCTGTGCCTGCCGCAGGCAAAAGCGCCATTCACATCGTAACCGACGTACTCGGCGCTACCGCAACACTCTTCGGTCCCGCAGGCCGCCAGCTTTTCGATTGTCAGACTCCTTGCAGCTTTAACAACCTCTCTCCCACGCATTACAGCCTGCAGATCACCAAGGATGGTTTCTCTCCCCTGCAGACAGCCGTGGAATTGCAACCCGGCCAAGCCCTCGATCAAAAGCTTCATCTCGAATCCGTTGCCAAAGGGCTCTTCGTCAACAGTACCCCCTCTGGCGCAGATATCTTTATCAATGGCGCCAAGCAATCCGGACAGACCCCGGCCACCATCCCGCTAGCGCAGGGTCAATATGATTTGGTCCTCCGCCTTTCAGGTTACGAGGCTTATGCCGGTCACATCGCCGTGAAGGACCACGCCCAAACTAAAATCGACGCACAATTAAAAGAAAAGTCCCAAATCCATGTCGCTTGGGCACAAGTCCAATCCACCCCTGAGGGCGCGGAAATCTTTATTGACGGTGCCCCCGCTGGCGAAATCTCTCCTGCCCGCGTCCAGATTCCCACGGGCGCTCACATCATTGCCTTAAAATTGAAGGGTTACCAAATTGCTAAACGTGGGGTAGAGGCCAGCGAAGGCGGCACTGTGCTCGTGAAAGAAATCCTTCACCCCGTCAAGTAAATCACCCCCAGTACAGCAAAGAAAAAGCGTAATCGGTCCATCTCCCTGATTCCATGGGCCCTTAATGTGTCTATTCCTTCCATACCATGGTCTAGTCGTACTATATCCTTCGACTGCCCTCTCCCTCATCCTTACTTTGCCAGATTGGCCGCCAACCGTTGGGGTCGTTCCCTTTCTTGGTTCGCTCTGCCTTCCGCAGGGCGTATCGGCCCATTCGGCAATCTATTCTTGGGACTCGGGATACGCTCTTGACCTCTTACGCCACAGCCCTTCGCGACGATAGCTCCACCGCCAAGCCGCGGACCGGTCTGGCTGGCCATTCCTCTCACCGCGATGGGGGCGTGACCGAAGCCCCGGAATTTGTCCAAGTCACCCAGGCACTCCGCACCTTCAATCTTCTCCTTCGCAGCCATCGTCTCTATGACTCTTCTCATCCTCGCGTACTCGATAACTTGGATCAGGCTTACGACGGCTTGCGCGCCGCTGCCTCTTCGCTCAACGGCCTCGAGTTGCGCATCGAACGCGGCGGCATCGTTGTTCCCCAGCTCAATGAAGGACATTTGCCCGACGTCCGCGGTGAATTCCACTCCTTGGCCACCGATCTTCAGCGCGCCGGCATTCACTCCGCCTTCTTCAGCACCAAGTTCCATGTGGGCGAATTGGACACGCTCACACATCTCATCACAAACACCTTGCTAAGATCGGAGGAAGCGGCCAAACGCTTCGGTATGGGAGGTTGGGCCGCTCGTCTCCGGGAGCATCGCGTGACTGGGATTCAGATCAACACTCTGACCGAACGCAAAGTCGATTCCGTTTTGGCGAGCCTCATCGCCGCTCTCGTCGCATATGGCGGCAACGCCCCTGAAGAATCCCGCGACGCTCCGATTCGCGCCCCACAGATCGACGAAATCACAGAGTCGTTGCGCCTGATTGGTCGCCTCACTCCTCCGATGGAAGTGGCTCGCGGACTTTCCGCGGAAGACGCGGCGCACGCCATCCATTCCTCGATGGAAAGCGCCCGGCGAGACACCGTGCGCACACTCCTCAGCGCCATGAATCATTACGCTCCGCTGGAGGGTGAAGCTCCCCAGGTTTATCTGAAGCGTCTGTCCCAGTCTCTCGTTCTCGAATTGCTCACCACCGAATTTGCCGAAGGCACTCTCGCCCCTGTCGCTGTCCGCCCCCTGTTGAATCAACTCGCCGACGAGGTCGTCGCGGCCGGTGAATACCGCGGGCCGCATTCTTCGCAGCACTTCTCTTCGTTGGCTTCCTCTTGGGCGAATGACGGTCATCGCGAACAGCTCCTCGAACGGTTCTGGCTGGAGCTGGCCCCTCGTGAAAAATCCGCCGTTCTCCGCGGGGCTGATATTTGGTGCGTGCCCATTTCCGTCATTCGTCAAACGCTCGCGCAGTTGGTCGAAGCCGGCGCTGACGCCCCCCGCCGCGAAGCTCGCACCATTCTCTTGAATTACGCTCGCCGTTTGGAACACGCCGATTCCGCGGCTCGCCGTATCGTTGCTGCGGGTCTCAGTGAACTTTCTCCACTACTCGAGCGCCTCTGGCCCAATCAGCTTCCCGAAGAATTGGCCAAGCTCACTCTTACCGCGCTTACCAAGGAGCAAGCGCCGGAAACCACCGCGCTTCTCGCCGCGTTCCTCGAGACTCTCGGTCGCATCGCCGTCAGCCGCAACGACTTCGCCGGCTTCGAAAATATTCTTATCGCTCTGGAAAAGCTTCCCCGCGACGCCGAGCACGAGCACTTGAACGCCCTCAGTCATCGTTTAGTCGCCAACGATCGCTGGATGATGCTGGTGGACGCTTCGCTCGCCAATCGTCCTCTCGATCCTCCGCTTCCCCGGTTGCTTCAGCGCGACCCTGAACGTTTGCTCGATCGCCTTACACTTTTGCTCACCGAGCCGCGTGCGATGGATATGCTCCCCGCAATGTCCCGCCTGCTCCGCACCATCGGTGTTCCGGCTCTCACGCTCCTCGAAACCCGTCTTTTCGAAGCCCGCCGTCAACGCGTCAGCGCTGCCATTCGCCTCCTCGCGGCCGCGGATCCCGATCGTCTCCTTCGCGGACTAACCCGCGCACTGGCCAGTTGGGAATGGAATCTTCAGGATCTAGCCGTCAGTGAACTTTCACGCCCCGCGAATTCTCCATCGGCGCAAAGCACCGCGTTTGTCTTCTCCGCAGTTCTCCAGGACGCGCATCCCCTGGTCGTCCCCATGATGATCGATCAGATCGGCATCGGTCAGGAAGCCACCGCCGTCCCCTTGCTGATGGAAATTGCCGCCGGAGAGCACGAAACTCTTCGCGACCAGTTCGTCCGCATCAAGGCCATTGAAGCCCTTGGACGCCTCCGCGCTCTCGAAGCTGTCGAACTTTTGCATCAGCTTGCCGCCAAGCGCGAAGGACTCACCTTCACTGAGCCCGGTGGACTCCGCGCCGCCGCGGAAGATGCTCTCGCCCTCATGGAAGAAGGCCCCGGCTCCGCCCGCGCCCGTGCTTCTTACGAGCCCGCGGCTCCTTCCCTCGGCAATTTTGTCGTACCTCGCCGCTATGCGCGCATCCCGCTGGAGTCGCCACTGCGTGCCCAAATCAGCGGCGGTCCTCAGATGAGCATGGCTCGCGTCAGAACCATCAGCCTCGGTGGCGCTTACGTGGAATCTCCCACTCGCCTCAACCCGGGTGATTCCATCCAGCTCGAAATCCGCTCCGGCCTGCGCAAAATTCATTTCACCGCCATCGTCCGCAACGTTGGCCCGAATGGCAACGGTGTCGAATTCGTGCACATGAAGGATGAAGACCGCGAACGGCTCCGCAGGCTCGTCCAGAAGCACATGACTGTTTGATCCCCTCGCTTTATCTCTCAACCTGACGTCCACGCACTCATAACGGGTTGGGCACGCGCATCCCCTTATGCCTTTCTTCCCTTGTGCCTTCGCAGTTTACAGTTGCAAAGCTTGGGATATTGCAGTAAAAGCACTGCAATCTTTTCATATGTCTACGGTGATCCCTGTCGAGGAAACTCGGCGCCGCTAGGGGTAGCGGTCGGGTAGCTGACGCCTTAAGGAGGCTAGGGTATGCAACGCAGGCAATCGCTGTTTGCGTTTGTTTTGTTGTGTGTGGGGATGTTTCTGGGGCTTCCCTCGGCGTTTGCCCAGGTCAACACCGCTACGTTGTCCGGTGTTGTCACCGATCAGCAGGGCCTCGCCGTTCGCGGCGCAAAAATCACCGTAACCAATTCTGTCACGGGTGCCGAGCGCACCAGCGTCGCCGATGATGGCGGACATTACACTATCGTCGGCCTGGTTCCCGGCGAATACAAACTTCACGCCGAAGGCGGCAGCAATTTTGCCGCATTCGAGAACCCTTCCGTCCAACTCAGAGTCGGCACCGAAACTGTCGTGAACGTCGCTCTCGGCCTCAGCACTCAACAGCAATCGGTCACCGTTACCACCGAGTCCGCTCCGATTGAAACCACTCGCAGCGAGAGTGCCCAGGCGGTCGATGAGCGCCAGATCGACAATCTCCCCATCAACGGCCGTAACTACGTGAATTTCACCTTGATTAACTCCCAAGTCACGCGCGACGTTTCTCCCACCATCGGTCCCGCGCCCAACAGTGGTCTTAGCATCAGTGGCGCCCGCGGCCGCGGCAACATGGTCAGCGTCGACGGCGCCAATTCCGTCGATCAATCCGTCGAGGGCATTCGCTCCACCGTTTCTCAGGAAGCTGTCCAGGAATTCCAGATGATTCTCAGCAACTACAACGCCGAATACGGCAACGCTACCGGCGGTGTGGTCAACATTGTCACCAAGAGCGGCACCAATGATTTCCATGGCGACGTCTTCGGCTATCTCCGCAACCGTTCCTTCCAGGCTCGCAATCCCTTCTCCTTTGACGTCGACCCTACCACCGGCAACCTCGAGCCCATCAAGCAGGCCTACACCCGCGTGCAAACCGGCGCTACCATCGGCGGCGCGCTCAAGAAAGACAAAACTTTCTACTTCTTCTCCTACGAATATACCCAGCGCGAAGAAACCGGCTTCTCCAGCATCGGGGAAAACAACTTCGATTTTGTCCCTGTCACGCTTCCCACCCTTGCGGGCCCACTGCCCGTTCAACTTACGACCTCTCAGGCTGCCGCCGTGAACAGCCTGCTCTCTTCCGGTATTCCTGCATACCAACAACTGGCCGTGCAGTATGGTGTGCTCATGGGTTCCGCCTCCAGTGTCGCGCTGAATCGTCTCGACTACGGCGCTGTCGCGGCCGGCTTGACCGGTGGTGCATTAAATCCCGGCCCTGGTGCGCAATTTCCGATTCCCGTGGCATGCCCGCCGAACCAAACCGTTAATCTTCTTACCTGCAGCTCATTCGGTGAAGCTGTCGCGCCCCTGCCCGCTTCCTACGTCGGCCTCAACAGCATCCGCGGCAATTTCCCGGTTATGGAAAAAACCAGCCTCTGGTCCGGCCGCCTGGACCAGCACTGGAATAGCCGCAACTCTTCCTTCCTCCGCGTCGGTGTCTCGCCCTCTCAAGTAACAGGCTTGCAGTCCACCTCCCAGAACCAGGTACTAGGGCAAAATGCCGCTACCCGCGTGGGCGCCAGCCATTACCGCGATGTGAACGCCACTTTCGAAAATGACACCGTGCTCAATGATTCCACCTACAACGAGTTCCGCTTCCAATTCGCTCGTCGCGGCCTTCATTTCGGCTTTTCTCCCGAACCCGGTGGCGGCGACATCGGCGTCAACATTCCCGGTTACGCCTACTTCGGCCGCGAGCCTTACTCCACCGTCGACCGCATCGAACGCCGCTTCCAGTTCGCCGACAACGGTACCATCACCCGTGGCCGCCACACGTTCAAGGTCGGCGTCGATTTCACCCTCCTCCAATTGCGCTCCGCCAAACAGCAAATTTTCGAACTCGATTTTGGCGGCGTCGTCGATTTCGGTGGCCTACCCGCGAGTACCTTCGGTCTGCCTAATAGTGTGCCGACAGGCCCCAGCACTTCCATCGCCCTTCCCGGTGCCACCACTCTTCAAGCCTACGGCCTCGGCATCCCCACTGACTACATCCAGGGTATCGGCACCTCGAATGCGCCTTTCGATGACATTCCCATCGGCTTCTTCGCCCAGGATTCCTGGCGCGTGAACAGCAGGCTCACTCTGAACTACGGCCTGCGCTACGATCCCGACATTACTCCGCTCTTTGCTCCCGCCACTTCCATCAACGCCGCGGCCGAAAAGGATCTTGGGGTAATCGAGGGCGTGCCTCGCCAGTACAAGGACGTGGCTCCGCGTTTCGGTTTGGCTTGGGATCCTTGGGGTGATGGCAAGACTGTCGTCCGCGCCGGCTTCGGGCTTTTCTACGACCACCCGCTTCTTGCCATTGCCTTTGACTCCGTTACCGCCGACGGTGGTCGCTCCGTGCAGTTGCTTGCTGCCGGAGGCCAGGCCACTGCTTGCGCACTTTCTCCGACTGCTGGCGCATGCGGTCCCGCTCTCGATTCACCACTTAATCTTAATGGCTCCACGATTTTCCAAGGTGTGCTGAACGCCCTGCCTAACATGTACTATCTACCGAATCAGCAGCGCTTCAATCCGTTTCCGTCGGACTCCCTGTTCGCCAATCAGAACTACCTGTCTGCGGCAACGCCATTTCCGCTGGCCATCCTGCCCTTCACCTTGCCCGTCGACAAAAACTTCCGCGATAGCTACGCCGAACAAGCCAATCTCACCGTCGAGCGCGTCCTCGGTGGCACCTGGAAGCTCAGCGCAGGCTATCAGTGGACCCGCGGCGTCCACCTGTTCCGTCCCATCGACATCAATTCCACCGATCCGGTTTTACTTACCAACAATCTGGCCAACGCCGATGCCGCTGGTCTCGGTTTCTCCAGCCCGTTTACCGTCGCCGTTCCCACCTCCGACGTGCCGGCAACAACCACAACCTGCGGCCTCTCTGTCACCGCCACTGGCGCGCCCGGCATCCTGGGTGTACTCAACGGATGCCCCGCCGCTCTGGCCGCGTTGAACGGCAAGTACGTCGGCACCCCCGCGTTCTTCAACTATTTCCGCAAATCCGGGCCGAACCCATCCTTCGCGGGTTTGGTGCCCGGTGGCTACGGCACTCAGGTTGCCCTCGCCTCGGCCGCTGGCTTCCCCACGGGATTCGGCTCACCCGTTCCATTTAACAGCGTCGATACACAGGTTTCCGACGCGTTCTCCACTTACAACGCGCTCACCATCAATCTCGAGAAACGCTTCTCGCGGCACTTCCAACTGCTCTCCAGCTACACCTGGTCGCATTCCATCGACGACGGCACCGACCTCCAGTCCACTCTCGAGCCGCAAGACAGCCGCTTCCCGCAATACGAAAAGGGCAACTCCGTCAATGATCAGCGCCAACGCTGGGTCACTAGCGGCGTCTTCCAGTCTTCTCCTCACGTCGCGGGCCAGAGCTTCGTGCAAAGTTTCTTCAGCAATTGGACCGTTGCTCCGCTCATCGAAGTCTCCTCCGGCCGCCCGTTCAACGTCATTTCCGGTGAAGATACCCGCCTCGAACTCAGTTCCTCGCAAGCTCGTCCGAACCTCGGCGGCGGCACCACTTCCCCTTACATCCATGGTGTTTCCTTCGGTTTTCCCACCACCTGCTTGACCAACTCGTTCCAGCCTTTCACCGTCCCCGGCATTACTCCGCCACTGGGTTGCATCGGCACTTTGGGCCGCGACAAGTTCACTATGCCTATGTTCTTCCAATTTGATATGCGCTTCTCCAAGGGCATCAATCTCGGCGAACACCTCCGCATGGACCTGATTGCCGATGCCTTCAACCTTTTCAACCACACCAACATCATCGCCGTGAACCAGCTCTGCGATCCCCTGGTCGGTACCACCTGCGCCGCCGGCCAGCCTTCCGCCGCTGCCGACGCTCGGCAGTTTCAATTCGCGCTGAAGCTCTCCTGGTAACCACTCACCACCGGTTTGAAGAAAGGCCCCGCGTCTCGCGGGGCCTTTTCTTTTCCTCGTACGGGCGCCGCAAGCTGCGCTCAGTGTCCGCAACCTAAAAAAGCGCCCTCGTCATCATTTCGCGTTGCCAGTCCCGCATGCTGGCCCACGCTACACGATTCATTGGTAGCGCTTGTGATATAAAACCTCCATGCGCCTAATAACAAAGCTCAGCCTATTTTTGTTGTTGCTACTCCTCGCCATCGCGCCGGCTTGTGTTCTCGCCCTCGCAAATACGCACGCTTCAGCCAATACGCTTCAGTGGATGGGGCGCAACTGGGAAATCACCAATGGCGGCATGGCTGGCGTCGTCAAAGGCGATCCCGCCAACGTTTCGGTCGATCGCACCGGCTATTTGCATTTGCGGATTGTTAATCGCGAGGGAGCCTACACCGCCGCGGAACTTTTCTCCGTCGAGAATCTCGGTTTCGGCACCTATCAGTGGCAAATCGAAGGAGCCGTAGACAAGTTCGATCCCACCACCGTTCTCGGCCTTTTCAACTATGGCGCAAGAGCCGGGATTGGCGTCGACGCCGAAAACGAAATCGATATCGAGTTCTCACAGTGGAATAACACCTGTCATGGTTGCAACGCCGACTTCACCTTCTATCCCGCTACCGGGAACAAATCTCTCGGCCCCATGGAAGACAATTTCACCTACAACCCCAACGGCTCCACTCTTACCACCGCGCGCTTCGAGTGGTCCTCCACTCGCATCGTCGCCACCATCATGAGCGGCCTTCAGCCCATCGGCACCACCGCCAACGTCCTCCAAACGCTCACCTTCGCGCCGCCAGACTTCACCGCGCGCATTCCCCAAGTCCCTCTGCCTGTCGCCATGAATCTCTGGTGCTTCAAGTCCACTCCCGCCGCCGACCAGGAAGTCATCATTCGCAATTTCCAGTTCGTCCCGCAGCCACCCACCAAGTAATCAGCAAAGTGGCCGTTCAAATGGCAATGTTGTAGCTGGATTAAGGCTTTGCCGCAGTGCCGGGATCGGCACCAGCGTTCGCGGAAGGTTCCACGTTCTTGGGCGCCCCGATGCGTTCCTTCTCGTCCACCCCAAACAGCAGATAATTGCTGAAGCTGTGCCGCCGGTGTATCTGCCGCCCTCGCCAATCGAAATACACTTCTGCGCTCTGCGGCAACCACAGATTCACATTGCCTTGGCGAAAATTCACGGGACCGTACTCCACTGTCGTATGCTCGGCCAGCAACTTGATTTGTGGAACCGGCCCCACAATATCCGTTTCCATCCTTACGATCTGAAAATTGTCTGCAGAAATCCACGCTCGTCCCTTCAGTCCCACCGAATACGACGGACCGTTGATTCCGATCTGATATGTCTTCAGCTCATTCGGCTTGCCTTGCCGCTGCCGAAAGTGCACTTGCCACGCCAGTCCACCATTCGCTCGCGCCAATCCTTCGCATGTCATCTCGTAGTTCGGTGCGTAATAAGGATGGAAAATCAGCACCAGCGCGGGCAATCCGTTCGTCACAATACCATCGGGGAACTCTGACTGTGCTCCTCCGCCGTTCCGGTATTCCGTCACGCCCAGGTATCCCTGACGTATATCCTGAATGGAAACCAGATAATCGAACTTGCGCTTTTCAGGTGACGACGCCGTTCCCCACTTGTTGATCGATTCGTGTGTCAGCGTCTCCGTCGCAGTAAATCGATCCACATCGTGCACGAACAACACTAGTTGCTCGCCCGCCTTCTTCACCACATCATCCAAAGCACAACTCGCGCCCGTCTCCACCGGGGGCATCTTCTCGTCCACGTCGGGTGGCAGCCAGTTCGAAGGCACCGCCAAAGTGGTGGCCGCCCCGGACACATCCGTCTCCTCGCTCGCCGCTGGCGACGCCCCGGCCGGCGCCTTCAATCTCTCCAGCAGTTTTGCCGAATTTTCATCCGCCGGATGTGCCGCCACATACTCCTGCAAGATCTTGATCGCCCGCTCTTTCTCCCCGCTTTCAAACAGTGCATGCGCCAACAGCGGTTGCACCGACGCCGCGCGCTCGTGCCCCAACTCCAGCGCCCGCTCCGCTTCCTTCACCGCCTCGTCGTGCTGACCCTGAAACAGGTCCGCCTGCGCCATCAGCATGTGTGCCCGCCACGACGACGGTTCCACATCCAGCGCCCGCGTCAGATACGGCACCGCTTGCGCCGCCTTGTGCTCCTGCAGCAGTCCTTGACTCATCGCCAGCAGCGCACTCAAGTGACTGGGGTTGAGTTCCAGCGCGCGCATCCAATACGACCGCGCCAACTGCATATCATTCATCTGCGATGCGTACACGCCAAACAGGTACTCCACCTCAGCACTGTTTGGTGCGTCTCGCTGCGCTGCTTGCAAATAACTCCTCGCCTCACTCGACCTGTTCGCCCGCAACGCTTCCAGCGCTTTCCCCACATTTTTCTGCGCCTTCGGAGTCAGCGCTGCAATCCCCCGGTCGGACGCCGCCGCCTCTTTATCCGTCATCGGCTGCAGCTCCACCTTGACCTTCACTTCCAGGCGATCCAAAACTTGAAAGGTTTTTTTTGCGGTTTCGTAACCCGATGCCACCACTTGCGCGGTCAACTCGCTCTTGGGCACGTTGGCGAACTGCACTTTGCCGCCTTCTGCCATGGCGGTCATGAACACCTGGCCATTTGCCTTAATCAAAGATACATAGACCTGTCCCGCAACCGGCGCCCCATTCGGCCCGCTCACGTCCACTTGCACCGAGGTGTAAGTGAACATGTTTTCCGTGCCGACATTCAACCCGCCATTGTATTGGCCGTTATTCTCCAGTCCCGGCGCCAGTTGCCCCGCAACCGTTTCGCAGCACAACAGCAAGCTACAACCAAGGGAGATTGCCATCAGGAAGAACTTCACGGGACCCACCTCTACGCCCAGTTATCTTTTCTTCGCGGACTCAATTGGCGCCTCTATCGTACTCTCCCGGGAGCGCAAAAGTAACCGCTACCCGCTCCCGTTTTCTTTCAATTTCCCTTTTCTATTCGCAATCTTCTGTAGAATGGTCCGTCTATGTCCGGCACTGTCGATCTCTACGACAACGCCTACTCCCACTGTGACGCCGACGTCTATCGCGACATCCGCCTCGAAACCTACGGCCAGGATCTCGGCCAGGCCAGTTGGGCTACCACCGAATGGCGCCGCCACTTTGGAGTGCGGCAGCCCTTTTGTCGCTTTTACGGTCTTTCACCACACACCTTTCTATCAAAGGGCAACTGTAATCCTCGTGGGCGCCCCACCCGCTTGCGTTTTTTCCCTGCCTCCCGGAGGCAGGGAGAGAGTGGGTCTGCTCTTCTCCGTCTTCGATTTTCTGTTTTCTGATTTAGGCAATTGACACTATCCTCTGCCAGACGCATCATCCTCCGCAGAAATAACCGGCTATTCCAATACGAATCACGATCTGCAGTTCTGTTTAGGAGCTACGCATGTCGAATCACACGCACCCACGGCCCGCGTCGCGTACCCTTCCTATCACTCTCGTGTTGCTTACTATCGCTGTGCTGTTTCCGCACGCGGTAAGCCCAGCGCCCGCCCGGTCCCCAGCTATCGCCGCGTCCCCCAACGGCCTCGTTGTCGTCATCGAAGACAAGCCGCAAAGTCCTCGCCTAAACCTTCAAGCACTGAACAATCCGCTCATCAGCGGCGTCGCGCTGCAAATCCGTTGGCGCGATCTCGAACCCGTTCAAGGCCACCCCGATTGGTCCAAGCTCGATCAACTCTTTGCCGCCGCCGAATCCTCGCACAAATGGGTGCAGCTCCTGATCTTCCCCGGCTTTTGGTCTCCCGAGTGGGCCATACAGGGCGTGCAAACCGTGACGCTGCCGATCCAATACGGGCCCGGCAAAGGCACGGTCATGAAGCTCCCGTTGCCCTGGGATGGCATCTACCTTTCTCGCTGGTTCAACTTCCTCAAACTCCTCAGCGCCCGGTTCGGCAACTCTCCCGCCTTCCGCGTGGCCGCTGCTGCCGGTCCCACTTCCGTCTCCGCCGAATTCACCTTGCCCCACACGCCTGAAGAAATTCAGAAGTGGCGCAACGTCGGCTACACCCCAAGTAAATACATCGGCGCATGGCAGCAGGCCTTCCAGGTGTACGCCGCCGACTTCCCCAATCAGTATGTTTCTCTCTCGCTGGGCTCTGGCATGAATATTGACGAACGTGGAAAGAAAGATGCGCGTGCGGGCAAGCCCACCAAGGAATCCATCATCGACGAGGGCATTCACATCCTGGGCCGGCGCTTTGCCCTTCAAAATAGCAATCTCGACGGCAATCCAGAGCCTGAGCGCGGTCCTCACGGCGTTCCACTGGTGATCAGTTATAACGGCCGCATCGTCACCGGTTTTCAACTCCGCACGTCTTGCCTGCGCAACAGCGGCAACATGGGCGCCGAGGGCGATCCTCCCCTCGCCCTGAAAAAATCCATCGAGCGTGGCACGCGGCCCAACGCCAGCGGCCATCGCATCAACTATCTTGAAATCTACGAACCCGACGTTCTCGCCGACGTAATGCAGCCCGTCCTCCAGTACGCCGCCTCCCTCTTCAAATAATCTCCTACGCCAAGTGGCAACTTCTGCCTGCGCTCTTGGGTTCCTCTTCGTGGGGGCGCTGCGCTGCGCCGCATGCCCGCTATCCTAAGATCTTGAGATCTTGCGGGTGCCCAACCCTTTGCCTGCCTACCGCAGGCAGGCACAGGGTGGGTCTGCTCTTCGCTTTGTCTTATTTTCTGTTTTCCACTTTCGATTTTCCCTGGCCCGCCCGCGTTCGCAAAAGTCACCAATCCTGGCGGGTGGACAGCAGTAAGTGAACAGTGAGGGCGGGTGCCCATCCTCTTTTTCCGAGGCTGCGTCTTCGGTTACTTCGGAGCGTACCGCAACCTTGGCAATTCAAGGGTGCGGGTTTTGATCTTGGGCGCTGAGAGGAGGGCCAGACCGGGAAACATCCGAATGAAAGTGAAATACATCCTGAGCAGGATCTTGAGCTGATAAGTAACCCAGTCTGGCAGCATAACCTTAGTCCTTTCCTCGTCGCTACTCGGTGATGGGCATCACCGTGCCCGGTGACGACGTCCTAGCCCGGCGCATACCCACTTTCTCTGGCGGCCTGAATAGGACGATCCTACGCCGTAGGCAGTTCAGCACGCCTTCCCTGGAAGATCGGAGTGCATCGACATGAGAACATCATCATCATCATCGTCACCGCACTCCTTTCAACTCTTCTCAGTTTCGCTACACTTTCGCCTCGCATTCCGGTACAGTGGGGAGACCGTTTCCCGTAATGGGATCGGAGACACCATGAACCCTCTATGGATAGCGGCTGCGCTGTTTGGCCTCGTGATTATCGGCCTGGTGGTCTGGGTCCTGGTCCAGAACACTCAGGATCAGAAGAAAAATGAAGCGCTCGAAGCGCAGATGAATGAGTTGCGCCGCGACTTGCTCACTCTTTCCACCTCCCAGGCGCAATCCTCAACCAAGATGGAAGCCATCGCCAACACCGTGGCGATGCGGTTGGAAGCGGTGACCACCGCCGTACAGCAAGGCGCCAAGAACTCCGCGGAAATCACTTCGCAGATCACCTCGCAGGCGCAAACCGCGATGTCCAACGAATTGAAGAACACCCGCGAGCAGATCACCGAGATCCAGAAGCAGCTGGGCCAGGTTCAGGAATCCGGTCACTTGATGCACGAGGCGGCCACCCGGTTGGAAAACATTTTGGGTGGCACGAAATCTCGCGGCAGCTTCGGCGAAACCACCCTGGAACGCCTGCTGGAAGATTGCATGG
Organism: Candidatus Acidiferrum sp.; assembly: GCA_035271845.1. Taxonomy (GTDB): domain Bacteria; phylum Acidobacteriota; class Terriglobia; order Acidiferrales; family UBA7541; genus Acidiferrum. Next base: position 35,814 of record DATERF010000122.1, read on the forward strand.
CTCCCTCGCAGTACTCCAAGCAATACCGCTTCCGCAGCGGCGAAGCGGCCGACGCGGTGATTCATCTGCGCGACAAAAAATTGATGGCCATCGATTCCAAGTTTCCCCTGGATGCGTTTCAGCGGCTGGAAACCGAGGGCGATGACGCCCGCAAAGACTTCATCAGCGCAGTGAAGGTGCACGCTGATTCCATTGCAAAGAAATATATTGTGCCGGACGAAGACACCCTCGACTTGGCCCTGATGTTTGTACCCAGCGAGTCGGTATATTACGAACTGCTGCGCAGTGTAGACACGCGCGGTATGGCCTTGGATGCCTACTGCCGCTCCAAGAAGATTATGGCGGTGTCGCCGAACACCCTGTACGCGCACCTGTCGGTGATCGCCATGGGCTTGCGCGGAATGCAGATTGAAGAAAATGCCAAGCGGCTGGGTGCGAACCTGGCGGGTCTACGCAAGCAGGTCGATCAGTTTGCGGAAAGTTTTGTGAAGATCGGAACGCACCTGAAGAACGCGGGATTGAGCTACGCGGAAGCCGACAAGCGGCTGGACAAGGCGTCGAATTCCATCGATAACCTGCTGGAAAATGGTGACGCGGTGGGCATAGTCGATGAGCGCCAAGGCACCTTGGAGTTGCCCCCGCCGCCCGCCGTCGCAAAAAAATCCGCGTGAAATCACCACGAACTATTCAGGAGAGGATTCCGCAGACGCGGACTGCTTGCCAGCTACTACGATAGAAGCGATTTCCCAGGCGATGACCCCGAATGCCAGCAGGTTGATCATCCCCGCTTCGTTACGATTGAAAACCCATGGGAATCCATTGGCCATCACAGCGAATGCCGCGAACGCGAGCATGATGGGAATGCCGCCGACAGAAACGAGCCAGCGGCGGTGCGTCCAGCACCCGAATGCGACCACGGCGGAAGCGAGGGCTCCTAGATCATAGTAGGGCTCTTCCCTTCGAGTCCCGTTAATGGCGCAAAACAGCAGGAGCAAAAAAAGAGCGCCATTGATGGCCGCAAAAATTTTCCCCGCCATGGGAAGCTCCTGGTTACTTGGCGAAAAGAGAAACGTTGTCAGGATGGACTACGAAGAATATTAACAGTTCAAGCGCGCGGCGGAGAAAGCGGCGTCAGTAGACGAATCGAAACAGTAAAATTGCCATGCTGCTTGCCGACCATCTCAAACTTAGCGACATTGTCCCCGCCACCGCTTGATTGTGCTTTCACTGTCGTGCCCCCGGCTAATTCCGCCACTTCCGGCGCCAGGTTGCGCGCTTCCAGGCCGACCTTCGCTGTGCTCCCGCGCACGCGCACAATTAATGTGCGATGCTCGCCCGGAGCCAGCGCCGCGTTACTCGCTTCCAATTCCAAACTCACGAATACGACCGTAAATGGAGCCGCCGATTTCTGCCCACAGCTCACCTGCACGATTGCTGATCCAGGATCCATGTCCGGCGGTGGCAACACCGTGAGCGCGCCCGGCGAGGACGCCAGCACAAGTCCCGGCAAACCCGCGATAGTGACGTGATTCGCATCGGCATCGCCGCAGAACCCGTGTCCGAGAAACTCGAAGCGGTCGCTGATCGAGGCAACCCGCGGCACAGCCGTCACTGCTTCTGTAGTGGAAGGAACATCCTCAGGCGTGAGAATCGTGCTGGTGACACGGCCGCTACGGCCCTCGATGGTCGCGGAGATTATGCCAGGACTTAGTGGGGCGACGAACAACGCCCGACCTGTTGCATCGGTAGTAACTTTGTCGCCGTTGGAGAACGCGATGTTCACCCCCGGAGTCAATCGACCGGAAACGTCGAGAACCGCCAAGGTGGCACGCTCACCGGTGACGAGCTTGTGCGGCAGGAGCAGGATGCGCGCGCCCGAGGCCGCAGGAGCTTGTTGAGCCCCACAGACGCTGAGACTCAGAAAAGAAAAACCTAAGCCCAGAAGCGCATGATGGACCCGCCGCGAGAAGGAGCGCACAAAGGAATTGTAGTGGAAAAACGAAAAAAGAGGGATTCCTCCCTCCGCGCGGAGTCCGTTTGGCATGACCGGTTGCGTCCCTTTATCTGGTCTAGGACACTGTGGGATTGTGGCCATTTCGGGTATCCTTGCGAACTGGCCATACGGGCAGTATTGCGGAGGGGCGGTTAATCACTTGGGCGCAAAGCCTTTCACAGTGCACAGGGGTCTGCTAGCGTGGATAGGAAGAGGTCGGGACCGGTGTCCGCGCCGGGGGAAACGCGTGTGCTCACGAAAAGCTTGGAAGGAGACGTTGTGCAGATCGTCAGCGGGGGTGTGAGCGATGTGGGGCGCGTGCGCACCAATAATGAAGACTCGTTCCGGATTGTGGAACCGCTAAACCTTTTCATTCTGTCGGATGGGATGGGAGGCGAAGCTCACGGGGAAGTGGCCAGTGCCATGGCGGTAGAAACCGTGGAAAAGTTTTGTAGTGCTCCGGAGGCGTCCGATGAAGATTCCGGGGTGACTCTGCATGGCGCGGCAATCGATAACTGGGCCCCGCAAACGAAACTATTGCAGAACGCGGTGTTTCAAGCGAATTTCAACATTCATCAGTCCGCGCAGAAGCATCCGGAACAGCGAGGCATGGGAGCGACACTCACAACGGGTTGGATCAATGGCAGCAGGCTTAGCATTGCGCACGTGGGGGATAGCCGGGCCTATTTGTTGCGAACGGGAAGCTTGCAGCAACTGACAAACGATCATTCGCTGGTGGCGGAACAGGTGCGGCGCGGGATTTTGACCCCTCAGCAAGCTGAGGAAAGCGATATGCAGAGCGTGCTGTTGCGCGCGCTGGGCGCAAATCCGGAAGTGGACGTGGAAGTGGATGAAATTGAGCTGATGCCGCGGGACGTGCTGCTGTTTTGTTCCGACGGCCTGACGCGCATGGTGAGTGAGCCGGAAATTGCCGGGAAACTGCAGGCCGAGACCGACCCGGGATCCGCCGCGCAAAAGCTTGTGGATTTGGCAAACGAACGAGGTGGACTGGACAACGTCACGGTAATTGTGGTGCGCGTCCAGGACGAATCCAAGGGTTGGTTTTCCTGGTTGCGACGGGACCCGGGTAAAAAAGAGTAGAACCTCCCACGGAGGAAAGCCGCATGGCAAAGCTCAGCCTGATGTTCGAGAACAAAGTGGTGAAAGAGGTTCCCATTGGGAGCCGGCCAGTCTCCATCGGTCGCTCGCCAGACAACGACATCCCCATCGATAACCTCGCGGTGTCAACGTACCACGCGCGCGTTTACTACGAGGGCGGCCGTTTGGTGGTGGAAGATCTGGATAGCTTGAACGGGACGTTCGTCAACGATCTTCGAGTGGAACGCGCCATGCTGCACGACGGCGATTCCATCTGGATCGGAAAGCACCATATTAAGGTGGATGCGACCGCGGACACCGCGATCCCGGTGGACACCGGGCGCAAAGCCGCAGCTCCAAAAATCAACGAAACCATGGTGCTGGACACGAAGGCGCGCCGCGATATGTTGCAGCAAGCCGCCGCGATGGGCGAGCGCTCGCAATTTTCGCCTGGGCGCATGAAGATGCCTACCCTGGTGGTGCTAAACGGCAGAGTCGATCAGAAAGAATACGTCCTGACCAACAAACTGACGGTCATCGGCAAATCACCCATGGCAACGATTCGGCTGCGTGGATGGTTCAAGCCGAATGTGGCAGCGCAAATCAACCAGCGTGACGACGGGTATTATCTCGGAACCGGGGCTAAAATTCCGTCCGTCAACGGCGCGCCGATTCAAGGACCGGTACGCTTGAATGATGGCGATTTGATCGAGGTCTGCGGTATTCGGATGAACTTCATCGTCCGGGAGTAACACCGCGTTCCGATGGACACCGTCCCACAAGGAGGCCCGCAAGGCTCGTTTCGCCTGCAGACTCTGCTCTCCCAGTGGTGGCAGCACCGTGCATCGATCGCGATGGCGTTTTTGCAATGACCCACAAATAGCTCCGACCCCGTACTGGCCTTAGTCCTTCTGCACAATGCCGGTGACACCGGCGACGAAGAGAGTGGCGAGTATCCAGCCGAGAAGAACCTGTAAGCGCTGAAACGCAAACAGGAGACGGGGTGAATTGAACAGGGACGACTTCTGCGAATCCGATGGATTTGCCGAAGCGGCTTGATTCCCGGAAGGTCGCGCGGCAGGTGTAGGATCGGGCTCCCAGCGATCCGTTTGCCCTAACTTCACGAGCGGCAGAGAATTTTCCAGTGAGTAGACGAACGGGCTGAGTGGCTCGTAGTGATCCGGGGGAACGCCATGCAATTTGAACTGAGCATAGGCACTTTCGTCGCGAGGAACCATGGTGCCTGCGGCCCGTGCTCCCGCATAGACGCCCCAACCGAGCAAGACGAGGATGGCGAGCCCGGCCAGAGCGCGCATTGGATAATACCCGTAGCCGACAACGAGGCTCAGCGGCCAGCGAAACAGTGCAGCGGATAGCGTCCGTTCTTCCTTCCACAAATGATCTTCCATGGCGAACAGCACGCGTCGTGCTCCGCGATCAACACCCGCATTGCGCATGACCTTGGCCAGTTGGCGGTACGGCTGCGGAGTGAACGGCTGCTGCAGAGCGAGCCAAGCCAGGCGACTTTTTGTCTCGGTCATGCCGGAAACGACGTGGCCGTAAACAAAGCCGTCCAAATTGAGTTTGCCGGGCCCGGGCCAGCAGGATTTATCGTCGGAAATGGCCCCGGCGGAGGCATTGCTCAGATCCAACGACGCTCGCTCGGGACTGCGCACGCCGGTCCAGACAACCGTGCCTTTTATAACGGAATCGGCCAGGCGAACCTCTCCTTCGGCGGAAAAGCCCTCACGCAGCAAAACGTCGCCCTCGACACTGACGCGGTCAGCATTCAGAGCTTTCCCGCCGGCATTTCTGAACGCGCCGCCATCGCACTCGAGGTTGTCGCCGATTTGCGCGCTGAGCAGATTGACCTCGCCATCGGCAGAAAAACCGGCGCGGAAGAAGACGAAGCCGCGAACGTTGACGCTATCGGCATTCAGCGCAGTTGCGCCAGGATTCTTGAAGACGCCGGCATCGCAGGCAAGGTTGTTGCCGATCTGCGCGCCGGGCAAATTCACTTCGCCTTCGGCAACGAACCCGTTATGCAGCAAAACATTGCCTTTTACGGAGAGGCGATCTGCATTCAACGCCAAACCACCGGGGTTTTTGAACTTACCTCCATTGCATTCCAGGTTGCCGTTGAGCTGCGCGCCTAACAGACGTACTTCCCCTTCCGCGCTGAAGCCATCGCGAAAAAAAACGCTGCCCTGTACACTCATGCGGTCACCACTGATGGCGCTGCCACCCGGATTTGAGAACGAGCCGTCGTTGCACTCGAAGTTGCCGCCAACTTCGGCGCCCAGTAGGCGCACTTCCCCTTCCGCAGTGAAGGCATTGCGAAGAAACAGACTGCCGCGAATTCGGATGCGGTCGGCGCGAAGGGCTTTACCGGTGGCATTGCGAAACCGGCCCGCACCGCAATCCAGATTGCTACCGATACGTGCACCCAGCAATTGCACTTCGCCTTCGGAGCAAAATCCATTGCTCAGGAATAGCGTGCCTTTAATTTTGGCGCGTTCCGCGTTAACCGAGCGAACCAGCTCCCACTGAAGCTGATCGTGGGAATTCGTAAAAAGCGAAGCTTGGTTTCCTCTTTCAGGCTGCAACAGCGAAGGGCCAGGGGAAAACGCACGCGAACGAAAGAAAGATCGAGCGAGCCTTCGATGCGGGCTCCGTGCGCTTGAATTCCTCGGGGGTCGATCAACGCTCGCGCGTCGCGGTCGATGCATAACCAGCGGATCAGCCCGGCGCGAATACTGCGTTCCGGCCCCCAACTGTCGGCCTTGGCGGGATTATTCGTCGGATCGAAATCTTTTGGACTGGGGCCGCACCAAGCCGTTTCGCCCAAGGGCGCGGCATTGAGCAACTTCCGCTCAGCTTCGCGTAACGACTGAAAACGCGTTTCAGCGAGTTTAAGAAGTTCATCGGGATTGCCGGTGAAGGTCAGAGTTTGCATGGCGCAATGTGTTGGAAGCCTTATATCACGAGCGGAAAGTTTGTACCACCGGGGCTTGGCGGAATGCGAAATGGGAAGCGTTAGAAAACTCAGGCGAATGGCTGGAAGATAGCGGCGATGTAACTAAATGAGGTGCTTTCGTAGTCTAATATGGGAACCCAAATCGGAAGAAAAGGGGCGCGTTTGAGGGCCGTTCTGCCCCGTGCTATCCGTAGCGCAAGGTAATTTTCGCTAACTATGTGGATTGTCCGATTAGCTCTTTCCAGGCCATATACGTTCATCGTGATGGCACTGGTCATCGTGCTGCTGACGCTGGTTGTCGTGCCGCGCACGCCCACGGACATTTTCCCGGTGATCAACATACCCGTGATTGCGTTGGACTGGACGTATACGGGCCTGCAACCGCAGGAAATGGAACAACGCATCACGAGCAACGTAGAGCGCGGGATCACCACGCTCGTCAACGACGTTGAACACATCGAATCGCAATCACTGAATGGAATTGCGATCATCAAGATCTACTTCCAGCCAAGCGCCAATGTGCAAACGGCGTTGGCGCAGGTCACGGCGATTTCGCAGACGTTCTTGCGTTCTCTCCCGCCAGGAACGACGCCCCCATTGGTCATCATCTATTCCGCATCAACGGTTCCGGTTCTGCAAATTGGTCTGACCAGCGACCGCCTGAGCGAACAGGCGATGTTCGACTATGGAAATAACTTTATCCGCACCCAACTGGCGACCGTGCAAGGCGCGTCGATGCCCTTTCCGTATGGCGGAAAGCCACGGCTCATTTCGGTAGATATCGATCCGGCGGCATTGCAAGCCAAGGGCCTGTCGCCGGTGGACATCGTGAACGCCGTGAATGAGCAGAACCTGATCTTGCCCACCGGCACGGCGAAGATGGGCGCTCTGGAATACAACGTAGAAATGAATGCCAGCCCTAAAACAGTGGCGGAATTGAACGACTTGCCGGTGAAAACCGCCAATGGGTCCACGATTTACCTGCGGGAAGTGGCACACGTGCGCGACGGTTTTTCTCCGCAAACCAACGTGGTGCTGGCGAATGGGCAGCGCGGCGTGCTTATGAGCGTGTATAAAACCGGCAATGCGTCGACGCTCTCTATTGTGGACCGCGTGAAGCAAACGCTGAAAGACTATGAGGCCACACGGCCGGAAGGACTGAAGGTTACAACGTTTTTTGACCAGTCGTTGTTCGTTCGCGCAGCGATTCAGGGAGTGCTCCGTGAAGCACTGATCGCGGCCTGCCTGACGGCGGTAATGATCCTGCTGTTCCTGGGTAACTGGAAGAGCACTCTGATTATCGCCATCTCGATACCGCTTTCCATCCTGGTCAGCATCCTGTGTCTCAGCGCGTTGGGAGAGACCATCAACATCATGACGCTGGGCGGACTAGCGCTGGCGGTGGGTATTTTGGTGGACGATGCCACGGTGGAAATCGAAAACATTAACCGGAACCTGGCAATGGGCAAGGAAACCGTGCAGGCGATCCTGGACGGCGCGCAACAAATCGCAGTGCCTGCATTTGTGTCTACATTGTGTATCTGCATCGTGTTTATCCCGATGTTCTTTCTTTCGGGAGTAGCGCGTTATCTGTTCGTGCCACTGGCGGAAGCGGTGATCTTTGCGATGCTGGCCTCGTATATGTGGTCACGGACGATCGTGCCGACGATGGCGATGTACCTGTTGAGCGCGGAGGACGAATATCACTCCGAAGAGCACGCTGGCGAAAAGATGGGCTTCTTCCGGCGCTATCAGCAGCGATTCGAGCGCGCCTTCGAGCGGTTCCGGGATGCGTACCACCGCGCGTTGACCTCCGCGTTGCAACACGCCGGGCTCTTTGCGGCATGTTTCCTGGCGTTTTGCGTGCTGTCGGCAGGCCTGAACTTTTTTCTTGGACGTGATTTCTTCCCTAGCGTCGACGCCGGTCAGATTCGTTTGCACATGCGCGCACGCACGGGATTGCGAATCGAAGAGAGCGCACGATTGGCAGACCAGATCAATCAGGTGATTCGCCAGACGATCCCGGAGAAGGATCTGGTCACCGTGCTGGACAATATTGGGCTGCCGTACTCGAGCATCAACTTGACGTACAGCAATTCGGGAACGATAGGGACGGCAGACGGAGAGATCCTGGTGCAGTTGAAGCCGGAGCGCGGCAAACCTACCAGCGTCTATGTGGATGACTTGCGGCGGCGGCTTCCTCACGAGTTTCCGGGAGTGCAATTCTTCTTTCAGCCTGCGGACATCGTGACGCAAATTTTGAATTTCGGGACGCCTGCGCCGATCGACATTCAAATTGTCGGACAGGATCAGATTGGGAATTTCGAGGCCGGGCTCAAGTTGGAAAATGAAATCCGACACATTCCCGGCGCGGTGGACGTTCACGTGCAGCAAGCCTTCGATTCCCCTACGTTGTACCTGGACATCAACCGAACCCGCGCGCAATACGTGGGCATGCAGGCGCGCGATGTGGCGCAAAACCTATTGATCTCGCTGTCTTCCAGCTTTCAGACCGCTCCGAATTTCTGGCTGGACCCGAAGAACGGCGTGAGTTACAACGTGGCGGTTCAAACACCGCAATATCGCGTGGATAATTACCAGGCGCTGCAGAATACACCGGTTACGGGAGCTAGCACAGGAACCCGCAGTACCCCACAAATCCTGGCGAACCTGGTGACCACGTCCACGCTCGCACGTCCCGCATCCGTTTCTCATTACAACGTGCAGCCGATGATCAATGTGTACGCGTCCGTGTCGGGCCAGGACCTGGGATCCGTAGCGAAAGAGGTGACGAAGCGCGTGGCGGAGATCGAAAAACACTTGCCGCGCGGTAGCCACATCGTGATCCGCGGCCAGGTGCAAACCATGAATACGTCTTTCATCGGCCTGGGAGTGGGACTGGTAGGCGCCATTGTGCTGGCATACCTGTTGATTGTTGTGAACTTCCAGTCGTGGCTGGATCCCTTCATTATCATCACGGCGCTCCCTGGAGCCCTTGCGGGAATCTGCTGGATGCTGCTGTTTACGCACACCACACTGAACGTGCCGTCGTTGACCGGCGCAATTATGTGCATGGGCGTGGCGACCGCCAACAGTATTCTGATGGTGTCGTTCGCGCGGGAACAATTAAATGAGGGGAAATCCGCGTTTGATGCTGCGCTCGAGGCGGGATTCGTTCGGATTCGTCCGGTGATTATGACCGCTCTGGCGATGATCATAGGCATGGTGCCGATGGCGATCGGCCTGGGAGAAGGCGGAGAGCAGAACGCTCCGCTGGGACGCGCGGTGATTGGTGGACTGCTGTTCGCAACGGTAGCGACCCTGTTTTTTGTGCCGTGCGTGTTCTCCATTATTCACGGGCGGTTGGAACGCCGGCGTCAACGGGCGGCGGCTTAAGAGCCGTGACATAAACAGAAATCGGAATTACGCTAAACGAGGCAGCTAATCATGGATGAGGCTTCAAAACTGCACGGCCACGAGTCCGGCGAAAGAGCGCCGAAGAAAAGCGCCTTGTTTCTCGTGTTCTTGGTGATCGTGGTAGTGCTGGTGATTTTGGGTGCGCTGATGATGTTCCAGCGGCGTTCGCAGTTCCAGGCACTGGCCAAGGACACGGAAACGCTGGCGGTACCCACTGTCGCGGTGATCCATCCCATGCCCGAAGGTACAGGCGAGGACTTGGTGCTCCCGGGAACGCTACAGGCATATGTGGAATCACCAATCTACGCGCGGACGAATGGCTATTTGGTGAAGTGGTACCACGATATTGGTAGCCGGGTGAATAAAGGAGACTTGCTGGCCGACATTGAAACGCCTGAAGTTGATCAACAGCTTCTGCAGGCCAGGGCGGACTTGAACACGGCGCAAGCCAACGAGCATCTATCGCAGATCACGGAGACTCGTTACAGCGAACTGTTGAAGACCGACGGCGTTTCCAAGCAGGAAGTCGATAATGCCACCGGAGATTTGGCCGCAAAGCGGGCGATTGTGCAATCGTCGCAAGCGAACGTACGGCGGTTGGAGGAGCTGAAGTCATTCCAGAAGGTGTATGCGCCGTTCAGTGGCGTGGTGACGCAACGAAATGTAGATATCGGCACGCTGATTAATGCAGGGAATGGTGGCACCTCGCAACAGCTCTTCTATCTGGCGCAGACTGATCCCATTCGTCTGTACGTCAACGTTCCCGAAGCGTACGCGCCTTCGATCCATCGTGGGCTCGGCGCGTATATTGAGCTGGCACAATACCCGGGACAGAAATTTCAAGGGGAGGTGGTGCGCACAGCGGAAGCGATCGACCTGGCCACGCGCACATTGCTGACGGAGGTGGACGTTCCGAATAAGTCTGGATTGCTGCTCCCCGGCGGGTACGCGCAAGTCCATTTGCAGATGCACGTGCAGGGTGAGCGATTGCAGGTTCCCGTCAATGCATTGCTGTTTCGCTCAGAAGGTCTGCGCGCAGTGGTCATCGATGCGAATCACCGCGTGCGGCTGCAAGCTCTGGCCATTGGGCGGGATTATGGCACATCATTAGAAGTGTTAACTGGGCTGAAGCCGGACGATTGGATCGTCCTGAATCCGCCAGACTCCATTGAGAATGGCGAGGAAGTTCATGTTAACGAGGTCAAGAATCCTTTGGCTCCCCAGTCAGCCGCGGGCAAGCCGGCGAACAACCTCGTTCCTCAGCCGGAAAAACCAACTGCCACGCCGGGAAAAAATCCCTGATGTCCGTCCCTTCTTTTTTCGCGAATCATCGCAAGACAATTCTCTGTGGACTAGCAGGAGTATTGTTCTGCGCTGGCTGTACCGTCGGACCAAATTACAAAAGGCCGGCGGCACCTGTGCCGGCAACCTGGCAAGTTACGGAACCGTGGCGCCAAGCGGAACCCAAGGATGCCGTTCCTAAAACAGCGTGGTGGACGCTATTTCACGATGATGAGCTGAACGGATTGGAAACTGATTTGCTTGCCGCCAACCAGACGCTGAAAGTGTCGTTCGCGCACCTGGCGCAAGCGCGAGCTTCTGCGGCAGTGCAGAATGCCACGCTGTTTCCCACGGCAAGTGTGGCGCCTTCGGCGGACCGGCAGCGCTACTCGGGGCTGCGTTCAACGGGGTCCACGATTCCGCTTGCGGGCCCGGTAACTCAAGGGAGCTACAGCCTACCTTTCACTGTCAGCTATGAAGTGGATCTATTCGGCAAGCGCCGGAGGACCATCGAGGCTGCCCAGGCTGCGTACCAGGCCAATGCTGCCGATCTCGAAAATGTGCGACTGGTACTAACCGCGGAGCTGGCCGCGGATTATTTTTCGCTTCGCCAGCTCGATTCGGAGATTGGCATTCTGAATCGAACGGTGCAAGCACTGCAGAAGGGTCTGGACCTGGTGAACTCGCGGCACACGGGCGGTATTGCTTCAGGACTGGATGTGGCGCAAGAAGAAACGCTGCTGAATACCACGCGTACCCAAGCCACGCTACTTTTACAACAACGCAAACAGTATGAGGATGCTATCGCCGTGCTGGTCGGTAAGCCCGCGCCGGATTTTCGTTTGGCTTCGCGAGAACTGGCTGCGGAACCACCGAGTATCGATACCACCATTCCTTCGGATGTGCTGGAGAGACGTCCGGACATCGCAGAATCGGAACGCCAGATGGCCGTGGCGAACGCGCAGATCGGCATCGCGAAAGCCGCGTATTATCCTTCGCTGGTGCTGTATGGGCAAGGCGGATGGAGTTCCACGAACATCTCGCAGTTGCTCAACGCAGAAAGTGGTTTTTGGGCCATCGGAGCAAATGTGGCGGAAGATATTTTTACCGGCGGAGCGCGCCGGGCGCAGGTGCAATATCAGCAGGCCGGATATGACGCTACCGTAGCGAGCTATCGTGACACGGTGTTGAACGCGTTTCGGGAAGTGCAGGACAACATCACCGGACTGCAGGTGCTGGATTCGGCGCGCCAATCGCAAGCCGATGCCGTAAATTCCGCGCGGCGGCAACTGGACATTGCGACTTCACGATATGTTGGGGGGTTGGTGAACTATCTGGATGTGGTGAGCGCTCAACAAAACCTCCTGAGCAATGAGCAGGAAGCCGCCATCATTCAGGGCCAGCGCCTGGTGACGTCCGTATTACTGGTGAAGGCCCTCGGCGGAGGGTGGGACGCGGCCAGCCTGGAGGCAGTACACGTTAAACCGCAATTGAAAGATATTGTCGCACCTTGATTTAGCCTCTCTTTACCCGATAAACTCGGCGGTCGGTGAACCACAAAAAATGACGATTTGCGGGCATTTCCAGAAGTACGAAGATTTTCGTTGACAGTACGAACCTCTTCGTAGTAGATTCCCTCCATGGTCACCATTGCTACCCGCAAACCTACTTCTTCCGAGCTCGAGATTCTTCACGTTCTGTGGGAGCGCGGCCCCTCCACTGTTCGAGAGGTGCATCACGCGCTCAATGAGAAGAGACCTATTGGTTACACGAGCGTCTTAAAGCTCATGCAGATTATGACCGCCAAGGGCACGGTGCGGCGCAATGAGGAACAGCGAGCGCACGTCTATGAGGCGGTGCAACCCGAGGAAAAGACCAAGCGCGATTTTGCGATGGATGTGCTGCAGCGAGTGTTCGATGGTTCCGCGAGCGACCTGATGATGCACGCACTGGCGGGGCGTAAGGCTTCGAAGGAAGAAATCGACGAAATGCGCCGTTTGCTGAATGAGCACGAAAGGAAAATCCGATGACGCTCCTGATTTCCTGGCTTTCCGCGCAAACATTGAGATTACTTGCGCTTTCGCTGCTGCATTTTCTGTGGCAGGGAGCAGCATTGGCGGCGGTGGCTTACATGGCGATGGCGCTCTGCCGGAGCGCGGCGGCGCGTTACGCGGTCGGTGTTAGCACCTTGGCGTTGATGATGGCCGCGCCGGTCGGGACGTTTCTGGTGTTCCGTTCGCAGCAGAGGCAGCAAGTAATTTCACAGGCAATCGCCGCTGATGCCCTCACCACTTCCGAATCGACGATGAATATTTTGGCTTCCACGAAGAACGCGGCGAATCATCGCGAAGCCGAGAGCGTCCCTTCCTATTCCCTCTGGCTTGTGGAACTGTGGTTTGCAGGTGTTGTTCTGCTGAGTTTGCGCTCTGCAGGCGGAATACTGCTAGTCGAGCGGCTTCGCCGAAAAGAGACCATTCTCGTTACCGAAGAGCTTCTCGAACTCTGCATGGCGTTGCAGCGGCGCATGGGTCTGACGCGTGCCGTGCGTTACTGCGAGAGTTTGCATCTAGACGCTCCGGCGGTTGCGGGATGGATACGCCCGGTTGTGCTGCTTCCGGTGAGCGCACTGAGCGGTTTGACGTCCGTGCAACTGGAAGCGGTGATCGCCCACGAACTGGCACACATTGGCCGTTACGATGCGTTCGTCAATCTGTTTCAGATCGGGATAGAGACATTATTGTTTTATCACCCAGGCGTGTGGTGGCTTGGCAAGCGTGTACGCATAGAACGTGAACATTGCTGCGACGATGCGGCAGTGGCCCTTTGCGGCAGCCCTGTCACGTACGCAAACGCGCTGACGCGCATGGCGGAATGCAAAACTGCGCCAGAACTGGCGATGGCAGCGAACCGCAGCCCGCTTGTGGAACGCATCGCGCGATTGCTTGGCGCCAACCGGGCAGCGGAATCCTTTCGAGGTGCAAACCTGTCGGCGGGCGTGCTGTGCCTGTCCGCAGCGCTTCTGGCAGGAAGCGCGCTACTCGGGAGTGTTCATCATGTGCAGGCGCAGACGCCCGCCCCGGCTGTAGTTCCGGCGCCAGCAGCCGAGCCAGCGAGACCTGTTTATCGGGGCCATGTTCCGGCAGTGCCGGAAGCTGCGAGAGGTCATCAGTCGGAGGTGCCTGTCATTTCACCCGCTTCTGCTGCGCCAGTTCTCGCTCCCGCAATGGCGCCCGCGATAGCGTGGTCGGCGGCTTACCAGGAGAATCCAGCGCCAACAGCGCAAGCTGGGTCCGAAACGCCGAGGCAAAGCTACATTGATTCGATCAACGCGGCGGGCCTGACGAATCTCACCGTCGACGAACTGATCGAATTGAAAGTGCAAGGCATCACAGCGGATTACATCAAGTCCATGAAAGACCTCAACATCAAAGTGGATGTCGACACGCTGGTGGGATTGAAAGTTCAGGGCGTTACTCCTGAATATGTCAAAGGTGTGCGTGCTTCCACCGGACAGAATCTGAATGCTGATGAACTCGTCGGATTAAAAGTACAAGGCGTCACGCCGGAATACATCAAGCAAATGCACGATCTGGGCTTGAAAACCGATGCGGACGAAGTGATTGGGATGAAGGTGCAGGGGATCACTCCCGAATATGTGCGGGAGATGCGTGGCCTGGGATTGAAAGTCGATTCGGATGACATCATCGGAATGAAGGTACAAGGGGTAACTCCCGAGTTCGTAAAAGGGTTCAACGACATGGGCCTGCACCCCACCACCGATGAATTGATTGGAATGAAAGTGCAGGGTGTAACCGCAGCGTACTTGAAGGAACTGCAAGCGGCGGGGTTCAAGGTGGATATCGATGAGGCCATCGGCGCTAAGGTTCAGGGCGTCACACCGGAATTTATTGCGAAAGTTCGCAGTCATGGATTCAAGGACCTGACACTGGATAAGTTGATCGCGCTGAAAGAAACCGGCGTGTTCGACGCCGATAAATAATCAGGAGGAACATCATGAACCGTCGCGATGGCCTAATGGCCTATGTTCTGGTGGTGTGCACGCTGCTGGCGGGCTGGGCGTCCAAAGCCTCGGAAAGCTTCAACGGAAGTTGGACCATCGAGCGCTCGGATGAGCCCGGCAAGGTGGAATTTGCGCTGATCCACCACGAGCATGGCAACTCCTCCACGCATTCATCCGCTTGGCCGCTCGGCGTGTTTGTGGGGCTGGACGTCTCTAAGCCCGGCAAGCAGGAAGTTAAGTTTACGATCACGCGCGACGCCGGACGGTTCGATTGCGAAGGTTACCTGAATAATGGCGAAGGCGCGGGAGTGTTTCATTTTCTGGCGGACCCGAAATACTCGTCGGAAATGAAATCGCTGGGATTTACGGGAATTGATGAAGAGAAGCAATACTCCATGGCGGTGCTGGACGTCAGCCTGAATTTTGCGAAGGAGATGAAGGGCGAGCACCTGCAAGGATTGGACACGGACAAGCTCATCGCGTTCCGGATTTTTAACGTGAATTCCGCATTTATTCGTGAGCTGCGAGATGCGGGAATCACCGTGACGGATTGCGACAAGCTGGTGGCCTTCCGCATCCATGGTGTGACCGCGGAAATGGTGCGCTTCCTGCGCAAGGCCGGGTATCAGCCCGACGAAGATAAGCTGATCGCCATGCGCATTCATGGGGCAACGCCCGAGTTCATTCAACAATTGCAGAAGGAAGGGTACGATCACGTCGATCTGGATAAGTTGATTGCGTTCCGCATCCACGGGGTCTCGCCTGAATTCATTCAGAAAGTGCAATCGCTCGGCTACAAGCATCCGGAGCCGGACCAGTTGATTGCCATGCGGATACATGGAGTGACGCCGGAATACATTTCAGGGCTGAAGTCGCGCGGGATGCAAAATCTGAGTATCGATCAACTGGTGAGTCTGCGGATTCAGGGAATCGATTAGGCTCATCCCGTTCCAACACAAGCGGAACTTACGCAGTCCGGCGCAAGCCGGGCATTGTGTCTTTTTGTTTCTCTAAGTGAAGGACTACAGGCTACCATTCTCGAAGCGTTTTCGTCTGGCGTAGATCTAAGACCGAAAAGGAGTCCTCCCCTTGAAGCTCAATTTCCCTTTTGTACCGATGTTTCTTGCCGCGCTTTCCATTTTGCTTTTTCCGGGGTTTGTTCGTGGACAGGCAGAAAAGACGGGCGCCAAGAGTGCGCAGGCCGTCGCCGTTCGTCCGGCGGATGTGGCTGGCCGCGACGCGATCGTGACCGCGTTGTACGACTCAATCAGCGGTCCGGCGGGAGATCGGGACTGGGATCGCTTTCGCTCGCTGTTTATTCCAGAAGCGCAACTCATCGCTTCGTTCAAGAAGAAGGATGGCACGCTGGGATACAAGGCCATGACTGTGCAGGGATACATTGACGGCGCCGGGAAATACTTCAAGGAACACGCGTTTTATGAGCGCGAAGTTTCGCGCAAGGTGGAAATTTTCGGTAGCATCACGCACATCTTCAGCACGTATGAGTCGAGGGAAACCCCGGACGGCAAGCCGTTTGAGCGCGGCATCAACAGCATTCAATTGTTGAATGATGGTTCCAGGTGGTGGGTGGTGGATGTTTACTGGACCGGCGAAACACCGGAGAATCCTATTCCCGACAAGTACCTTACAAAAACTCCGTAGTTACCTGGATCCCTGAATCGCGAGGGTTTCAGCAACCGTGCTGGCCCACGTAACAACACCAAATCTGCGACAATCGAAGCAAAGCCATGGTGAACCAGGAAGAAATTCGAAAGGCGGCGGACATTATCCGTTCGGGCGGACTTGTGGTCTTTCCTACTGAGACGGTTTACGGGCTCGGCGCCAACGCGCTGGACGCAGCAGCAGTGAAGAAGATTTATGCCCTCAAAGGAAGGCCATCTAGCAGCCCTTTGATCGTGCACGTTGCCAGCATCGAACAGGCCCGGCGCCTGGCCGTGGAATGGCCTGAAGAAGCGGAACAATTGGCGCGCGAATATTGGCCTGGGCCGTTGACGCTGGTGGTGCCGAAACAGCAATCGATTCCGGATGAGGTGACGGCCGGCCTTTCCACCGTGGGGCTGCGCATGCCGCGTCACCCTGTGGCACTAGAGTTGTTGCGCACGACAGGTGTTCCCATTGCCGCGCCTAGCGCGAACCGATTTACGCAGCTTTCTCCGACTACCGCTCAACACGTACGAGAAGCGTTCGGCAACGAGACTCCTTTCCTGCTGGATGGCGGGCCCTGCGAAGTGGGGCTGGAGTCGACCGTAGTGGCCGTGACGATAGATGGGTTGGAAGTGCTCCGCCCAGGGATGGCGTTTGTGGAAGAGACCGTCGCAGCCGTGGACGCTCCTGAGCCGGCCCATCGCTCGCCGGGTCAGCACAAAAAGCACTATAGCCCTCGCACACGCATTTTGCTGGTGAACCACGGGCGGCTCCCGCAGGAGGGTCGCGGCGCATATCTCTGGATCGAACATGAGGCAGATGCGGCTCAGACCATTCGCATGCCTGCGCACGCAGAGGCGTATGCAGCGCAGCTCTATCGACAACTACACGAACTGGACCAGCACGGACTGGACTGGATTGCGGTGGAATTTCCCCCTGAAACGCAGGACTGGGCGGCGATTCGCGATCGACTGACACGCGCAGCGTACTGAGAGTAGGGGCGCGCCCGGTACCGAAAGTTGCGGCTCCAAGACCACGAAATAGCGCTACAATGCCGCTATCCGCAAAACTTCGGGGGAAAATTCCATGTCGCAACCTTCCTGGCTTCGCGCCGTGCTCCTTTTGGGACTCTTCATCGTCGTCGTCATTCTTGTATTTGGAGTGATGGGTCACGCGCGGTCGCAAGCCGCTCTGCAAACGGACAAGCCGTTTGTCATTGAGTACTACTACAAAACGAAATGGGGCCACGCGGACGAGTTCATTACATTGTTCAAGAAGAATCACTACCCGCTGCTGAAGAAACAAGTGGAAATGGGACGATTCCTAAAGGTATCCGCGGTAGCGCCGGTGTACCACACTACCGAAGATGGCCGGTGGGATTACCGTGTGACCATCGTGTACAAGAATGCGGCGGTGGCGCATGATGGGTATGATTCCGCGGCGTTGATGAAGCAGCTCTTCCCCGATCAGGAAATATATAAGAAAGAAGAACAACGACGGTTCGAGATTCTGGACGGGCACTGGGATTTGCCGATTAAGGATGTCGATCTAGAGGCGAAGTAAGCGAGTTCGGCGTAGCGTTGTGAGGTCGAAGAGGGATTCCTCACTCCAAAGACTCCGTTCGGAATGACGAGTTTACCGTTTTTCAGTCCCAACCTTCTCTCAGGCGGTAAACATATGCATCGGCGTGCTCGTCAGCCCAAAGCTCTTTGCCAGAACCCGCGAGAGCAAGCAGCGCGTCCGGAGGCAATTCGGAGCTAGTTAAGTTGTCCATTTCTTTACCCAGATTACACATTGCCACAATACACAGTGAAATTGTCAACGAACTTCCTTAGGCCACCGAATACTGTCTGCTCGGGCATTACGTTGAGGTCCTTCCTCGATCCTCATCGGATCGCTTCAGGATGACACCGCGTTTTTTTTAGGAATCACAAATCTTTTGTCGTAACAGCGCTGGTTAGAGATTATCGAGGAAGAACTGGGTGACGCGGCCCCAGACGATTTTGCGGGCTGGGGGATCGCTTACGCCGTGGCCACGGCCGGGGGCGGCGATGACTTCGACGTATTTGCCGCGGCTGATGAGATCGTTGATTAACGCGAGAGTGTTGGAGTAGTGCACGTTGTCGTCGCCGGTGCCTTGGGCGATGAGCAGTTTTCCCTTGAAATTTTCTGTGTGGGTCAACGGAGAAGATTCTTTGTAACCGGATTCGTGTTGTTGCGGCAGACCCATGTAGCGCTCGGTGTAGATGGAATCGTAGTAGTGCCACTCAGTCACCGGACCGCCGGCGAAACCTACCTTGAATAAATCGCCTGCTTCAAACATGGCGTGCAGCGTCATGTGTCCGCCATAGCTCCATCCCCAAATGCCGATGCGCTGGGGATCAACCCACGGTTGTTGCTGTAACCAGGCCACGCCGTCGCGCTGGTCGGAGAGTTCGGGGCCGCCAAAACGGTACTGAATGGGTTCTTCAAATACGTGGCCACGTCCCGCAGAGCCACGATTGTCCAGGGCGAAGATGATGTAGCCCTTCTGCGCCATCATCTCGTGCCACAGCAGGCCGGAGCCGGCCCAAGCATTGAGCACAACTTGGGCATGCGGGCCGCCGTAGGTGTAGACGATGACGGGATACTTTTTCGCGGGGTCGAAATGAGGCGGCTTGATCAGAAAACAATTGAGGGGAACGCCGTCGTGGGATTTCACGGTTGAAAATTCGACCGGGGATAAATGGTATTGCTCCAGTTCGTTCACCTTGTTTTCATTCAGCGTGGAGGCTTTCGTGCCGTCGGTGCGGAAAAGATCCTGTCGCGGGGGAGTCATTGCGTTTGAGTAGGTATCGACATAGACATTCGCGGTGGGAGACAGATTCACTGTGTGCATGCCGTCTTCTTTGGTGATTCGCGCAAAACCGCTACCATCCAGACTGACCCGATAGAGATGGCGCTCTATGGGAGACTTCTCGGTTGACGTGAAATAGATGATGCCCTTCGCTTCGTCGAGACCATCGACATGGTTGACTTCCCAATCGCCCTTAGTGAGCTGCGCGATTTGTTTACCGTCGAGGCCGTAGAGATAGAGATGACGATAGCCGGTGCGTTCGCTGGACCATACAAAACGCTTGCCATCCTTGAGGAAATGCAAGTCGTCGCTGACGTTGACCCAATACTGATCCTTTTCGGTGAGCAGGGTGGAAGACTTGCCGGTGGCAGCGTCGGCCAACAGCAACTCGAGGACGTTTTGATCGCGGTTCAGCCGCTGGATGGATAGGCCGCGCGAGTCGGGCAGCCAATTCACGCGCGGGATGTAGATGTCCGTGTCCGAGCGCGGTGTGTACATATCGGTGTTCGCGCCGATGTCCATTAAGCGCGGTTCGCCACCGTTAACATTCCCGACAAAAACACGCACTACCGGATTCACGCCACCGGCGACGGGATAGCGCTGCAGTTCCGCTTCACCGCTATAGGATTCGAAGTTGACGAGCGCGAATTGCGTCACTTTGGTCTCGTCCATCTCCAGATAAGCGATCGCGGAAGAGTCCGGGGCCCACCAGTAGGCGGTGTAAAGCTCCAGTTCTTCGGGATAAACCCAGTCGAGTTCACCCTTGCGGATTTTTTCGGTGCCTCCGGTGGTGAAGGCACGTTCCTTGCCGTCCGCCGTGCTGACGAGCCAGAGATTGTGATCGCGGATGAAACTGACGTACTTCGAGTCTGGAGAAATTTTGACGTCGTTGAGTTCTTCTTTGCCGGAGACGAGGACGCGGCCCGATTGAGTTTTCAGATC
Source organism: Candidatus Acidiferrum sp. (assembly GCA_035271845.1). Taxonomy (GTDB): domain Bacteria; phylum Acidobacteriota; class Terriglobia; order Acidiferrales; family UBA7541; genus Acidiferrum. Next base: position 56,044 of record DATERF010000122.1, read on the forward strand.
GAACCAGGCGAGCGCGTTCGTGCCTTCGAAGAGCAGCGCATCCCCACTGGGAGCCCACTGATACTGAGCGGGCGCGTGGCGTCCGGCTCCGGTTGCCTGCGACTGTTTGGTGGGAGAAGCAGGGAAGATGTTTTCCAGTTTTTCTGCGGAGATCAGCAGGGCGCGTTCACCCGAAGATGTGTCCAGAGCCCACAGTTCGGTTCTGGCGTCTTTGCCCGTGCCCTTGGTGTCAAGAAAAGTGAGTCTCTTGCCGTCGGGAGACCATGCGATGCTGCGGGTCAATCGGCCGCTCAAGCTGGGCTGGCCGTAGATGCGATCTATGGTGAGTTCGCCCGGTTGCGCGGCGGAGGCGGGTCTTTGCTGAGCGACCGCCAGGTTGTCCATCCCGCCTAAACAAACCAAAAGAGCGAGAAGAGTCGTTCTGCGAGTCAGGCGTTGAAGTGGCATTGTGCCTCCCGAGACATGAATTTAACCAGCCAACAACCGCAAAAATCGGACGTTTACAATTTCAAATCCTGCGCGCGCAGAAAGCGCTCTTAGGATCACGACTGCATTCTTAACTAGCCACTCAAGTTACATCCGACGACGGATTCGGGCTAGCCCGGCGGCCAGCGGAAATTGCGTCCACCGAGAAGATGCAGGTGCAGATGAAAGACGGATTGCCCGGCGCCGCTGCCGTTATTGAGCACGGTACGATAGCCGGAGATAAGATTGCGCTCCTTGGCCAGCTTGGCAGCAACAAGTTGCAACTTCCCGAGCGTGGATTGATCTTCGGCGGACGCGTCGTGCAGCGCTGCGAAATGTTTCCTCGGGCAGATGAGGATGTGAGTGGGCGCTTGCGGCGCGATATCCTCGAAGGCAAAGATGTCCGGGTCTTCGTAAACGAGCTTGGACGGGATCTTCTTGGCGCCGATTTTGCAGAAAACGCAGTTCTCGTCCATTAATTGACTCCTGCGGGCTTTATCGTGTCATCCAGCCGAAAAACCAGGGTGGTGAAACCCTCTTTGTTGCGCAATTGTTCGGCAAGGTCCTTGGCTGCGTCTTCCCCGGAAACTTTGCCGACTCGCAAGCGGTAGAACGTGCCTTCGGGAGAATCATACTGCTGAATAAGAATGGGCGAGTAGGTAAGGTTGAGGCGGTCACGAAGACGCTCGGCATTGGCGCGATCGCGGAAGGATCCCACCTGAACAGTGAAGAATCCGCCCGTAACATCCACGTTGCCGAGAACCTCCAGGTGGACAGGAACTACGCCGGGACCGACCGATTCGATTTCGCGTGCGGCGGCCAGTGAAAGATCAATGATGCGATTGTCGACGAACGGGCCGCGATCGGTGATGCGGACGGTCGTGGATTTGCCGTTATTTAAGTTCGTGACACGTACCATCGTTTCGAAAGGCAGGGTGCGATGCGCGGCGGTGAGTTTGTGCATGTCGTAGATTTCGCCGTTGGAAGCGCGGCGGCCGTTGAAGGGATTGCCGTACCAGGAGGCATTGCCTTCTTCCGTGTAACCGGCAGGAGCGGGCGTGGGCGGAGTTTTGGGATGCCGAGCCGGAGGCACATTCGCGGCGTTTTTGGCGCTTTCGGCGGTGGTACTGGGAGTGGGCGAGGGCTGCGCGGGAGGCGCAGCGGAGACCGGACGCTTGGCGGCGCAACCAACTGAGACCAGGCAGATTGAGCCGGTGAGCGCCAGCAGCGAGAGATGGGAGCGTGTCACGACTTCGGTTGCTGCTCGGAGTTCTGGGCGTGGCGAGCGGCAACGCGGGACTCGAGCTTGCGCGAAGCTTCCGCCAACTTCTCGGCGACTTCGCGGAGAAATTGCGCGGTGCGCTTTTCGGTTTCCGGGGCGACTTCTTCTTCCACATATTTGCGGAGACGAGTTAATTCCTCGTCGAGACGGCGGCCCAGTTCTTCAAATTTGTCCATATGCTCCCCGTTCCGGTGCGAAAGACGCGATTCCGGTATTATAGGAACGCACGAAACAGGCTGCAAGGAGGAGTGTTGGCCCTTCCCTATCACTGGCAAATGCGCGTGGAGCGCTTGAAGAAAATGTTTGGCGGAATGTTTGGCAGAGGCGAGCGGCGTCCACAGCTTTGCCCGGCGTGCGGCTCATTGGTGGGAGTCACTGCCACGCGCTGCCATGTATGCGGAACGAATTTACGATTTGGATTGGCGGCCTGGAGCAAAGGGCTGAGCGAATTTTTCGGCGGGCACGCGCCAGTGACCACAGCGATTTTGATCTTGAACGTGATTGTTTTTGCCGCAGAGGTCATGGGCACGATGCACGCGGGCAAGATGGGGGGTCTGAGCATTCTGTGGGGAATGGACGGGGAGACATTGTATCGATTGGGAGCCTGTTTTGGGCCCAGCATTTTTGCGGGTCATGAGTGGTATCGACTAGTGACGGCCATGTTCTTGCATGGAGGCCTGATACATATTGGTTTCAACATGATGGTTTTGCTGGATATCGGGCCAATGGTGGAGGAAGTGTACGGCTCCGCACGCTATTTGTTTTTGTATGTGGTCATGGGCATAGCAAGCTTTCTGGTGAGCGCTTTGGCAGGACATTTTTCCGTGGGCGCTAGTGGCGCAATTCTGGGGATCATCGGCCTGCTGATAGCGATTACGACACGGCGTGGTGGTCTTCAGATGAAGGAGTTGCGTTCTCGCCTGATTTCCTGGGTCGTAACCATCTTTGCGCTGGGGTTCTTGGCCGGTGGATTGCGGACAGACAACTGGGCGCACTTTGGCGGATTGGCGGCAGGCTTTTTGTTGGGCAAGGTTTTTGCGGACCGCTTGCCCAACGCGGGAAAAGAACGCAGCCAAGCTTATGCTCTGGGTTGGCTAGCGGGGCTTGTTGTAGTTGCGAGTTTCGTGTTGATGGTTCTGCATTATTCGGATGCCTTGCCAGGGTAGCTGGCCGCGGCGGATTCGTTCTTAGGAAGCGTGGAGGCGGCGGGCGACGACGAAGGCATAGTGGAAGCCGGACACGAAGACCAGTACGGCAACCAGGTATGCCATGTAGTGGATCAGCAAGAGCGCGCGATCGTTCGGAAAGGCTGCGGCGTACACTACAAAGAATACGAGAGCAATTTCAAAAAACGTGGTGGCTTTGCCGAGAAGACTGGGTGGGAATGGCCGATAGCCTTGCACGATGAGAATCACCGCCGCGACCACTAACAACAGCACATCGCGACTGAGTACCATCATGGTGAGCCACCAGGCGATCTTTTTCCCCATCGCGAGCACAACGAACGAAGATGAGAGCAACAACTTATCCGCGATGGGATCGAGGTAAGCGCCGAGAGCGGACTTTTGATGCAGCCTGCGCGCTAAGAAGCCATCAATCGCATCGGTGAGCGCCACAAAGACCAACACCACCAGAGCCCAGCGAAATTCTTCGTACAGCACAAGAATCAGGAAGAAAGGCAGAAAGCCGAGGCGCAGAAGTGTGATTTGATTAGGTACCGTCCAGATGCGGGCTTTCATTGGGGGACAGAATAACGCAGATCAGGCGAACTGGGCGAGGTAATCGAAAAGTGAGCGGCCGATCTTCCGCTGAAAGATTTCCGCCATGCTGGGAATCGAGCCAGAAGGTTCATCGAGGGAAATGCGTTCGACGCGGGTCATGGGAAAAAACACAGTGGGAAGGCCGATGCGCTCGGCATCAAGCTGGTTGATTTCGCTGACGAAATGATCGAAAGAGTTGAGGTCGATGCCGCGAACGGTGACGCCGCTGGGATTGATGTCCAGCAAGATGCCCCAGATTTTTTCCTTGGGGGAGTGCAAGCTGACGATCACGATGGAGTTGGGGTTCATGATTGCCCTGTAATTGGCCCTCCAGTGAGTTTACCGCACAGGGATTGGCGATTGTCAGGACGAAACCACGTGAGTGACGAAGGAGAAACCGCCTGCCGGGAGCGCTTACTTCGCGGCGGCCTCGTAGGCACGGTTCAGCCAGAGAAACTAGGCTGACATCAGAACCGGCCCGTTGGGCGGAAGCAGAAGTTCTGGTTCGGTCAGGGACTGCACCTGCTCAACTGTAGCGTCCGGGGCAATTTCGCGAAGGAGGAGCCCTTGGGGAGTAACGTCAATGAAGGCGAGTTCAGTGACGATATGATCGACGACTTCCACGCCCGTGAGGGGCAAAGTGCATTTTTTTAGAATCTTGGGCTTATTGTCGCGGGTGGCGTGCTCCATAGCGACATAAACCCGTTTGGCGCCGGCGACCAGGTCCATGGCACCGCCCATGCCTTTCAGCATCTTGCCGGGAATGGCCCAATTGGCGAGAGTTCCCTTTTCGTCCACCTGCAGCGCACCGAGGACAGTGAGATCGACGTGGCCACCGCGAATCATGGCGAAAGAATCGGCGGAAGAAAAATAAACAGTGCCGGGAATTTCGGTGACGGTCTCTTTGCCGGCATTGATGAGATCGGGATCAACTTCCGATTCCAGGGGGTACGGGCCGACGCCGAGCATGCCATTTTCCGATTGCAGGATCACGTCCATGCCTTTGGGAACGTAGTTCGCGACCAGAGTGGGCATGCCGATGCCCAGGTTGACGTAGTAGCCATCGCGCAGTTCCAGGGCGATACGGCGGGCGATGCGTTCGCGTTTTTGGTCGTCGGTCATAAAGGCAGTTTACGGCTAACAGTCAAAACCTAAAATCCAAGCCTTGGGTCGCTCAATTCTTGGTACCTGTGACCACTAATATGCATATGGAGAGCGGCATTAATACAATCAGGCTCTCCAATATTATGCTGGACCAATACAACATAGGATTGTCTTGACGATTTCCATAAGCCTTCCATCGTTGATCGTAGAGCTCACCTCTTCTAAGTTGGTAGGCAAGGCGCACGATTGGAAACCCACTAACTACAAGACCCACGACCGCAAAAAAAACAAGGTCACCCCTTCCTCACGGTCCGTTTTTCGATGCGCTTGATATAAGGCGCACCTTCGAAAATCGCGTCGATGAAAATCCCGGGCGTGTGGACCTGGTCGGGTGGAATGTCGCCAGGTTCGACCAATTGCTCGACTTCCGCAATGACGTAATCGGCCGCAGTGGCCATCATGGGGTTAAAGTTGCGCGTTGTTTTGCGGTACAGGAGGTTGCCCATGCGGTCGCCCTTCCACGCTTTGATGAAGGCGAAATCGCCATGGAGGGCATGTTCCAGGACGTAGTGGCGGCCATCGAATTCGCGGGTTTCTTTTCCTTCGGCGACCAGCGTGCCATAGCCCGTGGGTGTGTAAAACGCGGGAATTCCGGCGCCGCCCGCGCGCAGGCGTTCGGCGAGCGTGCCTTGCGGATTTAGTTCCACTTCCAGTTCGCCGCTTAACACAAGTTGCTCGAAAAGTTTATTTTCGCCGACATAAGAAGACACCATTTTTTTGACTTGGCGGTTCTGTAAAAGCAGACCGATACCAGCACCGTCGACGCCCGCATTGTTGCTGACGATGGTTAGATCTTTGGTGCCCTTACGCCAGACCGCGTCAATGAGTTTTTCGGGAATGCCGCACAGGCCAAAGCCGCCCATAAGGATAGTCATGCCATCGCGGAGATTTTCAAGCGCGGCGTCAGGCGAGGTGATGCGTTTGTCCATGAAATGTTTCTCGCGCGAAGTTTACCGCAGTTGCTTGAAAACACGAAAGTGGCGCGGACCTGGCGAAACCGGACCGGTTCAGAAAGCGGTCCCTACAGGGAGCGCAGGAGTTTGTAGAGTTCGTTGGCGGCGTCGAAATCGGCTTCGAGATCGCGGGAACCGAGGCGCTCGCGGAGATCGTCGAGGCGGCGAGCAAGGAGATCAAGAGCAGCGGAGAGTACTTCGCGATTGGTGAGCACGATATCGCGCCAAGTGGAATAGGGGCTGCCGGCGAGCCGCAATGTATCGCGAAGACCAGGGCCAGCGAGGGTAATGGGCAAGCCTTTCTCGTCAAGGTGGTCGTAAAGAAATGATCCCAGAGCCACGGCAGCGAGTTGCGGAAGATGCGAGGCGAGGCCGACGGCGTAATCGTGCTGTTGCGCGCCGAGCCATAACGGGCGTGCGCCGATTTTCTCCAGGATTTTGACGAAGGCGGTGATGCGCGGATCGTGCGTGTCGTCAACATTGCCGACCAGCGCGTAAGTGGTGTTCTGGAACAGGTCGGCGTCGGCATGCGCGAAACCGGCAAGCTCACGGCCGGCCATGGGATGCCCAGCAAGGAAAATAGGGCCGATTTCTTCGACAAACAGTTCCGTGGCGGCCTGCCAGATGCGCTGCTTGGTGCTGCCGGAATCGGTGACCAACGCATGCGGCGGGGCGTGCTGCGCGAGTTCCGGCAGAAGATCCAAAGTGTTGGCGATGGGCAAAGCAACGTAGATCAAATCGGCGCGGCGAATGGCGGGTTCCAGGGATTCGAAAAAACCTTCATCAATCGCGCCCGATTTTCGCGCTTCCAAAATCACTTCGGCGCGGTCCCAACCGACGATGTGGATGTCTGTCGTATATTTGCGAAGGGCGCGCGCGAATGACCCGCCAATAAGGCCGGTGCCGAGGATGGTTACGCGTTGGATCAGATGAGGCATGGTTTGCTGACAGCCGACAGTCTACAGCCGACGTGCAAATGGCCAAAGCAAAGAAAGAAAGAACCTGATGCCGAGACGCAGAGTTGACAGCGATTCGCAGGGATACGATGGAACGACAGCATCAGGAAAGGTGGCGGTTAACAGCGGGAGCGATGATGCGCACTTCGCCCATGAGCTGGGAGAATTCGCCGGGAGTGAGAGACTGCGCGCCGTCGGAGAGGGCGTGGTCCGGGTCGTTGTGAACTTCGATCAGCAGGCCATCGGCGCCTGCGGCCACGGCGGCACGAGCCATCGGAGGCACTTTATCGCGGCGGCCAGTGCCATGTGAGGGATCGGCGACAATGGGGAGGTGCGAGAGCTTTTTGATCACGGGAATCGCGGCGATATCGAGAGTATTACGAAGATAATTCTCGAAGGTACGAATGCCGCGCTCGCAAAGGACCACATTGTAATTTCCTCCAGAGAGGATGTATTCGGCGCTGAGGAGTAGTTCTTCGATGGTAGCGGACATGCCGCGCTTGAGGAGGACAGGTTTTGGCGACTCGCCGAGGGCGCGCAGAAGGAAATAGTTCTGCATGTTACGGGCGCCCACCTGGAACATGTCCACGTACTCGCCCATCATCTGGATCTGTGAAAGGTCCATCACTTCGCTGACAACGAAGAGACCGAATTTATCAGCGGCATCGCGCATGAGCTTTAAACCCTTTTCGCCGAGGCCCTGAAATGCGTAGGGAGAAGTGCGTGGCTTGAACGCCCCGGCGCGCATAATCTTGGCGCCCGCCTGGGAGACCGCCTCCGCGATCGCATTGATCTGCTCTGCGGATTCGACGGAGCAGGGACCGGCAGCGACGACGAGTTCGTTTCCACCGATGGCCACTCCGCGGCCAAGGTCGACGATGGTGCCTTGCGGCCTGAACTGGCGGCTGGCGAGTTTGAACGGTTGCGTGATGCGGATAACTTCGCGGACACCTTCAAGAAGTTCGAAATCGCGGTGATCGAAATCGCGATGGACGCCGACGGCGCCGAGCACGGTGTGGGAAGCGCCGGTGGAGCGGTGTACATCGAAACCGCTGGCGACAACTCGATCGATGACGTGCTGGATTTGCTCATCGGTGGCGTCTTCGTGCATGACAATGACCATGGTTAGTCCTCAATTCCTGGGCTAAATTGGGCAAATAACAAGTGCAGGGACTGCAGGAGCAGGCTTCCGGCCGTCCCCGCCGAGGTGAAATTAAGATCGTAAAAACGGCCGCAGGGTTGCCGCACTCCAAGTGCAAACCGGATTGCGAAACATGTTGCGCTCATTTGTTTTTATCATCGTCCGTCGTGGAAGATTCGCCGTACATGGCAATGCGCTCGGCGGAGCGGGCTTCGTCGATGATGCGCTCGAAGAGGCGGCGGATAGCAGCGTGCGAGAGTGGGCCCTGATTGTTGGTTTCGGCGTTGGCCAGAACTTCTTTTTCGCGAGTTGGTTGGTAGAGGGGAATATTCGATTGCTGTTTGATATGGCCAATTTCCAGGGCGCATTTGCAACGTTCGTTGAGGAGTTCAACCAGTTTCTTATCGATTTCGTCCATGCGCTGGCGCCAGTCGGAGATGTTCATGGGGTGGCCTCGCGACGGGAAAGGCCGTGGCGACCGGCTTCCTTGAGTTTTTGAACGCGCTCGCGGAGAGCGGCAGCGGCGGCATCCGGGCTGGAAGCCTTTTCGATTTCGGAGACGAGCGCGGACCCCACGACCGCGGCGTCCGCCAGCCCGCCAAGGACACTGACGTGGCCGGGGAGCGAGATACCGAAGCCAACGGCGATGGGAAGATCCGTAAAGCGATGAACGCGGCGGAGTAACGCAGGTAGCTCGTCGGGAAGAGAATCCTTTGCTCCCGTTACGCCGGTGCGGGAGATGAGATAAAGGAAACCGGAACTGGCGGCGGCAATGATTTTCAGGCGCTCGTCCGTGGAGGTGGGCGCGGCAAGGAAGATCGTGTCCAGATCATGCGCGTGGAGGATGCGGCGGTATTCGTCGGATTCTTCGGGCGTGAGATCGGTAGCGAGAACGCCGTCGGCGCCGGCTTGCCCGGCTGTGGCGGCAAATTTTTCGAGGCCCATCTGCAGGATAGGATTGTAGTAACTGAAGAGCACGAGGGGCACCTGGCTGGATTGGCGAATGCGGCTGACAAGCTGGAGGACCCCGGCTAGCGTGGTGCCAGATTTGAGGGCGCGTTCGGAAGCGCGCTGAATCGTGGGGCCGTCAGCGAGTGGATCGCTGAAGGGCACGCCGAGCTCGATCACATCGGCGCCGGCTTCGGCTAGCGCGAGAACGAACTTGTGCGTGGCGTCAAGCGTAGGATCGCCAGCAGTGATGTAAGCAACGATGCCGATCCCTCCAGCGGCGCGAAGTTCTGCAAAACGCTTGGAGATGCGGGTCGAGTCATGGAGGGCGGCGGTCATCAGGATTTGGCCAGATTAAAGCAGGCGCTTATACGTGTCCATGTCCTTATCGCCGCGGCCGGAGAGATTGATGATGGCGAGATCGTTTGGAGTGAATTGCGGGAGGCGCTCGATGAGACCGGCTATGGCGTGTGCAGATTCAAGTGCGGGAATGATGCCTTCTGTGCGCGACAGGAGTTTGGCAGCTTCGAGAGCGGCGGAATCGGAGACGGCGGCATATTCGGCGCGATGCTGATCGGCCAGCCAGGCGTGCTCGGGACCGATGGCGGGGTAATCGAGTCCGGCGGAAATGGAATGTGTGAGAGCAATCTGGCCGTCTTCGTTCTGTAGGACGTAGGTATAAGTACCTTGCAGGACGCCCGGACGCGCGCCGGTAAAACCCTGATGCGCGGCGAGGCGCGCGGCATGTTCGCCAAGCCCGTTGCCCCGGCCGCCCGCTTCGATGCCAACCATTTTGACGTCCGTGTCCTTGAGAAATTCGTGGAACAGGCCGATGGAGTTGGAGCCGCCACCGACGCAAGCGTAGAGATGAGTGGGCAAGCGCTTCTCCGCAGTGAGGATTTGTTCCCGGGCTTCGCGGCCGATGACGGACTGAAAATCGCGCACCATGGTGGGATAGGGATGCGCGCCAAGAACGGAACCGAGGAGATAGTGCGAGTTGCGGACATTGGTGACCCAGTCGCGCATGGCTTCGTTGATGGCGTCTTTCAGGGTTTTGCTGCCGGATTCCACGCCTATGACTTCTGCGCCAAGCATGCGCATGCGGGCCACGTTGAGGGCCTGACGGGCCATGTCTTCCGTGCCCATGTACACGGTGCATTGCAGGCCGAGGTGGGCGGCTACCGTGGCGGAGGCAACGCCGTGCTGACCCGCACCGGTTTCCGCGATGATGCGCGGCTTGCCCATTTTTACCGCCAGAAGGCCTTGGCCGATGGCGTTATTGATCTTGTGCGCGCCGGTGTGCAGGAGGTCTTCGCGCTTCAGATAGATGCGTGGGCCGCCCAGTTTCGCGGTGAGGCGTGAAGCGAATTGCAAAGGCGTGGGACGACCGGCAAAATTCTTGAGAAGGTCATGGAATTCCGCCTGAAAGGCGGAATCGGTTTTCGCCTGTTCGTAGGCGCGCTCGAGTTCGTAAAGAGGCACCATCAGCGTTTCCGGCACATACCGTCCACCGTAGGGGCCGAAGCGCCCGGGAACCGAGGCGGGGATGGTGAGCTGCGTGGTCATGGGTTGAGTCGATTATTGTACCTTGACGACGGGTGGATGCGGAAAAGGTCGAAGAGTTTTCCCTGGGCTGAAGCCGAGTCTAGTCTTTGCCAAACGCGGAATGCCGGAGCGCTTCGAAGATCGGGAGGAACTGAAGCTCCGATTCGCCAAGACCCTAGGAAATTTCGCGGCTCGCGCGGGAGACTTCGTCGAAGAAGGCTCGAAGTTTGACGGGATCTTTTTTCCCCGGGCGGGCTTCAACGCCACTCGCAACATCAACGGCATAGGGACGCACGATGCGGATAGCTTCGGCGACATTTTCTGGCGTGAGTCCGCCAGCGAGGATAATCCGTTGGGTTTGCGCGGCGGTGCGAGCGATGTGCCAATTGCCGGTGGTGCCGCTGCCGCCGTATTGGCCGGAGAGTGCAGAATCGAGAAGGAAAGCCGCAGCAGTGCGAAAGCTGGAAAATTCCAGTTTTTCACTTCCTTGCCCCATGCGCAGGGCTTTGATGACCGGCAAGCGGCGAGCCACCGCGTCAACCGTTTGCGCGGTCTCGTCTCCATGAAGTTGAGCGGCGGAAAGTCGCAGCGCTTTGCAGAGAGCCGCGATGGGAGCTTGGGCCCAGTTCACAAAGATGCCGACTGGCGCGACAAATACGGGTAAGCGGCGGATCAACTCCGTGGCCGCGAACGGCGTGATGCAGCGCGGGCTGCCTTCATAGAAATTGAGGCCGATGGCGTGGGCGCCCAGATCAGCGGCGAGTTTGACGTCTTCCCATTTGGTGATGCCACAGATTTTTACCCGGACCATGGCAAGTATCTTACTGGAAGTTGGCTGGTAGCGGGTTATTTTGCGGGATTCAGGAGTTGAAAGAGAGCAGCGGCGGGATCGGGGGCGAGCATGAGGTGTTCACCGATCAGGAAGGCGTCGAAACCGGCGGAGCGTAAATTGTGAAGATCGGAGTGAGTGCGAAGGCCGGATTCAGCGACGGCCACGCAGTCATCGGGAATCTGCTCGATCAACTCGAAGGAGGTTTCCATGCGCACGGACAGGGTCTTCAAATCGCGATTGTTTACACCCATGATGCGAGCACCTGCGGCAAGTGCACGATCGAGCTCGGGGCGCGTGTGAACTTCGACTAGGGGTTCCATCCGTAGTTCGCGGCCGAGGGCGATCAGGTCGCCCAGGAGTTGGTCGGCGAGCGCGGCGACAATCAGCAGAAAGCTGTCGGCATCGTTGGCGCGGGTTTCCCAGACTTGCCAGGGATCGAAGATGAAATCCTTGCGAAGGACGGGAAGCGCCACCTCTTTGCGGGCGTCGCGAAGATTTTTCAGGGAGCCACGAAAGAATTCGCCCTCGGTGAGAACCGAGAGAGCTGCGGCACCAGCGGATTCGAGGGACTTGGCCAGGGCGGGCGCATCGAACGGTTCGCGAATTACACCGCGGGAAGGTGAGGCGGGCTTAAGTTCAGCGATCACGTTGAAGGCGTCACGGGAAAGAGCGGCGGCAAAATCGCGAACCGGAGAAGCGGCTTTTACGCCATATTTGAGCGCGGTTTCCGGCAGGACGCGTTTGCGATGATCGACTTCGGCGCGGCGCGCTTCCAGGATGCGGTCGAGAATGGTGCCGGTGTTGGATGGAGCGTTCATGTATTCTAAGGAGGATATCAGATATCAGGAAGCCGCTCTTGCGAAGCACATTGCAGAGTAGATGGGACAAAGGGAAACGCGAATGGGATACGGGAAGAAATATGGAGCGTTGCTGGAAGAAATTGCGAACGAGGCGGACGCCATCGCAATGAAGTACTTTCGGACGGAGAAAATTGGCGCGCAGAAGAAGGACGATGGAACAGTGGTGACGGTCGCGGATAAGGCCGTGGAAGCGATGGCACTGCAAAGAGTGGCGGAGAGCGGGCTGCCGATTGACGTTGTGGGTGAGGAAACGAGCAAAGAGGTTCCACAGGGCCCGGCGCGTGGCGGGCACGCACGAATGATCATTGATCCGATTGATGGGACGGAAGAATTTTCGCGGGGAATTCCAACGTTTGGATCGTTGGTGGGAATTGAAGAGGATGGCGAAATTGTGGCCGGAATGGTTAGCGCGCCGGCGCTGTCGCAAGGAACGCGCTGGTGGGCGTATCGCGGCGAAGGGGCGTACCGCGGCGGAAAACGAATCCACGTTTCGGCGAGAAAAAGACTGGAGGAGGCGATGTTCTTTACCACCGGCACAGGCTGGGCGAAGAACATGGATGCGCGCATGAGGATGCGGCGGATGGCCGACGCGGCGCGCAGTAGCCGTTCGATTGGCGGATTCTGGCAGCACATGCTGGTGGCGGAAGGGGCGGTGGAAGCGGCAGTGGATTGGGTCTCGAAGCCGTGGGACCTGGCGCCGCTGGGGATTATCGTGGAAGAAGCGGGCGGAAAATCGACGACGATTGACGGTGAGCGGACCATTTACAAGGGACGATTCGTGAGCACCAATGGGATTTTGCACGACGAAGTGCTGCGGTTGTTGCGAGGGACAGCATCATGATTCAGACCAAGCGTGTTTATGAAAAACCAGCGAAGGACGATGGATTTCGGATCCTGGTGGACCGGTTGTGGCCACGCGGGTTGACGAAAGAAAAGGCGCACGCCGATCTGTGGATGAAAGAGATTGCGCCGAGCGATGAATTGAGAAAATGGTTTCACCATGAGGAGAGCAATTGGAGCGAATTTGTGAGGCGCTACAAGGTGGAACTCGCCAAGAACAAAGAGTTGTTGAACGAACTGAAGAAAATGGAGAAGGAGCACGGAACTGTGACTTTGCTTTTCGGGAGCAAGGATGAGAAGCAAAATCAGGCCGAAGTGCTCGCAGAAATTCTTAAAGGAAAGAAGTGAACGCGGAGAAGGTGCTGAAGATTGTCGCGGAAGAGGTATGTGCGTGCCGGAAGTGCCCGCGACTGGTGAAGTATCGAGAACAGGTGGCGCGGGAGAAGCGGCGCGCTTATCGCGATTGGGACTATTGGGGACGCGGTGTGCCGGGATTCGGCGATTCGAGCGCGAAACTGTTTATCCTCGGGCTAGCGCCGGCGGCGCACGGCGGGAATCGCACTGGGCGCGTGTTTACAGGTGACCGCTCGGGAGATTTTCTGTACAAAGCGCTGTTTAAGGCTGGATTTGCCAATCAGTCCACTTCCGTGCGACGGGATGATGGATTGCAGTTGCGAAATGCGTATATTGCGGCGGCGGCGCGATGTGCGCCTCCCGCTAATAAGCCGCTGCCGAGTGAGATCCAGAATTGCCGGGGATATCTGAAACGCGAATTGGATCTCTTGCAACCGAAAGCGATGCTCGCGCTGGGAAAGATCGCGTGGGATGCGTACCTCGAAATCTTGAAGAGCGAGGGCACAATCGCATCGCGCGGGGCGTATAAGTTTGGTCATGGAGCGGAAGTGGAAATTGCAACTGATTTACCACGGTTGTTTGGCGTTTACCATCCAAGTCAGCAGAACACGCAAACAGGCCGAGTCACAGAGGCGATGTACGCGCAGGTGTTGAAGCGTATTCGCAGGTTTTTGGACGGCTAGCAGGTGAAACGGCCGCTCCGGCGCTCGCAAAAAAAGGACTTTCGGGCGGCAACTCGTTCTGGCAGACTAGCCCGTCGGGCGGAGGTAACTATGCGTGGTCTTATCGTTTTGCTACTGGCCGGCGCTGCCCTTTCTCCGGTTTACTCGGCGGGGCAGGATCAAAGTCCAACGGCGCCCGGCGCGCCCCAAACGGTCACACGAAATGCGACTCGCCCCCGCCTCGAGGATGGGGGCGTGAGCGAGATGATGGAGAGCATCGTGGTGACGGAGAAACCGCATGCTCCCTTCACGCTGCTGCTCGAAACCGAATGGGTACGGATGCTGGGGGACGGCGGCACGATCACTTTGGTGAACAAGCGGCGGATCGCCCGTGACGCGTCGGGGCGAGTTTACCAGGAGCGATGGTTCCTGGTGCCAAAGAACGGCAATGTGGAATCACAAATGACGACGATCCAGATCGCGGATCCAAGCACTCATATACTGCACAACTGCTTTTTCGTGGGGCCCAAGAAGAACGTTTGCGAAGCCCTGAATTTTGCGCCGAGTTCGCTTGCCGTGAATACCGCGGAAAAGAACGAGGCGGGAGACCTGCCGAACGACCAAGGATCATTTGTTCACGAGTTTTTGGGAAAGCAGTTCATTTCCGGGGTGGAGACTATCGGAGCCCGTGACTCAACCACGTTTAACCCCGGTGTCTTTGGCAATGATCGCAAAGTGACGATAGAACGCGAGTCGTGGTATTCACCGCAACTGGATTTGAATCTTTTGTCGATCCGATCCGATCCCAGGACGGGCAAACAGACGTTCACCGCGACGACGGTTACGTTGGGAGACCCGGATCCCGCGTTCTTTGAACTGCCGGCGGGATTCCGAGTTGCGGACCACCGGCAACCCGCCGCAAACCCCCGCAGAACTAATACCGCGTTCATCAGCGAGTGGTCGAGCCTTGTTAAGGGATACTACCGCACGGTTGTCGGGTCGTGAGTCTGGTGTTCTTCGATCTGGAAGCGAAGAAACTTGTGAATGGCGAGCAATGCGTCTGGGTCGGACGTAGAGATGAGGATGCGGCCGCCGGCCGGAGTTTCCTTGAAAGTGTAAGTGATTTTGTCCTCGAGGCGTTTCATTTCTGGCACGCCGGGCGGCGTGGTGTCGTGGACAAACATGGGGATGTCAAAATCGCCAGCGGAGAAGGCGTGAGTGATGTGGGTGAGATGGGCGCGGATGGAGTCGCAGCTAGCGGTGTCGTTCGGATCGTTGACTTCGACCTGGATGGCACCTCCGTCGGGCTTGAGCAGGAAGTGGTGAGTTGTGGTCGTTTGGGAGAAACCCATGCCTTTTTCGCCGCGGTCATTCATTTGGGAATGGTCATGAGCTGGGGAGGAGTCGGTGGACTTTTGGGGGTCAGGATTGGCGGTTTGCTGAGCCAAATTGAGGGCCGGTAAGAAAGCTAGTAGAAATGAGACGACAATCGGTTTCATCACGAAGAGTATAGCTCGTTGGTTGGCGGGTGAAGCGGCTGTCAGGTGAGTCTGGCAGTGGTGGGGTGGGAGGCTGGCAGCGTGCAGGCGACCAGCCTGTCGAATGCTCGTTATCAGCTTCATTTTCATGTAGTTAACAGTTCCAAACACCTCGATAAGTTGGCGTGGCATGTGCTCTCTCCTGGCGTGGAGCGGGAGGATTGGAATGCATATGCAAGACGCACTGGGAAAGTTTTGGTTTCTGGCGCTGGCGATTCTGGGCTGCACGATAAGCCTTCCATTAGCGTTGCACGCGCAGGAACAGGGCGCGGTAGTAAGCCGCGATGTTCTGCTGACGAAAGACAGCTCGCAGACAGATGAGCCAACGCCGCCGAATCCGGTATACCCGGCGCACGTCGCGGACGGGCAACGGCATGGACTACCGGTAGAGGTGTTTGCAGTGGTGCCAGGGACGCGGTTCCTGGTGAGCCTGGAGCAGGAAATGAGCACCAAGGTGGTCAAGCAGAATCAGGAGTTCCGGGTGCGTACGGTGGAACCGCTGGAGGCGGGCCAGGGGTTCTATCTTCCTGCTGGAGTGCTGATTCGCGGGCACGTCAGCCGCGTGGAACCCGCAGGGATTGCCGGAAAGGCAAAGCTGTGGCTGACGTTTGATGAAATTCGCACGCGATTTGGGAGCCTACCCATTGTGGCAGAAGTGGCGGGGATGCCGGGGGACCACAGCATCAAGGCTGGGCCGTTGCAGGAGGGCGTGATCGAAGGGCGCAGCAGTACGCAGAAAGATGCGGCACAGGCGGCGGCCGCGGGAGCCGCTATGGGAGCAGTGAAAGGCGTGAAGGACAAGAACAAGAAAGAGGCGGCGGAAACAGCAGCGATGGCGGCGCTAGAAGCGTATCTCATGGAAGCGGGGCGCGGCCAGGAATTGGATCTGCCGAAAGGCGCAAAGCTGGAATTGGAGTTGGAGCGGCCGCTGTATCTGGTGCGGGAGTAGCGCGCTAACTGGATTGTGTTGAGGATCTGTCGTTTCACCAAATCGGGTGATTCTAAAACTAGTCACGAATCGCGTTGATTCAAAACCCGGCTGCCATCCAGCCTCCGTTATATTCCAGTATGATAATAATCATGGATTAGATTGTGCGGATGTGGGGCGCACCCATGAGCACAAAGCCTACTCGGGCCTGGCAACGATGCGCGAGTAAGGACAAAGGTTTTTCCTGCCGCCGGAATATTTCAGCTTGGTTCTTTCGATGATGACGTCGTCGCCCGGGCTTCCAATTCACCGGCGCGACGACTTTACGCTTGGCAGCGAGCTCAATGGAATCGAGAACGCGCAGGACTTCGTCGAAATTGCGGCCAGTGGTCATGGGGCAGACGAGCATGACCTCGATTTTTTTGTCAGGGCCGACGACAAAAACAGTACGGACGGCGGCATTGTCCGCGGCAGTGCGACCTCCCAAGTATCACCGGCTTTGGCGCGAAGCAGGTTGTACAGCTTGGCGACTTTGAGTATGTTTTTCGAAGACGGAACGATGGGAAACGGGGCAACGGATAGCGCGTGGCAGACTTGGCAAGCGAGAAAGCGCTTGTTACAGTCGTAACACCCACCCGAAGTTGTTTCAATTGTGTTCTTTGTTCAGGCGAGGGCCAAACGCATGCCAGAAGAAAATCGAGCGTCACGCATGGTGGAAACGGGAGAAAGGAAAGACCGCATCCTGATTGTCGAGGATGAAGACAACGCGCGGAAAGGCTACGAGCAACTGCTGCAGCGTTGGGGCTACGAAGTGGTGGGTGTGGGAAGCGCGGAAGATGCGCTGGCCCGCTTCAACAGTTTCCAGCCAGATACTTTGATCGCGGATGTCGAACTGCCCGGGATGAACGGGCTGGACCTGCTGAAACAACTTGGAGACGAGTTGCACAATGTTCCGGCGATCATCATCACGGGAAAAGGCAGTGAGGAACGGGCGGTGGCTGCGATTGAATCAGGAGCGTTCTGGTACATCGAAAAGCCGCTGAAAGGGCCGGTACTGCGAGCGTTGCTGGACCGGGCGCTGAGCAAGGCTCGAGATGCGCATAATCTGGCAGTGTTGCAAAGGCAATTGCGCGACTCAGGACGGTTGGGCGACCTGGTGGGCGGATCGAAACCCATGCAGGACGTGATGCGCGTGATTGAGATGGCGGCGCCGAGTTCGGCGTCGGTGCTGATCACCGGCGAGACCGGATCCGGCAAAGAAATTGTGGCCCGGACGATTCATAAGCTTTCGCCGCGTGCGGGCGGTCCGTTTGTGGCCATCAACTGTTCGGCAATCCCCGAAACATTGATGGAGAGTGAGATTTTCGGGCACGAACGGGGGGCGTTTACAGGCGCGGCGGAACGGCGGATCGGCTGTTTCGAACTGGCGGATGGTGGCACGCTACTGCTGGATGAAATCGGGGAGATGCCCGCACCGACGCAGGCGAAGCTGTTGCGCGTTCTGGAAGACCGCAAGGTGAGGCGCCTGGGAAGCAAGACGGAAACGCCGGTGGACGTGCGCGTGCTTGCGGCGACAAACAAGGATCCGGAGCAGTCAGTGGCCAACGGAGGACTGCGGCAGGACTTGTACTTTCGCTTGAACGTGTTTCACATCCACCTGCCACCCCTGCGCGAGCACAAGGAAGATATCCCACTATTGGCGGAACACATTCTGCACGACATCAATGCCAAGCATGGGAAAAGCGTGAGAGGTATCGGCGCGGAAGTGCTGGATATCTTCATGAGTCACACGTGGCCGGGAAATATTCGCGAGTTGCGCAATGTGCTGGAACGCGCGGCAATTATGAGCGAAAAGGACCTGATTTCGCGATCGTCACTGCCGGGAGAATTCGGGAAGCTGGCGACGAAGAGCCCGAGCGATTTGTCTGGAATCAAATTTCCAATCGGCACCACCGTGGACGCCATGGAGCGCGAACTGATCGTGCAGACCCTGCAAGCCACGGGCAACAACAAAACGCGCGCAGCGGAGTTGCTCGGTGTGAGCCTGAAGACGCTGCACAATAAACTGAAGGAATACGGAAGCGACAAGGTAGAAGCGGAGTCGTAAGAGAAGATGCAGCTAGGGCTGCGTGCCAAATTAACGATGGTAATGACAGCGCTGGTGCTGTTGATGACCCTGGCGCTGTCCATGGTCTTCCTGGAACAGCAACTGCAACAGGCGCTGCAAAACAGCGATACAAGGGCGAAAGAACTGGCGCGCGAAGTGTTCGAGTGGGCCGGCCACGCGGATGATGACGCACGAGTGATGGGGATGCGGCCGGCATCGGAAGACCCGCAAGAAATCCACGAGTATGTAAGAAAGGTATTTGAGACGAGCGATGCGCTGAACGCGCAACTGACGGCGGTAGCGGAACTGCCGTCAATTTATGAAGTGTCCATTGTGGACCGCGATGGACAGGTGCTGGTATCGAGTGATCCGAGGCTGGAAGGAAAGATTATGCCGCGACGGCCACCGTTGTCGAAACTGGTGCAAAGTCCGATCGTCAGGCAAATCCGGATTCTGGCCGGAACACCGCAGGTGTACGAAGTGGAGTACCCGTTCAATGTGCGGAAGCAACCGTTCGGTGAGGTGCGCGTCGCGGTGCAAACAGGCCTGTTGCTGAAGGACATCGAGGCGCAACTGCGGCAGTGGATCACGATTGTGTTGGTAGCATTGGTGCTTTCGACGGTGCTGGCCGCGGTGGTCAGTGGCGCGGCGCTGGCGCCTATCCGGGACATCAGCGACCAGTTGGACCGCATCTCTGCCGGAGAATATGACACGGGAACAATGATTGCCGAAAAGGCGGTGGAGAGCACCGACGAACTGGGGCAAGTGCGGCGGAAAATCAAGCAGGTGGGACAGCAATTGCGCGGGGTCCATGAGATTTTCAGTTCGCTGCGCGAAAATATGAATTCGGTGATGGCGGGGTTGGAAGATGGACTGATTCTGTTCACGCGAGATGCGCGGGCGGTGATGGTAAGCCCGGCAGCAGAAAAGTTTTTGGGAGCGCCAGCATCGAATTTTTTGGGGCGGCGGGTCACGCAGATTTTCCCGGAGGGGCATCCGCTGTTCGAAGCCCTGCGATTGGAGGGAGACCAACTGCGCGAGATTGCGTCCGAGGCCGAGTTGGCGACGGAGGTAGGAAGCAGGCGGGTGGGCGTGACGGTGCAGGAGATCCAAGGCGCGGGCGAACGAATGGGAGCGCTGGTGACCCTGCGGGACTTGGATTCCATTGAGAGCATCAACACGCAACTGCAGGTGAGTGAACGGCTGGCGGCACTGGGACGAATCACGGCGGGGGTGGCGCACGAGGTTAAGAATCCACTGAATTCAATGCGGTTGTGGCTGGAAAATTTAAAGGAATCACTTCCACCGCAAACGGACGATGCGGCTATGCAGGCGGTGAACGTGCTCGACGCGGAAATCGACCGGCTGGATGCCGTGGTGAAACGGTTCCTGGATTTTTCGCGGCCGATGGACGTGAGACTGGAACCAACGCAATTGGCGGATCTGCTGCACGAAGTGTTGGAGGTGGCGGCGCCGCAGTTGGAGAAATCGAAGGTGCAAGTGGCGCAGCTTTTGCCGATCGACGTGCCGGAAATCTTTGGTGATCGCGCTTTGCTGAAGCAGGCGATCCTGAACCTGGTGCTGAACGCCGTGGACGCCATGCCCGATGGAGGGCAACTGCAACTGACGCTGAGCCGGAGGGGAGATATGGCGGAGATCACCGTAGGAGATACCGGAAAAGGGATTCCCATGGAACACCGTCAGAAAGTGTTCCAGTTATTTTTCACAACGCGACCGGGGGGAAGCGGAATCGGATTGGCAAGTACATTCCGAATCGTACAGCTTCACAACGGTTCCATCGATTTCACGTCGGAAGTCGGCCGCGGAACAGTATTCCGGATTGAATTGCCCTTGGCCGCATGAGAATGGCAATCCTGAGATGCACAGGCAGATGATCAGGCGGACAGAAACGAAGACAAGATGGCTAGTGGTGTTGTGTGCCTGCGTAGCGTGGACATGCGCGTGTGGTACCCGAAGAACGCCAGTGAAACCGGTGGTGAATTTCATCGCAGTGGTGAAACCGGTGATACCTCCCGCAACGGAAGTGGCGCTGGAAGAGCCTCCAGACCTGCCGGTTGAGGTACAGTCGGCGCCCCCCCAGATCGGCCCAAGCCGTTCCCAGCCACCGAAGCCGCATGTGGCAGCGCCCGTGGCCCAGGCATCGGGAGGAGTAGACAAGCATGCGGAACCTACGATCGCGCCGGAGGTAACGACAGAAGAGGCAAGAGAAGCTCAGTGGGAAACGCAACGCAATTTGGATATGGCAGAGAAAAACCTGTTGATTGCACAAGGCAAGCAGTTGAATGCGGCGCAGGAAGATTTGGTGTCCAAGGTGAGAGGTTTCGCTGATAATGCGCGCGAGGCGATGCGAAGCGGGGATTGGGTCAGGGCAAAGAACTTTTCGAGCAAGGCGCAAGTGCTTTCGAAACAGCTGGCAGCGAGCTTTTGAATCAGGTTATCCATCACAGAGACTTGAGCAGAGTTGGATTAAAGTGCGGCCATGAAAACATTTGATGCAGTTATCGCAGGCGGTGGACTGATCGGTGCTTCGATTGCTCTCGAATTGGCAGAGGCGGGACTGAAAGTGGGCCTGTTTGATGCGCGCGAACCGGGGCGCGAAGCATCGTGGGCCAGCGCGGGGATGATTTCGCCGGCTCCAGAGAACGCGGAAATGATTCCTTTTGTGCCGATGAGCCTGGCAAGTGTGGAACTGTACCCGGAGTTCATCCGCAAGGTGAAAGGATTGAGCGGGATGGACGTGGGCTACCGGAGGGACGGCGCCCTGGACGTAATCTTAGACGGCAATGTGGAAGAAGAGTTGAGCACGGTGATCGCGCTGCAACACGGAGTCGGCCTGAAAGCGCAGGCGTTGAGCGCGGAAAAAGCGCGGCAGATGGAGCCGGCGCTGACGGAAGAAATGGAGGCGGCGATTTTCCGGGAGGATGAAGCGTCGCTGGACACACGAGCATTTACAGACGCTACGTTAAAGGCCGCGGAGCGGAAAGGCGTGCAGATATTTGCCGGAAATGGCGCGAAGGCGCTCTGGAAAACGGGCAAGCGATGCAGGGGGCTGATGCTGGAGAAGGGTCAAGCGGAAGCGAAATGGACGGTGATCGCGGCAGGGTGTTTTTCAGCGCGCATCGAAGGCGTGGCGCCGTACGCCCCAGTGTTTCCAGCAAAGGGACAGATGATGGCGCTGCGCTGCGAATCCCTGGAGATTCATCGCGTGCTGTGGCTGGAACACACTTATCTGGTGCCGCGAAATGATGGAAAAATCATTGCAGGATCGACGATTGAACGGACGGGGTTTGATCACGACGTGACCGCAGGCGGATTGAAAAAGATATTGAATGAAGCGACGAGGCTGGCACCTGGACTGGAAAAGGCCCGCATTGAAGAAACCTGGGCGGGATTGCGGCCGGATTCGCCGGATCATTTACCGATCATCGGGCCCACCGACATGGATGGCTTGCTGATCGCCACCGGACATTTTCGAAGCGGGATTTTGCTGGCGCCGGTGACCGCGCGGCTCATCCGCGAATGGGTGAGCGAGAAAAAA
Organism: Candidatus Acidiferrum sp.; assembly: GCA_035271845.1. GTDB lineage: Bacteria > Acidobacteriota > Terriglobia > Acidiferrales > UBA7541 > Acidiferrum. The sequence continues at coordinate 77,938 of DATERF010000122.1, forward strand.
GTCAGCGTGGACTGGGAACGCGTGAGTCCGATGCGTTTCCTGGAGGCGACACGAAGCCACAGCGCGTGATGGCCTTCGCCGCGCGCTGTCAGCCGCGTTGCTCAGTTCGATGAGGGTTGTTGTTGGATGACCACGGTATTCGGCTGCCCGACGGTCGAATAGTGAATCTGGTCGGCGTCGAGCTGAAGATCGTGTTCCAACTGTAAATCCATCGAGGCACCGCGGGGAAGTTGCGCTTCTGGGCCTCGGGACAACAATACGGCGGCGAGACCGGCGATCGCGCCAACGCCCGCGCCAATGCCCGCGCCTTTGCCACCGTCCGCAATCGCGCCGATACCGGCACCAGTCGCGGTCGTCGTCGCAACGGTCGTAGCGTCCTTCCCTTTTCCACCTGGGCCGGTCATTTTCCCTTCTGGATCGGTTTTCACTTGGCCCCCATCGGCGCTGTGTGGTTCGGCGTTCATGTCAACCGTGTAGCCGTTGGGGAAAACCATGGTGTTCAGACGGATGCGAAGTTCGCCCTTGCCCTTGACCCGGCCAGGACGCTTGGATTCCGTGACTTCGCCGCGCAAGTAGGAGCCCACCGGAACGACAACTTTGTTATTGATGGTAATGGGAAAAGAAGTGCGGAAATAGACGGAATCGCCCGCCTTGGCCGTGGCGGTGGAAATGCCGCTTTCCAGGATGACGCCGATGCGCGTGCCTGTGGGGATCAAAATTGTTTGACCTGTGCTTGCCGCGCGCTGAACCGCAGGAGCAGGACTCGTGGCGGGAGGAGGAGCGTCACTCTGTGGGCCTTCCGGAGCTTGGGCATTGGCAAGGGAGGCGAGGAAGAGCGTCAAGGCTGCAGCTTGCAGGAGCGGGTAGATCTGAGTTGTGGGCTTCACCGGCTGTCTCCTTCTGCCTTCTCCGATGCGGGAGGGTTGTAGATCGGATGCCCGGATTGGGTGGTACGAAAAGTCTACTCCAAAACACAGGTGGGAGTGATAGTACCTCGTCGATGTTGGACTGGCGACGTGACGGATTGACCCGGTGGGAGCTTGCCGATAGGCTTGGGCGTCGGAAGGGAGATGGCGATGGCGAAATTGGCGTTGATTTACGGGATGCGGTTGCTCCCGGTGGATGATTTGGGGGAAGTGAAGGAAGCGACCGTGGTGCTGAAGAACGGACGGACTGCGCGGGTGGCGATGCATTTGATTGAGGGATCGAAGGAAGAGATTGAACATACGTTTCGGCAGTCGATTGATGCGTTTTTTGAGATGTATCCCGAGATTTAGGGTAGCAGCGGGTGCGTGAGATTTTAGGGGATATCAGATATCAGATCTAAGGCATCAGGAAGCAGGCAATCAGCGATTAGGAAATCAGCAGTGCCCACGAGAGCAAACAAAAAGGCATCATCCCTTACTTCGCGAGGGATGGCGAGGTAATCAACTGGGTTCCTGATCGCTGATAACTGATCGCTGGCCGCTTGGGTGTTAGCGGTTGCCGAAATTTTCGGGATCCTCGTTGGGATCGCCTAGATTATCGCTGATGAGCACGGTGGACTGGCCGGTGAGTTCGAAACGCTTGCGGCATTTGTAGCAGGCCACCAAATCGTCCAGACGCACCATGAAAGACGTGGCTTTGGCAAATTTGCGGCGATCTTCTTCGCTCGCGCCGCGAGGCAACTCCTTCTTCTTGCGGCTGACTTTCCAGCGCACTGGGGCTTCGAACTCGCCGCGGCAACTGGGGCAAACCAACTTGACCTTACGTGTTTCTTCCTTTTCGATGTAAAACGTCCGTTCGTCCATTACGCCTCGACCGCCTTCCCGTTCGTTTCCTTCATTGTAACAAATTCGAGGCCGAGGTCGCGCCAGCGCGGTAGCCAGTATTCGAGGGCAGCCAAGGTGCGAGTGCGGTCCGCGTTGGGTTGCGCGTAGTGGCCATCGTGCAGGCACAGAACATCGCCATGGGACGGCTGAGGCAGGGGTTTATTTTTCGGAAGCAGATTCTGCGCGTGAGCGGCGATAGGTTTCATGCGATTAATCAGCCAATCCGCAGGTCTTTCCTTCCAGTCGCCGGGAAGCAGAGTCCACATCACCGTATACATGCGCTGTTGCTGCGCAAGGGTGCCGAGCCAGGGACTGCGATAACCGAAGGGCGGGCGAAACCAGCGCGGCTCCTCCCAAGTGGCCTGCCCGATGGCTTCGCTGCAACGCAACAGTTCAGTGCGCGTTTCTTCCGGGCCACAGAAGAAAAGATTCGGGTGAGTATCCGTATGGTTGCCAAGAAGGTGGCCGCGGGCGGGAATTTCTCTTACGAGACCAGGGGATTCTCGAACGTGTCTGCCAACCAGAAAGAATGTGGCTTTGGCATGGTAGCGGTCAAGGAGATCGAGAAGTTTCGGGGTAATCGCGGGATTGGGGCCATCATCAAAGGTAAGCGCGAGCTTTCGAGCGTGATCGGTTTGATATCGAGTGGCGCCGAAGAGTTGGGAACGCGGATTGACGGCGCCATAAGCGGCCAGGCCGGCAAAACCAGCCACAAAAGAGGGGACGGCAATGAGCCAAGGTACCATCGCCCGCTATTTTGCCACGAGGTGGGCTGGAGCGTTGCAGGAGAAAGCAGGGCGCCCGGGATAAACCGGCACCTATGTGACAGTAGAGTGAGCCTCTGAGATAACGCGTTCGATTTCCCTGCGGAGATCGGCCGGGGAGACGGGTTTCGTAAGGAAACCGTCCATTCCCGCTTCCAGGCATTGATTGCGATCGTCGTCAAAGGCATTTGCGGTAAGGGCCACGATGGGGACGTGCCGGCCAGTGAAAGATTCTACGGAACGGATCCTGCGCGTGGCTTCCACTCCGTCCTTCACGGGCATGCGCATGTCCATGAAGACGAGATCAAAGCTGTGGAGTTGGAGCAGGTCGAGAGCTTCCTGACCGTTCACAGCCAGCATGACCGTGTGACCCATTTTTTCGAGGAAGCGGGCAATGAGTCGCTGGTTCATAACATTGTCCTCTGCAACCAAGATGTGGAATCGAGAAGAGGACAAAGGAATGGATCGGGGCGGAGAAGGCACTTGGAAGGCAGAATCCCAAAGTTCCAGAAGAGCGGAGTGGAGAGGTTCACGGCGCAGAGGCTTCATCAGGCGCAGGTGATGAGGTGTGTTTGATTCTGCATTCGCAAGCAACATACACACGGGCTGGACAGAGATTGTGGGGATGCAATGGCCGATCTCTTCCCGCAGGCGGGCAGCCAGGGATTCCGGGTCGAATCCACTGACCGCCGGAACCAATACGAGCGCATGGAAAAATTGAGGCCCGCAAGAATGGATTTGTTGGAAAGCCTCTTCTTCGGAGTGAGTGAAGCGGACGGTAATGCCGCATTCCTGAAGAAAACGATCGAGGAGGCGGGCGTCTTTTTCGATCTGGACGACCGCGAGGATGTTCTGGCCGCGCAAGAAAGGAGCAGCGGGGATACAGGCGTGGTCGCTGGAGGGCGTAACACGAATGGAGAAGGTAAAGCGACTGCCTCGAGAGGGCTCACTCTCCACGGCAATGGAGCCGCCCATGAGGTGCACCAGGCGCTCCGAGATGGCAAGACCAAGTCCGGTGCCACCAAATTTTCGAGTGGTGGACATGTCTGCCTGGGCGAAAGCCTCGAAAATCTTGCCGCATTGTTGCGGCGAAATGCCAATGCCCGTGTCGGAAACGACGAATTGGAGAGTGCAACCGTCGGAATCCCGCCGTAGAGGACGTAGAGAGACGCAAACTTCTCCCTGTTCAGTGAATTTAAGCGCGTTGCCTATCAGATTGATGAGCACCTGACGCAAGCGCGTGGGGTCACCGCGCACCCAGTGGGGAGTATCGTCAGAGAACTCCCAGCAGATGTCGATGCGCTTGTCTCGGGGAACCGCCGCGAGCAATTGAAGGGCTTCCTGAAGGCAGTGCTGCGGAGAAAAGTCGATATAGTCGAGATGAAGTTTCCCGGATTCAACCTTGGAAAGATCGAGGATGTCATTGAGGAGAAGAAGGAGAGATTCGGCGGAAGCGTTGACCAGACCAAGGTATTCCCGCTGCTCAGCATCCAGAGCGGTTTCGGAAAGAAGGGTCGCCATGCCAAGGATGCCATTCATCGGAGTGCGAATCTCGTGGCTCATGTTGGCGAGGAATTCACTTTTCGAGCGACTTGCGGCTTCGGCGGCGGCTTTCGCGTTGCGGAGGGCTTCCTCTTCTTGTTTGCGGCGGGTTGTGTCCACGAAACCAATGACCGCGCCATCCGTCTGTTTGCGGCGCCGGATAGGATGGGCCCAGATTTCGACGGGAAAGCTGCATCCATCGGCACGCCAGAGAACTTCGTCCAGTTCGTGATAATCCAGCCCCGCTTGAGCGGCACAGATCAGGCGACACTGCTCAGAAGGAATGGAAGAACCGTCCGAGCGCGTATGGTGACAAAGAGAATGAAAATGCTTACCGAGGAGCTGGGAGGAACAAGAGTATCCGAGGAGGCGGACGGCGGCGGGATTGATGAAAGTGCAAAAGCCTCGAGAATCGACACCGCAAATTCCCTCTGCCGCGGATTCCAGGATGAGGCGGATGCTTTCTTCCTTGTCCTCGGACCGGCGTTGCGCCTCGCGACGTTCGTCGCTGGCGGCTCCGAGGATTAGCGCCGTGAGAGACAGAATGAACATCAATAGCTGCAGGACAGCGAGATCTTCCAGGCGCTTCGGCAATGTGTACATGACCGCAGCCAGGCTGATATTGAGCGCGAGCAGGCCCGCAATGGCTCCGCGGAGGCCACGCCGGACAGCAATCCAGATGATGGGAAGAAAGAGGAGATAAAAGAGATGGGCGCTGCGGCTTGGATTCCAACCAAACGCCAGAGCAAACGAAAGAAAAAGAGTCCCACAAAAGGCGACGATCTCCAAAAAATTCTTGCGCCGAAACTGGAGTTTGACATTCGGGGAAGGAGGCGGATCGCTCGGACAGAATCCCAAAAAGCGACGCAAACGCGGCAAAAAGAATTCCAAAAGGAAAGTTGAGACGCTGGACAACGCGACGGCGTCTCCAATCCACCAATCGAAAGCAGCTTTCGAGTAGTCGTGTGAGGGAATTCTCCCCGTGTAACAGAGAATCGCCGAACCAGCGAAAGCGGCGACAAAGGACGCCGCCAGCGAGTACATGAGGAGATTCAGGACATCGCGCATGGACCGCACCAGCAGGTCTGCGTTAATGCGCTTTTTGACGAAACGGGCCGCGAGAATATAGAGCGCAGGAATCAGCGGGTTAACCAGCAAAAATTCCAGGCCGGTAGGTGACTGATGGTAATTGAAGAGGCCGGCTAGAAATCCCGCCAGAAACATGGGAGGAATCGCTGCATCTCCCAAGCCCAGAAATAAAGCGAAGGCAAATCCAATGGGCGGGTACCAGGCACTGACGCCGTGCCAGATCTGAAGATCGACGGTGGCACGGTCCAAAAGGACATAGGTAGCCAAGGATGCGAAGGAAAAACTGAGCCAACGCCAAAACAAAGAGTGGCGAGGCAAGCTCGAAGCAGGAAGGAAAAAGAACAGGCGAGAGAAGAGAGAAGGAGGAGGTGTTCCTGTTTGGGACATTGCGTTTCGGATCGGCGTCGCTGAGCGAATAGGAGTTTGTCCCCTTTGAGTCTCTTCCGAGCGCTTCAGCTGGCCCAAAATCACTGGAAATACCTGTAACCTCTCGACATGCCAACAGTGCCAGGACACGAACCGAGGGAGAGTACCTCAGGCGCGTCGCCAGAGATCGAAAATCGAGGAGCATTTAACAGCCCACAAAACTGTGGAAACCACCTGACCGTAGGGATGACGACGAACGTTGCGTAGGATTTCGCGGCGAATTGCTCCTTCGCAGGTCAGTTCAGCCGACGGGGGGAGCAACGTGAGCAGATCCCACGAACACGGGCGAAAGTGCAGCGCCTCCCCCGAGCGCTATCTTAAGAGGCTGGTCGAACCAAAAGGTTTCCCGCGACTTAGCCGACTTTTTCGGGGAGGCGGCGGGTTTTCAGGTCGGTGAGCAGCCGCTCGACTTCCGTGTCGCGGTCGAGACGATTCAGTTTCTCGGCGACGTCGTCGTTGATCAGCTCCACCTCGGCGGAGGCGGTGGCTTCGGTTTGGGTGACGCGTTCTTTGAGGCGATCGAAGGAAGCGCTGTTAGAGTTATCGCCGAGAGCCACCTGGGCCTTGGCGGCTTTGTCGAGAGCGATGCTGCGGCGATGGCGCGCAAGCAGCACTTCGCGCTTGGATTTGGCTTCGTCGAGTTTTTGCTCGAGCTTGATCAGCGCGTTTTTCAAGGTGTCCACCTGCGCTTTCTGGTCGTTGACCTGTTCCTGGAAACTCTGGGTGAGCCGCTGAGCGGTCTGGAAGCGGTCGAGAGCGGCACGGGCAAGATCGTCCTGGCCCTTGTCGACAGCCACTTCGGCCTTGCGCATCCAGTCTTTGCCGGTGTCCTCCTGTTCGCGGAGTTTCTTCTCGAGCATGTGCTGGTCGGCGATGGAGACAGCGACCTGGGTTTTGACCTGGAGATATTGATTTTCCATGTCGAGGATGACTTGCTTGATCATTTTTTCAGGATCCTCGGCGCGGTCGATCATATCGTTGAGATTGGCGCGGATTAAAGTGCTAACACGTTCTAACAGTCCCATGATGATTCTCCTTTCTGATTCACCGACGGAAATTGCGGATCCGCAGATGCTGCGATAGCGGATCGGTTCAGATCCTTCGTCGCGTAAGAAACACGCTCCTCAGGACGACAACGTGGCGCGGCCCGCACTCACACTAAAACGGCGAAAAGCAGCGGCCGATGGCGTTGGCGATCTGGGTCCAGGCGAGGTTGGCCAGCAGCAACCCCGTCAGAATGCCCAACCCCCAGAAGAGCGCCCGCTTTTGCTGCAGTGAGAAACCCATGACGTCCTCCCCTCCGTTCATTTGGTTCGAATTCCCGTAACGCTTAAAAGTCGTGCCTTGACGTTCTACGTGCCTCATTTAGAACCGAGGCCAGTGGAAGCGAAGCGCCGGAGCGGGCGGCTGGTCCGCTCCGGCGGAAGATGGTTAGGACTTAGCTGGAGGCTGATCCAGCGGCTTTGGCGTCTTGTCGCCGATCAAGCGCACCTTGCCAAGTAGCTCCGACATTTGCATGCCGGAGAGTGCTTCGAAGAGCGCGGGGACCTGCGCCGCAATCTTCGTGATGTCGCCCGTGAGTTTGTAGGCGCCGGCGGCATCGCCGTTGCCGGTGGAGACGATGGTGACCTTATCGACTTTGCTGAGCGGCTCGCTGAGCGCGCGGACAACTTCCGGCAAACCGGTAATGAGCTTGTCGAACACCGCGGCCTGGTTGTATTCCTGGTAGGCTTCCGCCTTCACGTTCATCGCGCGGGCTTCCGCGTCACCCTTCTTGAAGATGATTTCGGCTTCGGCTTCACCCTGGGCGCGGATGGAAGAAGCGCGGCCTTCGGCTTCGCTGATCAGACGCTGACGTTCAGCATTGGCAAGCGTTTCGATGCGTTGCCGCTCGATTTCGGCCTGCTTGAGGACAGTGGCGATGAGTTCGCGTTCACGGCGAACAATTTCGGCATCCTGAACCTTGACCTGGGCTTCGCGCTCGACCTGCTGAATGCGGACCTGTTCGAGCATGACGGTCTGCTGCTGGCGATTGGTTTCGATTTCGTAGGCCTTGTCGGCTTGCGCCTGGGCCTTCTTGCTGATTTCCAGATAGTTGGCTTTCTTGACGTCGAGGTCGCGCGTAGCTTCCGCTTGCTTGGCCATGGAAGCGGTTTCGGCGGCGACGCGTTCCTGGTCAGCTTGTGCTTTGGCGATAGCGGAGGCACGCGATGCTTCAGCGCGCTTGATGGCGATGTCGCGATCGGCTTCGGCGGTGGCGACTTCGGCGTCGCGCTTGATGCGGGCGATGTCCGGGCGGCCCATGTTGGTGATGTATTCGTTTTTGTCGCGGACTTCCTTCAAAGTGAAGCTGACGACTTCGAGTCCCATCTTGCTCATGTCGTCCGCGCAGGTCGAGCGCATGCGGTCCCCGACCATTTCCGGCTCTTTGACGATCTGCTCGACAGTGAGCTGGCCGATGATGCCGCGGAGGTGGCCTTCCATGACCAGACGGATGAGGCCATCGCGCTCCGCTGGTGTTTTGGTTAGAAACTGCTCGGCGGAAGTGAGAATGGATTCCTTGTCATTCTTCACTTTGATTTGCGCCACGGCTTCCACGGTGACCGCGACGCCTTGCTTGGTGTAAAGGTTCTGCTGGGGCGCGACGTCGAAGGACATCAACTCCAGCGAGAGATCCTTGCAGGTCTGCACCATGGGAAAGATGATCGTGCCCCTCCCGGTGTACACGTTGGTGCCGCCGAGGCCATAGACGATCAGCGCTTCGTGCGGTCCTGCTTTGCGATACATCCTGGCAATCACGGTCATGAGCATCAGCGTGACAACTACCAGAATTCCTGCTCCAACAACCACGTTCATAGGCAACCCAAACATAACAACCTCCCTTTTTCGAACCGCAGCGAACGCTTGACCTGTAATTCGGTTCAGAAACTCATGACTTAACGAACTCTTCCCAGCGCTTTACGTAGGCGATGCCTTTTTCGTAGCGCTCGATTACCACTTCGGTTCCCTTTTCGATAGGCCGGCCATCTTCACTGCGCGCCCCGGAACAACTCCGGCCTCCCCCGAGGGGAAAGATGATTTCTCCCGTGCCGTTTTCACGGATGGTCATGCTGACGGTGCCGAGGGCGCCGATGACCCGGCGATCGGACTCACGCAACGGTTCGTCGGACGGCCCGACCAGCTTGACCAGGAACTTCAGGACCACCCAGCCTGCGGCCATTCCGGCCAGCGTAGCGATGGCCACGACGAAGAACGTTTCCACGTGCGAATACCTCGTCATTAGATAGCCAACGCCCCCAAACCACGCGAGAAACGCCAGAACGGTCGAGGCGTTGAACCAGGAGATATGCGGGCCGCCACCGTGGCTGGCTCCGTGGGGATGCGGCAAGTGCAGATGAAGATGCAACTTCAACGGGACATGAAGATGGATGACGCCAGCCAGAAAAGAAAAAACGCTAAGGGTGACGCCAACCAGAAAACAGAAGAGATACACGTCGGACCAGGACATACGCACCTCCGCCTCCGCCGGGCTTCCGCGGGCTTCGTCGATCTTGGGACAGCGGGTGTTTCTAGAAAGAGGATTAGTTGTGTGTGGCTGGCGGGGGATGGCCCGAACCCGCCAGCGGATTGGGTAGCAAAACTTCGCTGAGCCGCTCGGCCAAGCCGGGGGTGCGAAGGATTTCGCCAAGAAGCAGGATCGCGCCGCGTGAGTCGTTTACTTGCGCGATGTTGCGAAGAGCGCGGGCCAATTCTGCATCGCTGGTGAATTGGTCGGCGCCGCCGTAAAGCCAGGAATCGACGGTGGCATCGGCGAGGCGGAGTTCCGATTGCAGTTCGCGGGAATAGCCTGGAGGATCATCGACCAGGAATCCCGGATAGACGCGGAAAAAACGAGCCAGCAAATCGCGCGACGTGTTGGTCATGTGCGGGCGCGCGCCGCTTTCGATCTGCGAAAGATAAGCCTGACTGAGCCCACGGCCCAATTCCTTTTTCATGGCGGTCACCACCTCGGATTGCGTGAGGGGGCGGCCCAGTCCCCGGAGCGAGCCCTCGATGGCGCGGAGGGAGCGAAGTTTGTCGCCGAGAGTCATGAGAGGAGGCCTTTCTGTATATTGCGATGTGCAAACTATATATAGCGATATGTTATTTGTCAAGAGAAATCGAATGTATAAATAAGTAACGCCAATTCAATAGATTACGGAACACTGGCACCCCTCAGCGGCGCAGAGAGTGTGGCAAGACACGGTGATTGAGATTCTCGGCTTCGTTCTGGATGACAAGACGAACAAGGCTTAAGGCGGCAACGCGACAGTGCGTGAACCCTGACTATTCGGGTTTGCGGAGGGAGTGGAGGTCGATCCCGAGTTGCTGGCACTTTTTGTACAGGTGGGAGCGTTCGAGGCCGAGGGCGCGGGCGACGTTGGTCATGTGGAAATTGTGACGACGAATTTCGGTGAGCAGGACTTCCCGTTCAAAGGCTTCGGTGCGCTGCTCGAGAGTTCCCTGCCCTGGCGTGGCATCGGTGGTGGACGATGCGGCGCTGGAGAGTTCGCCGGCGGGGAGGGCGAGGCGGACGTCGTCGTCGGTGACCGTGTCTTCGCTGGAGAGAAGGACCAGGCGCTCGACGACGTTGCGAAGTTCGCGAACGTTGCCGGGCCAAGAGTAGCGGCGGAGTTCGGCGATGGCATCTTCGGAGAAGATTTTTTCTTTCCACCCATTCTGTTTAGCGACTTGTTGGGCGAAGTGCACGATCAGCGCGGGAAAATCCTCTTTGCGTTCGCGGAGCGGGGGAAGGGTTAAAGGGAGAACGTAAATACGGTGGAAAAGGTCGGCGCGAAATTCGTTTTTCTTGACGAGGTCTTCCAGATTGCGGTGGGTGGCAACTATGACTCGCACATTCACCTTGATAGGTTTGTCGCCTCCAACGCGCTCCACTTCGCCTTCTTCGAGGACGCGGAGGAGTTTGGCCTGCATGGCCAGAGGCATATCGCCGATTTCGTCGAGGAACAGCGTGCCGCCTTCGGCTTGTTCGAATTTCCCCGTGTGGCGCGTGGCGGCGCCGGTGAACGCGCCCTTTTCGTGGCCGAACAACTCGGACTCGATAAGTTCGGCGGGAACAGCGGCGCAGTTTAGCGTGATGAAAGCATTTTCGTGACGAGGCGATTTTTCGTGGATCGCGCGGGCGACGAGTTCTTTGCCGGTACCGGTTTCGCCGAGGATGCAAATGCGGGTTTCACTGGCGGCGACACGATCGATTTGCGCGATCAGCTTGGTCATGGCGGGGCCGGAGCCGACGAGTTCATGTTTGCCCAGGCGATGGCGTAGTTCACGGTTTTCGTCTTCGAGGCGCGTCAGCTTGAGGGTATTTTCGACGGTGAGGAGAAGTTTGTCTGTGGTGAGCGGCTTTTCCAGAAAATCGAGAGCGCCGAGACGCGTGGCTTTTACGGCCATTTCGATATTGGCCTGGCCGGAGATCATGACGATGGGCGTTTGCAGACCGGATTTCTTGAGTTCTTCGAGGAGTTCCATGCCGGATTTGCCGGGCATCACGACGTCGGAAAGGATCAGGTCGAAGCGCTGGGATTGCAGAAGTTCGATAGCGCGGTTGGCGTTGTCGCAGACGCTGGCTTCATGACCGGCCAGGCGGAAGGCGCGAGAGAGGGAGGCCAGCGTGTTGGGATCGTCGTCGATGAGGAGAAGATGAGCTTTGCGTGGCACGCGGAATTCCTTTCGAGATAAACCTGAAACAACTCCTCAGGGGCCAAAGCCCGTGCTACTGAACCTAATCCGTGGCGGCGGGGGCGGTACGCTCGGACTCGATCGTGGTGGGGGCGGCTGGCTTTGGCTTCACGGCTGCATTTTGTTGGCGCTTTGGAAGATCGATACGGAAGGTGGCCCCGCGGCCTTCTTCGCTGGAGACGGAGATGGTGCCGTGGTGATCGCTGATGACGGACTGGACGATGGCCAGGCCGAGGCCGGTGCCTTGATGTTTGGTGGTGTAGTAGGGCGTGAAGAGGCGCGAGCACTCTTCGGGAGTCAGGCCTTTGCCGGTGTCGGAGACTTCGATGCGTACAGTGTCTACGCCATCGGTAGTGCGTAGAGTAAGAGAGCCACCGGCGGGCATCGCGTCGAGCGCATTGAGAACGAGATTCTGGAACGCGCGATAAAGGAGATCGGGATCCGCATCGATTTCCGGCAGCGACTCTGTGAGGAAAAATTCCGTGGTGATGGCAGGTTTGCCCACGGCAGTGAATTGCGGTTCGAAGAGGCGGACGGCGTTGCGCAGGGTTTCGTTGACATTGACGCGGGCAAATTGTGGCGCAGGCATTTTGGAGAAATCGCTGAAGCGGCCCACGATGCTGTTGAGATTGGCCAGTTCCGCCTTGAGTGTGGCAGTGCCTTCGGCAAACACTTCCTGAAACTGCGCGGGACCAAGCTGACGGGCACGTTGCAAGTTTTCCAGCGTGATTTGCATGGGAAAGAGCGGATTGCGCAATTCATGGGCAAGGCGGCGGGCCAGCTCACGCCACGCAGCAACACGTTCGGTCTGCACCAGCTTTTCTTTCTGAGCCGCCAGGGTGTTGGTCATGTGATTGAAGGCGCCGGCCAGTTGGCCGATTTCGTCGTTGCCCTGAACATCGATGTGCGTTTCCCAACGACCGGAGGCCACATCTCGGGCGCCGTTGGCAAGCTCTTCGACGGGACGCGTGATGCGTTTGGAAATCCACCACGCCAGAAGGAGACCGATGGCAATAGCCACCAATGCGACGAGCGCAGCGATTTTGAAAATCTGACGCTTGAGGAGAACCAATTCCTTGCCAGAACTGCCGAGAAGCAGCACGCCAAGCAATTCGCCGTTGCGGCCGGGCAGTGGGATGGCATGGAAAGTCTCCGCGCTGGCAGGATCGTTGTTCCATTGGATGGTTTTGACGAGCACATTCTGCTGCTGCGATTGCTTCTGCATCTGCTCGATGAGAGGTTGGAACTGGTCGGCTTGGGCGACCGGGCCGGACGCATCCGTAAGAGAACTGGGAACAAAGGAACTTTCCAGATTGCGGTAGAGCAGGGCACGCATGCCATTGGGAACAACCAAGGAAGCCAGGAAGTTCTCGTCGAGGCGGCGCCCGCCAATGATGTAGAGAGTCTTGTCACCCACGGAATAGGTGCGCACAGCGGTCAAGGAGAGCGCAACGCCGTCGGGCAATTCTTCGCGTTTGAGGAACGCGCGGGTGCCATCCCAATTTTTGCTGGCGGTCACCCAGTCGTTCTTATAGCCAACGCGCGCCTGGTATTGCGCAGAAGAGATCAGCACGCCATCGGAGTTCACGAATTCCACGAGGTCCAGGTTGTAGGTTTGCGCGGCGCCATTGGCATCGTGCAAGAAGATGGAGGTATCGGTATTGGGTCTGGCGAGATCGATGGCCATGTGGATGGTGGGTTCGGAATTGGTGATATTTTCGACCTGTTGAACAACCATATCGCCGCGCTGGCCGATTTCTTTTCGGAATTGGGCCACAAGCGTTTCCGTGCGCTGAGCATCCTGCTGTTCGAAGGCGAGCTGGGTGTAGTGGGTCACGCCGTAGGCCACCAGCGAAACCGAAGCCAGAACAGTAATGACGAAGATCAAAAAGATTTTGTTGCGAAAACTCATGGATGCACTCCTGGTGCAGGGTTCCGGCTTGGTATCGTTTCAGTATTGGATGCGGCCGGCTCTCCGGAATCGAGCCAAACATCGGCCAGCCGCCATTCGCCGGAGGGTGAAACCGTCCAATTGCGTACGCTGGGGGCGATTCCGACGTAATCCGGCAGAAGAAGCAAGGGCAAAAGCTGCCGCTCACCAAGGAGACGGCGCTCTTCGGAGTAGAGCTTTTCCGGATCGCCGGTATCGGGAAGCGCGTCGGCGCTGACTTCAGAATGAAGATAGTGCGCAAGGTTTAGGAGCTCGGTGCGCGGTGAAAGCGAATCGTAATGCCAGGCAATCAGATGGAGTCCAGTGGAAGGCGAAGGGGGTACGGCGCCCATGGACGAAGGCACGGTGTGGCCTACGAGTTGGATGGCAATGTTTGCTTGACGAGCATTCACGGCAACGCGTTCGCCCAGCAGCTTCATGAGGTCGCCAACGGCATCGACGCGAAGGCGAAGCGGGTCGGAACCCGCCGCAACATTGGCGGGTAGGGTGGCGCGAATCTGTTTGGCGCGATCCAGGTTCATCGGAGTACCGAAGAGGAAAGCATATCCTGAGAGCCAGTGTGGCAAAAGGGCCGGTGCAGGGAGTGCTTGCCTTTGAAGCAACACGTTGGCCATGGTGTCGCGATCGAGGGCCAGGTCGAGGGCCTCGCGCAAGCGAGGGTCGGACGCACCGGACTGGGCGTCGTCGAAGCGCAAGGCGAGAAGCGTGGCGGGAGGCGAACTCCAGACGCGCAGATTATCCTGGCGCGCTTTTCGAACCAGGTCTGGAGGAATGTCGATGATATCGGCGCGACCTACCTGAAGATTGAGAATCTGGCGAAGAGCGGGATCGCCGAGAGTGACCTCGATGGAGTCTAAGAAGGGCCGGCCTGCCCAGGCTTCTTCGTTGGCGCGAAATTTGATGTGGGCGGGCTTGAGCACGGAGGGATTGGCTTCCGCGGGAGTCGGCGGCGAGCTTTCAGCAAGGAGAAATGGGCCAGTGCCGAGGAGGTTCCCATCGGATTGCACGCGGAAAATAAAATAGCGGCCGGAGGCGAGCTGCTCGAGCAGATCGGGAACGGGATGCGTGCCGCGAATCGTGATGCCATTCTCAGTGGTGCTGATTTGCAGGCCGGGTGGCAGGACCGGCTGCAGAGCAGTAACGATGTCTTTTGCACTGAGGGCAGAGCCGTCGGAGAATTTCACGTTGGGGCGAAGCTTGAACTGCCAATTTTTGGAGGAGGCGTCGTGGAACCATTCCGTCGCGAGGGCGGGCTGAAAGCGGCCGTAGTCATCGAGAGTGACCAGGCGGTCGTAAATCAGGGCAGCGAGTCGAGCGTTTTCTGCGGCGGCGACGGAGCCGGTTTTCCATTCACGAGGATCGAGGGAGACTTTTGCGATTTGCAGCTCCAGGCGCAGCGTGCCTCCGTACTTCGGGTGCTTCGTGGCCAGCATGGGCAAGGACGCGAGCAGTGCGAAGACTGACGCGCTAATTGCCGCAAGCAAGAGTGATTTTGTAAACCTCATAGTTCCCTGTTCGAAGATTCTTCGTGACCACCAGAGCGCTGGCGGGATCCTGTTCGCCGTTGATGCTCAAGATAGGCCCGGGAAAGTCGGTGAGCAACGCCGCGCTTCCTTGACGCAGTGAGCCATCGGGAACAACCTGCAGAACATCGGGCATAGCCCAGTCCGCTCCATCGGAGAGCAGCTTCCAGCCGCCCGCGTCGCAAGAAGGAGTCAGAACCGTGGCAGTTCGCCAGACGGACTTGGGGGCATGGCACTTTGCTTCAGTCGAGGCGGTCCAGGTGAATTCGCAGCTCTTGGTCGGAAGAAGAACCACGCCATCACTCGCGCGAATCGTGAGTTCACCGCGAGGATCGCGCGAAGCCTGCGCGACAGCGGCGGCAAGCGGAATCGTTTGTGTGGACTGCCCTGAGGAATCGAGTCGAAGAACGGAGAATGCGGCGTTGTGATATGTGAGAACCGCCATGCCGCCGCCTTCGGTGCCGTTCCACAGGGACGACGCGTCGAGAATGCGGTCTTGGCTTTGGTAGACGAGTTGCCGTTCGATGCGGATGGGAGCGACCGGAAGACTGGCGGCGCGAAAAGCCGTGCGCGGCAGAGTGAGAAAGCGGACCTCGTCCTTTTCCGAAACGCGGGTACCCGCGGAGAAAACCAGTTGCGTGGGAGTTTCAGCTAACCCAACCCGCAGAGGTGTGGCCGCAGGATCATCGGTCACAGCCAGATGATGCTTCTCGATTTCCTTGCGAAAGGTTTCCTGCCAGTCTTTTCCAGTTTCCGTCGCGAAACTGGCGTCCTGAAAAAATTGCAGACGCAGAGGGCCACGCAGATTGGGGATGGCAGCCACGCGTTCGACGAATTGGCTGATGGCTTCATCGAGCGAAGTGGTGTCAGCAAGCATAGCGTGTACAGGAACTGCGGAGAAGGCGAGGAAAAGCAGAAGCGAGAGCAAGAAATAGCGAAGCAGGGGACGGGGTAATGGTCGCACGGCGTTCTGCGGTGATGATAACACGTGGGTGAAACGTCGCGCGTGACTGCAAAGCGGTAGCTTGTGCTTGATTCATGGCTAGAGTTGTTCAGCGCTGCTCATCGGATCGCTCCGCGAAGGCAATCCCGCAAAAACATGGCTAGTGCTGTCGGTATTCCTTAAAGAGATCGAGGTGATTGAGCATGCC
Organism: Candidatus Acidiferrum sp.; assembly: GCA_035271845.1. GTDB lineage: Bacteria > Acidobacteriota > Terriglobia > Acidiferrales > UBA7541 > Acidiferrum. The sequence goes on from DATERF010000122.1 coordinate 93,934, forward strand.
GATCATGATCTGGGTGTAAGCGAAATACTCAGCCAGGCTTTCGTCCGAGACGTTGTAGATGGATTTTCGACGGGCTTCACGAATGGTGGCAAAGTCCTCAGGCTTGAGCGTGGCGACCGCGCTGGTTTGGAAGGCGCTATGGTCGGCGACGCAGTAGATGGGCTGGCTATCGGCAACCGCTTGGGCAAGCTGCTGCTGGGTAACTTTTTTCTGGCGCATCTCCTGATCGAAGGCTGCACCCTTGGTGGCCATGACTCCATCAAATTCCTTTTGCGTATGGGGAAGTGAAGCGATCGTTTGCAGAACTTGTTGCCGGGTGAATTTCGGATTGGCGAAGTCCCCAGCGTTTTGCTTCTGGTATTTTATGATGGCTTGAATGTCATTGCGGCGAAAGTCTTCCTCGATCTTCGACACTCCATCCCACTTACTGAGAACGCGAAAACCATCTTCCGTCATCTGCTCGGCGAGGAGGTGGGCCGCGGCGGCGCGCACAAAAGGTTCGGGTGCGTCGAGTAAACCCGTCAGGGCTTCACTGGCTTGCGTTGCTTCCATAGAGCCGTATAGAAACAAAGCCGCTGTATCGGAATCGAGATCGAGAGAGTGCTCGGAGATATGAATGACGGCATTGGGGTACAGGAGCAACTTAGCAGCCAGAGGTCGGATATCGACGCCAGCCTGGCCGAGGTCGAGAGCAAGAGTGAGGTAATTCGCGGGATCGGATTCCTGGAAATCGGCTTGGACCAGTGAGTCGCGGATCAGGTTGCGAGTCTCGGGTGAAGGATCCGCGGGAAAAAGCATGGTGGCGGCGTCGACCTGAAAGATGTGATCGGTTTTCTCTTCGGCGAGAAGAGTGCGAATGCAGGTTACGCCTCCCGGGCCCGCGGCTTGAACGTGTTTCCAGAACGCGTCCAGCTCTTTGGTCTTGGCATCGATTTGAGGTTCGTCGAGTTGGCTGAGACGGAAGCCGTAGGTCTTGGACTTTTCGGCGCGAAGCTGGGTGCACGTAGGCGCGGTGTCCGGCGACAGAGAAGGATGCGAGGCTGCGAGTGAGGTGGTAACACAGATAGGCAGCGCGATTAGTGCTCCGAGACCAAATGAAAGCAAAAAGGGATTCCCCACTTCACGGACTCCATTCGGGATGACAACCTCAGATTTTTCAGTAACGCTGTGACTCATTGGCATAGTAACACTGCAAAGATGAGATGCCGGGCGGCGTGGTCAGTGCCGCCCGGTCGGTCAGGAGAGAGTCATTTGTTATTTGTTTGGTGGAAGTCGATCGAATCGCATTAGTCCCGGGCGTCACGTGTGATGATCTCGGCGCTTTCCGGAATCCAGATGATGCGATCAAGTGCGCCGGCTGTGGGCAGAAGATAAAGATTGCGGCGCAGCGTGATGCGATACGTAGTGCGGCCATCGATGGAGTGGAAGGTGTAAACCACTTTTGTTTTTTGGTCATGCTCCAGTTCGAGCGGGAAAGAAGCGAGTTCGTATCCCGACAAATCCGGGGAGACGCGGCTGAGGGTGGCGGCGGCAACCAATTGCGCGTCGCGGCACCAGGTGTCGTGTCCGGCGTTTACCCAGCGCTGAAGCGCTTCGGCTTTGGCGCGATCGTCGGGGAAATTAAGGACGATGCGGTGTTCTTTTGGCTGAACGTGAACAACACGTATGTCCATGGCGGAAGCACCGAGAGTCCAGAGGAGCAGGCTGAAGGTGATGCGCAAGATTGCGGCAAGGATTTTGGTGAAGTTTGTGTTTGGAAACTGCCCGGTGCTTGAGTTCATTACGCCCTCCTCTGTCGATCGAATGCGGACCGCCTCAGAAGGCGGTCTCTACAAACCCCTTGCAGGGGTGGCGCGGAGCGCGGCGCTGGGTGGGAAGAGGGCCTTGGCGAAAAGATGCAAGCGCGGCGGTGCTTGTCTTCTTGCTGATGGCCTCTTCTCCAGCGACGCGGTCCGAGCCATCCCGTTGAGCCGGAACCTCAGGGGCTAAAGCCCAGCGCTCCGGACTTTCTTCCGGCACTGCTGAGGTCGCGCCCTCGCTAAAAACCTGTACCAAGATTCGGGGAAGCAGCGGGAGTGGTAGTGCCGCTCCAACACCTTGGCCAGCTTTCTGCGC
>DATERF010000123.1:0-23758 GCA_035271845.1 Candidatus Acidiferrum sp.
GCGTGCGAACGACGCTTCGACCGTGGCTGCATTCGTGTTTGAACCGGTCGTTGGTGCGACCTTGGGAGCTGCGCCAGCGGTCGATGGCTACACGGCACGCATTGCGGAAATTTGCCGCAGACACGGAATCCTGCTGATTGCGGACGAAGTGATGACTGGCATGGGCCGCACCGGTAGACCATTCGCAAGCGAGCATTGGGGCTTGGAGCCGGACATTATTCTTACCGGAAAGGGAATTGCCAGTGGCTATGCGCCGTTGGGGGCGGTGCTGGTAGGGCCGCGGCTCGTGGACGCATTTGAAAAAGGTACGGCGACCTTCATGCACGGATTCACTTATCAGGCTCATCCCGTTGCCACCGCAGCGGGGAACGCGGTATTTGATTACCTGGAGGCGCACAAGCTGTTTGAACGCGTGACACCTGCCGGGAACCAACTCTACAAGGCGCTTACCGTTCTGGAAAATCATCCCCACGTTGGACAAGTTCGCGGATTGGGCCTGCTGCAAGGAGTGGAATTCGTGAAAGACAAGTCGACGCGCGAACCATTTCCCAAGGAAGCAGGGATCGCGGAGAAAATTCGCCAGGCGGCCCTGGAGAAAAATGTATTGCTCTATCCGGGACAAGGATGTGTTGATGGCGTTCGCGGGGACCATGTGCTGCTTGCCCCTCCGTTCATTATTGAAGCCGCAGAGAGCAAACTCATCGCTGACGCTTTGCAGTACGCTTTGGGAAGAGTCTTTTCCGCGTGATTGCGCTACAGTGGTGATTTAATACGATTCAAGCCATTTTTTCTTCCAGGGAGCATCTTCATGCGCCATTTTCTGCACTCAATCGTAATTGTCTGCTTTGTCGCGTTGCTGGGAAGGGCCTGTGTTGCTCAGGATAAAGGGGCGGCAAAGCCTCGGGCTCGTGACCTGGGTGTGCCGTTCGATGGCACGCCTGGTCCGTTGAACGCAATCACAGATGTGGCGGGCGTGACCGTCGGGCACACTACTCTGATTTCCGGCGAGGGCAAGTTGGAGGTCGGTAAAGGACCGGTGCGAACAGGCGTCACTGCGGTTCTTCCGCGTGGCAAGGATGCGGCTGACGCAAGTGTGTTCGCGGGCTGGTGGTCGTTGAACGGGAACGGAGAAATGACGGGCACCACCTGGGTAGAGGAGTCTGGGTTTCTGACAGGTCCGGTGATGATTACCAATACTCACAGCGTAGGTGTCGTGCGCGACGCCGTGATTCAGTGGACGGTGGCCCATCGCAAAGTGGGGCCGGATGATGATTGGTGGTCGCTTCCGGTTGTGGCGGAAACGTGGGACGGCTACCTGAACGATATCAACGGATTTCACGTGAAGGCGGAGCATGCGTTTCATGCCATCGACACAGCGCATGGCGGACCCGTGGAAGAGGGGGCGGTGGGCGGGGGCACGGGCATGGTGTGCAACGGATTCAAAGGCGGAATTGGCACCGCCTCCCGGCAGCTTTCAGCGAAAGATGGCGGCTACACGGTTGGCGTACTCGTGCAATGCAATTTCGGCTCGCGGGAGAACCTACGCGTAGCGGGAATACCGGTAGGACGCGAGATTTCCGGGGAGGATCCATATGCATTCGTACCTGGGGACATGGCGGAACGTGGCTCGATTATTGTGATTGTGGCGACGGATGCGCCGTTGCTGCCGCACCAATTGAAGCGCCTGGCGCGACGCGTGTCGCTCGGACTGGGCCGCGATGGCAGCATTTCCGGAAATGGTTCGGGCGACATTTTCATCGCCTTTTCCACGGCGAATCCGGGAGCGGCTTCGGCAGATCACGCGGTCGATCTGAAGATGATGCCCAACGATAAACTGAATCCGATTTTCAAAGCGACGGTGGAGTCAACGGAGGAAGCGGTGATCAATGCCATGGTAGCGGCCATTTCCATGAGCGGGATTGATAACCATCACGTGGAAGCGCTGCCGCACGACCAGTTGCGGGCTATCCTCAAGAAGTACAATCGACTCAATCCTTAGGAAGAGATCGCATCTTTGTTGGAAACTGGCTGAGATGACCACGGCAGGATAAAATGCCGTGTGTCTACTTCGCCCGCACGATCGCTTGCTGTCATTCTGTTTTTTATTTTTCTCACAATTACCCTTGAATCGTGTTCTTCTTTGCATTCTGCGGCGATTGCCATAACACATGTCAGTGTCATTGATGCGACGGGCGGAGCGATGCGGCCCGATCTCACGGTGATTGTGGCTGATGGGCGCGTTACGGTTGTTGGGGCCGCGAATAAGGTTGCCATTCCTCGCGCGGCCAAGGTTGTCGACGGCTCCCGACGGTTCTTGATTCCCGGGCTTGCCGACATGCACATTCATCTGACTGGCGCGGGGGAGCCGAGTGGCAGCCGCGAATTCATTCTTCCGCTTCTAGTGGCCAACGGAATCACAACGGTGCGAGATATGGGCGGAAAAGTGGAGTACTTGAAGCAACTGCGCTCAGAAATCAATTCCGGCAAACAAGTGGGGCCCCAGATTTTCTTCACGGGACCGTACCTCGACGGCAATCCGCCGTCGTTTCAGCCCTCGATTGTGGTGCAGACCGCTGCGGAGGCCACGGCCGCTGTAGAGAAACTGAAGGGCGAGGGCGTGGACTTCATCAAAGTGCAGTCGCGTTTGCAGCCCGAAGCGTATTACGCGATCGCACGCGAATCCCAGAAGCTGGGGATTCGGTTCCTGGGGCACGTTCCCGATTCCATCACGGCTGCGGCAGCTTCCGATGCGGGTCAGGCCAGCATCGAGCATCTTACCGGCGTGCTGCTTGGCTGTTCCTCGCGCGAAGAGGAATTGCGACAACGGCGGCTTGCTCCTTTGCCGGCGAAAGAGAACAAGGAGAGAGCGCGTGCCCGAGATCGCGTTTGGATCGAAGATCTCCTTGATTCCTACTCACCACAGAAGGCCGCGAACCTGTTCCAGAAATTCTCCGCTAACCGAACCTGGCAAGTTCCCACCTTTCCGCTGCTCATTCATTTAGCTTATCTTGTGCCCGAAACGGATCGCACCGGCGATCCGCGGCTGAAATATATTCCGCGAGATGTGCGTGAAACCTGGGATAAGAGCACGAAAGACCTGATGGATTCGCGCACGGAGCAGGATTTTGCTCTGCGCAGACGGTCGGTGGAGCTATTGTTGGCGGCTGTAAAAGGCATGAGCGAGGCTGGCGTATCGTTCATGGCGGGCACGGACGCAGCTGCTCCTAACGTTTTTCCGGGATTCAGTTTGCACGAGGACCTCGCTTCTTTGGTGGAGGCTGGACTGACGCCGGTGCAGGCGCTGCAGGCAGCGACAGTGAAACCAGCGGAATTCCTCGGACGCAGTGCGGAGCAGGGAACGATTGAGGTTGGAAAGCGTGCGGATTTAGTGCTCCTGAATGCAAATCCGTTGGACGATATTCATAACACACGGAAAATCCATGCGGTGATTCTGAATGGCAGACTGTTCGAGCGCAGCGAACTGGATGCTTTACTGGCCGAGGTCGAACAGTTTGCGTCCAGGCACTGAGCGGGAATCAGGAGCCGCGGGCCATTCCTCCAGCGAGCTGATGCACTGGTTGGCTCAGCGGGTAGCTACAGCGCGAGTGGCGCAGTTTTGCGCGGGGGATTGAAGAATGGCAAGGGCACAATTTTGGCAGAGACGGTTTTGCGAGCCGCTTCCACGGTCAATTCCATGCTAAGAGTTGAACCGAGAGCCGCACTCTCGCGGCTGACTGAAGCGAGCGCGATCATGCGTTTCAGAGTGGGCGACCATGTGGTCGAAGTCGCCTTGCCTACTTGGCGGCCGGCCCGATAAACGGGAACGGCCACGCGCGAAGCGGTTGAAGGAACTTGTGGGGCCATGGCGATTTTTTCGTAAAGAGCCTCGACTTCGCTCCAATTGATCTCCAGGCCAACGAGGGAGCGGGCGGGGCCGCCTCTCTTGGCTTCGGCAGAAAGCGCATTAAGTCCCACGAAGCTTTCTTTCTTCAGGTCCACCAACTTGCCGAGGCCGATTTCAGCCGGTGAGTATTTTTGCTGCTCGATGATGGCGCGTTTGCTGGAAATGTAGTCCACCTCGATGAGGATCAACCCGGCTTCGATGCGCGCGATATCCAGTGCGACCATCCCGGCGGGATGAATATCGAACGCGCGACCCTCGATCATCAGCTCGTCAAAGACTTTTACGGCGTCTTTCCAAGGAACCCAGATTTCATATCCGAGGTCGCCCGTGTAACCGGTACGGGAAATATCCACGGGCACGCCGGCGATTTTTCCGTGGGCGACGCGGAAGTATTTCAGACCGGCAATGTTTGCATCCGCGACGGCGTGCAGCAGTTTTCCTGTAGTGGGCCCCTGCAAGGCGAGTGCAGCGACTTTCTCGGAAATGTCTTCAATCTGGACGTCCAGACCAAGAGCGTTCTGGTGGAACCAGCGAAGGCTGGGATCGGCGGCGGTCCAGCGATATTGATTTTCCGCAAGGCGGGTGATGGTGCCGTCGTCGATGACTTTGCCGTCTGGATCGCACCAACAGCAATAGATGACCTGGTCGACGGCCACTTTGTTGATGTCGCGAGTGATGATGCGATTGACGAGTTTTGTGGCATCACGGCCAGAGACGTAGTACTTGAACAAGGGGGTGATATCGATGAGCGCGGCGGAATTGCGGATGGCGTTGTATTCGTGCTCGTGGGTCATTTCGTAGGCGCCAACCGTGTAATAGCCCGACCATTCCTTGAAATTCAGGCTCTCGCACAAGGCAAGGGTTCTCTCATGGAAAGCGGTTCCGACGGGCACGATCCCTCCGGTCTGGACGCGAACGACAGGGTGAGGCTGACTGCGACAAGCGAACAGCAAATTATAGTTTCGATTTTGGCGCGGCCGCAAGGTCGCAAAACAGGATGGTCCTGGGTGTTACGTAGAGCAAAAGGGATTGCGCACTGCGTGGACTCCGTTCCGAAAGACGGTCATTGGGTGGAAATGGCAGCCGCGACGATTTCTTGTGAGTCGTGACCTTGAGAAGCGAACACGCTGTCAGTAGAATGATTTGTTCTTCACAGTGTCCATGTTGTCCTCGTGCTAGTGGAGTCATAACGAATGCCTCAGTCCTACGATGTGGTGGTGATCGGGGGCGGTCACAATGGTCTGGTGAACGCCGCATACTTGGCAAAAGCGGGGAAAAAGGTTTTGGTTCTAGAACGCCGCCACGTTTTAGGCGGAGCAGCGGTCACCGAAGAAATTGTGCCGGGCTTCCTGTTTTCTGAATGTTCCTACGTCGTTTCCCTGCTGCGGCCGGAAATTATTCGCGAACTGGATTTGCCGCGTCACGGATTGGAAATTCTTCCTCTGGATGGCACGTTCTCGCCAATGCTCAATGGCGACTATTTGTGGCGCGTGAACGATCATGCAAAGACGCAGCGGGAAATCCGGCGGCACTCGAGGCTGGACGCCGAAGCTTACGACGAATTCTCCAAAAAGATGACGCCGATGTGCCGGTTCGTGAAACCGCTGCTATCCATGATCCCGCCGGATCCCACGACGCTGCATCCAAAAGACCTCCGACAATTGAATTTTCTGCTGCAACGGTTTCGCGAACTTTCTTCCGAAGAGCGATACACGCTGATCCAGTTGATGACCATGAGTGCAGCGGATTTTCTGGATCAATGGTTCGAGACCGACGTGTTGAAGGCCACCATGTCCGCATCGGGCATCATTGGAACATTTTTGGGAATTCGCTCGCCGGGCACAGCTTACGTTCTGTTGCACCACTATATGGGCGAAATTGACGGCGCGTTTCGCTCCTGGGGATTCAGTCGCGGCGGAACCGGCGCCATCTCGCTGTCCATAGCGGGTGCGGCGAAGGAAGCGGGCGTGGAGATCCGCACGCAAGCGCCGGTGGAGAAAATCATTGTCAAGAACGGGCGAGCCGCGGGAGTGGCGCTGAAATCGGGCGAAGAGATTTCGTGCAATGTGATTTCTTCCAGCGTGGACCCGCACCTGACGTTTGAAGTGTTTCTGGAGCCGAAGGAATTGCCTGGGGATTTTCTGGAAAGCGTACGCCGGTATAAATTCCGCGGCTCATCCGGGAAGGTGAACCTGGCGCTGAATGGTCTGCCGAATTTTCGGTCTTTGCCCGGCGTGGGAGCACACTTGCGCGGGGCGATGTCGATATCGCCAGGCATGGAATACATGGAACGGGCGTATGACGACGCGAAATACGGGCATTTCTCACGCAGGCCGTACATCGATATGGTGATCCCGAGCTTGACGGATCCGTCGGTCGCGCCACCGGGAAAACACGTGCTTTCGTGTTTCGTGCAATACGCGCCGTATAAGCTGGCGGAAGGCACTTGGGATGATCAGCGGGAAGCTTTCGGGAACAACGTGATCGATACGATCGCGGAGCATGCGCCGAATATCAAGGAATTGATCATCGAGAAGCAGGTGCTCACGCCGCTCGATATGGAACGGGAATTCGGGTTGACGCAGGGGAATATTTTCCAAGGTGAGCTTTCGCTCGAACAACTGTTCTTTTTGCGGCCGGTGGCTGGCTGGGCGTACTACCGCACCCCGGTGGACAACCTTTATATGTGCGGGTCGGCGACGCATCCCGGCGGCGGGATCATGGGCGCAAACGGGCGAATTGCGAGCCAGGTAATCCTGAAAGAGTGGAAGAAGGCGGCGAACTGACCATGCCCATCGGACAAAAGGTGGTGCTCATCGGTGGTGGTCACAACGCGCTGATCACCGCGTTTTATCTGGCGAAAGGCGGCTTCAAGCCGGTGGTGCTGGAACGTCGCTCGGTGGTGGGCGGAGGGGCAGTCACCGAGGAATTCCATCCGGGCTTCAAGGCGTCGACGCTATCGCACACGCTGGGACCGCTACGCGCGGACATTGCGCGAGACATGCAACTCGACAAATTCGGCCTGCAGATTTTCCGGCCTGATCCGCGCGTGTTTGCACCGTCGCCGGACGGGCGTGGGTTGCTTTTTTATGAGGACGCCGCGAAGACCGCGGGAGCGATTTCACATTTGTCAGCGAAAGATGGCGCCAAGTATACAGAATTCGCGAAGGAGTTAGAGAAGGTCGCTGGGGTGTTCATGCAGATTGCGGCGATCACTCCACCGGGGATCGATAAACCTTCTGCCGAGGATTTTTGGAATTTGCTGATTACCGGCCGCGGGGTGCGGCGCCTGGGTAAGAAGGGAATGCTGGACCTGTTGCGATGGGGTCCGATGGCTGTGGCGGATTTTGTGGGGGAATTCTTTGAGACGGAATTGCTGCGTGCGGTAATTGCGGCACGAGGCATTTTCGGCGCGAACCTGGGTCCGTGGTCGGCAGGTTCGACGGCGGTGTTGCTGTTGCGCGCGGCGGCGGACCCGCATCCGGTGGGCTCAGCAACCTTTCCGAGAGGTGGGCTTGGCGAGTTTTCGCGCGCGCTTGCCGACTCCGCGAAGAAGGTGGGAGCGGAGATTCGCACGGACGCCGAAGTGGTGCAGATCCAGACGAAGAGCGGCGCCGTGGCCGGAGTGGTGTTGGCAAACGGGGAAGAAATTGCCTGCGAGGCGGTGGTTTCGGGCGTGGATCCGAAGCGGACATTCTTTCAGTTGCTGGAACCGGCGAATCTGGATCCGGTGGTTGCGATGCGCATCAAGAATTTTCGCGCACGGGGAAACGTGGCGAAAGTGCATCTTGCGCTCGGAGATTTGCCGACATTCCCATCGTTGGCGAACGCTGTGGGGCCGGATGGATTCCACGAAGCACTGTCGGGCCGAATTCACATCGGGCATGAGATTGACTATTTGGAGAAGGCGTTCGACGCCGCGAAGTATGGCGAAATGTCCGCAGCACCTTATCTGGACGTGACAATTCCGACGATGCTTGATCCTTCACTGGCGCCGACAGGCAAGCACGTGCTCTCCGCGTATTTTCAATTTGCGCCTTATCATTTGAAAGAAGGGAACTGGCGTGCCCGGCGGGGAGAATTGGTGAACACGGTGATCAAGACGCTGGGGATGTATTCACCGAACCTGGCGAACCTGGTGGAAGCGGCGCACGTGATTACACCGGTGGATCTGGAAGAGACCTACGGTTACACGGGCGGACACATTTTTCATGGGGAACTGGCGCTGGATCAGATTTTCACCATGCGGCCGGTGCTGGATTGGGCGCGGTACCGGGCGCCGGTGAAGGGATTGTTCCTGTGCGGGAACGGGACGCATCCGGGCAATGGGTTGACGGGTGCGTGCGGCGCGAACGCGGTGAAGGAAATCATTCACGAGCTGCGCTAAGGGTGGGTTCGCAAGAAGCAGATACCCGAACATTCACAGGCCGACAAACTCTTATCATTGCACCTCCAAGAATGATTGCCATTGCAAGAACCAAGGTAAAAGCAAACTCACGTGACAATTAACATCAAGCGGAGTCAAAGGATTCAGGGACTTCCAGTCATGAACGTCCGACAGTTCCTAGGGAAGGCTGACACGCATTTCCGTGTGGAATGGGCAAAGGAATACCTAAAGGACCATGCACAGGTCAAACGGCTCCTAAAGATTTTAAGGGCCGAAGGATTCATTAAGCCTTCGGAGGAACAAGGTTGGGATTACGAAATCACGGAAATGGGTAGAAGTTTCGCACGCAGTACCGCCGCGAGACCAATCACGCGTGCGACAGCCGAAAAGACAGTGACTGAGTTGCTGCACCGAGTCGAACTAGTCAACAAGGACAAACGATTCATTCGATCTGTGGAAGCAGTGGTGGTATTCGGCAGCTATTTGACGGACAAGGAAAGGCTCAACGATGTCGACGTGGCCATCAAATTGAAGGATCGCTGGCCAGAGAATATGAGCGAGGAGGAGAGAGATAAGCGCAATTGGAACCACATTGCGCTGTCCGGACGCAGGTTTTCAAACATAACTGAGGAAATAGCTTGGCCTGAGCGTGAGGTTGAGCTGTACCTCAGGAACCGCGTTCGGAGTCTCAGCTTGCAGGACTGGAACACGTTCGTCAGGATGGTCTGCGAATGGCCCGGTAATTTTCAATACAGAATTCTCGTGGGGGACGAGAAGAGGCTTGTGAAGGAACTAGCAGGGCACAGGGCGGCACACGAGAATCCTGCGAGTTAAGCAAAGGATGAAGAGGGCCCCGAATGGGAATGGAGCGAGAACTCGTTTTTGTGTAAGTGTTGATGTTAAAAGGCTTATTCAATTCGGCGGGTGTAAGTGCAGAGTCTGAAGGGATTGTAAGTGCCGCGTTTTGATGATGATATGCAACTGTTAATTATACAGTACTTACGGGCTTGAATTGTGTAAGTGCAGATTCTAAATAGCTTAGTGTTCATGCCCAGGGGTCTATGTGGTCGGAGTTCTCCGCATTTCAAATAATAACAAATAAGTAATAGATTGTCAAGGGAAATCCCGGCAGAATCTGCTTTAGGGGAAGCCGAGGGACTGGCTGGGCAAACGGCTGGGCGGAATTCAGTTGCAAATGACTTGCATGTCATACAAGACTGAATTAGTCTTAGTTGGGCAGTTCTCCAAACAAAAAAGGATCGGGGTGGTGAGGGAATGAGAAAGAAAGTGGGCAGTCTCTACATGCAACTGAGTTGCAGCAGACTCATCTTGCTTCTGTTTCTGGCGCTGCTGATTGGCGGTGCGGTGCGCGCGCAGGAGCCACCGTACTTCGTGACGTATTCGGATGTGATGGAGGAACCGGGGAACCTAGAAATTTCGTACAAGGGAATCAACGCGGCGCCGAAGAACGCGAATCTGTTCAATAGCGGGACCGTGGAGTTTGAATACGGATTGAAGGCGTATTGGACGACGGAATTTTACCTTTCGGGCCAAACGACGCAAAACGATCCCACGATCTTCACCGGCTACCGTTGGGAGAACCGCTTCCGGCCGCTGATGACGACCCACGCAATTAATCCCGTGCTTTATGTGGAATATGAGGACATTAATGAAGGAGACCGAAGCTTTCTGGAGGTGGTGAACCACGACTCGATTTCCGACGTATATGCGCCGAACGGACAAGCGCGGGCAGCAAGGCAAAGGGAAATCGAGTTGAAACTGATTCTTTCGAGCAACACGCATGGTTGGAACATTTCAGAAAACGTCATTACGGAGAAACCGCTGGACCCGAGCGGACCCTGGGAGTTTGGATACGCGCTGGCGGTGAGCCGCCCATTGGCGCTGGAAGCGGGGAAGAAGGCGTGCGTGTTCTGCCGGGAAAACTTCTATGCAGGCCTGGAAATGTATGGCGGGCTGGGCACCACGGAGAATTTCGGATTGAGCGGGACTTCACACTATTTGGGACCAATCCTGCAATTCAATATTCCAAAGGGACCCTCGATTGGATTTGAGCCGAGCTTTGGGCTGAATGCCAACAGTGTGGGCTTGTTATGGCGATTCAAGGTGTCGTACGAGGTGGAACAAATCTTTGGCCGCCTGTGGCGGAAATAAAAGCGGGGAGGAGCTTGGCATGACGCGGGGAAAACGGATTCGAATGGCGGGAGTGATCTTGGCGGCGATGGTATGTATGGCGGCGGACGGAAGTTGGTTGCGGCGCGTGCCGGATACGGATCGACAAAAGACGAATCCCTTCGCGGGAAGGGCGGACGCCGTCGCCGCGGGAGCAAGAGTTTTCGACGATCATTGCGCGAAATGTCACGGAGAGGATGCGCTGGGAAACAGGAAGCATCCGAGTCTGCGGAGCGAGCGCGTGCAACACGCAACGGACGGCGAGATTTTCTGGCTGCTGAAGAATGGAAATCTGCCGAAGGGGATGCCGACGTGGGCGGCGCTGCCGGAGCCAATGCGATGGCAGATTATCACGTACGTGAAGAGTCTGGGAACGGAATCGAGGAGCGAAATTGAAAAATAAAAAATGAAAAGCTGAAGGGGTGCACTGATCAAAGATCAGACGGGAAGAAGGAATCACTGGTGGATGCCCTAGTGGCGTTTAGCCTGTACGACAGCGATTAGTAACTGGCTGGCACGATAGCTAGACGTGCTGGGACACCCCGAGGATGTTGCCATCGGGATCTTTGAGCCACGCGACCCGGTCGCCGCTGGGCGCGGTCCAAATCCCCAGCTCTTGATCCTGCGCGAACGGGAATTTCTCCGGAGGAACGCCTCGGTCTCTTAGCCATTTGGCGACTGCTTCGATATCTTGCACTTCCCAACCGAGGATTGTGCCCTGTAGCGGGGTGAAGTTGGGAATTTTGGTGATGCGGATCTTGTGGCCGCCGACGCTGAGGACCAGCGCGAATTGGTCGTGGCTGACGAACTGAAACCCAAGCTTACCTTCATAAAAGGCGCGGGCACGGTCGTAATCAGTGGTGGGAATAAAACCAACCATTTTTCCGGAAGCCAGCATGTTTTCCTCCCCGAGAGCTTTTGGGTCCTTAGAAATAGCACTTGTGGGGTTCTTGAGGAAACAAAAAATGTCGTTTGGGATATCAGAGTCCGAGGGCGTTATATCGATGTTCCGCAAACAGCTTGGAACGAAGCCCTTGCAGTATTTCAAGCGATTCAAGAATTCGTGCGGTCGCGCGCGAGTTTGCGTTGATAGAAGAAGGAAACGGCGAGGAGGGCGGAGCCGAGGATGAAGAAAGAGAGAATGCGATAGGCGCGATCGAGGAAGGAGAGGTCGTACAAGAAGACTTTCACGACGACGATGCCGAGAAGGATGAGAGCCTGCCAGCGAAGCAGGGGCCATTGGCGTTGCGCGCCGAGGACGAGGAGAAGCGCCGCGTAGACGGTCCAGAGGATGGAAATAGAAAGATGCTGAGCGAGGGAATTGCTCGCGTTGTGTGGACCGGCGCCGAAGAAATCCCAAAACTCCTGGCTGAGGGCGAGAAGAGCGAAAAAGTTGATGGCGATGGTGAGGAAGGCGGCTTCGGTGCGGTAGGTTTCTGATTGTAAGACGGAATCGTGGTTGCCTTGGAGTGGCGATCGAAGAGGGATCCCTCGCTTCGCTCGGGCTGACAGATTAGGTGTAAGGGCGGACCAGAGACAGACGGCGAGGCTGGCGATGAGCACGAGGTAGGTGCCGAAGCGCTCATTGAAAAGGAAAGTGCCGGCGGCGGGAGGCTGGCTGAGGAGATGGAGTGCGGCGAGGAGGAGCAAGAAATAGCCGAAGGGACGAAGAAGACTGGCGAGAAAGCGGAAGCCGGTCCAGACGAGAGCAGCGCCTTCGACGGCAAGGGCGAGAGTGATGGCGTTATGTTCCAGCTTCACGGGAATCGCGAGCGTGAAACAAGTGACGGCGAGGCCGGTGTAAAGAAAGCGCGGGGTGGTGGCTTCTTCCGCGTTGGGCTCGGGAAGAAGTAATGCGATGGCTTCGTGAGCAATGGCCAGCGCGAGGAAAAGGAGGGTGAGAGGCCAGCGATCCGTGGGCCAAAGCAGCGCGTAAAGGATGGCGATATAGACGAAGGCGTTGGCGAGAACGAGAAGAACGTCGAAAGCGCGAAGAGGGCGGCGGAGAAGGGCACGCGCGGCGGGAACGACCTCGAAGAGAAAAAAAATCAGGGTAGCAAAGAAAAGCGTACTGTCGAGGAAGCCGAAGCGATTGTAAAACTGATCGTACCATTGCCAAAAATAAAGATAGGTACCGCCGAAGGCGAGCGGCAGAAGAGTCTGCCAATCCTTGCGCCAACTGACGAAAAGAGCGGCGGCGCCAAGAAGCAGGAGATAGCTGAAGAGGACGACTTGCTCGTTCTTGCCGCTGCTCATGAGCGCTGGGGTGAGGAGCCCACCGAGGAGAGAAAGAAAAGCGATGCGCTCGGAATTTCGACGCAAGGCGAGGAACGCCATGATGGCGGTGACGAGGACGAGGGCGATGAAACCGATTTGGCGCGAGAAGAGCGTGTAGTACTGGCAGCCGGCCCACACTGAAACGAAAAGAGTGGCTTCGCCGAGACCAGCGATGCCTTCGGAGAAGTAAGTGTAATCGCGGGAGAGAAGCCAGTCGCTCCACGGGAGCATGAGCAGCCCAAGGAGAATGCCAATGGCGACGCGGCCGGCGGGGCCGATCCAGTTGTTGTCAAAGGCCAGCTTGAGGAAATAGGAGACGGCGAAGAGAAGCGCAATGATGCCGATGCGATTGAACCACCGGCCCCCGATGAGCGATTCGAGATCGGCGGCGGAGGGTTCCCTGGAAGGTTTTAGAGGAGTGGGTACGGTATGGGGCACGGACTGTGGCGTGGTGGACGGAATTGGTTTGGGAAGGGCAGCCGCGGGCGGCGGTTGCGGCGGCCTGGGAGGTTCAGGAAGTTCAGCCGCGACGTGTGGCTCCGGTACGACGTGGACAGTGGGTGGGGAGACAGGAGGTGGCGGAGTCACGGAAGCGAGACTTTTCTGAAGCGCGGCGAGTTTTTGCTCGAGTTGGTAGACACGAAAAGTGAGTTCGTTAAGTGGAAACGGTTTGATAGCGGATTCCATTCGGCGGATGGCAGAAAAAGCGGCGAAGGAGAGAATCGTGCCGACGAGGAAAAGCAGAATCAGAATGAAGAAGAGGGGTGCCATGGCGGCGGAGCTAAGCGGATTAGAGCATAGTCGAAGGTAAGGCACAATGGAACGCTGGAAGGGGGCAGGCGTATACTGGCCGACATTGACAGAGATCGCACCAAGCTGGGGTCCAGCAGTGCTGGACCCCTACGATGAAGGGAGGCCAAAATGGCGGAATACTATTTGCTGAAGACTGAGCCCTCGGAATACTCATTTGCGAATTTGGTGAAGGACGGGGAGACCGAATGGGATGGCGTGAAAAATCCCGTGGCGGTGAAACATCTGGGCGAAATGAAGCCGGGAGCGCGGCTGATTATCTATGAAACCGGAGACATGCGGACGGCAGTGGGCACGGCGACGGTGGTTTCCGTTGACGCGAAGAACCTGAAGAAACCTGTGGTGAAAATAAAGGCCGGGAAAGCGCTGGGGAAGCCAGTGGCATTGGATGAGATCAAGAAAAACAAACTGTTTGCGACTTCGCCG
Source organism: Candidatus Acidiferrum sp. (assembly GCA_035271845.1). GTDB lineage: Bacteria > Acidobacteriota > Terriglobia > Acidiferrales > UBA7541 > Acidiferrum. The sequence goes on from DATERF010000123.1 coordinate 13,995, forward strand.
CTGGTGAGGATCGGGAGATTGTCGGTAGTGCCGTTGACCGCGGAGCAGTACAAGGCGCTTACGGAAGGATGACCGGCGGCGAAGCACTTGTTGTAGAACGAAATCCTCGCTGAAATCATTTCCAGCAAACTAACGCAGTTGTCTATTAAATCTTTCCGTCATGGAGACTCGCGGGGCTTGAGTTGGGGACTGGCGATGTCGCTGGGTTGAAGGAGGTCCCACTTGTTGCCGTAAAGGTCTTCGAAGACGGCAACGGTACCGTAGGATTCCTGGCGGGGAGATTCGAGAAACTTCACGTTAGAGGCTTGCATGAGGCGATAGTCTCGCCAGAAATCGTCGGTGTGGAGAAAGAGAAACACGCGGCCGCCGGCCTGGTGGCCGACTTGAAGGAGTTGCGCGGGGTCCGCGGCTTGCGCCAGTAGCAGACTGGCGCCACGAGAGCCAGGTGGCGCGACAACGAGCCAGCGCTTGCCGAGCGGAAGCGGAGAATCTTCGACGACGCGAAAGCCGAGGCTTTCCGTGAAGAAGACCAAGGCCTCGTCGTAATCGCGGACGAGGAAAGTGACATGAGCGAGCAGTTGTGGCATGACAATTGATTATCCCACGACGAAGGAAAGAGCGGCCACGATCGGGTGGTCAGGTCGTTTCGATTGGGCGATGATTGCGCGCCATTGGCGGCGGCCGGCGGTTTACTCGAGAACTCTGATCTCGGGGTAGAGTGAAGATACGAACTTGGGCGGCGAGCCACTCGCGCGCTTGAGGTATGCGTCAAAAAAGGTGCGCAAGCAATACGAGGTCACTTCAAGTTGACGGCGACCATCGATACCGAGAATTCCCAGCTTACGAAGGGTTCCCACTACCAGATGGCTTTTCAGCAAGGCGCCATCGTCGCTGAAGAGAAAATGGTTGGCGCCATGAATTTCGATAAATGCTCTTCCCTCCGGGGGCAGATGATCGTAAATCGATCGTATCTTGGCGAGAATCTGAGTGCTTTCCGGGTCGGACTCGCGGCCGTGATCACTGAGAACGACCATGGCGGGCCGATCGAACCCTGTGTGAATGACGCTGCCGTGGGGAGCGCCGTCCACATCGATCGCCGCCTTGCATCGGGAATCTTCGGAGCAGAACTGTAAGGCGACCGCGCCGCCTAAGGAGTGGCCAAAGACTCCTACCCGCGCCATGTCGAGCCTGCCCGTGAATTTGCCGGACGAGTCCGAGGCATTCAATCGCTCCAAGCGATCAAGCACGAACGCTATGTCGGAGGTCCACGCAGTCAGCAACTTGTTCACACAGCTAGCCTGCTTGTCGCCCGTTATTTCGAGACAGAGTTCCGGATTGTTCTGCGGCAACCGTTCCATGACCCGACCATCGGGGAAGACCACAACATGCGTGCGATAGGGGGCGTCGAATCCCACCACGATGTAACCGTGGCTGGCGAGATCTTCGGCAAGTGTCGAGTAATTCCAGACTTCGGCGGAAGCCGCCGCTCTCATAATCACGACTGGGTAGGAGCGCTGCTGAGGTGACACGTCGGGGTTACGAGTGCAATACACGTGGACCTTAGCACGATCTCGCGTCAAAAATTTGCTAAGAACAACACCGCTGCTGCGGTCAACCGCTGTTCGTAATGGGGCGGGCAGGTAGTCATCCACCGGCGCGGCCGATTGATGGACCACCGAGGGATACCAAATCCAGACGAGGAGTTCGCGCCTGGTTCCCGGAACTGGAGCCAGCGGGTCCAGTGTCAGATCGTCGGTCCAGTCGTAAATGGCGCGACCAATAGCGAACGGGCCCGTGGGAGTGGGGAGTGTAGTCCCGGTCCTGTGGTCCAGCCAGAGCGCCAAAAACAACGCCGCGACCGCGAGAACACCTAACGTCATGAATCCCGTGAAGATTTTGAAGATTCGACGAACCAGGGGTGCTTTGGGCATCAGGTATCACCATGACTTGCGTTCGCAAATTACTTTATAGCGTAAAGCATTAAATGCCTCATCGTCAAGGGGCTTCCCGCCAATTGAATGGATCTACGTGTTGCGAAGCGAGCGACTCACTGAAAAATGGGCTGGCTTGTCGGGGTTCGAGCCGCGGCCCTATAATTGAAGGTTCTTAAGCAGGAGGAGACGACCATGGCGACGGCAGACGCGAAATTGCATGTGAAAGAATTCACGAATGAGCCATTTATCGATTTTTCGAATGCGGAGAATCGAAAAAAAATGGAAGCGGCGCTGGCAAAGGTGAAATCGGAATTCGGACACGAGTACCCGATGTGGATCGCGGGAAAGAAGGTGGTGACGGAGAAGAAGAGGAAGTCGATAAACCCGTCGAGGCCATCGGAAGTGATTGGCGTGTTTCAGGATGCGTCGAAGGAACAGGCGATTGAAGCGATTGAGGCGGCGAACAAATACTTTGATGTGTGGAAGAAGGTGCCGGCCCAGGAACGGGCAAAGTGTCTATTCAAAGCGGCGGCGATTGTGCGGGAGCGGAAGTTCGAACTGAACGCGCTGGTGTGCTACGAAGTGGGAAAGACGTGGATCGAGGCGGACGCGGACGTCGCGGAGACAATTGATTTTTGCGAGTTTTACGGGCGCGAGATGCTGCGGTTAGGCGAGCCGCAGAAGCTGACGCCGATGCGTGGCGAACGGAATTACCTGGTGTACATCCCGCTGGGAGTGGGGGCGATCATTCCGCCATGGAATTTCCCGATGGCGATTATGGCGGGGCTGGTGGTGGCATCGCTGGTGACAGGGAATACGGTGGTGCTGAAGCCGGCGTCGGATTCACCGACGATTGCGGCGAAGTTTATCGACATATTGTTCGAAGCAGGAGTGCCGAAGGAAGCGGTGCAATTCCTGACTGGCTCTGGAGCGGCGGTGGGCGACACGATTGTGCAACACCCGAAGACGCGGTACATCGGGTTCACGGGATCGAAAGAAGTGGGATTGCGGATCGCGGAGTTGGCGTCGAAGCCTTCGCCGGGGCAGATCTGGATCAAGCGGACCGTTCTGGAAATGGGCGGCAAAGACGGAATTGTGGTGGATGAAGAAGCGGACATTGATGCTGCGGTGGAAGGCACGGTGCAGGCGGCCTTCGGGTATCAAGGGCAGAAATGTTCGGCGTGTTCGCGGGTGATTGTAAGCGAAAAAGTGTATGACACGTTTTTGAACAAGCTGGTGGAGCGGACGAAGAAGATCAAGGTGGGACCGAGCGACGACCCGAACAACTATATGGGCCCGGTAATCAATGAGCCGGCGATGAAGACGATTATGGAGTACATCGAGGTTGGCAAAAAAGAAGGACGGGTGTTGACCGGAGGGAAGCGCGCGGCGGGTGACGGTTATTTCGTGGAGCCGACAATCGTCGCGGACGTGGACCCGAAGGCGCGGCTAGCGCAGGAAGAGGTGTTTGGTCCGGTGCTGGCGGTGATCAAGGCGAAGAATTTTGACCAGGCGATGGAAATTGCAAATAACACCGAGTTTGGGTTGACAGGCTCGCTGTATTCGAAGAATCCGGAGAAGATTCGGCGCGCGGAGGAAGATTTCCACGTGGGGAACTTATATCTGAACCGGAAGTGCACCGGAGCGATGGTGGGGGCGCATCCGTTTGGCGGATTCAATATGAGCGGAACGGATTCGAAGACCGGCGGGAAGGACTATTTGTTGTTGTTTTTGCAGGCGAAGGCGGTGGCGGAGAAGGTAGGTTGACGAGGTTGAGGACGTAAAGGACATTCAGGAAGTAAAGGATGTCGGAGAGGGGCGGATGAGAGTCCGCCCCTTTTCTATTGAGAATTATACGGCATCGGCGGAGTCGCGAGTGGAAACCAGCTTTAGGACGCGGTAGACGGGATAGCTGCAGGCCAAGGCGATCAGCGTGAGGTAGCTGTTGGTGGGATCTTCGCGGACGGCTTCGATTAGAAAGCCGATGGAGCCGAGGAGGGCGAGGGCGGTGGTGTAGGGGTACCCCCACGCGCGGTAGGGGCGGGGAAGAGCGGGTTCGCTGCGGCGGAGGAGAAACATGGAGGTAAAAGAGAGAAAGTAGTTGGTGACGAAAAAGAAGGCGAGCATGGCGATGACGCGTTCGAAGCTGAACACGGCGAAGGCCACACCGACGAGGGCGCTGAGGAGCAAGCCGATCGTGGGAGTGCCACCCTTGTTCACGCGAGAAACGGCGCGAAAGAAAAGACCGTCGCGGCTCATCGCGTAGATGACCCGGGCGCCCATGAGGTGCAGAGCGTTGATGGAGCTGAACAGAGCAAGCACCATGATGGAGCGGAAGATAAAGTCGCCATGATGGCCGAAAACGCGCTCAGCAACGAGGCCGAGAGAGAAATTATTGCCGGCAATATCGTGCATGGGGAGAACGTAAAGCACGGCAGCGTTGACGAGAAGATAGATGAACACTATGGAGAAAAGGCTGGCGAAAATAGCACGAGGAACGAGGTAGCCCGGATTCTTGATTTCGTCACCGAAGTAAATGACGCCGTCCCAGCCGTCGTAGGTGAAAATGGTGGCTTGCACACCGAAGAGAAAGGCAGTAATGAGAGCGGCGCCAACGGGGAGCACGACGGGAGCGGCGGCGCGAGCGACCGGCGTGACTTCGGCGGCCTGGCGAAGGTGTCCACCGAATGTGAAGCAGGCGATGACGATAGCAAAGAAGGCCAGGCCCTTCAGGACGGTAGTGAAGTTCTGTACTTTGCTGCCCATGCTGATGCTTTTCCACTGAAGCAAGGCAAAGATGATGATGACCGAGACGGCGGTGATCTTGATCTTCAGGACGCCGTCCATGGCGGGAAAAAGGTGCGCCATGTATTCGCCGATGACGATGCCGACGGCGCCGGTGGTGCCGCAGGTGGAAAGCCAGTCGCTCCAGCCGACGATGAATCCGGCGAAATCGCCGATGGCGCGGCGGGAGAAATTGTATTGCCCCCCACTGCGGGGAATGGCGGAGCCAAGTTCAGCGAGTTGGAAGGCGCTGACCAGGGCGTAGAGAGCACCGCCGAACCAGACACTGAAGAAAAGCCAATGATTGGGCAGGCGCGCCGCGATGTCGCCAGGAGTACGGACAATGCCGGCAGAAATGGTGTTGCCGACGGCGACGGCGATACCGAAACCCACACCGAGAACCTGGAGGAGCTTGCCTTTTTCCTTGCGGGGATGCGTGGGGCGCACGGGCAGGTCGGCGGCGAGAGAGTCAGTGGGTGTGGACAAAGTTGGATCTCATGAGCGGTGCAGAGTATGCGCCATCATACGTTTAAGGGGAGAAAAAGCAAGCGACGCTGCAGGTGAGGGCTTAGCGGATCTGGGGCGCGCGACGGTTACTCGGCTCGTCGATAACATCGAGAAGGAGTTCACCGGCGGGAGAAACGGGAAGAACACGGAGAGAGGAGCAGTCGTTGGCAATCCAGTCGGCGCCGGCGTCGAGCAGAACCGCATCATCGACGGTAGTGCGTACGGCGAGGACGCGGGCACCGGCAGCTTTGCCGGAACAGATGCCGAAGGGCGCGTCTTCAATGACGATGCAGGATTGCGGGTCGAGATGCAGGGAGGCCGCGCCCTTGAGATAGGGCTCGGGGTCGGGTTTTCCATGCAGGATGTCCGAGGCAGTGACAAGGTGATGGATGTGCGGCCAGAGGCCGGTGGCGCGGAGACGGACTTCGGCGAGAGGGCGCGTGGAGGAAGTCACTACAGCAAGCCGGGAGGGGGGAACTATGGCGAGCAATTGTTGCGCGCCGGGCAGGGCGACGACGTCGTTGATCTCTTCGATTTCGCCCCGCTCCATCCAGCGATTCTCCGCCACATGGACGGCAGGATCGGCTTGGGGAAGAAGTTCACGGATGGAAGTAAGGCTGGTGCGGCCGTGGGAGAAATGGACAACGTAGTCAGGATCAAGATTGTGCTTGCGAGCCCAGCGCGTCCAGACGCGAGCAACGGCGGGAGTGGAGTCGACGAGGACGCCGTCCATGTCGACGAGTAGGGCTGAGCAGGAGATTTGGGTCACTGGGCTCCCGGGATTCAAGATTTTTCCGCTATCGTTAAACTAGCTTAAAATGAAGCCATGAAAAAGCGGGTAAAAAAAATTAAAAAGAAGAGTGCGCGCCGTCAGCCCAAACGGGGTAGGAAACTGGGTGTGTATGCCGGAAAGATTACGATTCCAGATGACTTTGATGCGCCGCTTCCCGATGAGATTCTTGACGCGTTCGAAGGAAAGTCGGAAGAGGAAGGCGGAAGACACGACTCGAACTAAGGGTGTTTTGGGATGCCTGACTTGACCGCATTTCAATCGAGCCTACTTGAACGCGCTTTGCGGTTCGAGCGGTCCCTTCAACGTTTTGTCTCTCATGATAACAATTCTGGGTGCTCTTTCAAATATTTCAACGCCCAGGGCCGGATTCGGAAATCACGCATTCCGTTCCCCCATGGCTGGCCGGGCGTAAAAAGGATGTTCTTTTCCACCAAAGAACCCAGAGCACCATTCGCTTCGTTGTGATGCAGTGAGTTACCGTTAGTATCTAAGAACCACTGACAATGCTGCTTTTCATCATTACCTAGGTGGTGCAGGTGTTTTCTGCCGCGATGAATCACGCGCCAATCTGCGAAGTGAGGTGCAATCCACTGGCGAAGCCCAGAACCAACGTACGTCAGCAATACGAACCCTGTCAGAACACAACTGACCGCAAGTATGCCTTTATAGTTTTGAACCAAATCGCACAAACCAACACGGTTGAGTAGGGTTTCCGGCAGAATGAGGGCAAGCAAACTTGCAAGAAAAACTGCTGTCACCCAGCGCCACGATTTGCCCAACCATTCCGTGACCTTCGCCCAATCAATCAGAGGTGTATGAGGGGTTGCCAAAGTACGTCAATCTTATGACCCACTATGTTTACTGTCAAAATTGGTTTCACGTAATGCTCACGCTCCCTAACAGATCTGATAAGGTGCCATCGCCAGAGCAGTGCCTTCCCTTTGTATTGCTTATCTATCTCCAAAGCAAAACATTGCTGTACACTTAACCAAGAAAGTATCTGGTCGCGGATGATGAAGGAGATAAGATGCCTTCCAAAGATTCAGGCAACCCAGAGTCTGAATTGGAAAAAATTGGTACGGTTATTGCCCGGTCGCTGGCATTTCTCTGTTTGCAAAATCTCCCGCAAAAGATGGAACTGTGCTGGAACAGGCTGAGTTCTTAAATGGTCTTGGACTGCCATTCGGCGATGCAGCCGGAATTCTAGGGACTACCGCCGAATCTCTAAGAGTGCTGGCGTACAACAAAGCGAACAAGCTGAAAGGAGGAGCAACCCGTGGCAAAAAAGCCAAAGCAGCCCGTGGCAAGAAAGCCAAACGCAGAAGCCGTTAAAGAAGACTCCTTGGCCGTTGAAATAGGGCGAATTGCGAAGCTCTTTGCTCTGTACGTTCTAAAAGATACAAAGGATGAAGGTGTTAAAGTTTGTAGGCTCGATGCAGTTGGATTCTCTGTTCCTGAAATAGCGGCGCTGCTTGAAAAGACTGAACCGAACGTGCGCGTGCAGATTTCACAAGGCAAGACAAAGAAGGGCAAGTAATCGGAGAATCTTTTGGCACCTATTGATTCAGACCTACTAGCCAAAATCAAGAAGAAGCTGAACATTGAAAAGAGCAGGGTGTACGGACGGATAAATGAAACTGTACGCGCCACAAGCTTGCCCCAGCGTGTTGCTGCCCTATTGGTTGCCCGTGACGCTGGGGTGAGCATTTCGCGCTTCGCATCGGACGCAGACTTGGCAATGATGAGAGGTGTAAACAGTGCGCCCGCACCATCAGCACCTTCACCCCTTCCCCTTTCATCTGCTGGCGTAGGGTCAAGATCCGTTTCCAAACGAAAGGGAAAGTCACTCGAATCAAGAAAGAAAGGAAACGCAGTCTTCGTGGTGCATGGCCGAAATGACAAGGCACGAAACGCACTATCGGATTTTTTGCGTTCCTTGGATGTGCAACCGATTGAATGGAGCAAGGCGCTTGCCCTTACGAAGAAGGGGAGTCCATACATCGGTGAAGTGATAGATGCTGCCTTTGCGAAGGCGAAGGCGATTGTGGTTCTATTCACTCCGGACGATGAAGCGAAGCTGAAGACCGAGTTCGTCAGGCCAAGTGACCCGCACTATGAACGCAATCTGACGGGCCAGCCGCGTCAAAATGTTCTCTTTGAAGCAGGTATGGCTTTCGGAAGATACGCGAACACAACTATTCTGGTTCAAGTGGGCAAGGTCAGAGCAATGAGCGATGTTTCTGGGCTTCACATAGTTCATTTGACTGGTTCGGTGCCAAGCAGAAAGCAAGTCGTCGTGAAGCTAAGAGCTACTGGTGTGGTTGTCGATGACAGTGGTGACGATTGGCTGACCGCTGGCGACTTTGCTGCCATCTCCTGAGACGGATGTCATGGACGGAAGGAAGGAAGACGCTTAGTTTTGATTGCAGCGCGATAAACCGTCTAACGGAAGATAAGGAATCGGACCTTCTGATTGCTGCCTTTAAGTCAATTTGGGGTGGGAGATGGGATTTGAACCCACGACATTCGGTGCCACAGACCGACGCTCTACCAGCTGAGCTACTCCCACCACTGATTGTCAGTTTAGCATGACCTCGGAGCGCGAGAAAGTATGCCGCGACGAGATCCTTGGTAGGACTGACGGATATCGGATATCAGATATCAGCGACCAGCGATCAGGAGGCGAGGAAATGGCAACTGTGGCAGCCGAGACGCGACGGTTGAGATTCTTCGGCGATCCTTGTCGGATCGCCTCAGAATGACAAGTCGTGCGGGTAAGGTGCGGCGAGATTTGCTCGATTAGGTGATAGCAAGGAGGAAACGCCGGGCGAGCAAGACCGAAAACGGAGGCTAAGGCTTGCTAGACTCGTTGAGTAGCGGCCGACTGGCGGTTTGTGGCCGGCAATGCTGGACTGAAACCCAGCGCTACATTGGGGTGTGTGTCCCCGCACATGAACCCGCAAGCGTCGGATCGACTCCATTTCGAAATGCAGATCGCGTACGCGCGGCCAGCGGTCGCGCTGCTGGCGATATCGTGCCTGCTGGAACTGCGTTCGGTGAGGGAAGCGGAGCGGGCACTGGCGCTGCTGACGGCGTATTTGGTAGCCGCGGTAGTAATACTCGGGCTGGAGCGGGTGCTGAGGGCGTACAACTGGCACCTGCCGCTGGCGTGCGACGTTCTGGTGGTGGGTCTGTATCTGTATTTTTCCACGGAGATGATGCCGGCTTGGTTTCTGGTATTTTTCGTGGCCTTTGCGGCTGGCTACCGCTGGAACTTGAAGCTGGCCATGTTTTTGTCGTTTGGGTTGCTGCTGCTGGCGGTAGCACTACGGTTGAACCGGCTGGGGCCAGCAGGACCCGAGCCTACTGCGTTCTTCTACTTACCTGTATTCGCGGCGACACTGTTGGGCGCAGGTGGCATGGCGTTTTTGGGAGACCGTAACCGCCGATTCACCGAACAACAGGAATTTCTGAACCGTGTCTCGGGATCAATGCATGTGGAATTGGGACTGGCGGAGTCTTTGCGGCTATTGCTGGAGGATTTGTGCGCGGAGTTCCATACCGAAGGAGCGCTACTGGCTTACCGGGATGCGGACCTGGAGCGCATCTTCCTGTGGCAATTGAAAGCTGGCGAGAGCGAGCGAATGACGCCGGAAAATCTGCCGATGACGCGGTCGGATGGGTTCCTGTTGGATGACATGGATGCGTCGCTGTGCTGGAACTCTCTGGAAGCGCGGGGTTCTGGA
>DATERF010000124.1:0-14180 GCA_035271845.1 Candidatus Acidiferrum sp.
CAGCATTTCCATCGGAGTCGACCACGGGCAAGTATTTTTCTCCAATGTCAACCTGTGTCCGGCCTGGTCCCCAGCTTCCGCCGTGCCGACTACCTCCGGCTTCGGGCATTGCATCTTGCCGGCAACCTTGGTCTGCGCCGCAACCGCCGACGCAAACAACAACGACAGACCCACCATGCTCACAATATGTAGTTTCATCGACCCTCCCTCAAGATGTAGCGACATTTCTATTTACCTTCCCGGCCCGAAACAACGAAAGTGAAAAGAATCAACGCCAGAATGTTGTTGCGTCTCACGCTTGCCTACATGAAATAAGCTCCTGATGAAGGCCCAATTCGGAAAAGAAGTTCGGCGTCATTTGCCTCAGGGGACGCTACGTCTCAACTGACGGGAACTGCTCCTCGGAGAGGCGGGACTTGCTCATGCGAGCATAATTGACCGCATTCTGTCAGTGAGTCGGGTCACATCTTTGATGTGAGGTGATCGCCAAGAGCCACAGCGCAGAGCCTGATCAGGCCTTAGCTGCTGCAAAATCGCCATAGCGCTCACAGCCACAGAGACGGCTCGCCACCAGGCAGATAGTCGGCAACTCGGAAATTATCCGCTGCAGTCCTTTCGGCTGTTGCGGTCGGGCAGTGAAGGGATTGTCGCCACTTAGAAACAGACCCGCCACCTTTCGACGGCACAGGAGATTAGGCGGATTGTGGGGATCTTGCCCCAAGTAAGACAGGAATGGGCGCTCAGTACTTGCGCAGAACGCCGATGACGCGGCCCTGGATCTTAACGTCGGCGGCAGGCACCAGGATGGGCGCCATGTCCGAATTGGCAGGCTGCAAGCGAACTTTCCCCGAGCCTTCGCGGTAAAAGCGTTTGAGCGTGGCATCATCGCCGCCCACAAGAGCCACAACGATGTCCCCGCCATTGGCCACCTGGGTCTGTTCGCAAACCACATAATCGCCATCCATGATGTGGTCCTCAATCATGGAACTGCCTTTCACTTGCAAGACAAAGGAATTGCCGCCACGCGCAAAGTCACCCAAAGAAATTGTCTCGCGCTCTTCGACGGCTTCCAGCGGGCGGCCGGCGGCGATGCGGCCAACCAGCGGAAGTTCCTGGATGCGGCGCTCGATCACTTGTTCCTTGACGGATTTCGGCAATTGCACGATTTCGATCGAGCGGCTCTGGTTATAGCCGCGCCGGATAAAGCCCTTCTTCTCGAGGGTGCTGATGTGCTTGTGGACTGTGGCGAGCGAAGTGAGTTTCAATCCGCGTCCAATCTCTTCAAAACTCGGCGCGTAGCCGTGCTTGGTCTCGAAGGCGACGAGAAAATCAAGCACTTCTTTTTGGCGTTTTGTAAGAGCCATGAATTCCTCCGTGTGCGTGCTCGTACCGGATGTGCATCAGTTTCCAGGCCGCTGGTGGCTGCGCCGCGATCGGGGATCTGCTCAACCATCCACGCTCACTTTAGGCGAAAAGAAAGCGAACGTCAAGTGGCATTTTGCATACCCGCGCGCGCAACTCATCCTGTTCAGAAGCACCTCCGTGTGCTGTCATGCTTAGAGATATGATGCCCACAAGAAATCGTTCCGCAGGCGTGACCGCCGCCGCCACCCTCGCCGTGCTGGGAAGCGTGATCGCCTTCTTCGTCTGGGGCTGGCTCTTCCTTCCACTGATGAACCTCCCGCCGGACTCGGACGGTCACCACGCGTATCAAGTTCATCCGATTACGTTCGCGCTGATTGCGCTGGTTCCGCCGTTTCTTGTGGCGTTAGGCATGCGCACGGGCATCGGCCTCTTCCGGCTTCGACCGTGGGCCCGGAAGGCTGCGCTAGTATGGGCTTCGATTGCCCTGGTATTCTGCTTGAGCATGATCGCGCTGCGGCCCTTTGAGACGTTTGCGATACCCGAGCATTTTGTCACCGAAGCCGAATCGATGAAGCAGCTCCTGGCAGTCTCCACTGTATTCGTGCTGCTTCCCGTCAGTATCTGGTGGCTTTTCTTCTTCCGGCTGAAAAGTGTGGTAGAGCAATTTGAAGGACGAAGTTCGAAGGCTACTGCGCCGGAAAGTTAAGCCGCATTCTGGTTTTCCCAAGGGGCAGGCAAGAGACCTGATGCGTCGCGCGAAAACTACGCGATGGAGAAGAGCCCCCGCGTCCTTCAAAAAGCAAACGGGTCCCCGAAAGATAGCTGCTTGCTAATGGCATTTGTGGACACAACTGCGTGTGCCGGCAATGGATGCGGCGGATGAGTGCGTAGCGGAAGGTGGCTCGAGGCCGTCAACTCCCTTGGCAGCCCAGAAGAATACTGCCCAGGGACAGGTTCAGCTCGCGAGGCCGAGCGCGAGCCTCGATGACAATCTCCTCATGTGTGGCAGCCCTGTGCTAGCTACTATTTCGCGGCCGTGGCGTCAGTGATCTTGATCTTGAACCAGATCGTGCCAGTCGGGTACAGCGTATCGCGAAACTGCGAGCTCTGGTCATCGCCAGGGGCGATGGTGAGCGGGATCTTGCCTTGGTTTACAAGCAAAACCCGATTCTCCGCGCCGATGTAAGTCGTCTCGTACGCGATGTTGCTGTAGGTGAGCCCCGCAGATGAGTTCTTAATGTCGACCGACCACAGAGCGGTCGTGCCGCTGAAATCCTTATCCATCTTGGCGCTCACTACCCGCAAGTCGTGGACTGGATCGCCCTTCACGTTGGTGAGCGTTGCAACGGGGGCCGGACCTTTCGCGCTGCGCTTTGAAGTCACGTAGATCAACGCAACCACTGCCAGGACCACAACCAACCCAATGCCGATCCACAGCCCTGTCTTGCTGCCTTGTTGCTCCTGCTTTAGAGGTGACTCAAACATGGTAGTAATCGGAACCTCCGATTTAGACCTCCGGTGCCTCAGCGTACTCTTTTCCTGCCCCGGAAACAACGGGATTTCCATGCTAGCAAGTACCAGAGAAATCAGCGTGGCTCTGGCCGCTAGTTCTGCCCGGCGACATTCTCCAGAGCGCGTCGCCCAGTCACCTGCGCATCAGATTCAGGCCACTATCGGAAGTCACTCGCGGCCCTCCGAAGTTTCGCGCGCACGAGCGGAACCGAAGCGAGGGTAACGCCCGGCAACCAGACTGTTCTACTTGGGCGGGATGTAAATGGACTTTTTCTTACGTCAGAGATTCCGCCATGGTGCGCATCTGGATCTGAATGATCCGGGATCCGGGAGGTTGCGTGCAGGCGAACAGGACCGCCTGAGCGACGTCTTCGGCTTCCAGCATCTCGGATTGCTCGACGCCCTTTTCCGTGCGACCCTTGCCAATCGCAAACTCGGTCTTGACGCCGCCGGGGTTGATCGTCCCGACCTTGATGCCATGTGGCCGGAGCTCTTTGTCCAGCCCTTGCGCAAAGCCGACCTGCGCGAACTTCGTTGCGCAATAGGCGGCCTCGCCGGCAAAACCGTACACCCCGGCCATGGAGGAGATCATCAGCACAAGTCCCGCGCGCTGTTTGATCATCACCGGCACAGTGTGTCGCGTGAACAGGAAGGTCGAGCGCATGTTTGAGTCCATCATTTCGTCGTAATCGTCCGCACTGCTGTCGACGAGGTTCTTGTAGTTGCCCACACCGGCGTTGTTGACAAGGATATCGATCCGGCCAAAGGATTGGACCGCCTGCTCCACGGTCCGGCGCGCAGTGTCCTCCTCGCGCGCGTCGCCAATGACGAAGACGGCTCGCAATCCGAGTTGCTTCGCCTCGGCGACGAGCTGCTCCAGCCGATCCTGGCGTCGTGCCGTGAGCACCAGGCTGGCACCCTCGCGCATCAAGGCACGCGCGCACGCCTGCCCTATGCCAGCGCTGGCGCCGGTAATTACAGCCACTTTGTTCTGCAACCGTTCTGCCATGATTTATTCCTCGCTGGTTAGCCGTGAGACCCACTCGCTCGCGTTTGCAAAAAAGAGGAGGATTCCCTGTCGGGTCTCACTCTGTGTCCCCATCAAAACCTGCGTTCCCAACTCCGCGAACTATCCGAAATTCCCTGTTTGATCTCAAAAACGGTAACCAGTGTACACGATATGGTTCGTTGAAAAGAGTTCATCCCGGAAATGTTGGTCAAGTACATTGTGACGCGCTGCCTGGCGCGGTCCGCTGTTGCCGCTGCGCTCCTGTGGTATTCTTGATAAGCCGGTTCTTGGCGATCCAGCGCTCGCTACCGATGGAAACACACCGAACCGCCGATGTATGGGAAGCCGCACTCCTTCTGGCATGCAGAAGGACTCGCTGAAAGACGGGGGTAATTCGCACGATGTCCACGCTCACGGAAGTTCCCGCGGGGAAAGCAAAACGCGAAGTGATTGATCAGGCGGTGATCCGTTTCGCCGGAGATTCGGGCGATGGCATGCAGATCACGGGCAACCAGTTTACCAACACCGTCGCGCTTTATGGAAACGACATTGCCACTTTTCCGGACTATCCGGCGGAGATTCGCGCTCCTGCCGGCACCGTTCCGGGCGTGAGCGGCTTCCAGTTGAATTTTTCCTCGGAGGAAGTGCATACCCCGGGCGACTCAATCGATGTACTGATAGCCATGAATCCGGCGGCCCTGAAGGTGAATGTTGGCGACCTGAAGGCGAACGGCATCGCCATCATCAACTCCGACAGCTTCAAGGAAGGCGACCTGCGCAAGGCGCACCTGACCACCAATCCTCTGGAGGACCATTCGCTCGACAAATTCCGCGTCTTTCCCGTGGAATTGCAGCGCCTGACGCGTTCGGCCCTGCAGCATCTGGGTCTCGACTCCAAAGCCATGGACCGTTGCAAGAACTTCTTTGCGTTGGGCATGTGCTACTGGCTGTACAACCGCTCGATGGAGCCGACGGTCCGCTGGATCGATGACAAGTTCAAGAAGAAACCGCTGCTGGCAGAGGCCAACAAGCTGGCGCTCAAGGCCGGCTATTCTTATTGCGAAGCCACCGAAGCGTTCCAGATCAGCTACGAGATTCCGCCGGCGCAGCTTTCGCCCGGCTTGTACCGCAATTTGAGCGGCAATCAGGCCCTGGCGCTCGGATTCGTCACCGCGGCGAAGAAAGCCGGACTCAAATTGTTCCTGGGCAGTTATCCGATTACTCCGGCTTCGGACATCCTGCACGAGCTTTCGCAGTACAAGGACTTCGGAGTGCTCACCTTCCAGGCGGAAGATGAAATCGCAGCGATCACTTCCTCGATTGGGGCTTCCTACGCCGGATTGCTGGCCATCACCACCACTTCCGGCCCCGGCATGGCGCTGAAGACAGAAGCCATGGGACTCGCGGTGATGACGGAGCTTCCGCTGGTGATTTGCGATATCCAGCGCGGGGGCCCTTCGACGGGTCTGCCAACGAAAACCGAGCAGGCCGATCTGCTGCAGGCGCTGTTCGGGCGCAATTCCGAAGCCCCCATTCCCGTGCTTGCGGCCGCGACTCCCGGAGACTGCTTCTGGGTTGCCGTCGAGGCCAGCCGCATTGCGTTGAAGTACATGGTGCCGGTGATTATTCTCTCGGACGGCTACCTGGCCAACGGCGCGGAACCCTGGCGCATCCCCAACGTCGACGAGATTCCAGGCTTCCCCGTCCGTTTCGCAACCGATCCCGAAGGATTCCTGCCTTACAAGCGCAATCCGGACACGCTGGCGCGGCCTTGGGCCATCCCGGGCACACCGGGGCTCGAGCATCGCATCGGCGGCCTGGAAAAACAGGACGTCACCGGCAACGTGAACTACGAGCCGCTGAATCACGAAAATATGGTGCGCATTAGGGCGGCCAAGATTGATGCCATTGTGCAGGATGTGCCCAATGTGCTGCCCAGCGGCGACCCGGAAGGCGACCTGCTCCTCGTGTCCTGGGGTTCGACGTATGGTTCGATCACGCAAGCGGTGAAGGCGGAGCGCGCCAAGGGCCGCAAGCTCGGCCACCTGCACCTGCGCTACCTGAATCCCCTGCCGGCCAATCTCGGCGACATCTTGAAACGCTACCGCAAGGTTTTGGTACCCGAGCTCAACATGGGACAACTGCTCTGGGTGCTGCGCGCGAAGTACCTGGTGGACGCCGTCGGCTTGAACAAAATTCAGGGGCGTCCCTTCAAACAGAACGAGCTCGAACAAAAAATTGAAGAAATGCTGGGACGCCAGGAGGCGCAATGACGACCACAGCTCTTCCGCCACTCACAAAAAAGGATTTCCAGACCGACCAGGAAGTGCGCTGGTGCCCGGGATGCGGCGACTACGCCATCCTGGCCGCCGTGCAAGCCATTTTCCCGGAGCTGGGCGTGCCCCGCGAGAATTTTGTCGTGGTGTCCGGCATCGGCTGCTCCAGCCGCTTCCCGTACTACATGAACACGTATGGGTTCCACTCCATCCACGGCCGCGCACCCGCGGTGGCTTCCGGCATCAAGATTGCGCATCCGGAACTCGAAGTCTGGGTGGCCACGGGCGACGGAGATGCGCTGGCCATTGGCGGGAATCACACCATTCACATGCTGCGGCGGAACGTCGGCATCAAGGTGCTGCTGTTCAACAATCGCATCTATGGTTTGACGAAGGGGCAGTACTCGCCTACTTCGGAATTCCACAAGATCACGAAGTCCACTCCCTTCGGCTCGCCGGACCGTCCGTTCAATCCGGTATCGCTGGCCATCGGCGCGGAAGCGACGTTTGTGGCGCGCTCCGTGGATATATTTCAGGCGCACTTGAAAGACACGCTGAAGGCCGCGGCTGCGCACAAAGGTTCCGCATTCGTCGAGATTCTGCAGAATTGCAATATTTTTAACGATGGCGCATGGACAGGATTGACGGAAAAAGATGCTCGCAGCGAACACGTAATGCTACTGGAGCATGGCAAGCCGCTGGTGTTCGGCAAGAATCGCGACAAGGGCCTTCGCCGAAGGTCCGACGGCGACATCGAAGTCGTGCCACTTGGCAATGGCATCGCGGAGTCGGACCTGGTCGTGCATGATGCGCATCACCCGCGGCCATCCTACGCGTTCCTGCTCTCGCACATGGAGCATCGCCCCGGCTTCCCCACCCCCATCGGCGTGTTCCGCGCCTGGGACGACCTACCGCGCTATGAGGACGTCATCAACGAGCAGGTACGCGAAGTCATCAGCAGGAAGGGTCCGGGTGATCTGAACCGGCTACTGCAGGCAGGCGATACCTGGGAAGTGAAGTAGGCGCAACGCCCAGCGCTTTCTCTCGCATGGATATTGAAACCTCGTGTGGCGTGCCCTGTCGTGTGGCATGCCCAAACGTTCAAGCAAGAAGACTGAAACGGATTTGCCGTTTGCGTGGTCAGTGAGTTCACTCCGGAGCCACTCCTATCACTGCGGTGAAGAAGCGCAAGAATCCAACGGAAGTGGCATTGGCAAAACTGCGCGGGAGGAATAGTGGAGGCACAAAAGTTGACAAGCTGGACCATGGGTATCGCATTATGGAAGTAGTTAAATTATTGGATATATAAGAGAAGACCAGCCATGCTAAAATTCCCCTTGGGACATACGTGCAATCCTAGGCGCGCTAAGATGTCTGTACTATTGCGAAGCCCTAAAAGGACTTGTAGGATTCCGCAGAACGGCCGGTATTGGACCTTGAAGCCATTTCCGGCCGAATGCGTCTGGATATGTATCTAGGGAAATCACAAAGGGAACCATGCTTCAAATAGAATTTCATCTCTTCGGACTACTGAAACGGGAAGGCGAATGGTACATTGCACATTGTCCTCCGCTGGACCTTACCACCCAAGGAAGAACTATGGCGGAAGCTCGGCGCAACCTAAAGGAAGCCTCTGAGCTGTTCGTTATCAGTTGCATCGAGAGGGGCTCGCTCGACCAAGCGCTGAGGGAATTGGGTTTTGTGCCTACAAAGAGGTTGCCTCGTCGTATTCCTGACAACGGGTTTAGGATGAGTATCCCCGTTCCGCTTCGGTTCCAGAAAAACGCCCTGTGCCACGCCTGACAGCTCATCCTTGGTCCACACTCGTTTGTGTATTTGAACAAATTGGCTACCGGCGCGCCGGTCAAAAGGGAAGCCACATTAAGATGGAAAAGCCTGGAATGGCACGCCCCTTGATCATTCCTCGTTACAATGAAGTCGGTGTGGACATCATCCTCAATCTCATCCGAACTGCCGGAATAACGAGAGAAGCCTTCTTCGCGCTCCTTGAACGCTGCTGACCGCGGAAACTGTACCACTACCAAAGCAGGCTGCTCTTTTGCCAAGTGTCGGTTGCTCCTCTGAGCGGACCGGGCCCGGCGCGTGGCTAACGCGTGGTGATCATGAAGGATTGCGGAGGCCAGGTTTTCGCCCTTTCACGATAAGATGGACTGAGCGTGAAACCAACCGCTGCTCACTACATCTAAGAATTAGGAGTCGCCCTCGACTCATGGATCAGAGTCCCCAACTTATCCCGTTTTCCCTGCTCGGCGATGCGGACCCCGTGCCTGCGACGGCCTATGTGACGGAGCCCAAGCAAGCGGAAACACTCGCTCTCCTGTACGAGCTCAGTCATGAAATCACCTCAATCCTGGACCGCGGCGAGCTCCTGCGGCTGATCGCGGAACATGTCAAGAAGTTGGTGGACTATGACGTATTCACCGTGATGCTCTGGAACGAGTCCACGCAGGTGCTTGAGAGCGTCTTTGCCAAGCGCTACGAGGACGCCATCCCCTCTCGCGTGAGCATACCTTTGCATCAAGGCATCACCGGAAGCGCGGCGGCGGAGCGCCGGACCATCCGGGTGATTGACGTGCGCCTGGACCCGCGGTACCTGCAATGTGAAACGGATGTGGAGGTGCGCTCGGAACTCGTCGTGCCCCTGCTTCGGCAGGATCGCCTGGTGGGCGTGCTGGATCTGGAAAGCACGGTGCCGGATTCTTTTTCCGCGGAGCACGAGCGGCTCCTGAATATCCTGGGTTCCTACGTTGCCGTCGCTCTGGAGAATGCGCGTTTGTTTGAGGAAGCGCGGGAGATCCAGGTTCGCATGCAAGACGACCTGGAGACCGCCAGGGAGATTCAGCGGCAACTTCTTCCCAGTGGAGCCCGCGACGTGCCCGGCCTGGACCTGGCGACCGCGTATGTTCCTGCGCGCGAACTCGGCGGGGATTTCTACGATTTACTGCCGTTTGGCGTGGGGCGCCTGGCCATTGCCATTGGGGACGTCTCCGGAAAAGGTACGGCGGCCGCGCTGTATGGTTCGCTGGCCATCGGCATCCTTCGCGAGCTTGTCGTTGATCGGGAGGCGACTCCCGCTGAAATGCTCAGCCTTCTGAATGGCAGGCTGCTTGCCGCTCGGCTGGATGCCCGCTTTATCGCCATGCATTTTGCGATTTACGATGCGGCTTTGCGAGAGCTGAGCATTGCGAATGCCGGAGGCACATTGCCGTTGCTGATTCACGGTGGCGAAGTTACGGAAATCGATGTTCGCGGAGTGCCCCTCGGGTTGATACCTAACACCGAATATGACGAGGTCAGGCTCTCCCTGATCCCGGGCGACATCGTGGTTTTTGCCTCGGACGGCGTCCATGAGTCCATGAATAGTGATCTTGAGGAGTTTGGGGCCGGTCGCCTGAAGGACCTGTTGGCCACGGTTGTGACCGCCGATCCGGGTTATACCATCGCGCAACGCATCGTGAAGGCCACGGACGAATTCGCCGGGGTCGGCCGCCCGCCTCATGATGACCGCACGCTGTTGATTCTGCGCGTAACCGACGAAGGCGCCGCCGACTTCAGTAAACTGCCGATTATTTACTAGTGCCGCTCCGACTTGTTCCAGCAAATCCGTTCGAGAATACTATCTCCGTGTTCGCCGGGTGGTATCCTGACGGTCCGGTAACCAGGCACTGGCCTTATCCGCACTCGCCCTTTTCAATCATCTGACGGAACAGATGGTCCGGTAACCGTTCTTATTTCACTGCGACAACGACTAGGGTGAAGTCATCCTGAAAATTTCCGTTGCAGAAGTTGACCACTTCTTTACGGATTGCAGCAAGCAATTCGGAGGCGCTCAATGCAATGTTGCTCCCGCACAGCTCAAGCAATCTTCCCTCTCCAAATTCCTGTTCATCCGAATTCATTGCTTCGGTTAGACCATCGGTATAAAGCACGAGGCGGTCTCCAGAGGCCAACGGAAATCCTCCATCCTCGTAATTCCAGTCCGGAAAGATTCCCAGCGGCGTTCCTCCCTCCCTCAAGGGAACTCCCTCACCCGATTTGTGGAAGAGAATGGGCGGCCAATGACCGGCGCTGGCGTAGGTCAGCCTGTTTTCGTTCGTATCGATCGTGCAGTACCAGAATGTAACGAATTTATCGGGAGCGATGTTGTTCGAGATTACCTCGTTCAACTTCCCCACGAGAGTGCATGGAGAAACCTCTTCCGAAGCGAAGGCTCGAAAGCTGGCCTGCAGGTTGGCCATCAACAACGCGGCGCTAATCCCCTTTCCGACCACATCACCGATGCAGACGCCAATTTTTCTTTCGCCGAACTTCAGCACATCAAAATAATCTCCGCCAACGGTGCTTGCAGGCTGCCACGCTCCCGCCACTTCCAGTCCTCTTACCTGGGGGATCTTCTTGGGTAAGAGCCCTTCCTGAATCTCTCTCGCCTTGGCAAGCTCTTGCTCTTGCTGTTTCGATCGCGTATTCCCAATTTCGACAGCGCGTTGAAGTTCAAGATTCTTGCCCTCTAGGTGCACTCGCGATTCCTCATGCAAATGGCGGATGCTCCCGACGACCAGCACAACCACGACTACAAGCCTACCGGCGCTCCACAGTAGCGAGAAATAGGAGCCGATGGGAATTCGATACACGGGCATTATGATCGCCACCGTCAGCGACGCGATCGCAACTGCCGTTAGGAACAAAAATATCAGGTAGGCGACCCAGTCCCACGGAAAGCGGAGACGTGAAGACAGTGGCGCGAGACGATTCATTATCGGCGTCGTCAAATTGCCGATGAAGAGGCCGTAGAGAAGTATGGGAAACAAGCCCATGCCCGGACCGCGCACATTCGCGACCCACAGAATCGCAAACAATGCGGCCGCAACCATAACCAACAGCAGCTGCCTTGAGAAGAAGGTGCGAACGCCAATAGAGCGGGACGAGAGCTTCGTACTGGTAACCATCATAGGTCTCTTGCCGGGTGCTATTGCGTGGGATTAGGACTCGCTGAGCATGTTAGGCGGTACTTAAACGCGAGTCAACGTGGGAGCACCAGATCGACGGTCGTCCCTTCGAGTTGACAAGGAACTTCACCTTTATCGATGGTGCCCGGTAAGTCGTTAATCAGGAGTTGTCAAATTTGCCGACGGACTTGCAGGGCTGGTAAGGGGCGAGCAGTTCCGCCCGAAAGGGCGCACCCGATCACGATTCATGTTCCTGCAACGTTACCAGATAGTCGCAAAGGTTCTTAATGCGCCGCCGGACAGCCACCTCATTGCCGTTGTCGCGAACGCCAAAAATAGGACCCCAGACGGGCATGTCAGCTGAGCCGTGAGCTGTGACCGGTTTTCCAAAACGCAAGATTTCGACGACATAATCTTCCGGGAATTTCCCTCCATGCCTCCTCGCGAGTGTCGTGAGGTCTGTTGGTGGAGTGTTTAGCGCGGGTGCAGCAGGACCCATGCCTCTTCCGTCAGCACCGTGACACGCGGCGCAATATTCCAGATATGTCCGTTTACCGGATGCCACAGCGGCCGTTTCAGCCGGTACTTTGTTCGCGGCCTGTCTATCTCTAGCGCCGGTGGCGAAGACAGCCAGAAGCAAAGCACTCAGCACGATGTTCCGGTTCATAGCCACGCTCTCCTGTTCCTCAGAAAGCGTCCAAACGAACGACTATATCACGCCAGCAAAATCGGCTGCCATTCGGCTGATGTCTCCTTTTGTACAGTATTCAGTATAGGAGCAGGGGGATAGTTACACACAAGCCTCTCGAAGCCGCGCCCGACAATCACACACTCTATTGGGCAAAGAAGATGAGCGGGCAGAAAGAAGGTCGCACGATGCGTACTTTCGTCTTAATTCGTTCGTTGCTTTTCGCAGTCACGTTGATGGCTCTTTCGGCTGCTTCATTCGCTCAAATCGGTATTTCTGTAGCTTTTGGCCCGCCCGCGCTCCCCGTTTATGAGCAACCGATCTGTCCCGGGGATGGCTACATCTGGACGCCCGGTTATTGGGCTTGGGACGGTGACGACTATTACTGGGTACCCGGCACCTGGGTCGAAGCTCCCGAGGTCGGCTTCCTTTGGACCCCCGGATACTGGGGCTGGGGCGGCAGCGCATTTTTCTTCCATGAAGGATATTGGGGGCCGCACGTTGGATATTATGGCGGGATCAATTACGGATTCGGATACGGTGGTCACGGCTACGAAGGCGGCCGGTGGGAAAACAATCATTTCTACTACAACACCTCGGTAAATCGCATAAACAACGAGAACATCCATAACACCTATAACACCAGGGTCGAATACAACTCGGGAAACCGCGTCAGCTACAATGGCGGCAATGGCGGTATCAACGAGCGGCCGTCGTCGCAAGAAGGAACATACGATAAGGAACGCCACACCGGTCCGGTCGCAGCACAAAACCAGCATATACAACAAGCTCGTTCCAACCCGGAGTTGCGCGCCTCCGCGAATCAGGGAAAGCCTCCTATCGCAGCCACGTCCAAGCCCGGAGACTTTAAGGGCGGCGCGGTACCTGCCAGAGAAGCCGGTGCGCCTTACAAAGCTCCCGAACGAACGGCGACAGCAAATGAGGCTCGTCCAGCAAACACTCATGCGAGCGAAGTTCAGCCCCACAAGTACACGGCGCCGACCACCGGCAACGCTAAAACTGACAAGAAATATCAACAACAGCAAGATAATCTAGCCGCTAAACAAAATCAGGAACACCAGAAGCTGCAGCAACAGCAAGAAAAAGAGCACCAGCAAGCGGCCAAGAAAAACACCAGTGATGCTCAAAAACAGCAGATGGAGCAGCGCCACTCCCAGCAAACTCAGCAACTTGAGCAAAAGCACACTGCACAACAGCAGAAAGTGCAGACGCACCAACAGCCGCATCAGAGTGCACCGCCTGCGCAGAGCCATCCTCCAGCGGAAAAGCATTAAGCGAGTAGTAGCGGTCGGATAGACGCATTATTTCCGTTCGCATATCTTGGGCGGAGATGAATGCTGAGGAGGTTGGGGCCCCATCTTTCAATACTTTGAAAACTACAGCGACGCGGCAGTTCGCCAGCGCATCAAAATCCTTTGCGACTACATCGAGTCAATTCAGGAAAATAGTCGCTTGCGGTATGCAAATTACTAAGGCGATTAGCGAGCAGAATAGTCAGCTCCCGATAAGTCGGCAAACCGGGTACTAGGGCTACCCAGAGTGAGGGGTGTAGCTCATTTTGTCCCGTAGGATACTCCCCCGCTCCGCGCTCGCGTCAGATGCCTGGACCGTCATTTAGCCGAAATAGTTGGAACGGCGCTAGCCGTCTCCAGTTGCTTCTCCCCGTTCAGCACGGGCAGCCACTCTTCGCGCACGCCGGCAAACTCTGGGAAGTTCTTTTTGGAGACGGGATCCGATGGCGGCAGGCCCAGCTTCTCGAAATTCTTGAATTGCCCCTTCTGCATGATGCGGAAATCGAGATGGGGGCCGGTGGCCAGACCGGTCATACCCACCAGACCGATGGTCTTGCCGATTTCCACGTGCTCGCCGGCATGCACGAACATCCGGGACAAGTGGAGATACATCGTTTCGTAGCCATTGGAATGGACGATGTGCACCATGTTGCCGTCGCCGCCTTTGCGGCCGGCAAAAACCACTCGCCCGCTCCCAATGGTCTGCACGGGGGTGCCAACCGGCGCGCCGTAATCGGTGCCCAGGTGGGGACGGTAGGTCTTCAGAATCGGATGAAAGCGCGACTGGCTGAAGTGTGACGTCACGGGCGCGCCAAATTTCAGCGGCGACCTCAGAAACGCCTTCTGAAGGCTTTTACCTTCCGCCGTGTAATAGGCGGGGCGGCCCTCGGGGTCGTGAAACAGCAGCGCCTGATACTTCCTGCCGTCATTGACATATTCGGCGGCGAGGATTTTGCCGTAGCCCGCGGTTTCACCGTTGGCGTATTTGCGCTTCTCCAGCACGATGCGAAAAGTGTCGCCCCGGCGAGGATCGGTGTAGAAATCCAGGTC
>DATERF010000125.1:0-2837 GCA_035271845.1 Candidatus Acidiferrum sp.
ACATACCGTTTGACGAGGCGGGAGTGCCGGGTTTCTGGTGCGTGCAGAATCCGGCGGACTACGACAAGACGCATCACTCGCAGGCGGATACGCTGGACCGCGTGAGGTGGGATGAATTGACCCAAGGCGCGGAAGTGCTGGCAGTGTTCGGGTACAACGTGGCACAGTTGCCGGAGATGTTGCCGAGGAAGCCGGGGAAGAAGTAGGAGAAGAAAAAAGAGAGGCTGGGTTGAAGTAGCAATCTTGCGTGGTGGGGTGCAGCGATGCTGCATCCCTACGGGAATGGGAGAATGATGCGACTGGTGGTACAGAGGGTGAGCCGGGCGAAGGTGACGGTGGAAGGCCGGGCAACGGGAGAAATTGGCGCGGGGCTGATGATCCTGCTCGGAGTGGGCAAAGAAGATACTTCGGCCGTGGCGACGGCGATGGCTGAGAAAGCATGCAACCTGCGGATTTTCGAGGACGAGCAGGGGAAAATGAACCGGTCGCTGCTGGACGTGAAAGGCGAGGCGCTGGTGGTCTCGCAGTTCACGCTTTACGGCGATGCGCGGGGACAGCGGCGGCCAAGTTTCATCTCGGCGGCGCCCCCGGAGCTGGCGAAAAAATTGTATGAAGAGTTTTGTGAAGCGTTGTGCGGGCGGGGCGTGAACGTGGGTACGGGTATTTTTCAGGCCATGATGTCGGTGGAGTTGGTGAATGAAGGACCGGTCACAATCCTCATCGATTCGGACAAAACGTTCTAGCCGGAGCGGGAAATTGGCCCGCGCAGAGGCGAAGTGGACGGCCGCAAGGCTGCGTGAAGAACGATGCCGATGAAAGAGAATGCCGTGAAGATCCGGCGGGCGCGCCAAGCCGATGCGCCACGCATCGCGGAGTTGTCCGGCCAGCTCGGCTATCCTGCGACGGCGCGCGCAATGGCCGGGAGGTTGAAGTTGGCGCTGCGGCAGAAGAACGCGGCGTGCTTCGTGGCGGAGACGAGCGCGAATGGAGTGGTGGGCTGGGCGCACGTGAGCGTGACGCCGTTGCTGGAAGTGGAGCGGCGCGCCGAGTTGAATGGCCTGGTGGTGAACGAACGAGTCCGCAGCCAGGGAGCGGGTTGGCGCCTGCTGCAGGCGGCGGAAGCGTGGGCGCGGCAGAAGCGCTGCAAGGGGATGTCCGTGAGGTCGAACGTGCTCCGGGAACGCGCGCATGGATTTTACGAGCGGCACGGCTACGAGCTTTACAAGACGCAAAAAGCTTTTCGGAAACAATTTTAGGCCGGGTGCCGAGGCTCACTCGCCAGGCAGACAGCGGAGCAATCTGTCATCCTGAGACGATCCGACAAGGATCGCCGAAGGACCTCAACTTCAAAACTGTGCACGTTGTGTTGGTTGAGATCCTTCGCGACGCAAACTACGCGTCACTCAGGATGACAGCATGCTGGTATGTCTGAGTGGCTGGCAAAACCATAGCTCATCGGAAATGCGAGTTTGCGAGATTCGGCGTCGCTGAAGAGGGTTTGCGAAATGTGAGGGCATAGAATCGCCCATCCCGCAGCATCTCCAGATGTATTTCCCGCATCTCCGGGGGTACGAGATCAACCGGAGCCGTGACAGGTTCCTGCCGGCTCTTAAAATATCGGCCTATGACGGGACTTCGTTCATAGGTGCTCTTCACATGCTCTTCGGTCTCATCGGCAATCAGCAGGCGGCTTCCTGGCTTCGCAACACGGATCATCTCCTGGATCGCTTTTGCCCGGTCATTAAAGAAGTTGATGCCTCCCACGTGAAACACAACGTTAAAACTGTCATCGGCAAATGGCAGGTCCTCGGCATTTCCTAGAAAAAGATCGGCGTGCATCTCCCAGCGGCGCAGATTGGCTTGGCAATTCGTCAGCATTTCCGCCGAGAGATCGAGACCAAATAGTCTTGCATCACGCGGCAGGTATTTGTAGTTGAGGCCGGTGCCCACCGACGTTTCCAGCACGGAATCGCCGGGATTGATTTCCAGGAAGCTTAGATAACCCCAGTGGTACTGCTTTACGCTGACTCCGCGTAGAGCGCACGCCACCCGCTGGATGTCATCATAGAAGCCGCCGATGATTTCATACAGCCGGTTGTATTTCTGGTTGGAACCGCTGATCTTTTCCGGCTCTACAAAGACGGGGATTCCGTTGCGAACCGGAAAGCGTTCGCCTGACTGGCTGACCAAAGCCTCATGACCGTCTTCGCTGACTACATATAGAGAATCTCCGGTGTATGGACTTCGCAAGAGGGCGACGGTCTCTGCTTTATTGGCCCATACCTCGCGCCGTGTGCCAGGCCAAATGAAACTCCACGTGCTTAAAATCAAGCCTCCAACAAAACAGATCCAAGCAAAAGCTGGACCCGTTAGCAGGACATGACGTGCGACAGGATGGACTATCTGCACGAACAAGCCATACCCCAAAACCAGGATGCATACCGCGCCGAAAATACTAGCGCCGGTAACGATCTTCTTAGCCCGGAATTCCTGGTTCCACATCCAATGGATTACCGCCGCGAACCAATAGATGAGAAACGAAATTGCGCCTGTCCCCAGGATTGCGGCGATGCGCGGCAGAGGGGAGAACGCAGATTGCGTCTGCGCAAGGGAGTAATGATTGAATATGCTGGCTGGCAGGATCAGTTGCCCCAGCATCTGAAAGACTACGCCCCAAAACGGCAGGGAAAGTGTTGACAGAAAACCTGGCCGGCGCTGGCTCGTTAGCCGATAGAGAAGAAAGGGCAGAACACTGAGCACGGCAGCCAGAATCGTCCAACCGGCATACGCAATTCCACTCAGTGGAGACCCGCGCCAATTCGAAAGCAAACTCAAAA
>DATERF010000126.1:0-12738 GCA_035271845.1 Candidatus Acidiferrum sp.
ATCGTTTTGAATGGGGACAAAGCCAAGGACTGGCAAGTGTGGGACGCCGAAACCGCGCTCTGGCGCGAGCGCAAAATCCCTGTTTACCCAGCGATCGGCAATCACGATCTTCATGGCAACGTAAATACCGCGCTGGCCAACTATTTTCAGCGCTTCCCAGAACTCCAAAACAATCGCTTCTATTCCATGCGTGCCGGCATTGCCCTCATGCTAGTCCTCGATAGCGCCCTGGACGAACTCAGTGGCCCTCAGGGCGCCTGGCTCGCGTCCCAACTCGATCATCTTCCCGCCGACGTGGATTTCGTGTTCTTCGTGTTCCATCATCCGCCCTACACCAGCTCCTCAGACCTGAAAATCTATGGCGGTGGTCATTCCGCGCGCCCCACCGAACAAGCCCTCGCCAAAATGCTGGAAGAACGCCAGCAAGGCACACGCGCACGCTTCATCGTTTTCAGCGGCCACGTTCATAACTATGAGCGCCACGAACACGGCGGCGTCACTTATTTCGTCACGGGCGGTGGCGGCGCGCGTCCCTACCTCATCCCGCACGCACCCGATGACCTCTACAAAGACATGGGCGTCAACTACCACTACCTTCTCGTCGAGGTGGATCACACCACCGCGAAAATCACCATGCACAAGGTTGAGATCAAGGATGGCTCACCAGTCTGGTCCACGCCGGACAGCGTCACCATTCGCGTACCCGCAGCAGCAGCCAAACCCGCCGCCGGCAATGCTGGCTAACTTCGCCTTCTTGTCAACTAGGGTCTCTTCGCCTGGGAATAGTTCAACTGCCCGTAGGAACGATCCCCGCGTTCTCCACCATGAGCACTACGGTTCGCTGCGGAGCGCGTGTACGGTGCAGTATCCCCTTGGGAACGACAAAGCCCTGTCTTGGGTCGAGCGTCACCGTTCGCTCTTCAAGGTCGATCAGCAGTTGGCCCTCCAGCACATAGAAAAACTCATCATCTGCGTCGTGCTTGTGGCAGTGGTATTCGCCAAGGAAGACCCCCAGACGCACCACCGCGCTGTTCACCTGGCACAATGTCTGGTTGTACCACTGGAAGGTGCATGCATCGGCGAGCTTCTTCTCCTCGATGACCTCTAACGGCTGGTAATAAATGTTCAAACGGGTTTCGTATGGATAAGACTGTGCATCGCTCATTCCCAGGCCTCCGCAGACCCTCGCGGAAAGCATTATCCCACGGTGAACATGTGCGCTGCTCCTCGAGTCCCACCACTTTTGCACTGAGCCCCGTCCTAATCGCGCCGGGCTTCCGCCAAGAAAACTTCCGCGCTAGACTAACCCCTCCAACGCTGTGATCGTCAAACTGTCCCGATGAGGTTTCCCCTGTGAACATCGATCAACTCCGCAAACTCTGCCTATCTTTTCCTTCTGTCACCGAGCAGATCCAGTGGGATGACGCTCTCCTGTTCAAAGTCGCCGGCAAAATGTTCGCCGTCGCCTCGCTGGAACCCGCCCGTGTCTGGCTCTCCCTTAAAGTGACGCCGGAAGATTTCGCGGAACTCACGGAGCGTCCTGGCATCATCCCCGCCCCGTACCTCGCGCGTGCCAAGTGGATCGCCCTCGAATCCCACGACGCCCTTTCCCCCGCGGAACTCGCGCCTCTTCTTCGCTCCTCCTATGATCTAGTCGTCGCCAAGCTCCCCCGCAAGACGCGAGAATCCCTCCTTCACACTAGCTCGCGCGCCTCTGCTGACCGCCGCGTGCCTCGCAAGCCGAATCGCCGCAAGTCAAAGGCAAGCAGAAAGCGCGCCAATTAGCTGTGCGCTCCCGAGTTTGCACCAGCGCAAACGCACCTTTCCTTGGGCGCTACTCAATTCACTTTTGTTCGGGGTTTTCCTGCAGAAGGATTCTGCGAATTTGCCGCTTCCCTGCCGCTCCCTACGCCATCGCTTTTGAGCCTACCGCTCGCCGCAGGGGGCGCGCGCCGGGCACCGGAAATGTCATCTTCCAAAAATTCGTTTCCGCATTCACGAACTCCAGCCCCACGCTCAGCTTGCCGTCGCGCTCTCTCTTCACGTACACGACGCGTGTTTCCACCGACCGGCTGGTATTTTCATTCACCAGCAGCAGCTCCTGCCCCGCCAGCACCGGCTCGTCCATCGCCAGCAACGCGCCCTGTTTGTTGACCGAGCGTGTCATCGCCCGCACGCAGAACTTCTCGCCCATCTCATTCTGCCCGTGCACCACAACCGGCAGTGACATGGCCACGCGCAGGGTCCGCCTGCGCTCGCGGTATCGAAAATGAAGTACGCCCATGGGGACCTTCCTGCTCCTCAGCTCTTCTGGTCCGCCTCCACCGACACCTACGACCTTCCTCAAAAGCACTCAGCGGCAGTTCTCTGTGACGTTGCGCGCTTCCTCGGAAGAACCTATCGTGCGGCTGACTCTGCGGTTATTCTGCCTTGTACCACGGCTTCCGGACAATAGCTGGCCGGTACTAAAATACTCCCTTCCATTTCAGTACGCTAGTACTTCTCAGAAGTTTTTTGGCCTCCGTAGGATTATCAACATGCGTGATCCACAGCAGACCATTAGGAACCGCGCAAAGGACCCTTTGAACTTCCACCAAACTCATTGATTGCACGCATCTTATCCTGCGGTTTGCGTTCAAGAAAGCCCGGCATCCTATGAACTGCCGCCCAAAGCGCGATCCCTCAGAGAGCAGTCCTACGGGTGAAACTTTTGCCGCCCATGGGAAATCCAGTTGTCCGATTTATGCGAGGCCCTGTTGTCGATCCACAGTTGCCTCGCAACGCGGCGCCCTCAGGTCCAAACGAACAAGCGATTACTTGCCGTAGATGAGTAGGGTAAACGTGTCGGGAAGAATGGCCGGGCGCGGACGCGGATTGTCCTTGGTCGCCTCGGGAGCGGGGCCAAGTTCCGCAGTGACGAGATACACGGTGTGGGTGGCGTAGTCGAGCGCCATGGTGCGGGCGCCGCGCTGCGTTTGGATCATTTCTACCGGGGAGAAACTCGTGGGAGAGTCTTCGTGAGCTATGGTGAGGGTGCCGTCACCACAAGACGCGAAAGCGTAGCCGGTGACGGGATCGAAGCGGTTTGCATCAACACCCTGGCCGATGGGAACGGTGCCGAGCACCTTGCCGGAGTTGCCGTCGACGAAGGCCATGAGCTTGTTATGGCAGCCAACAACGAGGATTTCGTGCGCGGCGTCGATGGCCAGGCCGGAAGGGGATTCGCAGGGCGCGAGCGGCCAGGTATTCTCGATCTTGAGAGTCTTCGCGTCGAACTTGACGAGCGAACTCTTGTCCTCGAGATTGACGAAGATTTTGCCCTTGCCGTCGGTCGCGCCGAATTCCGGGCCACCCCCGAGAGGGAACGTGCTGACGAGTTTTCCGGAAGCAGCGTCGATGGCCGATGCGGTGTTGGCGTCGCCATTGAAGGTGAAGACGCGCTTCGAGAATGGATCGTAAATGACGGCGTCGGAATCTTTGTCCGTCTTGACATTGCCGAGGACTTTGAGCGAGGTGAGATCGAAGATGGTGGAATCGGCGTTGCTGCCGTCGGTGGTGAATCCTTTGTTGAATTCATTGGCGAAGGCGATGCCGTGGGCTCTTTGGGAACCTGGAATGTCGCCGATGATTTTGCCCTGATCGGGATCCACGACGATATAGTGCGTGCCACGGGAGATGAACAGGCGATGGGTGGCAGGATCGATTTCGAGATAGTCCCAGCCGCCGGTTCCGCCGAGTTTTACTTTCTTGATGAGATGGTAGCCGGAGCCGCCGGTAGATTGGGGAGCGGCAGGAAGGTGAGAAGCGGCGAGCAGCGAGAAGAGGAAAAGCGCGAGAGAAACGCGAACGCAAACGTTTTTATTAGTCATGGAAAACCTCCAGGAGCGTTAAGGGGAGCAGAATGGACCGAAGGGCACGATGTCACAAGGTAGATAAATGCAAGATAAATGAGGGCCGTCAGAGCTGGCCTTCTTTACCGTAACGGGCAAGCAAAACATGATTGGCGGTTAGGTACGGTTTGAAGCGGCGGCGCCGCGGGAATTGTTCCAAAAGGAGTGCTACTACTTCTTTGAAAGTTCGCCCCTGAAATGACTTTCAACATCCTCACGGCTTAGCGGGTTTCCTGCTTTAGTCAACACGACCGAATAGACGACCTCATTCCGTTCGGTCTGCGCGGTGATGAATGCCCCATCTTCCGGCAGTTCTTGGTAGATGAATTTCACCTTCCTGCCGTCTCCCAGCGTTTTGATCCACTCTTCGTCTGCCATATTCGTAACTCCGGTGGGGTGTCTTCGTTAATCGTAAGGATTGGCGTCCTTGGCTGTGACGGTAACGTAAACGTGAGCGCCCTTTTTGAGCCTCACCTCATCGCCATTTTCGTCAGTTAACGTGTTTTCGATCCGGAGAGCTCGATACCGATGGTCGGGCCCGTCAACGGCAATCTGCGCTTTCTCCGGTTGGCTCGGACGTGGAGACCGGATGATTTTGTCGACGGTTCCGGGCATCGTGGTACTTGGCTTTGCTGGAATTCGCGCCTTATTCCGGTTCAGTTCCGCTATTCGCACGGACTTGGCCATGCGCGGCTTCGCCATTTCCTTCCTGACGCTGGCATGCGTCGCGTCCTCCGGTTCTTTCTTCCTTTTCTTGTACAACATGCTCCGAGCATGACATCTGGATGGAAGCCACGCAGTCCCATTTCGCACAGATGAGGAGCATTTAGCAGTGGTGGCCAGACCCCCGATAGGTCCTATTACCGGTCTGGAGGTCGTCCGGCGAGTACCAACGGTGTTCAAAATTGAGCAGTTTCGCGACTGGGCGTTATCGTATCCTGCTAAAGTGAAAAAGTCAGAACTTACGCCCGAACAGGTATCCTCCGTCCCCTGTCCTGCGTGTGGTGCCATTGTCGGGGAGCCTTGTGTACTGCTTTCAGGTGCTCCGCGATCAGAACCCCATGTGGAGCGTAAGTATTCCGCTCTTGCGGCGGCCGAGAGGAAATCGGGCTAACTCTCGATTTGTCGCCAAACCGGACATCTGCCCTACCCTGTCCACTTTTTTGATAACCGCGATTACCAGACACTTGGTTCTAATGAATTGCTTTCCGGATGAGGATGAGCCGCGCTCAGCCTTTCGCATCCGCACACTTGGCCGCGAATAGGCCAAGAAATGCAAATGTGTTCTAGAACGTACAGACACGCGCCCTCGCCTCTTCTACCCTCAGACCTAGGGGTCTCCACAGTCATCAGAGGGCGTGGAGAAGGAGTGCCCGAGGAGGAATAATTGAAATCTTCTGGAAACGGTGAAAGAGGTTCCGGCAGTTGGATTCTCGTGCTCGTTCTTTTGCTGCTTGTCGTGGGAGCGGTCTACTATTTTTTTGCGCGAAACTCTTCTGTTCAGAATGCCTTCCACTCTATTCGTGAATCAACGCAGGATGCGGCTACCACCTCCAGGGTGCGCACAGCCCTGCTCCTGTCGAAACAGGTATCCCCCTTCGACATCAAAGTGCAAACCATCCAGGGGGAAGTTACCTTGGAAGGTCAGGTGCCTTCGGAGCAAGTCAAAGCCGTGGCGGGCGCTATCGCCCAGGATACGTCGAGCGTCAAACAGTTGCACAACAATCTGAGCGTCAACCCTTCGATAGAACGCAACCCGGATAGGGAGCACCTCGGCGAGCGGGTGGCGGATCTGGAAATCAAAACTTTAGTGGCCGACGCTCTTTCGAAAAATGCGGATTTGGCGGAACAGCACATCGCCACGGAAGTAAAGGGTCGAACGGTGACTCTCGGCGGAACGGTGCAGACAGTCAGTCAGAAATACACCGCGGATCAAATCGCTTGGCAGGTTCCGGGCGTCCAGGGACTTATGGACAATCTAGGCGTCTCCGCTGCCCAGGCCGTGCCGGAGAGCGCTGACGATAAACTGGCCCGCCGCGTGGAGTTTGAACTCTACTCCACAAAAGCAATTCCTCTGAAGACCGTGCAAATCCACGCCGATAACGGCATCGTCACTCTGACCGGAACGGTATCGTCCCGTGCGGAAAAACTGCTGGCGGAAAAGACAGCCAAATCCGTGGAAGGCGTTCACAGAGTCGTGAATGGCCTGGCCGCGCCAGAGGAACCCTAGCTTTCCGCGCTATGCCGGAATCTCATTTGCCAAGTTAGAGCAAGAATTCTCATACCACTGTTTTGCTTAAACTCCTGGCGAGTCGCCTTGCCGGAAAAGTGGTTTCAGTATGCCGTGGCCATCGTCTCTCCCACGTTTGCCCCGGCACCGTGCGCATAGCGTACGAGTGATTCTTCAGGCGTGGCAATCGTTCCCGCCGATGGACACCAACCAAACTGAAGAGGGTTGCTTTCACATTCCTATCGTCGCATCAAAAAGTCCAAGGGCCATGGCAAGGACTCGTTTTATCTCCACCAAACTCATTTGCCGCGCAGACCTTTATCCTGCGACTTGAGATCAAGAAAACATGCCATCCAATGTACTGCTGCATGTGGAGGCTTCCGCGGAGTCCCGTGTTACAAGTAAAACGCTTGCCGGCCACGTGAAATCCATCTGCCTGATATGGCCGACGGATTAAACCCTGAAACATGATGAGGACTTTAGCCACCGAGCACCAAGGATACGGGGAAATCTTGACTTGGCTCGTTCGCCTGTAGATACTCGCACCACCAAACGTAACGGTAACTACCCATCTTTCCTGAATCTCTGAGTGCGCCGGGACGGGCAAGGTGAGACGACGTTGCAGGCACCCCTGAGGTGTCTAAGATGGGAACCAGCGGCCTCCGTCAACAATTACCAGCGGAACAAGCTCTACCTAACCACCCTTCCGAGCCGTCGGCTCGTTTTCCAAGAATATACGTAGTGGTGCTTTCCTTGTGTGCTCTTGCCGCAACAGCGGTGACCGTGTGGGTCTTGAAAAACGAACACGAGAGGCAACTCAACTATTGGAATGAACGGCTTACGCGAGTCGCGGATACGAATGCGCTGCTCTTGAGGCTTTGGATTCAGGAGCGAGACAGAGATGCTCAGACTCTGGCTGCATTCCCCACGGTCAAGGCGTGTGTCTCGGGAAGGAGCGATAAGGAGCCGGAGGGTTACGCGCGAGAACATACCTCCGTGATTCTCGACTCATTTCGTGACCCCGGCATGTACTCAGCGTTGTATGTGCTGGATAACAAGGGAAAAGTCATAGCTAGTTCGGGCGGGGAGCCTGTTCCGGAACCAGAGATACTGGAAGCCTACCGCACGTTCGGGAATGTCGGGATCCTCACGTTGTTCGAGCCGGAGAAATACGCCGGTTTCCCGCCGCTGGCGGTGATTGCTCCCATTTGGGGATCAACCGGAGTTGGCAATCCACGCTCAGATTCTGGCGCAATCGACGGCGCCGTAATTCTGGTTACGCAGCGCGACGCGTTGAAGCCATTGTTTCTCACCGACGTCGCTACCACCGCAAGCGGAGAAACACTGTTCGTGTCCCGGCGCGGGAGGGACGCCATATTTGTTTCCCCTTTCAGAAACAAGACAAAAGAAGAAACAGGGCTGCATAGGTCGCCGACTCCTGGCAAGCCTGGACTCCTCGCTCTAGAGGGCCAGGAAGTTTTTGCTGAGTACAGCGATTACCGGGGAATACCAGTGGTAGCAGTGACCAGGTTCATCCCCGAAATCGGATGGGGCATGGTGACCAAGATTGACCGCAAGGAGGCGCTAACTCATTTTCGTGAGACCGTCGTCCAGGCGTTCTCCACTTTGATTGTTTCGCTTGGGGCCTTGGTAAGTCTGAGCTTCGCTCTATGGCGATACCAGCAGGTCCATGGATTGCGTGCGGAGATTGCCCGGCGGAGGCAAACAGAAGCCGAACTGCAACAGTCGGAACAGCGGTTCTACACGGCATTTCGTTCAAGCCCCGAGGGAATGTCGATCACCACGCTAAAGGAAGGCCGCTACATTGAGGCCAATGACGTGTTCCTGGGTACTCTTGGCTATGAGCGTGAGGAAGTGATCGGCAAGACGAGCGTTGAGTTGGGGATTTGGGCCCGCCCGGAAGATCGCAGTGCCATGATCCAGAAGCTCCTGCGCGGGGAATTAGTTCGAGATATGGAGTTGAACAGCCGTACCAAGTCCGGACAGATTCGTCAGGTGTTGCTGTCGTTACACACCATTCGGCTCCAAAATGAGCTCTGCCTCCTGGCAACCCTACGGGACATCACTGAGAACAAGTTGTTGGAAGAGCAATTGCGCCAAGCCCAGAAGATGGAAGCGGTCGGCCGGCTCGCTGGGGGAGTCGCCCACGACTTCAATAACTTGCTCGGGATCGTAATGGGGTACAGCGAACTACTCTTGGAGAAACTCCCTGACTCCGACGCAAACCGCAAGACGGTGGAGCGCATCATGGACGCGGGGGGACGTGCTTCCGAACTCACACGGCAGTTGCTGGCTTTCAGCCGCCGCCAGGTTCTTCAGACCAAGGTCGTGGACCTGAACGCCGTTGTCAGCGACGCGCAGAAGTTGCTGCAGCGCTTGCTTGGCGAGGACATCGAACTTGTTACGCGATTGGGGGCGGACTCGGGATATGTGCTGGCTGATCCTGGGCAACTCGTCCAGGTCATCATGAATCTCGCGGTGAACTCTCGCGATGCCATGCCCAGGGGCGGCAGGCTCACCCTGGAAACGGCAAGCGGGGTTGTGGATGAAGCGTATGCGCAAACTCACCGGCCCCTGAAACCCGGAGCGTTTGTGACGCTAGTCGTGAGCGACACGGGCCACGGAATGGATGAGGACACCCTGGGGCATCTCTTCGAGCCATTCTTTACCACGAAAGAAGTAGGGAAAGGGACGGGGCTGGGATTGTCTACTGTCTATGGAATCGTAAAACAAAGCAGCGGGCTCATCTGGGCGGAAAGTAAACTTGGTCACGGCACAACTTTCCGGATTTACCTGCCACAGGTCGCCCAACCCGGCAATCAGGAGCCGCACACAGAACCCGCCGGCAAACTCATTGGCGGATCCGAGACGATTTTGATCGCGGAAGATGAACCATCGCTCCGGGAAATGACTCGGGAATGCTTAGAGATCGCAGGCTACAGGGTGTTGGAAGCAACGGACGTAGACGAGGCGATACGTTTGGCTGAGCAGTTCAATGGACCCATCCACATGCTTGTGACCGATATTGTCATGCCGAAAATGAGTGGTCCCGCATTGGCAGAAAAAGTGAGAGAGAACAGGGCTGGGATCCCGGTGATTTACGTTTCAGGGCATACGGACAATAGCTTGCTTCAGGACCAACTCCTCGGGGAAAATACCTGCTTTCTACAAAAGCCCTATTCACGCCAGACGTTACTCCAGGAAATACATCGACTGTTGAAAGCAGAAACTCAGCATCATCCCTGACAGAGTGAGACGCAAGGGGCTGCGGAGTCTGTGTGGATACTCGCGCCAATGGTCAGAGCATGGCTTTTTACCTTGCGCGTTGCCAAGCCGGCCATGCCATAACAGTCCCGACCCCAATGTGGCTTCAGTCGTTGCGGGCTGCCTTCCTCTTGGGTGAGAAAAGACCATGGGCCATGGGAAGGACTCCCATGGCCCATGGACGCTGACACGCATTGCAAATCGCGTGTAATACCACTCGCGGAATCAAGCCCCGGGACACCACCATGAACCACCCGGTTGCACCCGAATTTCCGCTTATTCTGAAGCTATTCCTGCAAACGACTCGCCACCCGTGCCTAATTCTATGTCTCAGTTAAATAGTGACTTGCGCCAAGCCAAGCAGCAGTCGCCGCTGCAGTTGCGCCAAATGCCCCATCCAATTCGCCTCCTGCCCCAGGCATCTCCTTGCCCCCGCTGCTCTTCGTCGCCATTAGACACCAAGTAGCTCCACAATCTCCACTTTCCACGGCGCGCTTCCCACATCCACCAGCGCCAGTGTTATCGGCAGATTAAACCGCCGCGGTCCCGCGCTCCCCGGATTCAAGTACAGTACGCCCTCGCGTTCCCACTGTTCCGCCTGGTGCGTGTGCCCGCTGATCACCGCATCAAACCCGGCGGCGTCCGGCCGCATATCCAACTCTCTCAGGTTGTGCAGTACGTACAGCATGGCGCTGCCTGCATCCACGATGGCCGTCGCGGGCAGTTCCGCCGCCCAAGCTTCCGTGTCCACGTTCCCTCGCACCGCAAACACCGGCGCGATCGTCTTCAACTGCTTCAGCACTTCGGGTTTCCCCACGTCCCCCGCATGCACGATCAGGTCTACGCCGCTCATCGCCCGCGCCGCCTCTGGCCGCAGCAACCCGTGGGTATCGGAGATAATTCCCAGCCTCATTCAGGCGTCAATCCTTCCCTCGATACTCCTCCGGCACATCATCTACCGGCACTTCCCGCGTCTTCACCTCCGACTTGTCGGCATCTCGCGCGTTTTCCACTCCGTCCAAAACTTCTGCTTCATAGGTCTGGCCTTCCTCCAACAGTTCTTCCACGCTTTCGGCATCGCCCACAGGGACCTCCGGAAGCCCCTGTGTATCGCCCGATTGTCCGGCCGAGTTGGCTCCCAGTCCGCGCGTTTCGTAGGCCACCACATCCGCCGAGCTCCCGCGCCCTGGAATCCGCTTCTTAAGATTCTTCTTCTTGCGTGCGCTCCGGGTCTTCTGCGCCTTTTTCTTCGGCGTGGCCTTGCTCTTGCGCTTGCCTTGTGCTTTTGCCTTGTTCTTCTTGTGTTTTTTGCTTGCCATGGCTCTCTCCGTTCTTCACTGAGTCTACCACTCGGCTGCCCGCCACGCGCCGCCGTCGTCTGACTGGAAATTCTCCCCGCTCCCACTATAATGCTGTAGGAAAAGTTGGCTTCGCCGCGCACTCGGTCCATCGCCGGCGAGGGGCCCCCGGAGGTTTTTCCACCCATGGAAAAGCAGGCGTTGCGTGCCCGCGTTGAAGAAGTAGGTCTCGTACCGGTGATCCGCACCTCTGCCGCTGAGGATGCGCGCTTTGCCGTGGAAGAAGTCTCCCACGCGGGCATCCCGATCATTGAACTCACCATGACCGTTCCCGGTGCCCTCGACGTCATCCGCGATTTGGTGAAGATAGTTCCCGACGTTATTCTAGGCGCGGGCACGGTCCTCGACGTGGACACGGCGCGCCGCTGCATCGACGCTGGCGTCCAGTTCATTAGCAGCCCCGCGCTCGACCTTCCCACGGTCGACTATGTCGCGGGACTCCCCAACATCATCATGATGGCCGGGGCCATGACTCCCACCGAAGTCCTTGCCGCCTGGAAAGCTGGTTCCGATTTCGTTAAGATCTTCCCCGCCTCCTTGGTCGGCGGCGACAACTACATCCGCGCCCTGCGGCGGCCCTTCCCCGAAATCCCGCTGATTGCCGGTGGCGGCGTCACGCAACAAAACGCCGCTTACTATCTCCTCGCCGGAGTTTCCGCCCTCAGCGTAGGCAAGGAACTTATCCCGCGCGAATCGATGCTTCTGCACAAGCCCGATCGCATCCGTGAACTCACCCGGCGTTTCGCCACCATCGTGCGCAGCACTCGTGCCCGTATGGCCGAATCCCAGACGCAAGCCGCGGAGTTCCACTGAACCCGTTGGCTCGCGCCAGCCGCGCCCTAAAAATCCACGTGCAGCCGCAGCGTTGGCACGATCACCGGCCCGCGATCCCGGTTGTATCCCGGATTCACCATGTACTGC
Source organism: Candidatus Acidiferrum sp. (assembly GCA_035271845.1). Lineage (GTDB taxonomy): Bacteria > Acidobacteriota > Terriglobia > Acidiferrales > UBA7541 > Acidiferrum. Next base: position 11,685 of record DATERF010000126.1, read on the forward strand.
AGCCCGACCGACGGGAAAATTCCCCGCCACGCATGCAGCGTGTAATAGCTTTCCAAAATATTTTCCCGCCCATAGTTCAGCTTTCCATCGCCCAGAATAAACCCGTCCCCGCCATACGCCAGGTACTGTGCGTGGTCGCGGCTGATCCCGTTGCTGACGAACACCAGTCCCAGATGGTCGTTCCTCCGGCCCCACCGCCCTCCATTCCCGCCAACGCCGATCTGCCACGTCTGGTCCACTTCCGTGTATGCAAACGATTCGTGCTGCCCTTCGTTCCATCCCCAGCGCCCGAATACGCCCAGCCAATCGGTAAAGGGTTGCTCGAAGTTCAATCCAAAACCGTATTTGATCGTGGTTTGCAACGGGTGCGCGGTAATATCCGGCGCAGGCGTCACCGGATTCGCCAGCCAACTGTTCACGGCATCCGCGTAGTCACCCATATTCGCATGATTGACGTAACTCATCGCCCTGACGATGGCCGTTTGCTTTCCGATCACCCGCCCACGCAGCTCCAACTCGACATTTTCCGAGTGCGCCCGTCCCAGGTCCGCGTCAAGGTGTATCCCGTTCGCCACCTTTGGCATCAACCCTTCCGCAAACCGCAGTGCCCAGTGCCGGTCGTAGTATTCCAGCAACGCTCCGAACGTGAACCCGCGCGTATCCGCCGCATAGTCGTAGGCTCCGTTGTTGTCCACCGACCAGTTCATGAACTGCAGACTCGAATCCGTGCCGTAGGAATTCAGGTCGAAGAAATCCACCAGGCTGAATTTGCCGAATCGTACTTCCAGACGTCTTTCCGGCAACTCCCGGAACAACGAATAGGGACCGCGCTCCGCCACGACCTTTTTCCCGCCCAACGCAATTACCTGGTGCCACATCAACCGCGCCACGTAAGGCGCTTTGCTCAGCAGCGGATTGCGCACCACATCCAGGTTGAAGAAGCCCGCCACGCCCAGGGCTTCGCTGAGTCCGTGCCCGCCCGTCTCCTGCACGTCGCACAAAAACTCTGTCGTGTTCGTCGCGCGCCATCCGGTGTACAGCGTCAGCACGCGCG
>DATERF010000127.1:0-12162 GCA_035271845.1 Candidatus Acidiferrum sp.
TCCCGGTCGCAGCCTGCCTATGCAGATTCGCCAAGCGATGCTGCTCGGCTTGACCTTTAACCTCTATCGCTTGAGGCACCGCCGCGACTCCAGAGGATGTCAACAAAGCTACTTAGAGGCGAAATCGCGGTATCAAGGGGAAGCAAAGGACTTACGGGCACCCTTCGTAAAGTTCGCTTAGGGCTGAGGCGATCCGAAACGGCAGGAGAACAGCGTCTCCCAAGCGACGAGCCAGAATAGCGCAGTATTTACCAAATGTAAATTGTTATTCACAGAGTACTAGTTTCGAAACTGGTACGAGGAGGGCGCGGGCGCGGGAAGAAACCCAAGACCCACCCTTGCCTGCCTGCGGTAGGCAGGCAAAAAGCGCAAAGGGTAGGCCACCCGGAGGTCTTAGCGTGTCAAGGATGCGCCACCCGCGAACGTAGCAGAGAAGCCGGGGTTTTGTTGCAAGCGGTTGCCGAAGCGGGCCACGTGGTGCATGAAGTTGACTCTAAACCCGCACCTTTCAAAAACCAAATGCGAAAGGTGCGGCACCCAGTCAAAACCGTCTCACTGCTCAATCTGTAGCCACCCGCCAGACCGCTCTTCGAGAAACGACAGAGCGAGAAAGGAATAGAGAACGTAAGAAACAAGATGGTTATTCCAGGAGGCGCATTTTCTTGAGGAAGCCCACGTAGCGAGGATCGTGCTTGAGGGAAGCCAGCAACGGGTCCCCTTTTATGCCGGTGAGGCCGGAATCGCGCTGACGATAGGCGCGTTCAAGCCACTCCATCGCGGAATCGCTGTCGCCGCGGAAGGCATAAATCTCGGCAACCTGGAACGCGCCGGTGTCCTGATACTGAGAGATAAATTCGGCGAGCGTTCGGTCGGATTCCGGCTTGCGGCCCACCGCGTAGTAGGAGAGGGCAAGAGCATGAAGGTGGAACTCATGCTCTGATTCGAGTTTTGCCTCGGCGAGCGCTTCCTGGGGACGCTGACGGGCGAGCAAAGCTTGACAGATTCCCCAGTGCGCAGAGAGAGCCTCAGAGCTGATCTCTAATGAATGGCGGAAAGCGGCTTCTGCATCGTCCAAGCGCCCAGCCCAATAGAAGGTGAAGCCAAGGCTCAAAGACGGGCGACTGTGGAGCGGGTCGAGCTCGACGGCACGGCGGCCGAAGCGAATGGCATCGTCGAAATGGTTGAAGGTCGCAGCCAAGTCCGAGGCGTTAAGGAGAGCGTCAACGTTTCCTGGCTCCAAGGCCAGGGCCTTCTGAAGCGAAGCGCCGGCAGCGGGCCAATCCCAGTCATTCTCTAACTGAATACCTCCCAGGGCGGCGTACGCTGCCGCGAGGCCGGGATCGAGGAGCAGGGCACGCTGGGCTTCCTGGCGCCCTTTTTCATATGAGTCCACCGGGCCGAATACTCCCGCCTGAGTGCTGTGTGCCGAGGCGAGGGCCGCCCATCCCGGGGCATAGTTGGGGTCCAATTGGACGGCTTGCTCGAGATAGGAAATCGATTTGAGCAGACTCTGTTCGTCTCCACGGGCGTAGTAGTAGAGCCCCTGAAGATAGGCGTTGTAGGCGTCGAGGCTGGTGGAACGCGCAGGGATGTGTTTTGGGCCCAGCAGCGTAGCGCTCAAAGCACCGGTCACCGCGCGGGCAATCTCCTCCTGGACGACGAAGATGTCGGTGAGGTCGCGGTCATACGTCTCCGACCAGAGGTGATAGCCGTTGGAGGTCTGAATGAGTTGTGCGGTGATGCGCACGCGCTGGCCCTGCTTGCGCACACTGCCTTCAAGTACGTTAGCGACATTCAGCTTTTGGCCGACCACGCGAAGATCCTCATTTTTTCCTTTGAACTGGAACGAGGAGGTTCGCGCAACCACGTGCATTCCCGGGACCTGCGCCAGGCTGTTGAGCAGTTCCTCCGCGAGCCCATCGGAGAAATACTCTTGGTCTTTTTCCGGGCTCATGTCCGTAAACGGAAGAACGGCAATCGAGGGTTCGACTAGCTCCGGTACCGGTTTATGTCTCAGCTGCGGGATCACCAGGAAAGCGAGGAGCAGCAGGGCGGCGCCAATCGCACCTGCCACCAGAACGCGCCGATAGCCGGAAAAAGCGGTGCGCACAGATCCATCCGCGGCCGCCCGCGTAGTGGAATCCTCCTCGTGCCGCGCCAATCGGCGCAGATCCACGGCCACGTCCCCCGCCGACTGGTAGCGGTTCTCGGGCCGTTTTTCGAGGCACTTCAAAATAATGTCTTCCAGTTTTGGCGGCAGGTCCGGATTGAGCCGGATCGGCGAGAGCGGTCCGCGGTTCAGGATGGCATCGAAGGTGGCGCCCGGGGAATCGCCGCGGAAGGGCAAAACTCCCGTGGCCATTTCATAGAGGACCACGCCAAACGAGAAGAGATCTGCGCGTGAGTCCAGCCGCTTCGCGCGCACCTGCTCCGGGGCCATGTAAGCAACGGTGCCGACAGTTGACCCAGGAGTAGTGAGCGACGCTCCCCCGCTCATGGTCGGGCCATCGGAGTCGTCTCCCGACGTGGTACTCACCTTGGCCAACCCGAAATCCAGGATCTTCACGTGACCCTTCGTGGTTACGAAGATGTTCGCCGGCTTGATATCCCGATGGACGATGCCCGCCGCATGCGCGGCGTCCAACCCGGCAGCGATTTGCGTGGCCGTGGACAGGAGTGTTTCGGTTTCCACGGACCGGCCGGCGATCACTTTTTTCAGTGTCGCGCCATCAAGATATTCCATGGCGATGAAAGTTCTGTCTTGTTCTTCGCCGATGTCGTAAATCGTGCAGATATTTGGATGATTCAGTGCCGATGCCGACTTGGCTTCTCGGCGGAAGCGCTCGAGAGCGTGGGGGTCGCGTGCCAGTTCCTCAGGCAGGAATTTGAGAGCGACAAAACGGTCGAGGCGGGTGTCTTCGACCTTATACACCTCCCCCATTCCCCCTCCGCCCAGCTTCTCAATGATGCGGTAGTGCGAGATGGTCTGTCCGATGAGCGAGTCGGTGCCTGACATTTGCGCACATGTTAGGTTGTGGGCGGGAGGCAAGTCAATGAACCCACCCGGTTCGCAAAGTAGATTGAGCATCAAAATTGGATTAGGTCCTGGTAAACGCGGAAATCGTACAAGTGGGTCCCGGTACGGGCGCTGCGCCATTTTTGTGCAAATAGGGCAGTTTCGCTGCGTGTGATTGACCAGTGCGAGAGGGTGCGTTTATACCGAGGGGTGGTCCCTTTTTCGCGGCCATATCCGCATACCCCCCCGAGAATTGACCCTGCCCCGGGCCCCGTCTATACTGAATTTCTGCGTTGGGAGCGCCTTTTTCTCCCGGCGTGCCTCGTGCCTGCCTGCGACAGGCAGGTCATTCCACGCGTCGCTCCATCGGGCTGTCGTCTGGAATTGCGAATTTATCTAATTTCTACAGGGAGTGAACGGCCGTTGTCGGCCTTGAGAATCTATGAGCAGCGTTAAAGCTACGCAACTTCGCCCCGGCATGGTCATCCAGCACGAGGGCGATCTCTTCACGGTACACAGCACCGAGCACCGCACCCCGGGCAACAAGCGCGGCTCCATGCAGACGCGCATGAAGAATCTCCGCACCGGCGCCATCATTGACTACCGCTTCCGCGCCGAAGAATTTGTGGACCACGCCATCCTGGATGAAATCGAATTCGAATACCTCTACAAAGAGGGCGATTCGTTCCACTTCATGAACACGGAATCCTACGAGCAGATGCAGATGAACAGTGAAGAACTGGGCGAGACGGTCTACTACCTTATCCCCAATACCATCGTGAAGATCGAATTCCACGACGAAAAGGCCATTGGTGTCAGCCTGCCGGACACCATGGACCTCAAGGTCGTGCAGACCGAACCCACGCTCCAGAAAGCCACGGCCAGTTCGGTGATGAAACCCGCGACACTCGAAACCGGGCTTGTCGTCAACGTTCCCCCGTTCGTCAACGAAGGCGACAAAATCCGCGTGGACACGTCGGAAGCCCGCTACGTCCAGCGCGTCGAGTAGGTCACGACACTGTCGGCAGTTGGTATTCACTAGTCCGCAGTCAGGAGCTGGCCGAATCGAGATTTGCGCCTTTACTACTGACTCCAGACCACCGGCTCTATGCTGCTCCTCCGGCGATTCCCCGTTCGCCGGCCGGATGCGCGCCAAACACCCGCGCAAATAACTTGTCCACGTTGCGTAACTGCCGGTTCAAATCGAAGGTATTTTCCAATTCCTTCGCGTTCAGATATTTTGTAATTCGCGCATCCTTCTCCACGCGTTCGCGGAAGCTTGTTTCCGATTCCCACGAGGCCATCGCATCTTCCTGCACCGCTTTATACGCATCGTCTCGCGGCATTCCCTTGTCAATCAAGTCCTGCAGTAACTGCCCGGAGTAGACCAAACCCTGCGTCGATTCCAGGTTCCGCAGCATGCGCTGGGGAAACACGCGCATCTGGCTGACGATCGCGGTCATCTTCGACAGCATATAATCCACCAATATCGTCGAGTCCGGCAAAATCACCCGCTCCACCGACGAGTGCGAAATATCCCGCTCGTGCCATAGCGCCACGTTTTCATAGGCCGCCATGGTGTTGCTTCGTACCAACCTTGCCAGCCCGCAAATCTGTTCGCAGGTGACCGGATTCCGCTTGTGCGGCATGGCCGAACTGCCGCGCTGCTCCCCGCTGAAGTGTTCCTCGACCTCGCGGACCTCGGTGCGTTGCAAATGCCGAATCTCCAGGGCAATTTTCTCCAGCGTTGCCGCGATCAGCGCCAGCACGCTCAGGTAATGTGCATGCCGGTCCCGCTGGATCACCTGGGAAGCCACCGGCGTCACTTCCAGTCCCAGCCGCTTGCAAATTTTCTCTTCAATCTCCGGCCCCAGATGCGCCGCATTTCCCACCGCGCCGGAGATCTTCCCAAACGCAATACCGTGCGCCGCCGCGCGAAACCGCTCGATATTTCGCTGATTTTCCGCAAACCAGTTGGCGATCTTCAATCCAAACGTGATTGGTTCCGCATGAATCCCGTGCGTCCGCCCGATCTGCGGGGTGTGCTGAAATTCATGCGCGCGCACGTCCAGCACTTCCCCAAACAGAATCAGGTCCCGCTCGATAATGTGTGAAGCGTCCCGCAGCAACAAAGCCTGCGCCGTATCGACCACATCGTTCGAGGTCATCCCATAGTGCAGCCAGCGCGCGGCCGCCGGGCTTTTGACGGACTCGCCCACCGCCATGGTGAACGCGATCACATCGTGCTTTACGCGCTCTTCCAATTCGTTGATCCGTGCCACATCCACCGTGGCGCGCGATCGGATCAACGCAGCGGCATCCTTGGGAACCAGCCCTGCTTCGGCCAAGGTGTCCGCCGCGGCCAACTCTACCTCCAGCCACTTCTGGTAGCGGTTGGTTTCGCTCCAGACGCGGCCCATTTCGATTCGCGTATAGCGTGGAATCACTTCGTCCTCTCCATCACAAAGCCTTTGTAATGATACGGTATTTCGGGGAGACCGTCCTGGACATTCAGCGCAGCAAATCTTCAAGCTGAATCCGCGAGCCGGTTTTCTCGTCGCGGTATTTCACGATAACCGCGCATTGCAACGAAATTCCCCATTTCGCCCCTGCGGGATGCGTCACAGCCCGCGAACCCGGCACAACCACGGCGTCCTGCGGAATCACCAGCGGCTGATCTTCCTTCGCAGAGTGCACCGTTTCGCGCACCATGTCGTAGACGGGAATCGAGCGATTCAAAATGGTGCCTGTTCCCAGCACAGCGCCTCGTTTCACCACGGTGCCTTCGTACACGCCCACATTTCCCCCGATCATCACATCATCCTCGATGATCACTGGAAGTGCACCCACCGGCTCCAGCACTCCTCCGATTTGTGCTGCTGCGGAAAGATGGCAATCCTGCCCAATCTGCGCGCAAGAACCGACCAGCGCGTGCGAATCGATCATCGTGCCTTCGCCCACATACGCCCCGACGTTCACAAACATCGGCGGCATGCAGACCACTCCCCGGCCGATATATGCGCCATCCCGTATGCTGGATCCTCCGGGAACAATACGCACGCCATCCGCAATCGAAACGCTACGCACGTGATACGTGGATTTATCAAAAAACGGCTGCTTTCGCGCGTCGATGGACATATCCACGATCACCCCCATGCGAAAGCCCAGAAGTATCCCCTTCTTCACCCAAGCGTTCACCCGCCACCCGGTAGGCGCCGACGCATCCGGTTCCGCAGCGCGAATCTCTCCGCGATTCAGTGCCGTCTTGAATGCTTTAAATAACTCGAAGTGTTCTTCCCGGTAAGAAGCTGGCGGCGCCTCAAACAGCGCTTCAATTTGAGATTGCAGCATGAACCTTCTCAATCATCTTTAAGGACTCCAGCACGGCGTGAATCTTCGCGCGATTCTCCGCTTTCGGAGGCACCAGCGGCAGACGCCAGCATGGCTCAAGCAAGCCCATTTCCGCCATCGCCGCTTTCACTGGAATGGGATTCGACTCCACAAAGTTGATTTCCATCAACGCATGGTACTTGCGATGAATTTTCCTCGCGCCCTCAAAATCTCCCGCAAGCGCCAATTGAGTCAACCGTTTCATCTCCGCGGGAATTTCATTGGACACCACCGAAATTACTCCACGTCCGCCAATCGCGAGCAAAGGCAACGTCAGCACATCATCCCCCGAAAGAACAAGGAATTCTTCGGGTACGCAATTCAGAATGGCCGACATCTGACCGACATTGCCGGATGCTTCTTTGATTCCCACAATGTTGGGAATTTGCGCCAACCGTTGCACGGTCGCTGGTTCAATATTCACACCCGTGCGCCCCTGCACGCTGTACAGAATAATGGGCACATCCACCGCCTCCGCGATCGCTTTGAAGTGTTGATACAGCCCCTCCTGCGTGGGTTTGTTGTAGTAGGGAGTGACAGAAAGGATTCCGCTCACGTCCAGATTCGCGAGCGCGCGAGCATGCGAAATCACGTCGCAGGTGTTATAGCCGCCGGCGCCGGCGAGCACCGGCACTTTGCCCTTCGCCAGTTCCACTGTAATCTCCACCACGCGTCGCCGCTCTTGATCCGTCAGCGTGGGACTTTCGCCCGTGGTCCCGCAAGGAACCAGGAAGTCGATGCCTGCGGCAATCTGTCGCTTCACCAGCGAACGAAGCGTAGCTTCATCCAATGAGCCATCCCGCCGAAAGGGAGTGACCAGCGCAGTTCCAGTTCCAGTAAACATGTGTTGCTCCTTTACAGATTGTTTCTAAATCCAGCCAGCCTCGTCACGTGCTCGCCCGTCCAGCGTGCTATCCGCCCGCCGGCACCGGCGATCGCAACTCGCTCAAGATTTCCCGAAACTCAAATACGCCCTTCTTGCCCACGATCCAGTGTGCCGCCTGCAGCGCTCCACGCGCATACCCTTCGCGGCTGCGTGCCGTATGTCGCAAGGTAATGGTATCGGCGGGCGAATCGAAACCAATCTCGTGTGTTCCGGTATGCGCTCCTGCGCGGTTCGAACTGAGGGTCAGCGCGCCAGTAAATCCCGCGCTGCGTATCTCGCCGGCCAATTTCTTTAGCGTTCCTGAAGGTGCGTCTTTCTTCGCGGAATGATGAATCTCCCACCCCCAGGCTTCGTATTCCGGATGTAGGGCAAACAGAGCGGCGGCTCGTCCCACAATCTCAAAAAAAAGATTCACGCCCACTGAAAAGTTGGCACCGAACACCAGAGCCGTGTGCGCGTCCGCAAAAACTTTCCGAATTTGGGGCAACTCCTCATACCACCCCGTCGTGCCACATACGGTGTTTACGCCCAAGCTCGCCAGCCGGGCGAGGTTTCCGGCGGCAGAACCGGGCGCAGTGAACTCGATCGCCACGACGGCTCCGCCCAACGATTCGCGCGACAACGTGCCGACGTTCGAACGCGAAAATGCTGCCCGCACATCGAATCCATATTCCGGTGCCAACTGCTCCACCAGGCGTCCCATTTTCCCGGAACCGACAATCGCCAGCGGAATGCTCATGACGCGGCTACCCCCGTTGCAAGCAGTTGCCGGACCATCTGCGCATAGATTCCCACGGCATCGCGCAATTCTTTCTTATCAATACGTTCTTCGGCGGTGTGCGCATCATGAATACTCCCGGGACCAAGCAAGAAGGGTTTGCCCCAGGCTCCGTTGAACGTGGGAATATCCGTCGTGAATGCGACCACGGTCGTTGCCAATCCTTGCATGGCGCTGAGATGCACGGCGGAACAATGCAAAACTTCCCGGGCCTCCACGTTATTCCGCTCAGCGGCACTGGCAACCGCTGCACGCAACGGCGCGGCATCTCCCACTAATCGAAACATAATCTCCGCGCGCGCCTCATCCGCCACAACATTCGGCGCGCGTCCTCCGTGAATCGTACCCACGTTCAATGTGGATTGGCCTAGAACCGCGTCACTCGGCAAGGGAATCGCGCGAATATCGCGAAGTGCGTCTAGAAGCGAATGGATCGCAGAATGGCCCAACTCCGGATAGGCCGAGTGCGCCAGCTTCCCTTTGGCAATGATTTCATATCGCAGCGCTCCCTTCGATCCAAGCGCCAAGCGGTTTTGCGTCGGTTCGCCGTTGATCAGAAACCGTGAACCGCGCGGCGAAACAGCGGCGGCTTTTGCCCCGGAACTATCACGCTCTTCACCCACCACAAAAAGGAGCCCAAAATTGCGAGTACCGGTCCGCAACAGCGATTCGGCTGATGCAATCATCGCCGCAATGATGCCCTTGGCGTCGCACGCGCCGCGCCCGCGGATATACATGCCGTCGTCACTCGACGAAAAATAGGGAGGCACGGTATCCATGTGGGTGGAAAGCGTGACCACGGGATCCCCGAAGATCAGCAATAGATTGTCGCGTTCCGGGGCCGCGCTCATGCGCTCCAGCCGCCCATTGTGCTGTGCCGCAAGCCCCGACAGGTGCGAGAACAGGTAATCCACCACTGGCTTTTCGTGGCCGGTGGTCGAATCCAAATCAACGAGCGCGCGCGTTAAGGCGTAGCAGTCCATAGTTTTCGGTCTTGGGAGAGTTTCGGGGAGAGCAGGGCGAAAGGGAGGTCCGCGCGTGGCGCGCAGAATTCTGCCTCTCGATAGCGCTCCATCCCGGAGCAAAAAGCTCCGCAGATGACAGTGGACCGGCCTTAGACCGGAACACCAACCATAACGATAGCAACGATCGCGATGATTTCGGCGGCGATCAGCAACTTTTCACTGACCTGACCTTTGGGCCGGACCCCTTTCGCCAAGCTTCCGATGCTGATCGGAGAAACAAGCTCAGCTACTCATGGCCGCCGCACCTCTACCAAGGTCTATTCAAGTTAGAAGAAAACACAGCAAGTGTCAATCAACGAATCCGCACTTGGTTCGCCATGACGGCGCAGAAAAAAAGCCGGGAGACTCGCGTCTCCCGGCGGAACAATGGCAATAAGTTAGAACGCCAGCCGCAGCGCCAACTGAATGATGCGCGGATCAGCCGTGGAAGTGAGTTGGCCGAACTGGCCGCTGTTAATGTTCGTCCCATTTCCACCGGAACTATAAGAGCCCTGGTAGTTGTTAATGACGCTCGGGTTCAGGAAATTAGCATGGTTGAAAAGGTTGAAGAATTCGGCGCGAAATTCAAGTTTCACGCGTTCTGTAATCGAGGTGGTCTTGGAAAAGGCCATATCGAAATTGATATAACCCGGACCGCGCAGGTAGTTTCGCGGCAAGGTTCCATAGGTGGCGAGAGATGGGTCGGCCACAACCTGGTCGTTCGCCGGCAGTATTGTTGGACCCGGGGTGCAGGCGGGAAGAGGATTATTGGAATCTCCGCACTGCGCATTGCTCAGGCTGTTTGGATTGAACCAGTAGTTACCTAGTCCGTATCCAAAGTCCTGGGCTTTGCGTGGGTTTTGCGTTTCCAGAGAGCCCACAATGTTGGCGTGCACATCATACGGGTCACCTGCTCCCGAGGGGCCTTCTGCCCCCGGGGTGAAGCGATCAGGCAGTCGCGCAAATACGTCAAAGGGAGATCCGGTATGCCAAGTGAAGATTGGGAATAGACTCCAGCCCTGGGTCAATCGCTTGGGACCTGAGTTCCACATGTGATCAAAAGGCAAATCCCAGCCGCCACTTATGGTGATGCGGTGACGGATGTCCTGGTCGCTGGAAGCCCGGAAACCGTTCGGAAGGTACGTGGGCACCTGGGAATTGCGGTTACGGAATCCAGAAGCATTGTCAATGCTGTGGGCAAAGGTGTAAGCAGCCTCGAAATAAGTCCGGCCGAGCGGAGAATTTGTCATTTGCCTTGTCACACTGGCTTGGAAACTGTTGTAGGAAGCTTTGGAAATATTCTTGAATTCCGGCACGCCGGCATAGCTACAGGTTGCCGCCGGATCAGCGTTCGAGGTCGAGTACCCGCTAGAGTCAACACAGGTTGTGTTGCCCGGAAGTAGATTAAGAACCTGATCCGTCGTTCCAAGAATGAACGGATTGATGTCCTGCAAAGAAGTCAGCCCGTGGGAACTGCTTCCGACATAGCTCACTTCTACGACGGTGCTCGGCGCAATCTCTCGCTGAAGGCTTAGGTTGTATTGATAGGTGTAGGGTGTCTTGAGGTGAGGATCGACTACATAGACCGAACCCCCAGCGTTGATGGGCAGAAAGCCCGAATCCAGGAAGTTCAAGTTGTGGTCGGGCGGCTTCGACGGAAACGGGTTGACCGGCGGATTCGCATAATTGTAGGGATTCTCGAGGAAGTCCGCACCCGCACTGGTATACCCTGCCGCGCTTGGCTGGAACGAGACAAAACCCGCAGAGAAAAATGGAGGCTGGCCGTTGAACTGCAAATTGTCTTCGCCCTTCAGGATGTCGTAAAACATGCCAAAGCCGCCACGCAAGCTGGTCTTTCCGTCACCCTTGGGATCCCAAGCAAAACCGATACGCGGCGCCCAGTTCTTGGTGTCTGGGTAATTGACACCATTCGGGGCGTTCTTATCCCCGGGGAAAAGCATCCCGATGGGTGCGTTGGGAAAAACCGTGGAAGGCGTAGTGACGCCGGGAATGATGGAAAAAGTGCGGCCCTCGGTATCCGTTTTTGGCGAATTGTATTCGTAGCGCAGACCCAAATTCAGAGTGAAGCGCTTGGTGAGGCGCCACTCATCCTGCACAAAGCCGAAATACGATTTGCTGCGAATGTTCGAGGGCGCCTGGGGATACTGGGTCAGGTTTGTCGGAATGCCCATCAGGAAGTCGGCAAGAGAATTCCCTGACGCTGTACCATTAAAGTCGAATTCACCGTTCACGTAATAGTCGTAATTGGTGTTGTTCTGGTACGCGGAAATGCCGCCGCCGATTTTCCAGGTGTGCCTGCCATGGATATAGCTGACGTTATCAATGAAACCGAAAGTGTTGCTGACCTCGGTGGTGGGACCGTGCTCGCTATAGCCGATGGACAAGCCGTTGTCGAACAGAATATTCGGAGGGCCGGAAGGATTGTCGGGAGTAATTCCGACGCCCAACGCCGCAGCCGTCAAAGCGGTATTGGCGCCCGCCGGTTTCTCCTGGAGGAAGTTATTCCGTTGAATGAAAAGACGAAATTCGTTAACCGTGCTCTGGTTGAAGGTGTGGCTGTAGGTAACATTCCCCAAATAATTGTTGTTCTGTTCGTCGTCCGGGAAACCTGGGACAGTGGCGAACGCAAACGACCCTACGGTCGGATTGCGGTAGCCCCCAAGGGTTGCGGTGACTTTGTCCTTCTCGGTGATGAGAAAATCGAATTTCATGGTCAGTTCGTTGTTATTGTCCTGATGCGAACCGAAATACTGCGACTGGCCGCTGGGGTTTGTCGGAACGAGACCGTTAGAAATATACTTCTGTACGACGGGATCGAACTTGGTCGGATCAATGATGGCGCAAGCTGCCAATGCGGGATTGGACTGGTAGTAAGGATTGTTCTGAAGGAACGTTGCTACTCCAAGGTCGGGGTTCGAGCACGACCCGCCCGAAAAATCACCTTGCAACTGCGCGGGCGTGTAGACGGTGTTCAGTCCGCTGGTCTCTTGCGAGGCAAGCCGCTGGCCTTGATAGCCGACAAAGAAGAAGAAGCGGTCTTTGCCGTTCACGAGATGCGGAATGGTGA
>DATERF010000128.1:0-23132 GCA_035271845.1 Candidatus Acidiferrum sp.
CCGCTAACCAACATGCTGGCTCCGGGCGCCATGGGCGAGAGCCGCCAAGTTGCCAGTAAAGACAATACTGCCGAGAGTGAGGCGGAGAATCGCCGCGTTGTGGTGAGGATACTTCAGAACAAGGGAATCGCGGGACTCTAGGCACTTGCATTCAAGGAAGGGAACTGTCGAAAAGCTTCCCGAGAAATCTGCTATCCAGCTCGGGTCGCTTGGCTACAAACAAGATAAAGAGAGGGGATTATGCATAGGAAATTGATTGTAGCGAGTCTGGTGGCTGTAGTCATGCTGGCATCTACAGCCACGATTTAGTAAAAGTATTCGGCACAGTGAGGCCAAAAATGACAACTCGGATTAGGAGTAAAGTTGAGAAGTGCTTTAGAATGAATAAAGCAATCACTGTCGGGGCGTAGCGCAGCCTGGTAGCGCGCCTGCCTTGGGCGCAGGAGGTCCCGAGTTCAAATCTCGGCGCCCCGACCATTCCATTCATAGAGTTTTGCGGCGACAGTCGCCTCGGTACTTCTCACTGAAGAGCTCCTTCAAAAAAACAAGGACCGGCCAAAAAGCACCGGTCCTTGTGAATTTGCGCTACCGCCAGTTTAATCTACTTGCTCTTGTTTACCGGCGAGGCTTTCTGGAGCGTGGCGAGCAGTTCTTTAGCGCTGTCGGGCACCGGTACCGCCTTCTTGAACACGATGTCCGCAGCGCTCACTTCCTTTCCATACAGGTTTTTGTTCGCACCATTATCGGGTCGCAGCGTGGAACCTGCCAGAGAAACGCCGGCGAATAGCCCGCGGGAGCGGGAATACGAAAGGATTTCAGCTCGCAGCGTTACATCGGTTTCCGCGGAAGCCGTGCGGCCCACGGGCCCAGCTGCGGCCGAAGCGTCGGCACCGAGCTTGACTTTGCTCTTCAGTATGTTCTGCGCCGAACGCGGAGACATCAGCAATAAGATGAAGTCAGTGGCATTTCCGCCGAGTTGCAACCCGGCACTGCCGCCTTCCAGCGCTATCATCGCCGGCGCGCTCCACGGACCGTGGAATTTGCTGCCGCCGCGGCAGGTCATCACGCCCCGCCCGTAACTGCCACCAATTCCGATCGCGAACTTCAGCACGGATGGCAGAATGACAATGCAATCCGCTTTGTCCAGCACGCTCTGCGGAATACTATCGGGAGCGTTTAGAATTTCCTGCATCACCTTTCCAGAGTTCTCGACGCGATCTGACTCTTTGTCTTGCGCGAACACTGGAGCAGCCAGAGCAAAAGCTAAGCTAAAACCCAGCAACGTTTTTTTCATAATTCATCCTCAGATTCTTCCCTACGCCCGAAGGCGGGGTTCCTTGTGAAGTTGTCGACCTTGGTTCATCTATAGCAGACGCATGATACCCCTTCACAGGTCAATGTTCCAGAGCGCAGGCTTCGTTCCCGGAAAGTAGGAGGACAGCAGGGACTGTCGCATTCGCGTACAAGCGTATCCGCCTTCGCGTTCTCAGTGCGTTGCAGTGTTAAGCAACCAATGATCCCCCGTCACGCTTTGAACAGCCCGCTGATCTCCCGGAAGCTCACGGCGTCCTCCGCGAAAGTGAACGTCCCGCGCTCGCGCATTTCGCGCGCCGCCCGCAGGAATGCTCGAAAAGCGGCACGGCAAAGAGCGCTGCCGACGCTTACACGCCGCACTCCAATCGCTGCAAGATCCTTCACACTCAGCGCAACGCCCTGCAAACCCAACAGCACGTTGACAGGTCGATCCACCGCGCTCACGACAGCGGCGACGTCGTCGCGACTCGTAAGCCCGGGAGCATACAGCACATCGGCGCCCGCTTCTTGATAAAGCTGTAAGCGATTGATGGTGTCCTTTAGGTCCGGCTTGCCATTTAGGTAGTTCTCCGCACGCGCCGTCAGCGTGAACGGAAACGGCAGAGAGCGCGCTGCCTCGACGGCCGCTTTGATTCGCTCCGCGGCAAGCTTGCGCTCGTAAATAGGATGGTCCTCACGGCCCGTGCCATCTTCGATGGAGCCTCCTACTACTCCGGCGGCCGCCGCAAGACGGATGGTTTCCGCAGTGATTTCCGGATTATCTCCAAAACCGTTCGCCAAGTCTGCGCTGACCGGCAG
This sequence comes from Candidatus Acidiferrum sp., assembly GCA_035271845.1. GTDB lineage: Bacteria > Acidobacteriota > Terriglobia > Acidiferrales > UBA7541 > Acidiferrum. The sequence continues at coordinate 2,113 of DATERF010000128.1, forward strand.
GTCGCTGGCGGCCGCCATTGCAGTCAAGTGCGCCATCATCGTATCGCGGTCCACCGTGTTGTCCTGTCGCCCAACGGAGAAGGCAAACCCTGCGCTGGTAGTGGCCAGAGCCTCGAAGCCCAAGCGCTCCAGCAGTCGTGCCGTTCCGGTGTCCCACGGATTCGGGATAATGAACGCGCCTTCGCGCGCGTGGAGTGCACGAAACGTTTGTCCTTTTTCCATCTGTGTCTTCATGAGTGCTCACGCTCCTGCGGATAACTGTGAAGGAACACCCAACGTTCCGTCCACCACTTCCACGAAGTTTCTCTCCTCCCGAAGGATCAGCCGTTTACTGACTGCCATCGCAAAATTCTCGCGCCCTTCCGGGTCAGACTTCAAGCGCGCCCGGTAGGTCTCATATGCGGCCAGGCTTTCGAAAGCAATCAAACCCCAGGCAATGTCATTCGTGCCTTCATGTGGTAAGAAATACCCAATAAGCTGGCCGCCGCACCGCGGAATGATGCGTCCCCAATTCTCGGCGTACTTCTTGAACGCCTCGCGTTGATAGGGGTCAATCTGGTAGCGGATCACGCATGTCATTGCCATCGCTCTTCTCCTCTTCGCCGGGCAAGCCGGTGCATCGTTCCCCAAGGTCATGCCGCCACAAATCACTGCGATTCCGAGAAGGGCCTCGCGGCGACTCATAAGTGGGGGAGCAGGATCACTTGGCTGCATCTTCGACAGTCTGCCAGTTGCACCGCAAGAACGATTCGTTTATCATCAAAGTATGGATGTCGCGTATAACCCGGACGCCGCCATTTCCGCGATCGCCGCGGCCATCGGCGAACCCGCACGGGCTCGCATGCTCTATTGCCTGATGGATGGCCACGCGCGTACCAGCACGGAGCTCGCCGTTGTGGCCGGCGTCAGCCCATCGACCGCGAGCGTGCATCTGCAGCGCTTGAAGTCAGCTCAACTTGTCAAAGTCATCGTCCAAGGCAAACATCGCTTCTATAGCCTGGAAGGGCCGGATGTAGCCAGCGCTCTGGAAGGCCTGAGCGTTCTAGCTGGCGGCCCACGCAAGAAATTCGTGCCCACCGCTCCAAGTAATCTGCGTGCCGCGCGGACCTGTTACGATCACATGGCCGGCATGCTTGGCGTGGCTTTGCACGACCGTTTCAAGGCTAGCGGGTGGCTCGTCAACGGCTCAGAACGCAGCGATAACGCGTACAGGGTTACCGTCACTGGTGCAAAAGGATTTGAGAATCTGGGCATCGATTTGCAAGCTACCCAAGCGCTGCGCCGCCGCTTCGCTTGCCCCTGTTTGGATTGGAGTGAGCGGAGACCCCACGTCGGCGGGGCGCTCGGTGCGTCCCTGTTGAATATCACCCTGAAACGGAAATGGGTGACTCAGGAGCTCGATAGCCGGGCATTGCATGTCACAAGCTTGGGCCGGCGTGAACTACGCGCTCGATTTGGCATTACTGCCTGATATCTCTACTGTAAAAAAGTAAGGTTTGGGAATAGAATATTCCTCGCATTTATCTGAGCCAGCAAAACCTCGGACCGGAGCTTCCTTCATGGCCATTGCCACCATCAATCCCGCGACAGGCGAAATCGTCAGGACGATTGATGCCCTGACGGACGCACAGGTCGATGAAAAAATATCCAAGGCTGCTAAGTCCTTCCACAGCTTTCGCCAAACCTCGTTCGCGGATCGTGCCCGTTGGATGATCAAGGCTGCCGAAATTCTCGAAGCCGAGAAAGAATCCATCGGCCGCCTGATGACCCTCGAAATGGGTAAAACCCTTGGCTCCGCCATCGCTGAAGCGGAAAAATGTGCCGGCGGTTGCCGCTTTTACGCCGCGCATGCCCCGAAATTCATCGCCGATGAAGTCATCGAAACCTCGGCGTCCAAAAGCTTCATCCGCTACCAGCCGCTGGGCATTGTCCTCGCGGTCATGCCTTGGAATTTCCCTTTCTGGCAAGTTTTCCGGTTCATCGCACCCGGCTTAATGGCTGGCAACGTGGGCTTGCTCAAGCACGCTTCTAACGTTCCGCAATGCGCTCTCAAAATTGAAGACATCCTTCTGCGCGCAGGTTTTCCCGATGGCGTGTTCCAGACTCTTCTGATTGGAGCTGCACAAGTCGACCGCATTCTGAACGACCCTCGCGTGGCCGCCGCGACTCTTACCGGCAGCGAGCAAGCCGGTATCCAGGTGGGAATCTCGGCGGCGAAGCGCATCAAGAAAGTTGTTCTGGAGCTTGGCGGAAGCGATCCGTTCATCGTCATGCCCAGCGCCAATTTGGAAGAAGCCGCTGCCACCGCCGTGAAAGCGCGGGTCATCAACAACGGACAATCCTGCATCGCGGCCAAGCGTTTCATTGTTCATGAACAGATCGCCGATACTTTCGAAAAGGAATTTGTGCGCCGGATGCAATCGCTACAGCTGGGCGATCCTTTTGACGCCAAGACCGACGTTGGCCCGCTGGCGACTCCCGACGCGGTGAAAGATATCGATAGCGACGTGCAGAAAACCATCCAAGCAGGGGCAAAACTACTGACCGGTGGAAAGCCCGTCGCTGGCCCGGGAAATTTCTATCAACCCACCGTGCTCACCAACATTCCCAAAGACTCGCCGGCGTATCGCGAAGAGTTCTTCGGTCCCGTGGCCAGCATCTTTCGCGCGAAAAGCGTCGAGGATGCCGTGGCCATCGCGAATGACAGTCGCTTCGGCTTGGGTGCCAGCGCCTGGACCAACGACCCCTCCGAACGCGAGCGTTTCATCAATGACCTCGAAGCAGGCATGGTCTTCATCAATCAGATGGTGGTATCCGACCCGCGCTTGCCCTTCGGTGGTGTAAAAGCTTCCGGTCACGGCCGCGAACTCGGACCCTATGGCATCCGCGAATTCACCAACGCCAAAACCGTGTGGATCCGCGACCTCGGCTAACTCAGTTTGGATCTCCCAGGCCGATTGACGAGGGAACTCCGGTAGTAGCATGATGCTCACTCTGGCCTTGGACCCGACGCTGGTCCCCCGGCGTCTTGCCTACCGAAGCAACGCGCCGCTCCGCGCGCAAGTGCAGGGCCGAAGGACTTCCTCACTTCTCACTGGAGAGAGTGCCGTGCCGAAAACCCTCGAGAAAAAACAGTCCGAACGGAAACCGAGCGTCAAGAAACCGGCGTTGACCGAAGCTCAGATTGCCGTCCACTGGAAGGAAGAGGAGTACATTCGCCCGCCCGCCCGCTTCATTGCGCAGGCCAATCTCAACGATCCGCGCACCGTCGAGCGTTTTAGCGAAAAGAACTTTCCCGAGTGTTTCCGTGAATACGCCGAACTCCTCCATTGGGATCAGTATTGGCACACCACGCTCGACACCGAACATCCTCCTTTCTGGAAGTGGTTTGTGGGTGGCAAGCTCAATGTCGCCTACAACTGCGTCGATCGCCACCTTGCCAAATGGAAAAACAAAGCGGCGCTGATCTTTGTCCCCGAACCTGAGGACGAACATCATGTCGTCATCACCTATCAGGAACTCTATCGCCGCGTGAACGAAGTGGCCGCTTTGCTCCGTGAGTTTGCCGGCTTGCAGAAGGGTGACCGCGTCACCATTCATATGCCCATGATTCCCGAGCTGCCCATAACCATGCTGGCCTGTGCCCGCCTCGGTGTGATCCATTCCGTTGTTTTCGGCGGATTCTCGGGCGAAGCCTGTGGCCTGCGCGCCGCGGATTCCGGCAGCCGCGTCTTGATCTACGCCGATGGTTACCATCGCAACGGCCGCTGGGTCGATCACAAGCCTAGCGCCGACATTGCCGTTGATACTGCCAAGAAGGAAGGCCAGCACATCGATAAGGTGTTGGTCTGGAAACGCTATCCTCACAAGTACGCTTCGGATTCGCCCATGATCCTCGAGCGCGACTACTTCATCAACGACATGCTCAAGGATTACCGGAATCGCACCATCGAGCCTGTCTCCATGGACGCCGAAGATCCGCTCTTCCTCATGTACACCAGCGGCACCACCGGCAAACCAAAGGGTTGCCAGCATCGCACCGGTGGTTACCTCGCCTATGTCGCCGGCACGTCCAAGTATTATCAGGACATTCATCCCGAAGACGTCTATTGGTGCATGGCCGACATTGGCTGGATTACCGGCCACTCCTACATCGTCTATGGCCCGCTCGCCCTCGCTGCCACCAGCGTCCTCTATGAAGGTGTCCCACAATTCCCCGACGCGGGCCGCCCGTGGCGCATCGCGGAACGCCTCGACGTCAACATCTTCCACACCTCGCCCACCGCCATCCGCATGCTCCGCAAAGCCGGCTCGGAAGAACCCAGGAAGCACAACTATCGTTTCAAACACATGACCACCGTCGGCGAACCCATCGAGCCGGAAGTCTGGCGTTGGTATCACGAAGTTGTCGGCAAAAGTGAAGCGGTCATCGTGGATACCTGGTGGCAAACGGAAACCGGTGGCTTTCTCTGCACCACCAAGCCCGCTCTCGATTCCATGAAACCTGGCAGTGCGGGTCCGGCGTGTCTTGGAATTTACCCGGTCATTTGGGATGAAGAAGGCAAGGAAGTTTCCACGGAATCTCACAATGCCGGCAATATCTGCATCCGCAATCCCTGGCCCGGCATCATGCAGACCATCTGGGGCGACCCACACCGCTTCCTCAACAACTACTACAAAAAGTACAACAAGAATCCGCAAAGCAAGGATTGGCGCGATTGGCCTTATTACGCTGCCGACGGCGCGGTACTGCCTCCCGACGGCTACTATCGCATCCTTGGCCGCGTCGACGATGTCATCAATGTCGCTGGCCACCGTCTTGGCACGAAGGAGCTCGAGTCCGCTTGCCTCACCATTCACGAAATTGCGGAAGCTGCAGTCGTTCCGGTGGTGGACGAGGTCAAAGGACGCGTCCCGGAAATCTACGTTTCGTTGAAACCTGGCGTGCTGCCCAAGAAGGCCATCCAGGAAAAGATTACTGCGACGATCGAAACGATGATTGGCAAAATCGCGCGGCCCAAGCGCATTCACATTGTTCCGGACATGCCCAAGACCCGCTCGGGCAAAATCATGCGCCGCGTGCTCGCCGCCATTTCCAATCACATGGACACGGGCGACATCACCACGCTCTCCAATCCGGATATCGTTGAACAGATTCGCCAACTCGTCCAGGGCCGCGAAATCATGCCCTTGAACGAAGCTCCCGAAGACATCAAGCGTTTCGGCGAGGAAACCTAGCCGTAACACCCAACCTCTGAAGTCACAATCCGGTTCTGTCGCAAAAGTCTTGTCGCGGCACATGTGGCTACTTTTCGTATATTAAATACCCAAGTGTTTTCAACGTGGGGCGGCAAGTCCGTGATAGGTGTCCGTCCGCCGGACACTATTGCTCCTTGGTCAGATTCAACTCCTCTGGTTCTCTATAGACCTTGTCGGCTTCCTCGGCTCGCCCTTCGGCCCGCAGCGCTTTCGCTAGCTGCGGCCGGACGCTGTCCAGTTCCGGAGCTTTCTCCAGCAATTCGCGGTATTCCCGGATAGCCTCAGTGTAGTGCTCCGCGGCAAGATACGCGTTTGCCAGCGCGAGCAGAAGTTCCGCGCGTTCCGGTGCAAGTTCTTTCGCTTTCTTCCAGTTCTTGATCGCCTGGCGCATATAGCCCTCGGCTTGGTATACCTGAGCCAGTTCCCCGTAGTATTCCGCTTCGTTTCCGTCCAGGCGGATCGCCTCATCGAACGCCCCTACTGCTTTTTCGAATTGACCACCGCGCTCGTACACTCTTCCCAATCCCGCGTAGATTTCCGCATAACCGGCGTGCAGTTGCTTCGCCTCCATGTAAGCGCGAAGCGCTTCGCCGTCTTGGCCTTGGATTTCCCTTGCATTCCCCAAAACTATGTAGGCCCTGGCATCTTCCCCGCGCAGCTTCACAAACACCATCGCCTCGCGCAGGGCACACTCCGGGAGACGCGAGTGGTAACAGACCGTGGAGCGCAGCGCGTGCGCGTACGGCGACTGCGGCGACAATGCCACCGCTTCCGTCGTTTCTCCGTAAGCCATGATCCAATCTTCCGACGAGCGCAAAAGATACGCGTAGATCAGTCGCACTTCTGGATTTCGCGGCTGATTGCCAACTTCGTCTTGCATTGTCTGCAGGGCCGTTTCCCGATCGCCGCGGGAAATCGCGCCCGCCATCTCGTACAAATAATCCGTCGGCCCTGGCAGCCGCAATCCCAATTTCCAAGTGCAGGGCGCCTTGGCCTGCTTCACCACGCGAATGGTTTCGGCGTCGGCTCTCGCCGACGACAGCGCATTCAACAACCTATCGTCGGCGCATTGCGTCAAGCCATGCCGCGTCACTTCTTCGCGAATCTCTTCCTGCGTCAATCCTTCCAACTGCCACGCCAGCACCTGTTCCGGCCCAACCGGTGCATTTGTTTCGGGACTTGTACTGACTTGTTGCCGAGGAATTGCCAAAGCTGCGAATAGCACCACCGTGATCACATGGCCGCCTCGCAGGGGCCAAACGCCCTGCTAGTGCTTATCGGCAGTTTCCTCCTCCGGCTTTACGCTTCGTCTGCGTGTTCTTCCTTAAACGGGTTCACAACCAGCACGCCTTCATACTCCTGGCCGTGCGACAAGTCCTCCGAATACAAAACCTCACACCCAGCACTACTCGCCGCCTGCACGATCAGCGCATCCCAGAATGATAATTGGCACTTCTGCTCAATTTCTAGCGCGCGCAGGATTGATTCTGGTGAATTCACCATGATTCGCCATTTCCGATAGAGCGTAATCGCTTCCCGCAATTGCTCTATCGCCAATGGCTGACTGAACTTTCGACGCACATTGACGCAGAATTCCTGAAGAACTTGAGTGCTCAATACTCCGCGTTGTTGCAACCACAATTGGGTAAGTAATTCCTGCGCTCGGGCAGTCTTTTTGCCGCCCCGTTGGTCATGGGCGTAGACAAGAATATTGGTATCGACGAAGGCTCTACCGTTCATGGAGTTCGTCACGCGATTTCGGCTTCTGCCAACCCGCCCCCGTACTCGCCTTCATCAGTGAAATCGCGCGCTTCATCGCTTCCTCATATCCCTCATCCTTTGTCACAAACTCTTTTAGCTGGGTCGCCAGTATCGCGCTCACGGAAGTGCCTCTCTCCGCGGCCAGCACTTTGACACGCCGCAAGAGCTCAGCGTCCAGTTTCAAGGTTATGTTGGTTTTCTTAGACATGAAACAGCACGTATTACCGTGCAGCACGAGTTTACGTGCTTCACCACCCTACGTCAAGCCTCCCACCACCAAATCGTCACAAGCCCATCCACCTGAGCGTATAACTCTATAGAAAGGCAGGAAACTAAACCGTGCTCGAAGGCGTGGTAGAACCAGTAACGAAGTCAGCATCCGCTATGCCCCCATTTTCCGCCGATTCCCGGAGACTCTCGACCCAAGCATTCGAGGAGCTTTTCCTCTCCAGCTACCCGCGCTTAGTCGCTCTAGTTCGTCGCATGTTGGGCGATTCCGGACGCGCCGAGGAAATAGCAAACGAAGCTTTTTTGAAACTGCACAATACCGTTCTTCCTCCTAGCGTCCGCACCAATGTGGGCGGGTGGCTTTATCGCACCGCCATCAATCTCGCTATCGACGATCTGCGCGCCCGCAACCGTCATACACCTCTCGCCGAGGAAGCCTCGCGGGCCATCTCCGCCCGCCAGCAGCCCGAAGACGGCCTTCAAGTGCTTCTGCGCACCGAAACTCAGGAGCGCGTGCGTCTCGTTCTCTCGAAGCTCAAGACAGAATGGTCGCAAATTCTTATGCTTCGAGCCTCAGGGTATTCCTACAAGGAAATCGCTGCCCATCTCGACATTCCCGCCACCTCGGTCGGCACCTTGCTGATCCGCGCCGAGGCCGGTTTCGAAAAATTCTATTTGCAGCTTTTTGGTGAAAAGGATTTGGAGGTTTTATGAACTGCCCTACCGACACTACTCTTCGCGCTTACCTCGATGCGGAACTCAGTCCCGAGGACAGTTCCGAATTGCAGCAGCACCTTCAGTCCTGTTCTGCCTGCCAGGTGCGTTTCCGCGAGCTCTCCGCGACGGCTTCCCGGGTCGCCTCACAACTTGCGTTGCTTGATGCGCCGCCCTCTACCCTGGAAGCAAATCCGCACACTGCGCTCGCCCGATTCAACGCGAATCTTCCCCATGCGGAAGAGGACGCAGCGCCTCCGCCCTTCTTCGCACGCCTTTTCTCCCCACGTTCTCGCTTCGCTTGGGCTGCTTCTCTTGCGGGCGCTGCGCTCGTCATTTCGTTGATGTTCCCCGCCACTCGCAGCTTTGCTCAACGCCTTCTCGCCACTTTGCGTGTCGAACGCATTCAGACGGTCACGCTCGATCTCGGCCCCCTAGACAATGGCTCCTCGCATCATCAGCCCCTGGAAGCTCTATCGAAATTGCTTTCTGACAACGCAGTTGTAACCACCAACGAGAAACCAATCCCCGCGTCTTCCCAAGACGCGGCTACCCAGGCTGCTGGCTTCCCCGTTCGTGTGCTCGCCGCGCGCACGGACACTCCGTCGTTCGAAATCTCCGGTGCCCACGCGTTTCACCTCACCCTGAACCGCTCCCGCCTGCAGGACATTCTCGATCAGGCCGGTCGCCCCGACCTTCTGCTCCCCGCCACACTCGATGGAGCCCCCGTATCCGTCCAGATCCCTCGCGCTGTCGCGGTGAACTATGGCAACTGCGGGAAACAGAACCCGCAAAGCCCAGGTCAGGCTGCCGCCTCCACGGATCCTTGCCTGCTGCTGATTGAGGCTCCCAGTCCCACCATCAACGTACCTTCGGACCTGAACATCCAGCAGTTGGCCGAAATTGGCCTTCAGTTCGTCGGATGGAGCCCGGTCAAGGCTCGCGAGTTTTGCCAAACCGTCGATTGGAAATCCACCCTGGTTCTCCCGATCCCCGATGGCGTGGACTCCTACGAAACCGTCAACCTCAACGGCGTGCACGGAACACTTATGCATTTCCCCAATTCCAATAATAATCAGCGCCCGTCCTTCGCTCTTATTTGGGTGAACGACGGCATCATCTACAGCCTGATTGGTCATGGGGACTCCACTTCCGCAGTACAATTGGCCAGTTCGCTCCAGTAAAGGGTTTTCAGGAAGCGACAGCCGTGCCGCACCAGATCAAGGCTTTAGCCGCTGCGGGTTGCGCCTCGGTACTCACCCACTCCTAGAGCCACCTGAACCTGACGGAGGATTCTTTGCCGCCGACTGACTTGGCCATCGAAACCATCGGCCTCCGCAAACAGTTCGGTTCCAAGGTCGCCGTCCGCGGCCTTTCCCTCCAAGTCAGGCGCGGTGAAATTTTCGGTTTTCTCGGTCCTAACGGTGCCGGCAAAAGCACGTCCATCAAAATGCTGCTTGGCTTGGTCAAACCCACTAGTGGTGGAGCGCAACTCCTCGGCCGGCCCTTCCAAGATGTCGAAGTTCGCCGCAACATCGGATTTCTTCCCGAAGATTTTCGTTTCTACGACTGGCTTACCGCCTCTGAACTCCTCGCGCTCCACGGCCGTCTCAGTGGCCTCACTCCCGCTCAGCTTCGTGACCGCGTTCCCGCCTACCTCGACCTCGTTGGCCTGGCACCGCACCGCGATCAGCGTCTCCGCGGATTTTCGAAAGGTATGATGCAAAGGATCGGGCTCGCCCAAGCTTTAATCCACGAACCCGACCTCGTCTTCCTCGACGAGCCCACCTCCGGCCTCGATCCCATGGGTCGCCACCTCGTACGCGACATCATCCGCAGCGAACGCCAGCGCGGCGCTACCGTTTTCCTCAACTCCCATCTCCTTAGTGAGGTCGAAGTCACTTGCGATACCGTGGTCTTCATCAAGCATGGCCAGGTTATTGCCTCCCGTGATCTCCGCTCTGCCCCCGAAGGCGAAATCCATGTCCGCGCCCATGCCCGCAATTTGCGCCCGGACCTTCTCCCTGGCCTCTCGCCTTGGACTACTTCCGCACACCTCGAGCATGACCAGCTCACCTTCACCACCAATTCCATGGATTGTCTGCCCGATATTCTTCGTTACCTGGTTTGTTCCAACGTCGACATTTTCGAATTCACGCCCCAGCGCGTTTCGCTCGAAGAGTCATTCCTGAGAATCATGGGAGAGGACCAAGGCCTTTGAAGCAGTTGTGGATCATTGCTGGTGTAACGTTCCGCGAAGCCGCGCGCCGCAAAATCTTGTGGACCGCGCTGGTCGCTGCCGCCGCCTTCCTCGCGCTCTTCGCCACCGGCATGCATTACCAGGTGAAGGACGCACATTTCACCAGAATCCCCCCAATGATCCGTTACCAGATCCTCAGCTCTCTTCTCCAGGTAGGCTTCTATGCCATCGACATGCTCGCCGTGCTCATGACCGTGCTGACCAGCGTCGATTGCCTTTCCGGTGAAATCGCTTCGTCCACCATTCACGCCATTGCCACCAAGCCCATTCACCGTTGGCAACTGCTTCTCGGCAAGTGGCTCGGCTTTGCGGCCATGGTCGCCCTCTATGTCGTGCTGGTTTTTTCTGGAGTCGTCGCCATCGGTTATTTCATCGGCGGCGTCCATCCGCGCGGTGCTGTCCCCGGTGGCTTGCTGATCTACCTCGAGTGCATGGTTGTGCTGACTCTGACGTTCCTCTTCGGCACCATGTTCTCCACCCTAACCAATGGCGTGATCGTTTTGGGCCTGCACGGGATCGCTTTCATTGGCGGCTGGCTCGAGCAGATCGGCTCGGTCACTGCCTCCGAGCGCCTCATCAATCTGGGTATCCTCTCCAGTGTCATTATGCCCACCGAATCCATCTGGCGCCGTGCCTCCTACGTCATGCAATCCTCGGTCGCCCGCACCCTTGATGTGACGCCCTTCGCCACCCGTTCCGCCCCCAGTATCACGATGATGGTTTACGCTACCGCCTACCTTCTGGTCGGCCTCTCCCTGGCTCTCTACCGCTTCCAACAGCGCGACCTGTAGCTCACGCCTTCAGGCGTGAGGCCTTCCCTTTCGCACCACGGCATGTCCATCGGGCGCACCCGCGCTAACGATCGTCTCAATTTATGAGCCAAGTATGCTCTTCTTACACTTGGGACACAGTCCGTTCAAGCTGATCCAACTCCGCGGCTCATACAAAGGCTTATGACAATGAGGGCATACGAATCCTAGTTCCCTGCACATTTGATTATCATATTTGAAGATGCGAATCAGTCCCACGAATTCCAACCCGCCCATCAATGAAAGAACGAGCAAAATAATACCCAGAGGCAGGGGGCGTGCTGAGGTCGTTAGAGAATTTCGAATCAAGAGAGCGACAACTGCTACCCCAAGCATAGCCAGCATTAATGCTAGTACCAATCGGTTATGCTTTTTGGCGATGGTGAGCCGCTTCGACTCCAGATCAAGGGGAAGAACGGAGTTCATTCAGTTCCACTCCAATGACAGTTACCATCTAGGGCTGCGCACTCACCTGCGGTGCCCCGCAGCTTTGCGCTACCGCCGCCTGCACATCCGCGTCAAACTGCGCCCCGCGCCAACCCTGCGTCGAGCACACTTGCCACGCTTCCAATCCCAGCGCGCCGCGAAAATCCGCGCCCATCACATTCGCCCCGTCCAGCTTCACTTGCCGCAGCACAGCCCCCGCAAATGTAGCTCCGCGCAAGTCCGCCTTGGAAAGATCGGCTTCCAGGAAAATCGTTCCCTTCGCCTGAGCCCCGGTCAGGTTCGCGCCCATCATTTTTGCGGCCGAAAAGTCAGTCTGCTCCAGCTTGGCCAGTGACAGCACCGCATCTTCCAACTTCGCATCGCGCAAGTCCGTGTGCGCCAGGTCCGCCCGCAGCAAGTTCGCTTGCCGCAGGTTCACTGAGTACATAGTCGCTCCCTGCAAGTTTGCCGTGGTCAGCGTCGCTCCCTGCAGATTCGCAAAGGACCAGTCCGAACCCTGGAAATTCCCTCCATTAAATTCCGCGCCCTGTGCGTCCGCGCTCACCAGGTTTGCCTTGTCCGCTAACACATGGTCCATTTTCGCGGAACGCAGATTGGCCTCGCGCAGATTGGCCCCGCGAAAATCCGATTCCGCCAGGCTGCTGCCTTCCAAATTCGCCCGCCACATCCGCGCATTGGCAAACGCCGCGTGATATCCGCGCGAATACCGCAGATTAATTTCGTTCAGTCGTGGCCCGTTCGCCTCATTGCCTGCACCCGCATTTTCTCGATGCATCGAAATACGTTCATCGGTCAAATCGGCATATGGACGGAAGCCTACAAATTGAAATGCGCTTGCCGCCCAGCGCCGTGGATCAGCACGTCCTACTTCTGGGCGCAAGGCAGGATCACTAGGGAGACCCCGGATAACGCCCAACGACAAGAGAAACAGTGTCAGTCCCACCAGCACCGACACACGCATGGCTTTCCACACATCTCGCAGGAACTGCGGGGTGCTCTCTTCCGTCCAGTCTCCCGGACGCAGCACGCGCTTCACGATCCGTGGCAATCCGCAAGCCGCCGCGCTCGCCACCGTAAACAGGAACACGTGCAGCAGCGTCCCCCGGTAGTCCTGCATCACCAGATAGCGCAGCCAGAAGAAAAACAGCACCGCCGGCACCGCCCAATATGCCAGCAAAATGGCCACGTAGCATTCCACCATCCCCACCGCCGAATGCGGGTCGCGCGTCCACTTCAGGTATGGCCGGATCGGGCCCATTAAGTACCAACGACCATCCTTCTCCGGCGTCTGGCCATCGGGGAACACGGCAGGCAGCGCGCCCATGCTTCCCCAAAGCCGGAGAAGCAAAAACTGTAGCCGCAGGTAGAACGCCGTCAGCAGGAGCGGCGCCCCCAGGTAAAATCCCTGCAAGGGCAACACGTTCGGAATACGCGCCGTAACGGTCGCCGACTCGTCCAGCAGCAAGCGTACGTCCGTCGTCAGCGCCACCAACCCGCACGCGCCCACGCACACCGCAATCACCAGCAGGTAAAACCATCGCGCCGACTGAGTGAATTGCTCGATGGTTCTCCGCCCATTCAGGGTAGCCACCGCCTCCGGCAGCGTTGCATCGAACAAATTCGTTCCACCCAACCGCCCTGCCCACAAGCCCTGCGCTCCATACAAATTGGCGCCCATCAAATTCGCCCCGGAAAATTCCGTGCCCAGCAGGTTCGTCTCGCGCAAATCCGCTTCCACAAGATTCGCGTTGCGCAGGTTGGCCATCGACAGGTCCGCGCCACGCAGGTTCGCTTTCTGCAGTTCCGCTCCTTGCAGGTTTGCCGCCGTCAGATCCACGCCCGTCAGATCCGCTCCCGCAAAGTGACCCTGCGCGCCTTCGCTGCCGCCGGATTCTGCCCACAAGCGATGCTGATCCAGCACTTCCGCAAACTCCAACAGATCGCCGGAAGCCGCATGCGATGGCACCTCAGTCGACTCCTCTGAATCGGCCACAAGCGGCGGTTCCACCTTCCACTCGTTCAACAGTGTTGGTTCGGGCGCTATTTCCGTCGGCGTCTCATGGATTGTCACTGTCTGGAAGGGTGGTTCTCCTGCGTTCCCGCTCGGCGTCCCCGCGACGCTCTGATTTTCCGCTTCCGGTTCAGCCTGCACAGGATCATTCGTCAACTCTGCCGCCTGATCCAACAAGGCTCCCGTCTCGAACTCAATTTTCTGCGCCTCCGCTGGCTCACTCACTTTCACTGAATTCTCCGTTGTGGTTTCGGCCGCGGCGGCTGGGGAACCGGGTGGAACCGACTGGGTTGGAACTTCCTTGATCAAATCCTGCAGCAACTGCTCTTCGAACAGCGCAAGAATCTTCGCTTCTGTATCGGGATCGGGGCCGAGGGCGCCATATTCCGCCAACTCTTCGGGCGTGGCAAGCCTCTCCGTGTGCTTCGCCCCGCTTCCCCACGTAAATCCTAAAAAGCTTTTGGCCGGTTCTTCCGGCATAGTGGTCGTTCCTGTCGCTTCCCCCACACCAGAAGCACGAGATTTCACCCGTTTCAGGGGATGACCGCATCTTCGCCCATCGTTTGGCGAAAAGCGCCTGACCCAAAGGACAGGCGCTACCTGGGCAGCAACGGCCCTTCCTTCGGATCCATGACCTTATGGACTCGTATTACTTTCTCTCATTGATAGGTCTGAAAGTGCTTTTTCCTGAATTGCAGGGGACGTATTTCTTACCTATGGGGAGGGCTCGTTCGCGTGTTTTTTTTTTGCTCTCTGTATTGGTGTTGCTGCTCTTCGCGCAACCGCAAGGCCCTTGCAACGATACTCCCCCGCTCCCGCTGCCAATACCGGGTCTCATCCACCCGGCGACGGTGGCTCTTCCAGGGCTAGCTTCCTGGTCACCGATATCTGATCGCTGATATCCACCAGCTGAATCCGCAACAATGGCCGGTCTACCAAACCGTCGTGACGCCGCAACCGACTCATAAAAACAATTCAGCCGGGGCGCTCCGCTGAGGGGCCGAGGCACCCCGGCTACTTCCCGCCCGCCTCCGCAGTGAGCGAGCAAGGAAATCCGTACTGCAGAATCCGTCTGCGTTCCCGTCCCGATCAGTGTTCTTCACTACCCCGCAAAAACTCGTACCGCTCGATTGCCGCCACCACGCCCACCGAACCCTCGTCCCGCGGTTCTGTGCGCTGCACTCGTCCCAGGCAACGTACTTTCACCGGGCCGGCCAACGTGATTTCATTCGGCAATGTCAGCAGGATCTCCACCGGAGACCCTTCTTTGACGTCTTTGGATAGGAAGAAATAAACCCCACGGGAACTTACATCGCGGGATTCCGTGCTTGTTTCCCCAACTGCTGCCCCTGTTGTCCAACGCACTGTTAGCGGCAGCCGCATGGAAAACCTCTGGGTCGTGCGGCGCTCTGAGCCTGTCAAGGCGGACCTCCCTTATTGAAAGTGTGAGTCTATCCGCCTATCACCTGGAGAACAATAGAACCGGGGATACAAAGATTTCGCTGGTGGAAAAAGTACTAATGTACTAGAACCACCTCAAAAACTGGCACTTTTGGCTCATGTCCCAGCGCTTATTTGCCGGAAGTTGATCCTCTCTGTGTCAACGCGTGGGTGCGCTCAACTGGCATTGGCCACTCATCTTAGCCTGCCCTGCACCTAAAAGGAGAATTTCAGGGCGAGTTGCACGACGCGTCCCGCCTGGGCCGCCGTAATCTGCCCGAAATTCGGCGAATTGATGTCGTTGTTTGGCAACACGAAGTTCACATTGTTGAAAATATTGAAAAACTCCGCGCGGAACTGCAGGTTCATGCTCTCGTGGATCGGAATTGCCTTGATGGCCGAAAAATCCCATTGCTGAAAAGCTGGACCCTTTAGGGTATTGCGGCCAACATTCCCAAACTGTCCCGTCTGCGCTTGTTGAAATGCTCCGGTATTAAACCAGCACTCTGGCGTTCTGACCGCCGCCCCATTCTGCGGACACGTCCCCGCGTTTGGATTCCCAACGATGTTCGGCCGGCTGCTGTAAAATCCTGAAATTTCCGGCGCGCTTCCCTGCAGGGAAGGGTTACTCGAATCGTAGACGGTGAAGGGCGTGTTGCTCATCAGCGTTGTAATTCCGTTCACTTGCCAGTTTCCCAAAATATGCCCGTACCAGTTTTGAGGATGGTTGAACCACGGCAAGTTCCACTGGTAACTCACCACGAACCGGTGCCGCGCGTCGAACATCGATCGGCCGTATTCGGACTTCACGTCAAACGGATTTTGTGCCAGATCATTTTCGCCCGCTACACTCTGGGAAGCAGACCCCGTAATGTTGAACGTCGAAGCGTCATCGAGTGTTTTCGAATAGGTGTAGGACGCCAGCATCGATAGCCCATGCGCGAATCGCTTGCGCAAGCTCACTTGCAATGCGTTATAGCTCGAGTTCGCGATTCCGGCGATCTCGCCGACGGATGAGAAGGTGCACGGCGTAGTTCCTGTCACAGTGCAACCCGAATACAGCCGCCGTTGGTCGGCATTGTCCTGTGTGGATTGACCCGGTATGTACACCGCTGGATTCGCTTCGATGAAACGGGGCAGTTTGGTTCCCTTTGTTCCGATGTATCCGACTTGGAGCAGCCAATCGGTTCCGAACGCCCGCTCGATATTCAGGTTCCAATCCTGCGCGTAGGGCAGACGCAGGCTTGGATCCAGCGTCAAAAGTGTCATCGGTTGGGCAAATGTGCCATTAAATGGATTCTGCCCGTTATATGGATCGGCGAAATTCGGCACGCTGATCTGCGGCGTCTGCAAATAGGGTGGTGCACTGATCGGCGTCTGTAGTGGTCCGCCTTGTCCTGTGTAATACGGATCGTAGAAAATTCCGTACGCCGAGGTTACCAGCCAGCGTCCGCTGCCGGTCACGTCCCACGCCAGTCCCACGCGGGGAGCGAACGCATCCCGTTCCGTCGCGATCAACCCGCCGGGAACGCCTTTATCTCCGGGATAGAGCAGACCTGTCGGTGCGCTTGGGAAAACCGTCGATTGCGCTCCGGGAATCCACAGATTCTGCCGGTTTCGAATTTCGGTGTAAGGTGAAGGGACCTCGTATCGCAACCCGTAGTTAACCGTCAGCCGCGGTGTAATCTTCCATGTATCTTGCGCATACAGATTGAAGGCGTGGCCGCGCAATCCTCGTGAAAAGTCCCCGCCGCCCTGCAAAAAGAACACCGGTTGCCCGAACAGAAAGCTCGCGAAGGAATTGCTCAACGGGAATGTGGAGAACACAAAGAAGCCGTTCGTGGCGATGCCTTGCAACACGTTGATCTGCTCGTACTGATAGCCGCCGCCAAATTTAATCTGGTGCCGGCCTCGCACCCACGTAAGCGAACCCGAAAAATCATAGGAATTCTGGTAGGTGTTCCGCGGCCCCGTAATGGGATCGCCGATCGACGCGTACCCACCCACCTGCACGAACGGCGGCCCGATCGCCGATTCCAATGTGGGCGCGTACGTGAACCCCAGGCTCGCCGGATCGGTGTGATTCAAGTGTTCGTCCAGCAGCAGCTTATTCCTCAAATACGAAAACCGGAATTGCCCGACTAACGTCGGCACAAACGTGTGCGTCTCTTGCGCCACAAAATTCTGTGGCCGTTGATCTACTCCCACAGGGAATCCCGGTACGTTCGCCCCTTGCGTCGAAAGCGGATCCGTCTGGCTGCTCTGGCCGTAGCTGTATCGGAAGCTAAGCGTGTCTCGCTCCGTCAGATAGTGATCCAGCCTGATTCCAAATTGATCCGTATCGGCGACGAAAGTCTGCGTGCCAACATACGTAAACGCACCGGAATTCGCGTGGGGGTAGAACGCCAGTAAGTTCTGTGAAATTGAATTAATAAAGGGCAGTTGGTTGAACGGAAGCGGCTGAGGCGGCGTATTTGGCGGAACGAAGTAATTGAAGAGTTGGCCATTCTGGCTGATCTGTCCCGTCGAATTGTCGATGCACAACCCCTGGGCGTTAAACGTCCCGTTGTACAGCGGGCATTGGTCTGCGAAATTCCCGGTTCGCTCCGCGTCGGAAGGCACCGTCGCTCGGGTTGTTTCTCCTTGGCTGTCGCGCACCCCTTCGTAGTACAGGAAGAAAAACGTCTTGTCCTTCTTGATCGGGCCGCCCAATGTCCCGCCAAACTGGTTGCGGTGAAGTGGCTCTACGCTGTCGGCAAAGAAGCTCTTCGCATCCATGGCATTGTTCCGCAGAAATTCCCACGCCGAACCGTGAAAACCGTTTGTTCCCGAGCGCGTCACGATGTTTGTCGTAGAGCCCGTGCTGTGACCAAACTCCGCGTTCGCCGTGTGCGTCAGGATGCGAAATTCCGAAATCGCATCTACCGGCGGTTCCAGCACGAATCCACCATCCACAGTGTTGAAATTGTCCGCTCCGTCGATCAGGAAATTATTCGATTCCGGGCGCTGGCCGTTCACCGCATACGCCTGACCCTCGCGTGTCGTGCCACCCGCTTCCGCCAACCCCGGCGTAATGGGCACCACACCTGGCTGCAGCGTCCCGAGTTGCGTGAAGTGCCTTCCATTCAGCGGAAGATCCAATACCTCACGATCGCCTACGGTCTGTCCTAGATTCGTGGACGTGCTTTCAATCATCAGGGCATCAGCCTTCACTTCAATTTCCTGAGTATTCGTCCCGACGGCTAGATGGATCCCCACCGTCGCGGTCTTGTTTACATCCAGCGAAATCCCTTCCTGCACGAAGCGCTTGAATCCCACTGCATCCGCTTCCAGCCGGTAGTGTCCGACGGGTAGTTCCACCAGGACGTAAGCCCCCTGTGCATTGCTTACTGTGCTCCGCTGCAGGCCTGTCTCACGCTGGATGGCCGTGACTTTTGCATTGGAGACCGTCGCGCCAGTTCCGTCAGTCAACGTCCCGCGAATGCTGCCCGCAATTTCTTGCGCCAGTACCTGTGATCCAGCAACCGCCACTAACACCAGTAAACCCAGCAGCCTCCCAAAAATCCTCATGTCTTGCTCCTTTTTACCGCCATGATTTTTGATTTGGGAATTGTGGTCAGTGCAGACGTGCTGGTTCGAAGAAGATCGCACAGCACTTGACGAATACGAAAAAATCGGCTGTGCGCGACGGGAGCGAGAGTCGTCAACACTTCACCTCAAGTTCAAATTTTCAGTTCTCTGCGCGGATCCTGCCCAGACACACCCGCACACACCACTGCCGTGCCGCTTCGGCGGTCTGCACCATTTCTTGTTTTCCAGGTCGGCGGCCTCACGCACACCCTGGCCGCGGAACACTTCCCCAAAACTCGCGTGAGAATACGAGTCCTACGCCTCCAACGCAATAATGGAAAAGAATTATCCGCTAGCTATCTTTTGGCTTCCCGAACTGGTCGCCGACTGACACACGTTTAGGCGAGGTCGGTGCTTTTCGGGGCCAATCACGAGGTCGAGTCCGGCGGTTTCGGCAAACGCCCAACCATGTGCTTGAGTCGGCTACGATCGTCGCTGAGCGCCGCGTTTCTTGCGCGAAGCATCTCAACCCACAATTTGTCCTGGAATTACCGGGTGAAGGCTCCGCCTACGTCTGATCGATCAACCGGTGATGGATGGCATACAGCGCAAGTTCCAGCCGGTCGGACACGCCCAGTTTATCGAAGATGTTATGCAGGTGGTTCTTCACCGTCTGCTCGGAAATGAACAACTTCTCGCCGATTTCCTTGTTGCGGAATCCCTGCGCCACCAGTTGCACAATTTCTTTTTCGCGGTCAGAGAGCAGTGGCTTCTCGCGTCGTGGCCCCGACTCCGACGATTTCGCGAACGCTTTCATCACTTCCGCGGTCATGCGGTTGTCCAACCAGATTTCACCCGCATGCACGCGGTGAATGCTCTTCACCAGCAGATCGGTAGCGGACTGTTTCAGCACCACGCCCCGCGCCCCCAGCCGCATCGCGCGTACAACATCGCGGTCGTCTTCAGCGGCCGTCAGCACAATCACCCGCGTCGGCATCTGGTCAAAGTTCACTTCTTCCAGCACCGCCAACCCGTCTTTCTCCGGCATGCGCAGGTCCAGCAAAAGAATATCCGGCTTCAATTTCGCCAGCATCTTGATGCATTCGGCGCCGTTTTGCGCTTCTCCGACAATGACCATTTCGTCGTCGCCGTCCAGCAGTTTGCGCAGGCCGTCGCGAAATATCGCGTGGTCATCGGCCATCAATACGCGGATTTGCTGTTTAGTTTTCGCCATAATTAGCCGAGCGGAACCTCTATCGTTAGACGCGCACCATGCCCCGGATTTGACTCCACAGTCAATACTCCCCCGACCGTACGCGTTCGTTCCTTGATGGAAATCGGACCCAACCGTAGGCGGTCTAGCTCATCCCCCGTGAAACGCCCGGCAAAACTGAACCCTTCGCCGTTATCGTCCACTACGAGAGACAGACGGCTGTCATCCTGCGTCAGTTTTACCACGACATGGGAAGCCTTGGCATGCTTTTTTATGTTGTTGAGTGCTTCACGGTAAATCTGGAAAATCTCCCTGCAAACCCTGTCTGGAGCCTGCAAATCCACCGAATCCACCAGTAAATCCAGCGCCAGGGCTGATTCGTTCCGGAAGCGCTCGGCGAATCCCCGCATCAGATCCACTAAATCCGCCGATTGCACGCGCAGCGGCCGTAGGTCCGTAACCAGGTGCCGCAACTCCGCCCCTTCGTTCCGCACGGTCTGCTGCAGTGACGTCAGCCCTGCCTCCAAATGTTCCGGCTGCGATGCCACCTTGCGCCTGAGCACATCCAACTGGATTTCAATGCTCAACAGTGTTTGCAATATTCCATCGTGTAAATCGCGGGAAATCCGCGACCGCTCCGCCTCGATCGCACGCACGCGCAGATGGCGCAACAGAAATACATTTTCCAGGGGTCCGCTTACATGCCGCGCCACCTTTTCAAACCACGCCAGTTCCTCCCGGCTGAATGGCCGCATCCCGCTTCGTCGGTTTACCAAAAACAGTCGGCCCACCGGGTGATTTGCCTGGTCGAAAGTCACCGTCAGAAAATTCTGGATTCGAAACTCCTGCTGCGTGGGCCCCGGGATGCGTGGCAGAATCTTCAGCCTCTGCAGGTTCCGCCGGTCCCAGCCAAATCCAGAACCCCGCGCTTCCAGAGAGTTCCAGCACAGCGACGCATCCATGTCATCCAACAGGAACCCATCCGACCGCGTCATCGGCAGATTTTCCGGCGTCATTCGCTCGCTTTCGCCAGCTTTCAATTGCCACAGGAAGATTCGCTCCAGGTCCGTATCCCGGTAAGCCAGTAGCGCTCCCTCAGTGTGAAATTCCGCGCACAAATCCTCCAGCAGTAGCCGCAAAGACTCGGCCAGCCCCAGTTCCACGTGCATTGATCCCGAAACGCGGTTCAGAAATTCCTGTTGTTCCGTGAATCGACGATTGCGGTCTCCCAAAAACGCCATGCCACCTGCGCCCAACAGTGTCGCCGCGAATACAGGTAAGTAGAAGAACGCAGTAGGCTCGGGTCCT
>DATERF010000129.1:0-35971 GCA_035271845.1 Candidatus Acidiferrum sp.
CGGTGTTCGCCACCAAGGCCAGCGCACGATCCTGATCGATGGCCACGCCCACCGGCGACACACCCACACAAAGGTTGGTCGTTGCCACTCCGCTGGTGCATGTGGCCGACGTAAATGCCAACTGCTTCGCGGTAAAGGGCGTGCCCCCATACTGCACGACGGACGCGGAACTATCTCCGTTATTCGCCACCACCGCATATCCCAGTCGCGGAATCACGTCCACACCAATGGGATGGTTTCCAACGTTGACCGTGGCCAGCAGCCCTCCATACGGCACTCCATAATTGTGCGTGTTGGTCGAGTCCGTGCTTAGGAAGGCGATGTTGTTGCACCCGTAGTTCGTCACCACCGCCACGTTCGCGATTTCGTCAATCGCCACCGCTTCCGGCATCACCGCCGACGTGCACAGCGAGTTGAGGGGAAGTATACTCACCGCAATAAGATCCTGGGTGTTCGAGTTCCCCGCGCCTGTCACTACGTCCAGCGCGAAATCATGCGCCTGCGTCAATCGCGTTGCCGCAACAGTGATGTCCAGTTCCGTATCCGTTGAGTTCGTAATCGTGATCCCGGTCGGGTCGCCATCGAGCCGTACTGTGGGCGTTCCTCCAGCCAGGAATCCCTGGCCAAGAACACGCAAATACGCAGCCTGGCCCACGGTCACGCCGTGCGGCAAACACGTCGAATAAATGTTTGCAGGCTGCGTTGGATCGCAGATGGCCTTCGGCAGTGGATTCGGCGCATTCGGTGCAGACGCTAGTGGTGGCTGAGAACTCGGTACTCCTCCGCTATTTGGCGTGCTGGTGTACGGAATCAATTGAAGCTGGACGTCCTTGATGCTCACCTTCTTGAATGTGGACTGCGGATCCAGATCCAGATACGTGAGGGTGTTGGAACCGGCGTTTGCCACCAGTACCAGGTTCGTCTTCGGGTCGTAGCCCATTGGCCCAAACACGGTCACAGGCGACCCGCCGGTCGGCGTGTATGTGCCCGTTCCTTCTTGCCCCGTTTGGATGGCCGCAACAATGCGGTACGGGCTCGTCGTGCCGTTAACGGTTGGCCCTCCCGGGTTGATGAGGGAGATTTCGTCGTAATTCGCTTGTGGGTTATACGCAATCGCAACATTCGTAAACGGATCCCAAGCTACGGAACGTAGTCCCACCTCCGGAGCTCCCGTTGGAGTGGGCGTGCATCCGTTACAACTTCCTCGCGTCAGAAAGAGCGAAGTAACGCTTTGGTCCAAAGTGGCGATGAAACCAATCTGTGGCGACAAGGTGCCAGCGTTCGGGTCCGCGAACGCAAATTTCCGTGTTACCGGATTGATCGCTGCCCCCACCGCCGTGGAACTTGTACTGAAGGTGTAGTAGGGATTCCCAAACGTCACCGTGCCCCCTCCGCCGGTCTCGTTGGCGGTCGCGCATCCCGAACCACTATGCGTGTACGCGAACGTGTAGGTCGAAGCGCCGATCACGTTGTACGTGCCGTTCAAATCTGCTGGCGTGGCGCCGGCAATCAGTACCGTGCCGGGCGAGGATTGGTTCAGTCCGTTCGGTGTCGGCGTGGTAATGGTCACCACATCATTGGTGCATACCGCTCCATTCGGAGCCGCAGCGATGGCCACGGTGTTATTTGTCAACAGCAGGTTCACCACCGACGTAACGCCGGTCCCTCCCGGTGTCACGTAGGCTAGCGGTACATCCGGCTGCATCACCACCTGAGGCGTGGGTCCGGTATTTAACGATACCGACGCAATGGCGCAGGGAGCCTGCTGTGTTGTCACGAAGCAAGCGGGCGACTGCGTCGATGGATTTGGATTAACGTCCACGATGAATCCAACAAACGCATTGCTGAAGGCCACTACCGCATAATGCGTAATTGGATCCACGCCCACCGCATACGGCATGGGCGCCGCAGTTCCCGAAGGCTCCTGCACCAATCCTGCCAGACTGATCGGCGAACCAATAACTTGCCCGGAAGGCAATGCCAGCAGCGTCAAAGTGTAGTCGGCGCTGTTCACCACCACACCCAGATCCTGTCCCGGGAATCCCGCGGCGCTCAAATTGATCTGGTCATCGATAGCCACACCGGTTGGCTGATTGCCCACGGCGACCTGATTTACAACCTGCGGCATGAATCGTCCCGGCAGCGAAGGATTCGGCACCAGATTCACAATTTCGACGGCATTGACGCCTTGCTCGGTAATCACCGCATATCCCTTGGTGGAGTTGATCGCCATGCTGCTCGGCGCCGCGTTTGCTCCTCCAAGAAGCGCAACATTCGGGGGATACGCTTGCGTTGGCGCTGGCGTCGTCGGATTGTAGGTCGATGCCAAATTCGCAAACACCGGCTGCACCGCCACATCGGTGGTCACCGCCGGATACGGAGGTGGATTGAACGGAGGTTGTCCTCCCTGCGGCGCGTTGCTCACGATTGAAACCGGATACAATCCAGGACTATTCGTTTGGCTTCCCGCAAGCGGACCCGTAAACTGCCGCGCCGAAAATGCCGTCGCAATGTTCGAAGTTCCATCAAATAACAGGTTGACGATGGGACTGTTCCCGCCTCCGTAGTACCCTCCGTCGGCCGAGAATTGCGTGTTCGTTCCTTGCGGGTAACTGTCCGGCACCGCCGCCACCAACGCCGGGCTCGCATATACCAGATTAATCGGATAGGAAATGGAAGTGGTCTGTCCGGCATTGTTCGGATCAGGAATGTTGTTCACCGTGATCTGTGCCGTACCCGCATTCGCCAGTTGTTGCGCCGTTAATCGGATACGCGTCATGATCGACGCATCGCACGTGACCACCGGCGAGGTACTTGGCTTGCAATACGCCGTCGTGATGGGAATCGTGAACACATTGGCCGAGCTAATCACTTGAGGCGATTGATTAGCTCCCGGCGGTGTAAAGGTAATCGTCGTTGTATTCAACAGATTCTTCGCGTCCAGGAAAACGTCTTGCAGGATACCCCCGGCCGCAATCGTGGTTGGATGAATCCCAGTAAACGTGATCGGATTTGTGCTCGCGGGTACCAGCGTTATGGTAGCAATCGCATAATGATTGATATCTGAGCCCGACCACACCACGACATACACCGTCGGCGCGGCGGTGGAGGCACTGGCACCACTCGAATCTGGAGACGTGTCCGTTGGCTGTTTTGCTGGAGCCGTAAACACGCCGTTCGAGGAAATCGTGCCGCAATTTGGGCTGCAAGTCTTCCCTCGCGGGTCAGGCGTCGTTCCGTTTGGAAAATCCGTGGTGTTGTTAGCCACCGGTTGCATCACCGCCCATTGCGGGCTGGCGTTGGCCGGCGAAACGTTCAGGAAGTCAGCGGTGAATTGCACCTGCTGCGCGGGAGAGATTTCCGTCGGAACTGTGGCGGTCGTCGGAGTCACAGAAACTCGTATGCCCGTGTCCAGGGCCACCGTCGCAGTCCCTGTCTTCTTGTGGTCCGCGTCCGCGGTCGCGGTGAACGTGATCGTCGGTATCGGGTTCGGAAAATTTTTTAGCGAGGGCGCTGTGTACGTCAGCACATTGGTCGATGCTGTCGGCGTCGTCGTCCAGGTCCCCAGGCTGCCATTGTTTAATGCCGGCACGGTCTGGCCAGATGTGCAGCTCGCCGCCGACGTCGGCGTGGGATTCGGTTGCGCGGTAGTTGGCAACGGTGTATAGACGAAAGTGCACGTCCACTGGGAAGTCGTCGTCGACGACCCGGTCACCGTCGACGTAAAAGTCTGCACCGTTCCCGCGATCACTACCGCGGCGGCGGGAGAAACGGTATCAATAATTGTATTGGGGCTGGAGCTGCCGCACCCGTTTTGCCACATCATCGCTCCCGCAAGCATCACCATTGCGGCTGTTTTCATTGTCCGCCACTTCATGAATGACATCTCCTCATTCGTTCTACGCTGGGAAAAACCCCGCTCACTCCTGTAAACCCTGGTTACCTGTTCGGATGGCTGGAATCCCTATTCCCGTTGCCACCGCCTAGAATGTCCGGCTCACCGTGAACCGGAACGTGCTTTTCGGCTCAAAGTAGTTCAATCGCCCCGGATTCTGCAGCGTCGGCTGAATCTGATACAAAATCGACGGATCGCATTGGTTCGGATGCAGCGGGTCAGTGAGTCCCAGGGCTTGGCATGTGCCCGTCAGATTCGCCAGATTGATCCTGTCGTACGGCGCAATAATCGTCTGATGTATGCGCAACGGGTTATATGCCCAATAAATCCGGAACGGCGCCTGCACGATCGGCAGGTTCACGTTGAATTCAATTCCCGTTGAATTGCGAAGCTTGAAGTTCGTGCCTGGCGCGATTTGCAACTGCTGCCCCTGATTGGCCAGCGGAAACTGCTGGTTGATGTTCTCCACACCCAACTCATTCAGCTTCAGCGCGCTCTTGTTCACGATTCCATCGGTTCCAATGTCGGAGAACAGCGTCATCCCCACCGGCCCGGCAATTGGAATTCGGTATTCGAAATTCGCCACGCCCTGCAGATCCGCTCCCGGAAACGTGATGGTGTACGCAACCAGCGGTACGTTGAAGGCTCCCCGGGTCGGATACCCGGCTCCCGACAGATGCTGGTTATCCTGGAAGGTGACCGTCTGGTTTGTCACGCTCGGAATGTACGTCACCGGCGAAATCGCTCGGATGTCGAATCCGCGCAGGTCGTTTTCACCACCCATATAGAACCGGCTGTACGGGGGCGGCTCCTTGCCCCCATATCCAGTGATCCAGGCCCCCAGAAAACGCACGCCCACGGCATTGCGCCGGTGGTTGATGGGATGAAAGTATTTAAATTCGCCCGTATTCACAATCGAGTTGACGTTGCCGCCGAGCGGCCCACCCGTGAATGCCAGGGAGTAAAAGTAGCTGCGGCCCTTGGTTGCGTTGATGGGATTGTCGATGGTGTTCTGTGTAATCGAAGTGGTGATCGTGCTCGCCAGGATGCCGTTCAACGCGCTCGGCCCCGCGATGCTGAGGTACTGCAATTGCGTGAACAATAGCTCGGATGCCTGGTTATAGGTTGTTATGTTCGTCCGCGTCAGTCCATACGTTAGGCCAACGCGCGTAAAGGCGTAGCGTTTCATCGGGTAACTGGCGTAGATCGTGAACCCTGTGCTGTTCTGGTTGTAGTCCTGAATATATTGGGGGTTAATACTGACAGCTTGGCCCGTATAGATGGCCGCTTGCTGAGCTTGGTTGTATTTATAGAGCGAAGAGAAAATTGTGAAGCCCGTTGAAATCGGCCGGTCAAACAAATACGGCTCGGAGAAACCCAACATAATGTTGCGTTGGTACTGCCCCACCTGCGCGGAAAGCGTCAGCGTCTCGCCCAATCCCAGGAAATTGTTGGTTTGGTAGGTCAGCCCGATGAAACCGCCCGCCAGTCCGCTCACGCCGCCCTGCAATCCGATCGACTGTTTCCCTTTTTCCTTCAGCTTTAAAAGAATATCCACCGTGCCGGCTTTCGTGTCGCGCTTGAGCTCCACGGACTTGTCGGCCTCGATCTTGTCGAAATAATTCAATTGGTTCAGCCGCAGGATGCTGATTTCCCAGGCGCGTTTGTTGAACAGGCTGCCTTCGTCGATCAACAGTTCGCGCCGGATCACTTTGTCGCGCGTGGTGGTGTTGCCGCTGAACTCGATTCTGCGCACGTAATACTGTTTGCCCTCGTCGAACTTCATGGTGATGTCGATCCGCTTGGCCTGCTCGTCGATATCCGTCTGCGGCTCGGGCACGAAATCGATGAAGCCATACTGGCCATAAATGCTTTCGTAATCCTTCATCGCTTTGCGGATCTTGGAGGCGTTGAATATCTCACCCTGTTTCAAGGGAAATACGCTTTTGAGTGCGTCGACCTTCAGCGATAGCGCTTTATCCGGATCGGAGCTGACGATTTTTATCGTCCCCATCGTGTACCGGTCTCCCTCTTCGATGGGGATGGTGATGTTGACCGCCTTACCGGATGTCCTCCCGGCAAACGGAATCCCGTACCTCCAGCCTTCCGTATCCACGTTTTCCAGGATTGGGTCGAGTATCGAGGCCTTGAAATAACCGTTGTCCTGATACAGTCCGTGGATCCCGACTTCCAGGTCCTCGATCAATTTGTCGTGATCGTAGGTCTTGGACATCACGTTGATTTCGGTGAAGTACAACGGAATCTGGTACGGCCTGTCGTGATGCATCGCGCGAATCAGTTTGCGATTGCTGAACGCGTGGTTCCCGGTGAACGAAATTTTACCGACTTTTACCTTCGGCCCCTCTTCGATCTTGAACACCAAAATGACCGCGTTGCTCGAAGCGATTTTTTCGTACTGCGGTGTGACTGTAGCGAATTGCCGGCCGTGCTCGCCCAGCAACTCCTTCAGCACCACTTCGGCTTTCTTGATACGTGTCGGGTCAAACTGGCTTTCGACCGTCAATCCGACCTTTTTTTCTTTGAACCGGTCGAGAATGTCCGATTCGGAAATCGAGTGGATGCCTTCATACCGGATCCGGCGGATCACCGGCCGCTCTTTTACTTCGAAGACGATGATCTTCCCATTGGGCTTATCCCCGGCTTCCACACGCAACTTTACATCCTCAAAAAATTGCGTATTCCACAGCGCCTGAAAATCGCGGCGCAATGTTTCTTCATTATACGGATCGCCTACCCGGCTGAAGATGCGCGCCTGCAGTGTGTCTCTTCGAATGCGTCGGTTGCCGTCGAACTCAATGCGTTCGATGAACGGCTGTCCCTCATCCTGCTGCGCGTCACCGGCAAGCAGGTTCGAGGGGATCTCCTCCACTTTTTCTTCCAGGGTAGTTTCATTCAGGGAGGCGTGAAATAAGGTGAAGCCTCTGGAGGGTTCCGTGCCGTTCTTGTCCTCGGCCGGTGGCGTTGCAGCTCGGCAATTTCCCCCAAGCAAAGAAACCACCACAATGAAGGCAAAGACATAAAGCTGGCGAGCACACCAGGTTGTTATGTCCGGCGAAAAACAGACGATCCTTTGAGCGGCCGTCGATCGGCTCAAGGCCGCGCCCCCAAACCCAAGTTGTTATTCTCCCGCCGGTCCCGGTATGGTCCGGCCGAGCGTACTGCGCTTCACGGCCTATTCGCGCACCTAAGGCCGCTTCGCGGTCACACGCTGCGTCAGATTCACTAATGAACGACTGGGGTTGCCTCACCAACTGGCCGGAACGCGAGGCCTTCCCCCGCAACATAGATTTGCAATGTTGCAGGCCTCTGAATTCCCCCCTGGATCAACGATTCGCTCAACGGGTCTTCCACATACTTCTGCAATGCCCGCCGCAACGGACGCGCACCATAACTCCGGTCCGCGCACGTTTTCTCGAGAATCCACTGGCGTGCTTCGGGCGACAACACCACTTGCACCTGCCGGTGAATCAGCGTGTCGTTCAATTGCCCGACAAGCAGATCGATGATTCTCAGCAGATCCTCGTCGCCCAGAGGATTAAATAGAATGACATCGTCCAACCGGTTGAGAAATTCCGGATTGAACGCCCGCTTCACTTCGCCCAAAACCAGGTCTTCCATGCTCTTCAAGCTGGCTTCATCGAGGCCCGCCTGGAAGCCGATCGACGTGCGCTTCTGCAAATGCCGCGCACCGATGTTGGAAGTCATGATGATGATGGTGTTGCGGAAATCGACCGTGTTGCCCAATCCGTCTGTCAACTGCCCGTCCTCAAACACTTGCAACAATATGTTAAAGAGGTCGGGATGGGCCTTCTCAATTTCGTCCAATAATATAACCGAATACGGCGTGCGACGCACGCGTTCGGTCAACTGTCCGCCCTCTTCGTAGCCCACGTACCCTGGAGGCGCGCCGATCAGTTTGGAAACGGAGTGCTTCTCCATGAATTCGGACATATCAAACCGGATCAGCGATTTCTCGCTGCCGAACAGGAACTCCGCCAACCGTCGCGCCACTTCCGTCTTTCCTACGCCCGTCGGGCCCAGGAAAAAGAAGCAGCCCACCGGTCGCAGTGGTGACTTCAATCCCGCGCGGCTCCGGCGAATGGCGCGCGCCAGCGCCGTGATGGCCTTATCCTGGCTGATCACACGCTTGTGCAGTTCCGGCTCAATGCGCAGCAACTTCTGCTGTTCGTCTTCCTTGATGGAGGTGACCGCAACCCCCGTCCACCGCGACACTACTTCCTCAATATCTTCCCGGGTCACAATCCCCGTCGAGGCATCGTCCAGCTTGTACCTCTCGCGCAGCACCCGCAGGTTTTCTTTCTCCTTGCGCTCTTCTTCGGAGTAAAAACGCGCTTTCTCGAATTCGTGTGCGGCAATTGCTGATTCCATCCGGTGCGTGATGAATTTCACGCGTTTCTGCACTTCGCCGACTTCCTCCGGAACCGATGCCTGGCGCAATTTCACCCGCGCGCCCGCCTCGTCGATCAGGTCAATCGCCTTGTCGGGAAGGAAACGGTCGGGAATGTACCGGTTCGAAAGATACACGGAATAACGCAACGCTTCGTCCGTATAGCTGACCGCATGGAACTTCTCGTATCTCTCCCGCACACCGTTGATTACCTGCACCGCTTCTTCTTCTGTCGGCGCCGGTACCTTCACCGCCTGGAATCTCCGCTCCAGCGAGCGGTCCTTCTCCACCGACTTCCGGTATTCCCCGGGTGTCGTCGCGCCGATGCATTGAATCTCGCCTCGCGACAGCGCCGGCTTCAGAATATTTGCCGCATCCAGAGAACCTTCCGCCGAACCTGCTCCCACCAACGTATGCAACTCGTCGATGAATACGATGGAGTTCTGGCTCTCCATCAGTTCTTTCATGATCGTCTTCAATCTCTCTTCGAACTGCCCGCGGTATTTTGTGCCCGCAACGATCAACGACAAGTCCAGGGACAAAATTCGCTTATCGGCGAGGAACGACGGCACATCGCCATCGCTGATTCGTTGTGCCAAGCCCTCGACGATCGCGGTTTTTCCTACTCCCGGCTCGCCGATCAGCACCGGATTATTCTTGGTACGCCGGCACAGAATCTGAATTACGCGCTCGACTTCTCCTTCGCGTCCTACCAACGGATCCAGGCTGCCTTCCGTGGCCGCTTGCGTCAGGTCACGGCTGAATTCTGCCAACAACGACGTTTCTTTTGGGCGCGCTGCTGTGTTTTTCTCACCGCTCGTTCGCGAGAGTTCTTCCCGCAACGCCGACAAACGCAACCCCCGCTCCATCAAAATCTCCGCGCCAAAGCACTTCTCTTCCCGCAGGATTCCCAGCAGCAAATGTTCCGTGCCCACGTGCTTGTGGCCCAAACGCTCGGCCTCTTCCGCGGCGCTGTTCAGAATACGCTTGCATTCCGCGCTCAGCGGCACTTCCACAGACGTGGAGATCCGCTCGCGAATCGTGATGCGCGCCTCAATCTCTTTTCGAATGGATTCAATCGAACCTTGCTGCCGCAGGAATCGGTTGGCGAGGGCCTTGTCCTCCCTCATCAGCCCAAGCAGTAGGTGCTCGGTCTCAATGTAGGGGCTTCCGTACTGGCTGGCCTCGTACCTGGCAAAGAAAATGACACGTCGCGCTTTTTCTGTGTATCGTTCAAACACGTTAGCTCGCTTCTCCCCCTGGGGTCCCCTCCGCAACGTTCTTCACGCTACGGGTCCGCAGAACACCGTGTTCCAGTCCCACGATCCGGTCACATCGGTCCGCCAGCGCCAGGTTGTGCGTCGCGATCAGCGACGTCAGGCGATGCGTCCGGTGCAGCCGTTGCAACAACTCAAACACAGCCCAAGCATTCTGCTCGTCTAGATCTCCGGTCGGCTCATCAGCTAACAGAACCCGCGGGCTTGTTATCAACGCCCGCGCGATCGCTGCTCGCTGCTGTTCACCGCCCGAAAGTTCTCCTGCGCGGTGTTCGGCCCGGTCTTGCAGGCCTACTTCTGTCAGCCACTTTCGCGCTTCCGTCAGCGCGTCTGCCTGTGGCTCACCGCGCACTAGTAGCGGCATCGCTACATTCTCTGCTGCCGTAAAATCCGGCAACAACTGGTGCCGCTGCCAGAGAAACCCCACGGCGCGATTGCGATATTCTGCCAGCGCCGCGTCTTCCTTCGTTTCTATCGCTTTATTTTCAAAGTATACTGTACCGCTTGTTGGAGTGTCTAGCGCGGCCAGCAAATGCAGCAAAGTACTTTTTCCGGCGCCGGATGGCGCAACCACTGCGACCATCTCTCCTTCGCCCAATTTCAGATTCACATCCACCAAAACTTCCAGATTCTTCTCGCGCGCTCCATAAGTTTTCTTCAATCCGCGCGCTTCCAGGATCGCTTCGTCGGCTTTGGCTGTGCTGTTCATCTGTTTTCGGTCCCTGCGATCCCGTTTCTCCCCGGTGCTAAATATCCTTTACTCTATTCACTCCGAGGCCACTGTTCATATGATGCGTAGAACAGTCGTTCAGTCCAATGGGAGCTTTTCCCCTAGACTGGGTCTTCTCGCCCAAGCTTTTCCCATTTCCTTACCTCGGCTACCTACCGGGAATGTGGGCCGAATCGTCGCTTTGTAAAGCGCTACTAAACCCCTTTCTTTCATTCTGTTGCGCATACCTTCTTGGGAATCTTAAGCAGGCTGGACCCGTGCCTCCCAAGCCAGTCGCACAGGTACAATGCTAGGAGCAAATCGAAAGCCAAACCCCTCCGCTAAACCCTGCAGTCGCGCGCCGGTTTCACTTCATTCGAAACGTAGAATCTCCACTGGCAAGAGTCGCGCCGCTTCCCGCGCCGGGATCACCGTCGCCAACATCGCGATTGCCATCGCCGCCAGCGCGATCCACACTCCATCCAGAAAACTCGGGTGAAACGGGACGTACGGCACCGCATACACTTGCGGGTCGAGCGGAATCAAATGATAGGTGCCCGCAATCCAACTGAACGCATACCCGACAGCCAAGCCAACCAAAGTTCCCGTCGCTCCAATCACCATTCCGAGCAGCAAAAATATCCGCCGCACCTGTTCCCGCCTCGTGCCCATCGACAACAGCACCGCAATGTCCTTGGCTTTGTCCGTCACCGTCATCGACAGCACCACCAGAATGTTCAGCCCCGCCACGAACGTAATCAATCCGATGAAAATTGCCGTTACCAACTTCTCTAATCGCAGCGCTCGGAACAGCGCCCGGTTCTCTTCCATCCACGTTGTCGTGGTGAACCCCTGCCCGGCGGCATGCCCCACCTCACTTGCGATTTCCGGCGCCTGTTCCGGTTTCGCTAGGCGGAACTCCAGCACATTCACCACGTCTCCCGTTCCCGCCAGCGATTGCGCGGCTGGCAAGGTCACGAAGCACCAGTTTTCGTCGTAATCGTAGAATCCGGAATCGAACACGCCCGCCACACGAAACCGTCTCGTCCGCGGCATTAATCCAAATGGCGTCAACCGCCCTTGCGGACTCGTCAGCGTCACATAATCTCCTGGCTGAACTTTCCATTCATCCGCCAGTTGCTTGCCGACCAGCAATCCGTCAATGCCGTCGGGATCCGGCGAGAAATCTAGTCGTCCCGCGGACAGTTTCTGCAGCGCTTCGTCGCTCATCTTCTCCAGGTCGACGTCGATGCCTTTGACCACTACTCCGCGCGCCTCTCCCCCGAACGACAGCAGCATGGTCTCGTAGATTGCCGGTGTCACGGAGTTCACGCCCGCCGTCTTCTGCAGGCTCTCCGCAAGTGTTTTGTAGTTTTGGATTCCGCCAGAACCCGGTCGGGTCAACGAAATGTGCGCGGTCACGCCAAGCAGCCGGTCCTGTAGCGTCTCCCGGAAGCCGCTGTTCATGGCTAGCGCGATTACCAGCGTCGCTACACCTGCGGCCACTCCGAGCACGCTGAATACGGTAATCAGTCGCAAAATCGCCGGGCGGTTTGGCGACCTCAGGTACCGTTTCGCCACGAACCATTCAAAGCTCATGGAGTGAACCGTCCTTTACGCTTTCGCGCCTGCCGGACCGGCTTCTTCTTTATTTGTATCGGGGCGGAGTTGCGGAAATAAAATGACATCGCGAATGGAATGAGAGTCAGTCAGCAGCATCGTCAGACGATCGATGCCAATGCCTTCTCCTGCGGTGGGCGGCATTCCGTGGCACAGCGCTCGGACATAATCCACGTCAAGCTGCTTCGGCACTTCATCTCCGCCCTGTGCGATCTGTGCCAGGAACCGTCTTTCTTGTTCCGCGGGATCATTCAACTCCGAAAATCCATTGGCGATTTCCATCCCCGCTACATAAACCTCGAAGCGCTCCACCAGCGATGGATCCTCCGGCTTTTGCTTCGATAGCGGCGAAATTTCCAGTGGAAAATCGTATAGAATCGTCGGCTGAACCAACTTGCTTTCGGCTACGGTTTCAAACAGCAGTCCTGTCCATTCGCCGTCCGCCAGCTTTCCCTTTGCTGCCGCATACTCCGCGTGGTTCGCTTTGGCCCAGACGTTGTACCGTTCGGTGGCTCGTTGTGCTCCTCCCGGAGCCGCCAACTCCTCCAGAGTCGGCGCGGCACCCGCTCCTTCCGGCCAATACTTAACAATCGCTTCCCGCATCGTGAGCCGCTGCATGCTTGAGAAATCCAGTTCGACCTCACCGTACTTTACCCTTGCCGATCCGGTGATGCTCTTCGCCACCTGCGCGAATAATTGCTCGTTCATGTCCATCAAGTCCCGGTAATTGCTGTACGCTTCGTAAAATTCCAGCATCGTGAATTCCGGATTATGCTGCGTGCTGATCCCTTCGTTTCGGAAATTCCGGTTGATCTCATACACCCGGTCGAAACCACCTACCGTCAGCCGCTTCAAATACAATTCCGGCGCGATGCGCAGGTACAAATCAAGATCCAATGTGTTGTGGTGTGTCACGAACGGACGCGCCGTGGCTCCGCCAGCGATGGGATGCATCATTGGCGTTTCCACTTCCATGTAACCGCGGCTATCGAAGAACTGCCGCAACTCCCGGATAATCCGCGCGCGCGTCTGAAACACTTCGCGCGACTTCTCGGTCGCAATCAGATCCAGATATCGTTGCCGGTAGCGCAACTCGATATCCGCAAGCCCGTGCCACTTTTCTGGCAATGGCAACAACGCCTTGCTGAGAAAAAAAAGTTCCTCTACCCACACGGACAGTTCCCCGGTCTTGGTCCGGAACATGTGCCCGCGCACACCCAGGTGGTCCCCCAGGTCCAACAGGTGAAACAACTGGAATCCCTTCTCACCCACCACATCTTTTCTCACGTAGACCTGGATTCGCCCTCCCGCTCCTTGCAAATGCGCAAATCCCGCTTTCCCCATCAACCGGTAGGAAACGAGTCGGCCCGCAACTCGCGTCTCTTTTCTATCCGCTTCCAACTCTGGACCGCTCAAATTGGAGTACTTCTTCGCCAGCTCCGCCGGCGTCTCTGTCCAACGAAATTCCCGGGGAAACGCTTCATAGCCAAGGGCTTGGATTTCTTCGAGTTTCTTTTGCCGCTGCTGGAACTGGTCTTGAGGCTCAAATTGCAAGAGAGGTCCAATCCTTTCGAAATCTGTTCCTCAGAGTATAAAGGCGGCTTCGGGACCAGAGCAAGGAATCCACCGCGAGTAAAGGATGGCGCGAGTTCCGTTTCGGGAATCTCCGAATAAACTTCACGCCCAATATTTTGAATTGTTTTTCATCCGGCTTTCCGAAGTTTGTTATAATCCACGCCTACTCTCTGCGGAGGTAATCCTGTGCGTTCGCGCCCGACCCTGATCCACAAGGCTTCCGTGTCTCAAGACTGGCGCATGCCTCTGACGGACGATAAGTCTCGCGCCTATCTGATTTGCATCCATCGACTTGAAACTGCCTACTCCATGTTCAGTGTCAGTCTGGACGAGGCTTTGGGGATGCGCCGTAACGGCCGCAATTCCAAGGCGAATCAAGTCCTCTCGGTTGCTCCTGCCTTGTGTGAGCGGCTCGCACATCCTCTGGCCTCTTTGTTGCGCGTCATGCTGGACCACGCCAAGCATTTTGGCGTTGCTCCCAATCTGGCCCCTCTCGATCCGCAAAATTTTCAGAGTTCCCGCAGCCAACGCGTGGCTCTCTTTAATGATCTCTTCAGCAGAGTCCTTCTAACCCGTAAATCGCAGTTTGCCCATAAGATTTCTGCCCTCGGAGATCTGGTCGAAGAACTACATTCCAGCTTTGAGTCATCCGCGGAGTCGTTAGCGGCTGGCGAATCCCTTCATCCAGAACGCGATTGGGAGGCCCTGGATTCCGTGCACTACGATCTAAATACCTGCCTTCGTGAGACCGTCGTCCTCCTGAAGTCTTTTCTCCACGCCCTCCCGGACACCCAACTGGTTGGTTTTCAGGCCGCTCTCAACGACGCATGCCATTCTTCGTCTTCCTCCCTTGCCTCCCGCACCGCACATCTTGCCCATAGACGGATGGCTTTCCTAAAGGGACAATAGCTCATCCCTGCGGATGCCCGCAGCCGCATGCAACCTATTGAGGGTTCCCACCTTCTATAGGGGCATATGTGCTCCTCGACGTCCGTTCTCGGGACAACTCTGAAGGGAACCAGGCGCATCGCATCTTCTAGTGGCGCCGCTATTGGACTGTTGGCCCGACCAAGACCAACCGAGCCGGTTGCGTGGACTGAAGCGGAAGCCATCCGCCGCTCTCAAGCGGGGGATTCCGCTGCTTTTGACTTTCTCTATCAACTGCATAGCCGTCGCGTCTACGCTCTCTGCTTGAGAATGGTCAATAACCCTGCGGATGCCGAAGATCTGATGCAAGAGGCGTTCCTTCAGCTCTTCCGCAAAATTGGTACCTTCCGCGGGGAGTCCGCCTTCTCCACTTGGCTCCATCGCATGACCGTTAACGTCGTGCTCATGCGCTTGCGTAAGAAATCGCTTCCGACCGACTCCCTGGAGGAAACCTTGGATCCGGATGCGGAAAACAGCAGTCCGAAGCGGGACGTGGGTGCTCCTGACTTGCGATTGTCCGGAGCCGTCGATCGCGTCAACCTCGAGCGCTCCATCGAGCAGTTGCCCCCAGGCTACAGAACCGTGTTTATCCTGCATGACGTCCAGGGCTACGAACACAACGAAATTGCGGACATCATGGGATGTTCCGTTGGTAATTCGAAGTCGCAGTTGCATAAAGCGCGTACCCGTCTGCGCGAGTTGCTCCAGGAACAAATCCGGGATCAGGCTCGCCAGGAACGACAATCCGCAAAAGCCCAGACGGGCTCGAAGGAATGAGTTAGAATGAATCTAACGTCGAGGACGGCACTACGCGCAACTTTGTGGATTTTTGCAGGGAGAGCCACCCAGTGCTGCGCCTTGCGGAGTTTGTGGTATGCAGTGTAAGGAACTCGAAGCAGTTCTAGAATCCGAGGGTCTCAGTCCTCTTCCCCAGGAAGCGCGCGAGCATCTCGCCAGTTGCACCAACTGTCAGGATTTGCTTGCCGATCTTTCCGCTATAGTTGTTGCTGCCAAACGCGTTCCGGCCGAGGTCACTCCTCCCGACCGCATCTGGATTTCCGTTCGCGCCCAATTGGAAGCCGAAGGAATAATCCGCGACGCTGAACCTCGCGTCACGCCTGCTCCCTCCCCGTGGTGGCAAGGCTTTGCGGAACTTTTCCGGCCGCGCGTTCTCGCTGGCGTCGGCACGGGACTCTTCCTTGTTTTTGGCGGTTTCTATCTCGTAGAACATCGCGGCACCACGAATATTGCACCGCAACCAACGCCTGTTCAGACGCAAGCCAGCCAAAATCCCAACACGGTTGCGCCTCCATCGACGGAAGTGAATCCCGTGGCTCCCGCCAAGAATCCGCTGCGGCAAGTCCAGACGGCGCATGCCGCCTCAGTCGCGCCGGAGCCGCGCCCTTCCAACAAGTCTCTTTTGCCTTCGCCTTCGGAGAATGCTTATCTCGGCGATAGTGCCGCTGTTCTTAGCGCCACTGAAGATTCCTTGCCCCGCCGCGAATTAACTGGCAACGCCACCGTGGACGCCTCTTTGCGCCAGAATTTGCGCACCCTCAACGGATTTATTGCGGAATGTGAAGCCCGCTTGAAGCAGAATCCCCAGGACCAGTTGACCCGTGAATACCTCAACATGGCCTACCAGCAGAAGGCGGAATTACTGACCGCGATGATGGACAGCGGAAGGAGCGAACACTAATGTTGCCCCACCAGAAGTTGGTTCATGGTGTCCTGAGCGTTCTCGGCGCTGGCTTGTTCTTCTGTGCCGCCACGGCAGCCCTGGCAGCCGCCAACGAGCACCAAGAACGCCACTTTATCGTCAAGGATCGCCCTGTCGTCATCATCAATAACATCGTGAACGGCCGGATCGAAGTAAAGTCCTGGAAAAACTCCGAAGTCGTCGTCACCAGCACTTTCGTTCCTGGCAAAGTGGCCATTGACGCGGAACAGGTCGGCGATCGCATCGACATTAACGCCACTTCTCTCACCACCTCTGCTCAACCTCATGAAGTGGAAGCCAATTTCCAGCTTCTGGTTCCGGAACAGACCGAACTCCAATTGCGCACCCAGACTGGCCTCATCCTTGTCGAGCAGGTCAATGGCGACATGAAACTGCAAAGCGTCGCCGGCGATGTCCACCTCAAGGAAGTCTCCGGCTACATCATTGTCAGGACCACCGGCGGCTCGCTGGTTTGCACCCTGTGCTCGGGCAGACTCGACTTTAATTCCATCAGCGGCGGCGCCCAGATCCTGCAGCCTTCCCTTTCCAACGTCAATCTCATGACTACCACGGGCAATATCCTCTATGATGGCGACTTCGTCCGCACCGGCCTGTACACCATGAACAGTGGCCGCGGCCTCGTGGAAGTGCGCTTCTCCGGAACAGACTCTTTCGACCTGAATGCGCAGACCTATCGCGGCACCGTCGATAACCAAGCCGCCGATTTCCTGAAGCCCGACACT
Organism: Candidatus Acidiferrum sp.; assembly: GCA_035271845.1. GTDB lineage: Bacteria > Acidobacteriota > Terriglobia > Acidiferrales > UBA7541 > Acidiferrum. Next base: position 16,896 of record DATERF010000129.1, read on the forward strand.
CACGGAAAGCATCATTCGCAATCGAAATTCAGCCACAGCCTGTTCGCCACTGTCGGCCAGGGCTTAGCCAAAGTCGAACTCTCCTCCTACAGTGGTACAATTCGGATTCTGAAGCGCGATTAGTCTGCGCTTTTCCGAAATCGTGAATCCAAATCCAATTGGCCGCGCTCTTTCATCGCGCACCTCTATCATTTGTCTTGCCGGCTTTATGGGTGCGGGTAAAAGCACCGTTGGCACCCGTCTCGCCCGCCAACTTGGTTGGCGCTTCGTCGATCTCGACGAGCGCATTGAGGAAGCCGCGGGCATTACCATCCCCGAGTTTTTCGAACGCCATGGCGAGCCTGCGTTTCGTCAGTTGGAAGCCGATCAGTTGCGTGCTGCCCTTGGTCGCGCGGTAGAGTTCCACGAATCCACCATCCTCGCTCTCGGCGGCGGCACCTACGCCCAGCCGGGCGCTCCCGAGTTTCTACGCAATGCCGGTGTGCCCGTCATCTGGCTGGACACACCCATCGACATCTTGCTCGCGCGTTGCATGACCATGACGGGCCGCCCCCTGTTTCGCGACGAAGCCAGCTTCCGGGCCCTCTATGCGCAACGGCTCCCTTCCTACCAACTCGCTGATTATCGCATCGAGAGTTCAGGAGACTCCGTCGCCGTGGTCGCTGAAATTCTTCGCCGCGGAATTGCGGGCATTCCTGCCAGTGATTTGGCGCCGCCATTGGCTGTTGAGAAACCTCAACCCTGAAGAGAAGGTCCGATATTCAACGCAGATGTTAGCTTAGGGGGTCGGAGTTTCTGCTTCGGCATTGGGAATAAAGGACACCGGGCTCCTGACCCGTAAGGAAACTCTTCTCTCTGAGGAGCGCATCGATGTGGCAAACACCAGTTTCAAGACGAAGATTCGTTGCTTGTGTCCCGGTTTTTCTCTGTCTCGCTGTTTCCAGCGGTTTCCTCGCTCACGCAGCCCAGAAAAAATCTCCGGCAGGCTCCGTCTTCGCAACCGATAAGGGCAAGTTCAAGGTTCTTCTCGACGGCAAAACCATCGGTAACGAAGAGTTCGAGATTACTTCCAGCGGTGCGGTCTGGACGGCCAAAGCCACTACGCACCTTTCTCCGGAGGGTACTCCGGCCACTACCGTTACCGGCAATCTTACCCTCCAGCCCGACGGTGCCCCCATCTCCTACGAATGGACCTCTCAATCCGATAAAACCAGTGGCGCCCACATCCTCTTTTCCAATGGCGTCGCTAAGATGACCGTCCAGGTCGGCAGCGCCCACCCTTTCGAGCAGGACCTCACCTTTAATTCCCCACTCATCGTCGTCCTCGACAACAACCTCTACTACCAATACGCTGTCTTGGCTCGCGTTTATGATTGGAATCGCCGAGGCACGCAGACCTTCCCTGTTCTCGTTCCTCAGCAACTCTTGCCGAATACCATCACCGTCGATTGGGCTGGCGCGGTCAGCGCCGAAGGAAAATCCTACGAAGGCCTCAAAGTCGTGACCGCCGATCTGGAGATCATCCTCTACCTCGATCCCAACCATCGCCTCATGCGCCTGGAAGTCCCCTCCTCCAGAGCCGCCGTTGTCCGTGAGTAGGGCTCGGAAAAACACATTCGTCATTCCGAACGGAGTCTACAAGGACCCCTCTTCTTGCCTCACGCCGGAATTTCGCTACGGCTGCTTCGGCTTCTTGACCGTGTCTTCCGTCTCCACCGTAAACAGTTTGAAATTGCTGAACGTGTGATACAGCGCGAGCCGGCGGTTCGCAATTTCCCAATAGGCTTCGACTCTTTCCGGCAACCATAATTCTATTTTTCGCGATTGAATCTCCACCGGTGCATAGTCCACTGAAATCGCTCCGCTCCGCAGGTTCAACGCTGGAATGTCGTTCATCAGGCTTGCTTCCAGATGCAACACTTGCCCATTGTCCATGGAAATCCACGCCCGGCCCCTGAGCATCGCTTCGTATACGCCTCCTGATGTGCGAAATTGCATCGTCCGCCGTGGTTTGTCTTTGCGCTGCTGAAACCGAACCACCCAGGCGAACTGGCCTTTCCATTTATCTAGCCCCTCACAATTCATGTCATATTCGGTCTGCATGCTCGGCAGAAAGATCAGTGCTAATGCCACTAGACCCGTATCTTGCGAACTTGCAGGGAAGAAATGCCCACCCTTGGCGGGAGTCCGGTACTCCCGGCTAGATCGTCCTCCGCTGGTCTGCTCAAAACCAAATACATAGTCAAACGCACTGCTGTCATTGTCTTCGGGGAAACCGCTGTGATCCCACTTTCTATAGTCAATTTGCTCCTCGGCGGCAAAGGTCTCAAGGTTGCTGGTCATCTCCGCAGCATGCCTGCTAGCTTCTTGGAGCACTTCCGATAAGGAACAGGCCGGGGTTGCCGACAGCGATGGAAGCGCTGCGGTCACATTGGGGGGAATCCACAGCAACTCTTTGTGCTTCTCTGCTTTCTCTACGTCATCCCTTTGCTGCGCCGCCAGATGCCCACACCCAATCCAGGCCAGCGAGCCCAGGACCATCGCCGGAATAACTCCCTTGAAATTCATCAACATTTCATGAACCGCTTTTCACACACAAGCAAAGTGAGTTTACACTACAGTCTCAGTCTGTGCGGCCATCCGAACGCTCACATTCGGGGCCAGGACGTCTTCTACTTCGATTCGCCCTATCGTGGTTGGAAAATCCCTCGAGGAGTCATTCTCATGGTGCCTTTTCAACCGCGAACCTTTAGGATGGTTACGCCTCGATCGTTCGGCCGATGCCGTGATTCTGTCCCCGGAGAACCCGTATGACCACCTCTATGCCTGCTACAACCGAGACTTCCATGCCTCTTACCCCCGATGAATTAAGAAAGATGGACGCCTACTGGCGCGCTTGCAATTACCTCTCAGCGGGAATGATCTATCTTCGCGAAAACCCCCTTCTTCGCGAACCGCTGAAGCCGGAGCACATCAAGCACCGCCTGCTGGGTCACTGGGGATCCGATCCCGGCCAGTCCTTCATCTGGGTCCACCTGAATCGCCTGATCAAAAAATACGACTTGAATGTCATGTACATTTCCGGCCCCGGCCATGGCGCTCCCGCGACGCTGGCCAACTCCTACCTCGAGGGCCATTACTCCGAGATTTATCCGGACAAGAGCCGCGACGCGGCCGGCATGCTCAAATTCTTCCGCCAGTTCTCTTTTCCTGGCGGCATCGGTTCCCATTGCACCCCAGAGACCCCCGGCTCAATTCATGAAGGCGGCGAACTCGGTTACTCCCTCTCGCACGGCTATGGCGCTGCGTTCGATAATCCCGATCTCATCGTTGCGGTCGCTATTGGCGACGGCGAGGCGGAAACCGGACCACTTGCCACCTCGTGGCATTCCAACAAATTCCTGAATCCCATTCGTGACGGAGCCGTCTTGCCGATCTTGCACCTGAACGGCTACAAGATCGCCAATCCCACTGTCCTTGCGCGCATCCCGCACGAAGAACTGGAATCACTCCTTTCCGGATACGGCCACAAGCCCTTTTTCGTCGAAGGCCATGATCCCGTCGAGATGCATCAGAAAATGGCTGGCACCCTCGAGCAGTGCATTCTCGAGATTCGTTCGCTGCAGCAGCATGCCCGATCACAACACGACGCCACACGTCCTCGCTGGCCCATGATCGTGCTCCGTTCTCCCAAAGGTTGGACCGGGCCGAAGGAAGTAGACGGCCACAAGGTCGAAGATTTCTGGCGCGCTCACCAGGTTCCCGTTCTGGACGCCGCCACCAACCCGCACAATCTGCAGATCGTCGAAGGCTGGATGCGCAGCTACAAACCCGAACAGCTGTTCGACTCCAACGGAACCTTGGTCCACGAACTTCAGGAACTGGCGCCTTCCGGCAAACGCCGCATCTCCGCCAATCCCCACGCTAACGGCGGTGTACTTCGCAAGGAACTCGATTTACCCGACTTTCGCAGCTACGCGGTCGACGTAAAAGCTCCAGGCAAGCTATATGCGCCGCCAACCGACGTGCTCGCCCACTTCCTCGCCGAGGTCATGCGCCGCAACATGAGTTCTTTCCGCGTCTTTGGCCCGGACGAAACAGCCTCCAATAAACTCACTGCCATCTATGCCGCTTCGAAGAAGACTTGGATCGCCGAATACAAGCCGGAGGATCTGGACGGCGGCGAACTCGACTCCTTCGGCCGCGTCATGGAGATGCTCAGCGAGCACACCCTCGAAGGCTGGTTCGAAGGTTACGTGCTCACCGGCCGCCACGGCTTTCTTTCCACCTATGAAGCCTTCGTCCATGTCATCGATTCCATGTTTAACCAGCACGCCAAATGGCTCGAGAAATCCAAGAAAGAAATTGACTGGCGCGCGCCCGTTCCCTCCATCAATATCCTTATTACCTCTCTCGTGTGGCGGCAGGATCATAACGGTTTCACGCATCAGGATCCCGGCTTCCTTGACGTAGTCACCAACAAAAGTGCCGATGTGGTCCGCATCTATTTACCGCCGGATGCGAACTGCCTCCTCAGCGTCGCCGATCATTGCCTGCGCTCCCGCGATTACGTCAACGTCATCGTTGCCGACAAGCAGGACCATCTTCAGTACCTGAACATGCAGGATGCGGTAACTCACTGCACCAAAGGCATCGGCATCTGGGACTGGGCTTCCACCGACGACTGCAAAGATCCCGATGTGGTCCTGGCTTGTGCCGGCGACATTGCCACCATGGAATCCTTAGCAGCCGTTGCGATCCTTAAGGAGCGTTTCCCCGACCTCAAGATTCGCTTCGTCAACGTCGTTGATCTTTTCCGTCTGATGCCCACCACCGAACATCCTCACGGGCTTTCGGATCGTGATTTCAACTCGCTCTTCACCATCGACAAGCCCGTCATCTTCAATTTTCATTCTTACGCCTCGCTCATCCACAAACTTACCTACCGCCGCAGGAATCACGAGAACATCCACGTGCGCGGGTACAAGGAAAAAGGCAACATCAACACGCCTCTTGAGCTCGCCATCATCAATCAGGTCGATCGCTTCAACCTGGCAATCGACGTCATCGACCGCGTTCCCCGCCTCAGTTCCATCGGCGCCCACGTCAAGGAATGGCTAAAGGACCAGATCATCGAGAGCATCAACTACGCCCACGCCGAAGGGATCGACAAGGAAGAGATTCGCAACTGGAAATGGCCCGGGTAGATATGGTCGACAGCCCGAACTCAAACGACAATTTCATCTTTGTGCTGAACAGCGGCTCTTCTTCGCTGAAATTTGGTTTGTATCGTCGCGGAGCCAACGACGAAGAAGCCGTGCTCACTGGCAGCGCCGATGGCATCGGACATGACAACGGCTCCTTGCACTTGCGGTCGGCCTCCGGGGAATCACTCGTAAAGCGGGAATGTATCCACGAGTCGCAAAGTCACGCCCTCGATGTCGTTTCCAAAGCCATCCGCCAGCATCTAAACACTGCGCCCGTGGCGGTAGGTCACCGTGTCGTTCATGGCGGTCCCCATCTCGTCGTGCACGAGGCCATCACCCCGAAGCTTCTGGACCAGCTTCGTGCCGCAACACATTTCGCGCCCGTGCATATCCCGCAGGCGCTTTCCCTCATCGCTTCCGCTCAATCCATCTTTCCAGAAGCTACGCAATTCGCCTGTTTTGACGATGTTTTTCACCAAACCATGCCCGAAGTGGCCTCCCATCTCCCACTCCCGCAGCGCTACTTCGAAGCAGGTGTCCGCCGCTACGGTTTCCATGGCCTTTCGTACGAGTCGCTCGTGCATCACTTCGGCGATCAACTCCCCGAGCGTGCCATCTTCGCGCACCTCGGCAATGGTGCCAGCCTCTGCGCCCTTCGCAAGCGCGTCTCCATCGACACCACCATGGGCCTTACTCCCACTGGCGGAATCCCCATGAGCACGCGTACCGGCGATCTTGATCCCGGTGTCCTTCTCTACCTTTTGCGCACGGAAAAACTCAGCGCCGACGCCATTGAAGATCTGATCAATCACAAGAGCGGTCTCTATGCTCTTTCCTGTGGCCAAAGCGATGTAAAGACTCTCGAAGAGCGTGCTCGCTCGAACGATTCCCGCGCCATTCTGGCCCTGAATGCCTTTGCCACGGCCGTCCGCAAGGTAATCGGTGCCTACGTTGCGCTGCTCGGCGGTATCGACCTTCTTGTATTCACCGGTGGCATCGGTGAGCACAGTGAGTACGTTCGTTCCGCGGTTACCAACGGACTCGACGTTATCGGGCTGACTGCCGACAAAATTAAAATTGTTCCCGCTGAGGAAGAACAGCAGATCGCGCGCCATTGCCGCAGATTGCTGGCGCAAACTCACCACTAAGCACGTTGCTTGCTCTCGACCTGTGACACACGCGCCTTTACCAGTTTCTTAATGAGTGTAGTTGGCAGTGGTTTGTCCGTCGGGAAGTGGATTGTCCCCTTGGATGTCGCGAGACCCTTAAGTTCGCTGCGAAATTGTTTGATCACCGACGCAGTTGGAAACAAGCTGCAGTGGTTCGAAAACGCGGCGAACCACACCAGCACTCCTTTGTACTTAAACGCAGGCATCCCGTAGCTGATCGTCTCCGCGGCCTCTCGTGGCACAACGGACCGAATTGTCACGCGCATCTTGCTCAACATGCTGTGCGCAGGTTCCGGGACGCCGGCGAAGTATTCATCAACGGTTTTCGGCGCGCCTTTGCCTTTCGACGCAGCCTTGCGCTTCGCAGGTTTCACCTTTTTCATGCGCGCATCCTACAAGAGTTTCCCATTGCACACAACGCACCAACAAAAAACGGCGCCCCGGCTGAACCGGAGCGCCGCCTTTGTCAATAACCACTCTCGGAATTCTTCCTTAGCGCGCCAATGGCCGCTGAAATATCGGCATCCCTGGGCGCCGCAGCGGATACCCTTGCGGTTGACCATGGGCTTGCGCGGGAATCAGCCCATTCGAATGGCTTGCGTGTCCAATGTGCCCGAGCTGCCCGTTGCCATTCGCCGGCGCGGGCTGCGGCAGCCGTGCCGGGTTACCGATAGGGCGGAGGGTGATCGGCGCCGCATTCACGTGGTCGCTGATCGCCTGCAAGCGCTTCAGGATGGACTGCCATTGTTCCCAATCCAGTTGCCGCAAAAACGGCCGCAATCCCTGGATGAATGGATCTTCCAGCAACGCCTCGCCATCCGATTCCGGAATGAAGAACCGGTTCAAGCCCACATTCAACGCTTCGGAAATCTTCTCCAGCGTCCCCAGGCTTGGCGTCATCTGGCCGCTCTCGATTCGCGACAGGTACGAGCGGCTGACCTTCGAGCGCGACTGCAACTGGCTCTGTGTCATCCCCCGCGACTCTCTCAGTTGGCGAATCCGCTGGCCGATGTTCTCCACCGTCTCCTGATTCGCAAACTTCGTCGTCGTCACTTCGGGCGCTGCTTCCTCCTGCGGTGCTTCCTGCGGAATCAAGTATTCCATCCGCTGGGGCAACGCTCGTACGCAGCGTCGGCAGTTGCCGGTTCGCGTCCGATATTGGACCAGTCCGCAAGTCTTGCAGCGTATGACTTCCCGATCCATCTCCAACGTGTTCATCATGGTCTCTTTTTCCATATGTGCAGACACCGGAACTCCTCGCTGACTTGTGAAATTTTCCGGCGTGCGGATAGGAAGGAACGTCGGAACGTTCTTGGGGGGAAGGCAGTTACTGGCGCGATGGGAGTTTCGCTCAATTGTTTAATTGCTGTCAAGAGTATTTTTCAAAATCTTCTACGCGTATCAGCCGAAATCGCCCGTGTTTACGCCGGTTTTTCGCCTGTCCGTCCGGACGGGATTTACTGCCCTCTTCAGCCGCTGGTAGTTCTTCACGCACGCCACAACTATATGTTGTGCTTTCCTTCCCTCCGTTCCCGTTTCCCACTTCGGCACATTTTGCAGTGCGCCAGCCTCGCTGCCGCTTTTTCGCCGACCGCGCGGCTGCCGAAACGGTCCGACTCCCTCAATTCTCTTGCAGGGTCCGCCTTCTGAGGCGGACCGCCAACGATCCGGTAGACAGGTACAATAAATGACGGATTGATAGCGGACGGCCTCAGAAGTCCGTCCCTACAACCGCGAAAGGGAAACGAGATGCCGACTCGCGACGATGCCTGGAAACTGCTTTGTGAGTACACCCAATCGGAAAATCTTCGCAAACATATGCTCGCCGTTGAAGCCTGCGTGCGTGCCTATGCTCGAAAAAACGGTGCCGACGAGAATCTTTGGGGCATCGCCGCGCTCCTTCACGATTTCGACTACGAACGCTGGCCCAACAATGACCACGCTCCCGATCGCGAGCACCCCGCCGAGGGCGCAAAAATCCTCCGCGAGCACGGCTACGACGACGAACTGATTCGTGCAATCCTTTCCCACGCCGACTATTCCGGGGTTCCCCGCCAAACTCCGCTCGAGCACACCCTTTTCGCCTGTGACGAACTCGCCGGCTTCCTGACCGCCTGCGCTTACGTCCGCCCCTCGAAAAGCATCCTTGACCTTGAAGCCAGCTCCGTGAAGAAGCGCATGAAAGACAAAGCCTTCGCGCGAGGCGTCAGTCGCGAAGACGTCATAAAAGGGGCCGAAGAACTCGGCATCCCTCTCGACGAGCACATCACGTTTTGCATTGCTGCCCTGCGCGAACACGCCGACGCCCTTGGTCTCCGTGGTTCGCTCTAGCGCTCGCCGAATAGGCGCCCAAACCAGTTATGACGGTCATTTGACATCTAGCGCACCTCCAGGGTGTACAATCCCTGCCTACCGGGGAACCTTTTCCCCAAGTCGAAAAGGAGGCTTAATGTCAGCACCGCAACCAGCACTTTCTCCCGAATTCGCCGTTGGCATGCGCGAATCGGTTTTGCAGGGACTCAGCCGGGAACTAGAGACCACCAAGAAGGTCATCGCCGCGATCCCTGAAGATAAGCGCGACTATCGCCCCGATCCGAAAGCTCGCACCGCCTGGGAACTCGCCTGGCATCTCGCGTCTTGCGACGTGCAGATGACCGACGAAGTTGCCGACCATAAATTCAACATGGAGCCGCGCTTTAAAGAGGAGCCAAAGAGCGTCGCGGAACTCGTCGAATGGTATGACAAGAACTTCAAGCGCGCGATTGCCCGCGTGCAAGCCATGAGCCCCGAACAGCTTTGCACGCCGGTCGATTTTATGGGCGCCTTCAATTTTCCCGCTGTTTTCTACCTGACCTTCGTCAACAATCATTCTATCCATCACCGCGGGCAACTCGCGGTTTATCTCCGCCCGATGGGCTCCAAGGTTCCGTCGATCTATGGCGGCAGCGCAGACGAGCCCTGGCAGGGCTAAACGTTAGCGCTCACAAGTGTTTCTTCGAGGCCGCCGCAGGGCGGCCTCGTCTTTGTGTCCCTCAACGCGTAAACGCCGCGGGAACCAGGTCGTTTTCATTCGCTACTCAAATCGAACCGCGGTTGCACTCAGACAAGCCTTCACGGAACTGGGCGCGTACGGCATATGGGTCGAATCCCTAATAAACTCCACCGTCACTTCGCTGGTGCTCCACTTGTCGGGGTCACCGGGCGAAAATTCGATTGTCTGCGTGATCGTCTGTGTCCCTTGCCAGAAGACGGGGGCTGGGGGGGCCTTTGGGTTTAGAGTGTCGCGTTTGATCAACGCTATGCTCTTCGCCACGAACGTGTGATTGCCCTTGTAGCGCCAAAAGCCTTGCCCGTCTCCCCGCTGTCCCGGGTCAAAGGCAAGATTGGCCGTATCTTCCACCATTGTTCCATCCTCAGCGAAGGTCAAGATTGACGGGAACGCCGCGATGAGGTGCCCGGTGCTACAGTCGTTCTGAGTGACCGTCACTAGCCAAGTCCCTTGGATTTCATAATCACGTCGTTCGCCACTTGCTCCGGCATTCCATCCTGCGGACAGCGTCAATACGACTCCTAACGTCACAGCCAGAATGCCCTTCCAGGTTTTTGACTTCATGAGTTTTCTCTCCTGTTGGTCTTCCGTCTTTTCCGATCCGACGGCCCAAGCCCGGCTATCCTCCTTCCCAAGCCCCTGGAAAGTCTTTAGAATCACCCTGAAAACTTCTGAATTTGTCTGAATCTGCGGGTCTCCGTATGGGCGCCGAACATCTCGTCAGTTATCAATTCGCTCGCTTCCGGCTGGACCCCGCCAAGCGGTCGCTTCTTCGCGACGGCGTGCCGATGCCTCTTAGCTCCAAGGCCTTCGACACTCTCCTTCACCTGATCCGTCATCACGGCCGGGTCGTCTCCAAACAGGACTTGATGCGGGCCATCTGGCCAGACACGGCCGTCGAGGAGAATAATCTCAACCAAAGCATTTCCACATTACGCCGCGTCCTCGGCGAAACCCGTGGCGATAACCTCTATATCGCCACCGTTCCCGGTAAGGGCTATCAATTCATTCCCACGGTGGAAGTCTTCGCTGCCTCTGAGCCAGAGACCTCCGCTCCCGTAACCCTGGCCGTGTTGCCCTTTGAAAACCTCAGTGCGCAACCCGATCGTGACTACATCGCCGACGGTCTGACCGAGGAATTGATCACCACTCTCGGCCTCGTCGATCCCCAGGGCCTTCGCGTCATCGGCCGCACCACCATGATGTCCTACCGTCGAACCACCAAGCCCCTCTCGCAAATCTCGAGCGAATTGCAAGCTGTTTACATTATCGAGAGTTCTCTCCGTGCCGAAGGTCAGCGCCTTCGCATTAATTCCAAACTTATCCGCATGCGCGATCACGTCATTCTCTGGTCCATGTCCTACGACAGCCAGCCCGACAGCATCCTCGAATTTCAGCAGGAAGTGAGCCGCACCATCGGCGATCAGATTCGCCTGCGGCTTTCCCCTGAACGATTGTCCGCTCTCGCTCACCGGCAATCACGCAACGCCGAGGCTTATGATCTGTATTTGCGCGGCCGCTATTTCTGGAATCAACTCTCTCGAGAGACCACCAAGCAGGCCCGTTCATATTTTTCGCAGGCGACTAACCTCGACCCGCAATACGCCCTCGCCTGGTCTGGCTTGGCGGATACTTACTCTGGCAGCCCTATCAATGGCGACGCGCCTCCTTTAACCGTGGGACCTCTGGCTCGCGAGGCCGCCGCCCACGCCATTGCCACCGGCGCTACTCTCGCCGAAGCTCAGACTTCCAATGGTTTTATGAGGTTTTGGATCGATTGGGATTGGCCCGCCGCCGTAGCTGCCTTCCGAAAAGCTATCGCATTGAATCCAAATTATTCGTTGGCCCACCGCCTGTTGGGAATTGTGCTCTCCCACTTGCAGGTTTTCGACGAAGCTCTCTGCGCCATCGGCCGTGCCCGCCAACTCGACCCACTCCTCGCCGGCCATCACGCACTCTCCGCTCAGATCGCTTTTGCCGCCCGCGACTTCGCCGCTGCCGAGCAGTTTGCGCGTCAGTCCATCACCATCGATCCCGAATTCTGGATCGGCCACATGCAATTGGGTCAGGCACTGGAGCAATTAGGGAAAAATGACCCGGCGCTCGATTCACTCAACCTCGCCGCGCGGTTGTCCGGCGGCAACAGCAAGCCTATCGGGCTTCGTGGCTACATCCTGGCCAGAACCGGGCGCACCCGCGAAGCTCAGGAAGTACTCCACGCGCTGGACAATCTTTCAGCCGAGAGGTACGTCCCCCCATTCGCACAGGCCCTCATCTATGCCGGGCTTGACGAACCGGAGAATGCTCTGGATTGTCTCGAACGCGCTTTAAGCCTGCGCGATGTCCATCTCGCATTCCTGCCCGTCGATCCCAAGTGGGACTCTTTTCGCAAAGAGCAGCGCTTCCTTGCTCTACTCGAGGCTTGCAATTTTGCCGGCGCCTAGGTTCTCGCTGCTTTTCGTTTCCTGCGTCCGATTTTCAGGTTCTTGCCGTTCACAAATTCTTCAAAGTGGTTGCGCACAAACTCTTTTGCTTCCGTGTGCGTCATTCCCGTCTTTAGATTGACGACTTCTCATTCCCCCCTGAGGCACCCGCAGCCTGGGCCCGGAAGCTATCTTTGTTCTCTTCCAAAAACTGATCCAGCGTAATTGCTGCCCGCCGCCAATTGGTTCTATGTCCGCAAAGCCAAAGCCGCGGCGCAGCTCAATTTCGGCCAGGCGGCCTGCACCTCGTTTGTTCCCCTGGAATGGGGCAAGTATAAAGGTAGCTCCGAACACTACGGCATCGTTTTCCGGGACAACAACGGCACTCACTGCTTCGAAGTGCGGGAGCCCAGCTCCCGCTTTTGCGATTTCGTCGACCCCCGCAAACCGTAAAAGCGGCAGCCGGGCTGCCGCACTCCCAAATCCCACGAAGTCGGGAACGTAAATCGCATCACTCCGTCACTAACGTCCCCTGCCCGGGCACCGCAGATCGCGCTGGAATCCGCCGCGGCTCGCCGCCTAACGCAAACGCTACTTATTTCTTCTTGCTCGCCGCCTTCTTGATCAGCGCCGTAGCCTTCACCGCGTCGGCATCATTCTCGAATCCAATCACCGCCGCGTACTTTCTTCCAATCACTTGCGCCACGAGAAAATCTAAATTGACCCCGGCCTCGGCGATTGCCTTAGCGATGCTATGTCCCAAACCGGCGCGGTTGTCGCCCTCTACCAACAACGCCGGTATCGCCGCAGCCGTCAGCCCCGCTCCTTGTGCCGCCTGCGTAGTCTTCTTGCTTCCGACCGGATACAACTCCACCGCCGCCTTCGCGGGTTCGCCGGGATAGCGGTATCCCATCACAATTTGCAGATCCGCGCCGGCGTTCGCCAGGGGTTCTAATGTCCCGGCCAGCGTCCCGGCCTTATTCTCCAATTCTTTCCGCCACAACGTAATGCGTTTCACAGTCACTGGCATTTTCCTGCCTCCCATCAGACCAAGTTGAGCCCGATGACACGCATCCTAACTCCACACGTTACCTTCTTCAATCTCCCACTTTGGAGTGCGGTGGCTTGCCACCGCTTTTGCTCACAAGTTTCTTGACCCGGCATTCCTGAAAATAATCAACCGTCATTCCGAGTGGAGTACGCGGAGTGAGCTAACGTTTTCTATCGCGTTTGCGATGAATCCCTCATGGCTTTCAACATTCGCCGCTAATTTCCTTTTACTCAAAACTAATCAAAACAATCTCCGGCTGCGTGCACACTCTCATCGGCGGTCCCCACGTCCCCGCCCCACTCGACGTATACACCAACAATTCCCCGAACTTCTTCAGCCCATACGTATAGTCTCCAAAAATGCGCCAAGTGAACCATGTGAACGGGAACATCTGCCCTCCGTGCGTATGCCCGGAAAGCTGCAACGAAATTCCTTGCTTCTCCACAATCGGCAATCCTTGCGGCACGTGCGTCAACAAAACACTCGCGCGCTCGCGGTCCAACTCCGCGTTTTCCAGGATCGATTCAAAGTGTTTCGCGTTTCCCGCCTCGCTATACGGCACGCCCACCACCTGCAGTCCATCCAGGTTCACTTTTTCATTGCGCAGCACGCGAATTCCCGAACCTTCGATGGCCTCCAGATACTTTCGCGGGTCGGAAAACTCCTCATGATTCCCGGTGACAAAGTACGATCCAAATTTCGGTCGCAATTGCTTCCACGGCGACACCAGCCGCCGCGCATCCACTTTTGTCCCGTCAAACAGGTCCCCGCTGATAAAAACGACGTCCGCCCTCAATTGCCGCAGCATTCCCACCAGCCGCGCCAGAAATCGATATCCTTTTATATGTCCCAGGTGCGTGTCCGTCACCAGTGCCGCCACACGCCCTCGCCACGACGCCGGCAATCCCGGCAACTTCACCGTCACCCGCTTTACGCGAATATCCGCGGCGTTCAAGATTCCGTACAGGCTCGCCACAATCGCTAAGCCGAAAAACGTCCCCGCAATCGCATGCCCGCTCACCGGAAGGCCCGTCAATCGCGCCACAGGATAAACAATCCAGCACAAGCACGCCGCGATGAAGAGAAAATTGAATGTCCCCAGCCAGATGCTTGCCACGCGATAGAACGCCTTCACCGGCCCATTGAAATAACGGTGTGCCAACAGCGTTGCCGGCACGAAGCTCACCGCCAGCACCGACACAGCAATCCTCAAGGCCGTCAGCCGCGCTCCCGGTGGCGCACCCCACAGCTTCGTCCACGTCTCATAGACGAGCAGATGGCCCAGCAGCAGAATGGATTGCACAATCGCCACGAAAATCGCAATTCGCCTTTTCAACGGGATTCCCCCTGTCGATCTAAACTCTCTATTCTCTCTGCCAGCTTAGATGAGCCTGCAGCCTATCGGGCTACTTTTCACTCCGCGATTCCTCACTTCAGAAACACTCGCCGCTGCATCGCCGCCCACCGTGTCGCGCCGTGCTATACTTCGCTCAGTTGTTCTTTCCATTCAGCGCTGTACCATCGCTCCCGATCTTCGTCGGGGTACTCCTCTGAATCTGCGGTAGTGTTCCGTAGCTTTTCGCTCCTTCCTCCTTCACCGGGAACCTCCGCATTTGCCGTGCGGCCCTTTAGGTCGTTAACGCCACCTTATTGGAGACGCGCTCGTGAGCTGGTACAAAAATCTTTCCCGTCGCCAATTCATTCAGCTGGGAGCTGCCGCAGCGGTAGCAGCCGGAGTCTCCTGCAGTCGCCCCACTCTCAATCCCTGGCGTTTCCTTACCGTGGCCGAAGCTCGTACCCTCGCCGCAATCTCCGACCAACTCATTCCGCCCGATCACGATCCCGGCGCGGACTGGGCTCGCGTCGTCAACTACATCGATATCCAGCTTTGCGGGCCCTTGCTCCGCTGGCAAAACACCTACCGCGACGGCCTCGCTTTCCTCGATCGTTCCAGCCGCACGAAATTCGCCCAGCCCTTCGCCGCGCTCAATGCCGAGCAGCAAATCGTTTTGCTGCGCTCCATGGAATCCGGCCAACTTCCGCCCGATGGCTGGAACGGAATCTCTCCTTCCGCCTTCTTTGATTTGCTACGGAATCACGCGATGCAGGGCTATTACGGCGATCCGCGCCATGGCGGTAATCGCGATCATGCCAGTTGGAAAATGGTGGGCTTGTCTTACCCACAAGTCCGCGGACAGCAGCACTATGAGCAAAGTTAACGGCATTCCGCTCGATAGCAAGGACGGCTCACGTCCATGACCCTCAAACGTGTAAACGCTGTAGTGATTGGAGCAGGCGCGGGCGGTGGCGTAGTCGCCAAGGAACTCGCCTGCGCAGGTTTGACCGTGGCTCTGCTGGAACGCGGCAAATGGTACACCGCGTTCGATTGCCGCAAGGACGATTTGCGCAATCAGCGCACCACTGCTCTGGGCTGCGCCTTCGGTCCCGATGACGTCCGCAATCCCCGCGTCGTCGTTTCTCCCGACGGCCACCGGGAAATCGTTCAGCCCAGCGATGGTGAGTACAGCAACAATGCCGCGTGCGTTGGCGGCGGAACGTTCAGTTACGGTGCGATGGCCTGGCGCTTCATGGAAAATGACTTTCGCATGCGCTCGGTCTACGGCGCAGTTCCCGGCAGCACCCTCGACGATTGGCCGATCGGCTATCAGGATCTCGAGCCTTACTACGAAAAAGCTGAATGGGAAATCGGCGTTTCCGGGGATCTCAGCGGCAACATTTTCCAGGCTCCGCGCCGCAAGCCGCTTCCCATGCCCGCACTTCCGCCCAGCCTGGAACACACCACGCTAGAAAACGCCGCCAAACGCATCGGTTTACATCCCTTTTCTATTCCCATGTTGCGCAACACCGTTCCCTTCAATGGACGCGGCGCTTGCATGCGCTGCCGCTGGTGCGTGGGTTTCGCCTGCGAAGTGGACGCCAAGAACGGCACACATAACACCGTAATTCCCAAAGCGCTCGCCAGCGGCAATTGCGATTTGCGCACAGAAGCCGTGGTGAAGGAAATTCTCACCGATTCCCGCGGCCGCGTCACCGGGGTCGCGTATTTCGATGCCAACAATCGCTTGCACGAACAGCCCGCCGACCTCGTCATCGTTGCCGCCTCCGCCATCGAATCGGCGCGCCTGCTGCTCAATTCAAAAAGCGCCATGTTCCCCAATGGCCTCGGCAATCAGTACGACTGGGTCGGCCGCAATCTTCAAGGCCACGCCTACACTGGCGCGATGGGCCTGATGGATTTCGACATCTACGACGATCTCGGCCCCGGCGCGTCCATCGCCATCTCCGATTACAACCACGGCAATCCCGGCCTGGTTGGCGGCGCGGTGCTGTGCAACGAATTCATACGCCTGCCGATTCACTTCACAAACATGATTCCGCCGGACCTGCCGCGTTGGGGCGCCGCGCACAAAGAATACATGCGCAAATTCTACAAGCGCTCCGTCATCGTCATGGGCCCGATCCAGGAAATGCCGGTGTTCGACGCTCGCGTGCAAGTCGATCCCACGGTGAAAGATTTTTGGGGCATTCCTGTCGCGCGCCTTTCCGGCCAGCGCCATCCGCAAGATCTCGTCACCGGGAAATATGTTGCTGAACGCGCGCAAGACTGGCTCCGCGCATCCGGCGCCATCCAGACTTGGCTGCGCTTGCCTGGACCGGGTTTGAGCGGCGGCCAGCACCAGGCCGGCACCTGCCGCATGGGCAACGATCCCAAAACTTCGGTGGTCGATGCGCACTGCAAAGTACACGGCGTCGACAATCTTTTCGTCGCCGATGCCAGCGTCCATGTCACCAACGGCGGCTTCAATCCCGTGCTCACCATCATGGCCAACGCCTATCGCGTCTCCGGCTTCATCGTGAAGAATTGGAAGCCCGCATGAACCGCGAACTTCATCCCCAGAAGCTGCCGCGCTCGCGGTTCCGTTCTTTCTTTCGCCGCGTGGTGATTGTCCTGGTCTCGGTGCTGGTTCCGGTAGCCGTGCTGCTGGCGGTTTCCACCCACTACGAACGCACTCATGGTGGCGCGTGCGCCAGTTGCCACGAAATCTGGCAGCCCTATTCCGACTGGCATACTTCCGCGCATCGCAACGTGCCTTGCACCGATTGCCATGGCGATGTCTTCACCCTCAACGCCGGATTCCATATCAACAACATGCGCCGCGTCTTCACGCATCTTCGCGGGGACGCTCCCGCCAAGCCACGCCTGCGCACCAAGGACGTGTTCGAGATGGTGCCGCGCTGCCAGAAATGCCACGAACAGGAATTTGCCGATTGGCAATCCAGCGCGCACAGCGCCAGTTACTCCGACATTTTTCTTAACGCCGATCACAACAAGCGCCAGCTTCTGATGGACGATTGCTTGCGCTGCCATGGCATGCATTTTGAAGGCGGCATACGCGACCTGGTCTCTCCGCTCACCGCCGCCGGCCCCTGGCAACTGAAATCCGCCGCCTTCACCGCGCAGCCCGTCATTCCCTGCCTTACGTGCCACCAGATGCACCACCAGGGCGCGCCACTCGGAAAATCCGTTCAGGATCAACCCATTCCCGGCACGCAGCAGGAAATCAATCGTCCTTCGCTGGCTTTGTTCGATCGCCGCGAACTCGAACACGTTTCCGTGGCGGAGCTGCCGCTTCCGGAAAAAATGTTTGACGGCACGCGCGAAGTGCACATCAGCCCCGACCAGCGCCAGGCGTTGTGCTACCAGTGCCACGCTCCCATCTCCACCCGGCAAGTCCGCTCCGGCGACGACCGCACGCCCATCGGCGTCCATGAAGGACTCAGTTGCCTCTCCTGCCACGCCACCCATGGCCAGCAAACCCGCCCTTCGTGCAGCACCTGCCATCCCAAGCTTTCCAATTGCAACATCCCCGTGGAAACCATGGACACCACCTTCAAGAATCGCAAAAGCCTCCACAACATCCACTTCGTGAAATGCCTGGATTGCCACACCCACGGCATCCCGAAGAAGAAGGCAACGCAAGCGGTCACGGCTTCGGTCGTACCGTAACCGCACAAAATCTGTAGGCTTCGTTGTAATCGCCGGGTGCCGCACCCTTTGCCTTTCAAGGGTGCGGGTTTTGGCTTTTCTGTCTTGCTCTTCGAACACTCCGCTGCCGAATCTCCCTCGCACTCATTCGTGTCACCTCTCTAGTGCCGCTCGCCTCTTTCAGATATCTGATCTCTAATATCTAATATCCGGCCCCCCACTTTTCCACAGGAATTCGAATAGACATGCAAAAATGCCCGCAAATCCGCAAAAGTGTATTGACACAATGGTATACACTAAGATATAATAACTTTATGAGTAACGCGAGACCGGCCGACCCCTTCAACCTCTGTCAGTTCACCTTCGCCAATGGACGCATGTGCGGCCTGCCCGCCCACCCTAAACACGACGGTCTCTGCCTCAATCACGCCCGCGCCATGTCCTTTAAACAGGAACCCCGCGAACAAGATCTTTCCCGCGAAATCTGCAGCCTCGCCGACGATTACATCACCCAGATCGACATCAACCACGTCCTCGGCAAACTCTTTGACGCCCTCGCCGCCAATCGCATCTCCCACAAACGCGCTGCCTGCCTCGCCTACATCGCCGATCTTCTCCTCCGTTCCCAGGAGGGTGCCAAACGCGAAGCTGCCCGCTGGGCCCAGGACCTTCCCACCTACAAAGCCCTGCTCAGCCTCAAATATCCCAAAGGCCATCCCAAACATCCCGACACCCCCGCCGACGATCCCGACCCCGAAACTGAGGACCCAGTCATTGTCGGAAGTGAGTCAAAAGGGTAATCGCGATGTCCCCTGCGAACTCTTTAGGGCTCGGAGTTTCAGGTCCAACCCCTTAGCGGGAAGACCCGCATGTACCTCACCTCACCCTCTTCATCTTCCGTTCTCAGCGCTCTCTGCGTCTCTGCGTTAGACTCTTCTTTGCCTTTCTCTCGCCACTCCCCACTCGCCACTACGCACTTTCTTCACTCTCCCCTAACTCCTTTGTTTCCCCTTGATACAACGATTTCACCCGTAAGTAGCTTTGTTGACATCCTCGACACTGGCGGTGTTTTTCTGGAGCGACAGACGAGCGGCGATGATGTTCTCTAAGGAGGCAGGAGGTGCGATGCCAGAGATCGGACTCCTGCCCTTTGCACGCGTGGCTTTGGA
>DATERF010000130.1:0-4878 GCA_035271845.1 Candidatus Acidiferrum sp.
GCGCACCCGCGCTCTGGGAGAATCGCATGCAAATGAAACGTGTGCTTTTGGGGTTAGCCACGCTTATGTTGGTTTTCGCTGTGTCTGCGAGGGCGCAGACATGGAGGCAAGTGGGGCCTCCAGGCGGAACGGTCATTTCTCTTGCTGCAGATCCAAATAACATCGCGAGCCTTTACCTGGGAACGGCGGACGGTCACGTGTTCACGTCGAGCGACGAGGGCGCGCACTGGCAACTGCTGAGCCGTATCGGCACGGGGCAGGATGACGTAATTACGCACATCATTGTGGACCCGCGCGATGCGAAGCGACTCTACGCGAGCACCTGGACGCTGTATTCGGGCGGCGGCGGCGTTTACCGCAGCGACGACGGCGGGCGCACCTGGAACATTATCGGACTGGCGCACGAGACCGTGAGAGCGCTGGCGCAAGCGCCCACGGACCCGAAGCTGTTGCTGGCCGGCGCGCTCAGCGGCGTGTACCGCTCAAGCGACGAAGGCGCCACCTGGGAGCGCATTACCCCTGCCAATCATCCGGACCTGCGGAATTTTGATTCGGTGGCCTTCGATCCGAAGGATACCAACGTCATCTATGCCGGAACCTATCACCTGCCATGGAAGACCGCGAATGGCGGCAAAGACTGGTTCCCGGTGGTGAAGGGCATGATCGATGACTCCGATGTGATGAACATCATCGTCGATCCCGCGAATTCCGAAAACGTGCACGCCGTGGCATGCTCCGGGATCTATCACAGTGTGAATGGCGGGCAGCAATGGGTGAAATATCAGGGCATCCCTTCGGTATTCCGCCGCACGCAACTGATCCGGATGGACCCCACGAATGCAAGCATTTTGTATGCGGGGACCACCAGCGGCCTCTGGAAGACCGTGAATGAGAAGGATTTCAAGCGCGTGACACCAGGCGACTGGATCATCAACGCGCTGATCATCGACCAGAAGAACCCGCAGAAAATCATTATTGGGACGGAGCGCGAAGGCGTCCAGATCAGCACGGACGCCGGGACGTCTTTCAGTTCGGCGAACAATGGCTTCCAGCACCAGCATATTTCGGATGTGGCGCTGGATCGCGACCATCCGGAACGCGCCTTGGTGGTACTGACGTTTGACAACAATGCATTCCTGGTGACCAAGGACGGGGGGATTTCCTGGACAACACTGGGGCCTGGGCTGAAGCGCACGGAACTGCGTCACGTCTATGCCGCGCCGACAGGCTGGTGGGCGGCACTGACCAACGGTGGATGGATGAAGTACGACGACGCGGCTCACAAGTGGATACGTGCGGGGCTGTACGTGCCGGACACAACTTCTGCTCCAGCCGTAAACTCGACCAAGGGCAAGAAAGGCGTGCCTCCTAAAGCAGCGGTACCGAAACAGGCGGGTCTTCAGTTGACGGCCTTTCTGGTGAATGGCATGGCGTTCGGCAGCGACGCGTGGTACGCGGCGACGGCCGGCGGCATGCTCGTCTCCAAGGACCATGGCGCAACGTGGAAGCCGGCCAGCAAGGATTCTTTGACGCGGCAGCCGGCACAGTCGGTGGAAGTTGCCGCCGATGGCAATCAGGCTTGGGCGATCGTTGGACAGAACCTGCTGTACTCGAACGACAAGGGAGAAACTTGGGATGCCAAGGAGCTTGCGTTTGCCGCGGCGGGTAACCTGAGACTTCACCGCGTGGATGACAGCACGCTCTTCATCACTTCGAACATGGGCTTGTATGGCTCGCGCGATGCCGGACGCACGTGGAATCGCTCGGATGTGCGCGAATTGTCCTTCCAATCGGTGGCGGGGACAGAGAAAGCGTTGGTGGTGTCGCTGCAGAAGCAGGGCCTGCTGGCCTCATTCGACGGCGGAAAATCCTGGGAGCACATGGACGATCCGCTCACGCAGGGATTCTTCCCGGTGATCCGGACGCGGCGTGATGGCTCGCTGGTGGCAGTTTCGGCCACCGAGGGCATGCTGAGCCTGGATCCGAATGCGCGGTCCGCGAGCACCGGCGACGGCCCGGGGATGCGCTAAGAAAACGGAGTTCCCTTCTGCTTCATTGGGCGTTCCGGCCATGCCGGGGCGCCCAATTTTTTTGGGTGAGCCTATCGGGGGGGAGTCTATTGGGGCAGGTGATTCCCGCCGATTTGATAGCCAATGCCGCGAATGGTGCGAATGAGGGGGTGATCGGAGCCTGCGTCAATTTTCTTGCGCAGGTAATTAATGTACACATCCACGACGTTGGTTATGGAATCGGAGTGCAGACACCAGACCTCTTCGATGATGGAATTGCGAGAGACGGGGCGGCCGGAATGGCGGAGGAGAAATTCCAGGAGCGCATATTCCTTGGGACTCAGTTCAATGGAACGGCCATTGCGGCTGACCTTGTGCGAGATACGATTCACCTCGAGATCCTCGAAGCGGAAAGTGTCCGTAGCCGGACGATGGCATCGCCTAAGGATCGCATGCGCGCGGGCGACAAGTTCCGCAACGGCGAACGGCTTGACAACGAAGTCGTCGGCGCCGGCATTGAGGCCGCGAACACGTTCTTCCACGGCAGCGGCCTGGGAAACAAGAATTACGGGCGTCTCCGGCCAGCGGCGATGAATGGTGTGAAGAAACTCCAGCCCCGGGATTCCCGGGAGATTCAGATCCAGGATCACGAGATCAAGGGGAGTTTTCTCCGGCAATTCGGAAATCTGGTTGCCGGAGGAAGCGACTTGCACGGTGAAGTGTTCCTGCTGAAACCGCGATTGAAGAGACTCCGCCAAAGACGAATCGGCCTCAGCGACAAGAAGGCGCATGATGGTTCACACAAACTAACTTTCTGGAAGGGGGTAAATTGAGTTTGGGCGCTGGGAGCAAGGCTGTCAAGAAAGCCTCAGCGGCCAGCGCTCGAAAGATTACGGGCCAGGCGGCTGTTGAGCCGAACCGGGAGAGGGTGCAACTGGGTGGGGGCTCGACGCGGGGCTGATGACCGGCCCGGGCGTGATGAAAGGCATTCTTTCTCCAAACGAGGGGTTGAGAATGACGACGTCGATGCGCGGGTTGCGCGCGCGCGTCAACTCCCTGGTCAACGCCAAGCTCCACGAATGGCCCATGCTGGAAAACCAGATTAGCCGGCAGATTGGGTTGAAGCGGGATTTTTTGAACTAGCGGGAGCGAAACGGAATGCTAAGCCTTGGTTACAATCTTGGTAACGGCTCAAAGGCGATCGACGCGCGAAGTGGGCTGCTTGGCGCGGTAGCGAAGGACATCGAGGGAGCAAACCACAAAAAGCATTAAACAGATAATGCCAAATCCTCAGCGCGGTCTGAGGACCATCTCCAGTCATTCTCAGGGCGTGGAGGAAAGAAATAAAATCGTCTCAGGCGCGAGCGCAAGTGACGCAAAGCCGCCGCGTGAATTTGTGACACACGTGATTCGTCAATTTCCAGAATCTCCCCGATTCTCTTCATCGTAAATTCTTGGAGATAGTACAAGCCCAAGACGGTTCCTTCCCTTCCGTCCAGTTCCGATAGGGCCTCCCGTAGAAGATGGCGGATCTCCAGGCGAAAGGTCATCAGAAAGGGATCCTCCTCCGGTCGAATCGCTACCGGTACGTGATGTTCTCCAGTCTCCTCCTCAGGCCAAAGATGCAAACTTTCGAGTCTGAGACCGTTTAGATCGCCAAGTAGCTGCTGAAAGTCTTCAATGGGTAGACCCAGCTTGGAGGCTATCTCCGACCCCGAAGGAACATGGCCGAGCTCGCCAGTGAGTTCGCGGCTCGCTTGTTCGAGTCTACGTGCCTTCTGCCTCAGGTTTCGTGGGCCCCAATCCAGCTGGCGCAGATCATCCAAAATAGCACCGCGAATGCGATATCGCGCGTAGGAAAGAAACTGCACGTTTTTCTGCGGATCAAATTTATCGACAGCATCGATCAACCCGAGCATCCCGGCTTGGATCAGATCGTCGAACGACACATGCGGCGGTAAACGCCCATGGATCCGTCGGGCGATGTACCGCACTTCAGTCAGGTTTTCCAGCACCAACCGCTGGCGTTCAATCGTATCCACGTTGTTCCCTTGCGGCGCAGGCTTTGACTAGACGTTCAGCATTTCTCGAATCCCATTACGCGTGTCTCGCTGCAGCGGTTTGCGGGGCGGGACCCAATACCGGGTCCTGTGCAATGCTAGAAACACCCAGATTCAACAGCATTCGCCTCATCCCTCGTCATGGGGTAGGAGCAATTCGAGCGCCGAAGTGTAAAATGCGCCGTCGTTGGCAGGATCGAGTGCGGACTTATGGGCACTGCGCCAGACCGCTTACGATGAGAGAAATTTCGTAGGAGTATTTTAATCTCGGAGGAACTTATATTCACTGGATATACTTAGCAGCCACCACGGCCGTAATACATGTGGTTGTGTTTTGCCCATGAGGCTCCCAGGCATGTCTTCAGGAATCTCCAGCGTTCTCAACTGACCTGGATACAGCTCCTAGCGACACCTCTGAGTGCTTGCACGGTTTTGATACAATCGCAATCGCTGGAGCGGTGGGAATTCTATGAACGGGTAACCACTCATTCTACTTCCCCCAGAGTGAGGAAACCTCCCAGCCGAGAGCCTCCTGAACATCACAAAACGAGTTCCGCTCTGGACTCAAATGCGTGTTGTCCAGCGGTGAAATCGACATTCTCCACTTTCTGTGGTTCGTATCTCTCCACCCGGTTTGCGCCCGCAAATGCATTTGTATTTACAGCTTGCTGGTTCGATGAGCCGCCTTCGGGGAATCACTGAAACTTGGAAGGGGATTCCCGATTGCGGCCTGTTCCAAAAAGGGCTAGCGCTTCCCGCTGGCACAGGATCGTTCTGGATTCGCAGCGCTCGCGCTGCTTGCGGAGAGG
>DATERF010000131.1:0-68868 GCA_035271845.1 Candidatus Acidiferrum sp.
ATCGAGGGCGCAATCGCCGGATGGTTCTTCTTCATCGCCTGTTCGAACTTTTCCACCGTGCTGTGCACCTCGTGCGGCTTCATGAATACTTCCGTGGACCCGCACCAAAGCATCACCAGCCGCGAACAGCGGTGTTTCTTCTTGAAATTCGCAATGTCTCTTTTTATCTGAAGGGCGATGTCGTACTTCGTTTTTCCCTTCTTCACGTGCGTGCCATCGAGCATCTTCACATACTCGTGGTCAAAGGCAGCGCGCATCGGCTTGATCTTAGACAAAAATGACTTCACCGCCGCCAGGTGGTGCGCATCTAGCACTCCCGCCTTTGCCGCCGCCTCATATGAACTGTCCGGAAAAATGTCCCAGCCGCCGAAAACCAGATCGTCCAGCCCGGCGAGCTGCACAAAATCCTTGATCTTCGGCGAACGGCCGTCGGTCCTTTTCCCTAGCCGAATGGTGCCCATCTGCGTCAGAGACCCAACCGGCAACGCCTTCTTTTTCCGGACAAGCTCCACTCCCGCCATAAACGTCGTGGCCACAGCTCCCATCCCCGGCAACAGCACTCCCAGTTTCCCTTTTGGCGGAGCAATACTGTTTGGCTTTTCCATAAATTCCTCAGCTTTTATTTGATGGAACTACACAGGGCACAGCAGTTCTCTGCGGATACTGTATCCCAAATTAACAATTTTGGGGGAAGCGTTATCGATATGCAAACGAAAACCGCCCAATTACTCTTCGCCACTTTGGCCTTACTTTACGCTTGTCGCCAGCCCCGCCATATCCAATTCCACATTCACCACCGGCTTCACTTTCAACAGCCAATTGCTCGGGTCTTTGATTCCCCATTGAATATAGGGCACCTCGAATTTAGCAGTTCCCTTCCAGTGGTCGCCCGCTACTTCCGCGTGCACCAGCGCCACAACTTCGTGTTCGCTTCCGTGCAGAAGCATCACGCCGTGCAACTTCACATCGGAGGCACCGTCGCGCGAAGCTTTCCCTTCAATTTGTTTGGGTCGGAAAATGGCATCGGGGTATTTTGCGGTTTCCAATATCTCCTTGTGCATCCGCTCGTCCCGCGAACTGTTCCCCGATTCTCCGCTGGTGGCATACACCGCTATCTCTCCACCGGCCTTGCCGCTTTCAGGATCGAAATGCACCAGCGATCCCTTCTTCAGCGCGAATGTGCCGTGTACGGTGTGCAACGTACTCTCCACCACGAAGTGGACCTTGCTCTGCGACGGATCCACCTCCAACGTCACCTCTTGCGCGGAGACCTGTGTCGCTTGCGGCCTCGGCGGTGCGGCGGTGGCCGACAAGAACACCGCGATCCCCAGAATCCCGCATGCCGTGCCCAGCGCCGACCTCCAACTCGATACCTGCATTCTTCCGTTCCTCTCTCTTAACTGGCCAAGAATTGCCAGCCTAGTTGGGCCCCCGTTGCAACCACATCCCTTGTCGTCGCGTGCCCAACGTGGATCGCCAGTAGTTGCGCAAAGGATCGCGGATTCCGGCTCAACATCTTGAACATGCGCGAGCGCAATCCGTCATATTTACCCAACCGCAGCATCAACCGGCCCATCCACAACGGCCGCCGCGACAACTGCTTATGAGCGAATCCGTATTCTCGAAGATCGCCGCCTCGCATTGCGTCCGCCAGTGCATATGCCTGGCGAAACGCCAGCCGCATTCCGTCTCCTGTAATCGCGTCCACGCCTCCAGAAGCGTCTCCCACCAAGGCGACATTCCCGCGCCACACCCGCGCGAAAGACTGCATCGCGGTAATCGCGCCACGCTCGCGGCTGCACAGCTCCGCTCCCGCCAACCGCTCCCGCAGTTCCGGCAGCAGACTGAATGCCCCTGCAAAATCCGCATCTTCCGGCGTTTCACCCATCGCCACGATGCAAACCTCCTCAGTCGAAATCGGCGTCACATACACTTGCACCCGCGGCGCCCAATAAATCTCAGCGAACTCCGTCCACGGGCGCACGCGATAGTGCCTGCGGCTGGCTAGGCGATGGCTGTTCGACACAAGAGAATCCAGTTCGCTCCACCGTCGCACCCGGGAATGCCCGCCATCTGCTCCCACAATCCATCGAGCGCTGACCGTTCCACTGGACAATCGCACGCCGTCGTCGCCGATTCCTACAACCGGCGTTTTCCAGAGCATCTGCACATCACACTTTTCGGCCTCGCGAATTAAAAGTCCGTGAAGCGCTGTTCGCCGAATCCCAATTCCCTGCCCCTCCGGGAATTCAGCCGCCACCCGCGTCTCACCTTGCACGAATCGGATTCCTCTAAATCCATATCCTGCGCCACTGGGCACTGTCACACCCAACTCCCGCAGGGCGGCCTGCGTCTCTGGCATCATTCCTTCGCCGCACGCCTTATCAATGGGCGGCTCCACTCCGTCTGCCACGGTCACCGCAAAACCTTTTCGCCGCGCCGCAATCGCCGCTGCCAGCCCGGCCGGGCCTCCTCCGACTACAAAAACGTCCGTCTGCGCTTTTCGCCTGTACACCAATTCCACCTTTCGTGGACAACTCTATCAATGAGCCGGATGCCCGTTGTCAGCGGATTGTCAAATGTTCACAGCGCGGCGCGCTAAATTCAGCGCTTCGGTCCAGAACGCGGCAGAAGTGTATCCGCTAGTTCCACCACACCGTCAATGGATGCACTTGCTCGGTCCATAGGATGCTTTTGCTGTTGCGGTCTGTTTCTCTCCCATAACTGCGGCTTATTTTCTGATGCACTTCTATTAATTTGACTGATTGCACGGCCTTGCCTCATGCTTATACTTCGCTGGCGTTTCCCTGCCCGTGCGAATCGCGCCACTTCCGGGTTTGCTGTGGTGGACGATGGCGGCCTGGTTGTATAGATTCGAATGACCAGGGGCCATCCTCCTCTCGGAGGAGTTTAGTCCAGTGTTTTTGTTTGCATTGCGATCGATTCCCGGAGGAATCATTTCGTGACTGACAGTCCGTTGAAGCCTCGCAGTTCTGCCCTCACTGACGGAGCGCACCGTGCTCCCGCCCGCGCCATGCTCCGTGCTGCGGGTCTAAAAGACGATGATTTTCGCAAGCCCCTCATCGGCATCGCCAATACCTGGATCGAGATCGGTCCCTGCAATTACCACCTCCGCGAACTCGCCGTGCACGTCCGCGATGGCATTCGCGCCGCCGGAGGCGCGTCTCTTGAATTCAACACCGTCTCCATTTCCGACGGCATCACCATGGGTACCGAAGGAATGCGCGCATCGCTCATCAGTCGCGAAGTCATTGCCGATTCCATCGAACTCGTCACCCGCGGCAACCTCTTGGACGGCTTGATTGTCCTGGTCGGTTGCGACAAAACCATCCCCGGCGGCATCATGGCTCTCGCCCGCTTGAACATTCCCGGCCTAATTCTTTACGGCGGCTCCATCGCGCCAGGCCAGTATGAAGGTCACTCCGTTACCATCCAGGATGTTTTCGAAGCCGTCGGCGCTCATGCTCGCGGCAAAATCACCGATGCCCAGCTCAAGGAACTCGAATGCGTCGCCTGTCCGGGAGCGGGCGCGTGTGGAGGCCAATTCACGGCCAATACGATGGCCCTCGTCTGCGAATTTCTCGGCATTGCGCCCATCGGCCTATCCAGTATTCCAGCCACGAACGAAGGGAAAGCTCACGCCGGCACTGTTGCTGGAAAGCTCACACTCGACCTTTTAAAACGAAACCTGACGCCTTCAAAGATCATCACCAAAACAGCGATCGAAAATGCCATTGCCGGTGTTGCAGCCAGCGGCGGTTCGACGAACGCCGTGCTTCACCTGCTCGCCATTGCTCGCGAAGCAGGCATTTCGCTCTCGATCGATGATTTCGACCGCATCAGCTCGAAGACTCCGATACTTGCTGACCTCAAACCTGGAGGACGCTTTGTCGCAACCGACCTTTACGCAGCAGGCGGTACTTCGCTCCTCGCAAAGCGCATGCTTGAAGCAGGACTGCTCCGAGGTGACTGCCTTACCGTCACAGGACACACCCTCGCTGAAGAAGCTGCCCAAGCCAAAGAAACGCCGGGGCAAGAGGTCGTCCACACCAAAAGCAACCCGCTCAAACCGACCGGCGGCCTAGTCATTCTGAAAGGCAATCTCGCTCCGGAAGGATGTGTTGTAAAAGTTGCTGGCCACAACACGCTGAATTTCCGTGGCCCCGCCCGCGTCTTCGACAGCGAAGAAGCCGCCTTCACCGCTGTCGAAAATGGCCAAATCAAAGCGGGCGACGTTGTCGTGATTCGCTACGAAGGCCCTCGCGGCGGTCCGGGCATGCGCGAAATGCTCGCGGTAACCGCGGCCCTTGTCGGCGCCGGTCTCGGGGATTCCGTCGCGTTGCTCACCGATGGCCGATTCTCTGGCGCCACTCATGGCCTGATGGCTGGCCACGTCGCTCCGGAAGCGGCCGTCGGCGGTCCTATTGCCGCGATCCGCGACGGCGACACGATCGCCTTCGATTTGCCCAAGCGCACTCTCAGCGTCCTACTCAGCGACGCCGAACTGCACCAGCGCCTCGCCTCCTGGAAGGCGCCGCAACCTCGCTATACGCACGGAGTCATGGCCAAGTACGCCTTATTGGTTTCTTCTTCGTCGCTCGGCGCCATCACTGCCGTGCCCGCGAGTTTTTCTTCTGGCTCTGTGCCGGCCTCCACTGGGAGAACGCTATGAAGCTCACTGGTGCGCAAATCCTGTGCGAAACGCTCGAGCACTTGGGTGTCCGCCACATTTTCGGTTACCCAGGTGGCGCGATCCTTCCGGTCTATGACGCGATCGGAAAATCCAAACTGCATCACATTCTGGTGCGCCACGAACAAGGCGCGACGCACATGGCCGATGGCTACGCCCGTGCCACCGGCGGCGTGGGTGTGGCCATGGCCACTTCTGGTCCAGGCGCAACCAACATGGTCACCGGCATTGCGACGGCGATGCTTGATTCGTCTCCGGTTGTCTGCATCACCGGGCAAGTCAGCAGCAAACTCCTCGGCTCCGATGCATTCCAGGAGGTCGACATCACCGGCATCACTATGCCGATCACCAAGCACAATGTGGTCGTCTCCAAAGTGGAAGACATTGCTCGCACCGTCCGCGAGGCGTTCATCATCGCCAACTCTGGCCGGCCCGGTCCCGTGCTGGTGGACATCACCAAGGACGCGCAACAAGCCACGACCGATTTCGTTTGGGAGCAGACTGCGCCAAAGCTGCCCCCAAAGCGCATCCGCAACAATCATGATCAGGAAGAATTCGATCGCGCTGTAGATTTGCTCAATTCCGCGAAGCGCCCGATCATCCTCGCCGGTCGCGGCATCATTCTTTCCGGCGCTATGCGCACCTTTGAGCAATTTGTCCGCACCAGCAACATTCCCGTGGCCATGACGCTCCTCGGCATTGGCTGCTTCCCTGCCACCGATCCGATGAACTTGGGCATGATGGGCATGCACGGGGAAGCTTGGGTCAATACCGCGATTCAGGAAGCCGATCTGCTCATCGCCGTGGGCATGCGCTTTGACGACCGCGTCACCGGCAATCTGCGCACTTACGCGCGCAACGCCCGCAAGATTCACATTGAGGTCGATCGCGCCGAAATCAACAAGAACGTACAGGTCGATGCGGCCATCATTGGCGATGCGGGCGAAAGCCTCGCCAATCTTCTTCCTCACGTCCACGAGCGCGACCACAGTGCTTGGCTCGCCCACATTAAGGTACTCAAAGGCGATTCCGCGGTCCGCGACATCCAATCCCTCCCTGACAGCGGTCATCTTTACGCTGCCCATGTCATCAACGATCTCTGGAAAGTCACCAAAGGCGGCGCCATTGTCGTCACCGACGTCGGCCAGCACCAGATGTGGGAAGCTCAGTATTACCACCACGATCTGCCGCGCACTCTGATTACTTCTGGCGGGCTCGGCACCATGGGTTTTGCCCTGCCCGCGGGCATCGGCGCGAAATTCGCCAAGCCTGACTCCGAGGTCTGGGTGGTCGTCGGCGATGGCGGCTTCCAGATGACCAGTTGCGAGCTCGCCACCATCGTGCAGGAAAAAATCAAAGTCAACATCGCCATCATCAACAATGGCTATCTCGGCATGGTCCGCCAGTGGCAAGAGTTCTTCTACGACAAGCGCTACGTTGCCACCCCCCTGGTTGCTCCGGATTTCGCTGCTCTTGCCAATGCGTTTGGCATTCGTGGCGAGCGCGTCACCACCCGCAAGGAAGTTGTGCCCATAATCCAATCGGCGCGCGATACCGATCAGGCCGTCTTGATTGATTTCCGCGTCGAACAGGAAGACTCGGTCTATCCCATGGTTCCTGCAGGCGCGGCGCTCCATGAAATGATCCGTCGGCCGAACAATCCTTTGGTGGAAACAGCTTCGGAGCCATAATAGAAACCAATGGTCGCCAACCAAAAGTTATTCGTCGTTCGAGCGAGGCGTGTAACCACTCGCATGGCCGTCATTCCAAGCGAAGCGAGGAATCTCTCTTCGATCTTCCCGTTCTTTGCGATCCAGAAAGCTTGAGGAACTCATGCAAACCATCGTCGCCTATGTCGAAAACAAGCCCGGCGTCTTGAACCGCGTGGCCTCGCTCACGCGCCGCCTGGCCATCAACATCGACTCCCTTACCGTTGGTCCGACCGAAAATGAGGAGATCGCGCGCATGACCATCTGCGCGCACACCGATGAAAATGGTGCCCGCCGCCTGGAAGCCAGCCTTGAAAAACTCGTTGACGTGCTGGTTGCGGAAAACATCTCCGATCGCTCCATGCTCGAGCGCGATCTCGCCCTCATCAAAGTTGCTGCGGACCAACAGAACCGTCCCCATCTCATGGAATTGATCAAAGTCTTCCGCGGCCGCGTCGTCGACGTGGCTCCCGAATCGCTCATCGTGGAAGTCTCCGGCACTGTCGACAAGATCGACGGCTTGCTCGAGGTTCTTCGCCCCTTCGGCGTACTTGAAATGGCCCGCACCGGCCGCATCGCCATGACCCGCGGCGGCGATCTGCTTCGTCCACCAACCGCAGCCACGAACGCGGCGAAGGACAAAGACTCCGCACCGGCATCCAGTTAGCGGCAAATACTGCGTAGGGGCAAGCACGCTGCACCCCATCCCCTGCACAACTCGAAAAATCACTCCACCGGATTTTCGGCCGCAACGCGGCCCACGAAAGGAATAACCAACGCAATGGCAAATCTCTATTACGACAAAGACGCAGACCTCGCCTTAGTTCAGGCGAAAAAGATCGCCATCATCGGCTATGGCTCGCAGGGCCACGCCCACGCCTTGAATCTTCGCGATTCCGGTGTCTCTGTAGTGGTCGGCCTTCCCGAAGGGAGCGCTTCCCGCGCCAAGGCCGAAAAAGACGGTCTCACCGTAAAATCGCCCGCGGAAGCTGCCGCCTGGGCCGACGTCATCATGATCCTCGCCCCCGACACGCGTCAGCCCAAGCTGTACAAAGAGGCCATCGAGCCACATCTCACCCCAGGCAAAACCCTCATGTTTGCTCACGGTTTCAATATTCGTTTCGGCGCGATTCAACCGCCGAAAAATATCGACGTCAGCATGATCGCCCCCAAGGCTCCCGGCCATCGCGTCCGCGAAGTCTTCACAGAAGGTGGCGGCACTCCGGCGCTTCTTGCCGTCCATCAAGACGCCTCCGGCAAAGCCAAGGCGTTCGCGCTTTCCTACGCCAAGGGCCTCGGCACCACTCGCGCCGGGGTTCTCGAAACCACCTTCACCGAAGAAACGGAAACTGACCTTTTCGGCGAACAAGCCGTCCTCTGCGGTGGCGTCAGCGAACTCATCAAGGCCGGATTCGAAACCCTCGTCAATGCCGGTTACCAGCCCGAAGTCGCCTATTTCGAATGCCTCCACGAACTCAAACTCATCGTGGACCTTATCTACCGTGGCGGCCTCAGCTACATGCGCTACTCCGTCAGCGATACCGCCGAACACGGCGATTACCACGCCGGGCCGCGCATTGTCACGCAGCAAACTCGCGAGGCCATGAAAAAACTTCTTGCTGAAATTCGCGATGGCAGCTTCGCCAAGGCCTGGATTGAAGAAAACGAAAAAGGCTGCCCCAATTTCCTGGCCAAACGCAAAGCCGAGCAGCAGAACGCCATTGAGCAACTTGGCCCCAAACTCCGCGCCATGATGCCTTTCCTCAATCCCATCGTCGCGCCGGGACTGACGGAATCGGCCGCCACCGCCAAAAAATAACGCGCACCTGCTTCCTTTGCAGTGCGCCGGCTTGCCGCAGCCTTTACAGCCTCTCACGTAGGGACGGCCTTCCGAGGCCGCCCCTAGCCTTTGCTGTTCCTCCGTAGCGGCGCATCACTGTTCACCCTGAGCCTCGAAGGGGCTGCCGTCCAAACGCCTCAAGTCCACTGGAGCCCCCACCCTTCCTCGTCAACACAAATGGTTCCAGGATGTAGGGAAAGCCGAGGCCGTCCGCAGCTTTTGAACTGGCCGATTCCAAGTCAGCACGTTCCTCTTCAGGCTGATAGCAACCTGCGTATGATGGTGAGGTGAAACAACCCGCCATTCGAACGCTGCTCTTTCTAACCATCTTCTTGCTGTTCCTCTCCGGCCTGCCGCTGCACGCGCAGACGGCGGCGACCACAGACACTTCCCTGCTCCCCGCACCAAAGCCGAAAGATGCCCCGCTCGAATGGAAGCAACTGGTGGGCCTCTACGACTACAGCTACAGCGGGCCTACCGAAAGGATGATCTTCCTCGAGAAAGATCAGCGCTTGTTCATGCAGCCCGAGCATTCCGCCGAAAAACGTGAAGAGATCCACGAAAAGAACGGCAAGGTCTTCATCGCGGACCCGCATGGACAAACCTATGTGTACGATGAACAGCGCGACAAGATTGGCGGCGTGACATCTTTTTCGTATCTGAAGGAGCATTTCGTTCGCGCCGATGCCGGTTCCGATCCCGCGCATTTCTATCACATCATCCCCTCAAAACCCCTCGACCAACTCCGCGCTGCTGCCCTCGCCGCGAAACCACCTGCCGAATCCGGCCCTTTTCGCAAGCCTGATCTCGTCGAACTTGCCGCCCTCGACCCTGCCTTCCATCTCGACATCCGCTATGCGCAATCCAACAATTTCTTGTCCACGCCCGTCTACACAGAGGCCCGCGCCTTCATGCAGCGCCCCGCCGCCGAAGCGCTCCTCCGCGTTCTCCACAAACTACAACCCCTCGGCTACGGCCTGCTTATCCACGACGCTTACCGCCCTTGGTACGTCACCAAAATTTTCTGGGATGCCACACCACCCGAAGGCCACAACTTCGTGGCCGATCCGAAGAAAGGTTCGCGCCACAATCGCGGTTGCGCCGTGGACCTCACCCTCTACGATCTCGCCACCGGTCAGCCCATCGAAATGCCCGGCCTCTATGACGAAATGTCGCCGCGTTCCTTTCCCGATTTTCCCGGAGGCACCTCCCTGCAGCGCTGGCACCGGGACTTGCTACGCCGCGCGATGGAATCGGAAGGTTTTACGGTTAACGAAGACGAGTGGTGGCACTTCGATTACAAGGACTGGAAGTTCTATTCTATCCTCAACGTGCGGTTTGAAGATCTGCACGCCGCTTCACCCGCAGGCGTGTTCTAGTCTCAATGCGGAAAGCTACCCGCTTGCGGCAGGTTACCACTTGGCCGGTGGTTGCTCGCCGGTCCCAGCGGTTGCCGAATGCTCAAATCCTTCGCATGCCTTGGCCCGAGAAAAAAAGTGTCGCAGTTCGGACAGTAGTGCGGGCGCAGATTAAATAGCCTGCACACCACTTTAACCGACATCCCCGCGCGCCTGATGCGATAGGCCTCTGAACCTTTGCACACGGGACACTCGCGCCCTCTAGTGATCCGTTGGAACTTCATAAGAAACTCCCTCGCGTGGTCTTTCCTCCATACCGAGATACTTCACGTACACCGACACGCAAGTGTGCACGCTGCAGAGCAAATAGCGGTTCGAACTGGTTGATCGGGCTTCAGGTGGGCGCGCTCGTCCGCCCTCATCTGCACGCTGGCCCAAGGCCTGGGTTGAGGGAACCATAAAGAATACCAATGCCTATCGAGACGTTGCTTCATTCCTCCTCCTGTCGGAAGACACGAGCAGGTTGGTACCGACAGACTCCTTGGATCGGGGGCGGGCACACATTTTGACGCAATCTGGTCTACTTTGGATACACAAATCGGAGCAACCTTGGCACGACCCTACCTTTACCATTTGCCAGCTAAGTAAGGGCTATCGCGTCTTCTCTAATTCTTCGCCCTCGAGGTCGCCCATCCGGTCAAACCGGATGGCGTTGGGAAGCCCTAACCCTCATGGCTCGTAAACAATCCATTCTTCCCTTATCATTCCCCAATGCACTCGGAAACCGACGCTCGGCTCCTCCGTTTGGGCACTTCCTCCTTCACAGGCAAAGGCTGGGAGAAGGCTTTCTATCCCCCGGGCCTGCAGCCGTGCGACTACCTCTCTTACTACGCCACGAAATTCGATACCCTCGAAGTTGACGCCACCTTCTATGGCATTCCCTCCGTTTCCACCGTGAAGAGCTGGTATGACAAAACTCCTGCGGATTTTCTTTTCGCTCTGAAAACACCTCAGGAAATCACTCACGAACGGGTTCTGGTGGACACGGACTCCGTAATGACCGAGTTTCTTCGCGCCTGCGAACCGCTCGGCGAAAAACTCGCCGTCATCCTCGTGCAGCTTCCTTACTTCAACAGGAATGCGTTTCCCGGCCCGATGGACTTTTTGAATCGCCTGAAGCCGTTCCTTGAGAAACTCCCTGCCCAACCACGCTTTGCCCTGGAAATCCGCAACAAATATTGGCTCGGTCCACCGCTCTATGATCTGCTGCGCAACCACAACATTGCCCTCGCCCTCATTGACCATCCGTGGATGCCTCCACCCAACCGTTGGCTCACCAATGCCGCCGCCATTACCACGGACTTCACCTATATTCGGTGGCTGGGCGATCGCAAAGCCATCGAGGAACAAACAAAAGTGTGGGACAAAACCGTCGTGGACCGCACCGGAGATCTACAACAGTGGGTTAGGGCCTGCCGCAGCTTCATGAGACGCAAAATCCACGTTTTCATCTTCGCCAACAATCACTATAGCGGCTATGCCCCAGATACCGTGCGTCAATTTGAAAACTTGATGGAAGCAACTGGGCAAGATTGTTAACCGGAAGCTTCTCCAGAAGCAGCGCTAAACGATCTCGACATGTTTTATTTTGCATCGACGGGTAATTCCGGCGCAGCTTGCCCGTCTTTCCGTGGGTCCGAAGCTCCATAATTCACTCCATTCCCAAAATCCCGGAGCACCGCTTGACCACCGCCCATGGCCGCCGAAAATGTTCCCATCACTTGAATCTTGTGGCCCTTCGCGGTCAACTCATCCCGCACCTTTCCTGCGATCCGGTTTTCCATTTGCACATCGCATCCTTCAAACGTGCGTTTCGTGAAACGAGGCGCCTCCAGCGCTGCCTGGATATTCATTTTGTAATCCACTAGATTCGCGATGAATTGCGCGTGCGCCTGCGACTGGTTCCAGCCGCCCATAATTCCGAACGCAATTCGTGTGTCGCCCTTCTGCGCAAATGCCGGAATGATGGTGTGCAGCGGGCGCTTCCTGCCGGCCAGAGCATTCGGCGAGCTCGCATCCAGGTTGAACAGCGCCCCACGGTTTTGCAGCGTAAATCCCGTGCCTTGCGCGACAATCCCGGAACCGAATTCGCTGTAATTGCTCTGGATCAGCGAGACCATATTCCCGTCGCGATCCACCACGCTCAAATACGTCGTGTCTCCCGCTCCCGGCAGCGTCCCCGTCGCCACTTCGCAATTGGCATGGTCCGGGTCAATTAATTTGGCCCGCTCCGCCGCGCGATCTTTGGACAAGAGCGTTTTCACTGGAAGCGTTTGTCCTCGCGGGTCGCCAATGTATTTCACCAGGTCCGCATACGCCAACTTCTTCGCCTCGATCATCGCGTGCAAAGCCTTCGTTGATGCGAACCCGTACTCCTTCTGGCCCAGCGGAAACGTTTCCATGATGTTCAGCATCATCAGGGCTGCCAGTCCCTGCCCGTTCGGCGGCAATTCATAAACCGTCCAATCCCGGTAGGTGGTCGAGATCGGTTCTACCCATTCTGCCGAATATTCCGCCATGTCTTGCGCGGTCATCACTCCCCCGTGGCGCTTGATCGTTTCCAGTACCCGCTTCGCAATTTCTCCCTTGTAATACGCATTGCGGCCATGTTCCGCGATCTGCTGCAGCGACCATGCCAGATCGGCGTTGCGGAACACCTCGCCGGTCTTGGGTGGACGGTCGTTCGGCAGATACACTTTCGCGGCTTCGTCGTCCCCGCGGAGATTGTCCGTTTGCGTGGCCCAGTACATTGCTACCCATTCCGTTACCGGGTATCCGTCTTTCGCCGTTTGGATTGCAGGTGTTAGATCCTCCGAGAGTTTTTTCCGCCCGAACTTGTCTGCCAGCTTTTGCCAGCCTTCCACTGTTCCCGGCACAGTGATGGTGTTCACACCAGCCTGCGGCATCTCCCGCAATCCTTGCTTGTGCAGCTTCTCGATCGTTAATCCTGCCGGCGCCCATCCGCTCGCATTCAACCCATATAGCTTGTCCGCCTTCGCGTCATACACAATCGCGAACAGGTCTCCTCCTATGCCGTTCATCATCGGCGCAACCACGCCCATCATCGCGTTGGTGGCGATCGCCGCGTCCACCGCGTTACCGCCCGATTCCAGAATCCGCACCCCTGCCTGTGCCGCCAGGGGCGATTCGGCGGCCACAATTCCGTTCTTCGAAATCACCATCGATCGCATCTGCGATCGGTCCTGCGCTGCGCTCATGAACGCTCCCATCACCAAAACCCCACAAAGCATCACTGCCTTTTTTGCGATTGAAGATTGGCGCACCAGATGATCCCCCTTCGAAGAAAACAAACGCCTCGCTTTTTCGAAATGTGCGATCTCCCGTGCACTCTAACCCGGGAAGCCACCTCTCGCAAGCAACCGCGGTTTGACTGCCGCCGCGTTCCGCAACTCCCATTTGCCGGGAAATCGCTCCAGTCCGCTCCCTCTTTTTTCCGCCAGTTCAACTTTCCACCGCAGCTTTCACCCCTATTCAAATTCGTCGATTTTGTGCCACTTCTTCTGATTGCGTACTTCTGCACGTAATGCGACTCTACAACCGTTCGGTCCCCCTGACGGAACGAACTTGGTATCGGCGAAAGTTGATACCAGCGGCGGTTGAGGGAAAGACTCGGGCGCGGAATCCCTCAACTGCCGCATAAATCTCGCCCTGATTCTGCCGTGCTCCCCATCCGGCTCTTTTAATTATCAGAGGCCCGGCAAGCAACCCGATGGCCCGTTCCCCTTTCTTTCGATAGAATGCTTTCGTGCCCGACTCAAATCCTTCTTCTCCCAAACTTCCGGCGGCCGACCAACTTCGCGATCGTTTAGAGTCGCTTCTGGTGGCCCGCAATTCCGATCCTTTCGGCATTCTCGGACCTCATCCTCTCGACTCTCCCGAAGGACGCCGCTGGGCGGTTCGTTTTTTCCAGCCACGTGCGACCGAAGCACACATTCTTCTCCGTGGACTTCCCTCCGAAACGCTACCCCACGAAGGCCTGCCCGAGCCTCTCCCAATGCGCAGGCTTCGACCCGAAGGTTTCTTTGAAGCCGTTTTGCCGGGCGTCAGTGAGCTCGCACCTGCTCCTTCCAGCTATCGCATTCGTTTTCTCACAGAGTACGGCGAAACAGTCGAGGCCTACGACACTTACGCCTTCCCATTTCTTCTCACGGAATTCGATCTTTATCTTATGGGCGAAGGCCGCCATTACGACGCCTACGAAAAACTCGGCGCTCATGTGAAAACTGTCGATGGTGTCACCGGCGTTCATTTTGCCGTTTGGGCGCCGAATGCGCGTCGCGTCAGCGTCGTCGGCGATTTCAATCATTGGGACGGCCGCGTCAATCCCATGCGTTTTCGCGGCTCCTCCGGCATCTGGGAACTATTCATTCCCGAACTTGGCGAAGGCACCATTTACAAATTCGAGATTGTCGGCCAGCAGAACGTCGTTCTCCCTCTCAAGGCGGACCCTTATGCCTTTGCCTCCGAACTCCGCCCGCACAACGGCTCGGTGGTCGCTCGCATTGATAAGCACCATTGGGCGGATTCCACCTGGATGAATGAACGTCCCCGCAAAAACTGGCTGGACTCCCCCATCAGTATTTACGAGGTTCATCTCGGCTCGTGGCGGCGCATCCCTGAAGATCGCAACCGCTGGCTCAGCTACCACGAACTCGCCGACCAGCTCATTCCGTACGTGAAAAATCTCGGCTACACCCACATTGAGTTGCTCCCGATTATGGAGCATCCCTACGACGGCTCCTGGGGCTACCAAACACTAGGCTATTTCGCCGCCACCAGCCGATTCGGCTCGCCCACAGACTTCATGGCATTTGTTGACCGCTGCCACCAGGCCGGCCTCGGCGTCTTACTCGATTGGACTCCGGCGCACTTCCCCCGCGACGCTCACGGTCTCGCCTCCTTCGACGGCACGCATCTCTACGAACATGAAGATCCTCGGCAAGGCTCTCATCCCGACTGGGGCACGCTCGTCTATAACTATGGCCGCAACGAAGTTCAAAACTTCCTCATTTCTAATGCCCTCTTCTGGCTGGATAAATTCCACATCGACGGTCTTCGCGTCGACGCCGTCGCGTCC
This sequence comes from Candidatus Acidiferrum sp., assembly GCA_035271845.1. Lineage (GTDB taxonomy): Bacteria > Acidobacteriota > Terriglobia > Acidiferrales > UBA7541 > Acidiferrum. The sequence continues at coordinate 14,777 of DATERF010000131.1, forward strand.
ATGCTCTATCTCGATTATTCGCGCAAAGCGGGCCAATGGATTCCCAACAAATACGGCGGCCGCGAAAATCTCGACGCGATCGATTTCTTCAAGAGGCTAAACGAGGTCGCCTATCAGCGCTTCCCCGGAATTCTCACCATCGCCGAAGAATCCACTGCTTGGCCCAGCGTCTCTCGCCCCACTTATCTGGGCGGCCTCGGTTTCAGCCTGAAGTGGAACATGGGTTGGATGAACGACACCCTCCAGTATTTTTCCAAGGATCCCGTCTTTCGCCGCTACGAGCACAACAAGCTCACCTTTTCCCTTCTCTATGCCTTCACCGAGAATTTCGTCCTGCCCTTTTCTCACGACGAGGTCGTCCACGGCAAAAACTCTCTCCTCCACAAAATGCCCGGTGACATGTGGCAGCAATTCGCCAACCTTCGTCTACTGTTTGCGTATCAATTCGCTCATCCCGGAAAAAAACTGCTGTTCATGGGCCAGGAATTTGCGCAACGCAACGAATGGAACGAGGCGAGAAGCCTCGACTGGCATCTCCTCGAATATGATTCCCACCGTGGCATTCAGCGCCTTGTCCAGGACCTCAACAAGACTCTGGCTTCCGAGCCTGCCCTCCACCAGGTCGATTTCGAGTGGCAGGGTTTCGAGTGGCTGGACGCCAATGATTCGGACAACAGCGTCTTTTCTTTTATTCGCCGGGGGAGAAATCCAGACGACATGCTCCTGGTCGTCCTCAACGCCACTCCTGTCGTGCGCTACGGTTACCGCATCGGCGTCCCGCGTTCCGGCCATTTTGACGAAATCCTCAACACCGACGCGCTCATTTACGGCGGCACAAATGTCGGCAATCTCGGCGGAATGAATACCAGCGAGCACGCCTGGATGGGCCGCAGTTATTCGCTCGCCCTCACCCTGCCACCTCTGGCCGCCGTCTTCCTCAAGTGGCGGCCCGCCTGATCCGCCCTTGCAGCGACTATTTCTCTCAGCAGGGGGCCAGCATTGCTGGACCTCATTTCACGAAACGGACACACTCGGCTCCGCCCGGCTTTAGGATATCGCGAAGGCTCCCTGAATTTCGTACAACCCCGCCTAATGCGCTAGACTCTATATGTTGAGAGGCCGATTCCTCATCAGGAGAAGTATTGCCGTGTCTTTACCAACGAACATCGCCGCTAACGGGCTCCGTCTTGGCTTGACGTTTCTGCTCACCGGCACTTTCGTCTTCGTTTCTTCTGCTCAAGATCCCGGGCCGCTTCCTGGTGCTCCTGCCTCACGAACGCAAGCTCCTCCGCCGCCTCCGCCGCAGAATCAGAATCAGACGTATCACACTTCCCCTCCCCCTCAGGGAATTCGCTCACCTGGGGACAATCCCATCACTAAGGATCCCCCTTCCATTCCTGTCGAAGACATCATCAAGCGTTTCGCCGAGCGCGAAGCCGAGTTCAAGCTAGAGCGTGATAATTACACTTACACCCAGGACTTCTCCATCCAAACCCTCGACGAAGACGGTCGCCCCGACGGTGAGCACCGGGAGACCAGTGACATCATCTTTACTCCTGACGGCAAGCGCTTTGAGAAAGTCATATTCGCTCCGCAAGACTCCCTCCAACGTATTTCCATGAGCCAGCAAGACTACGACGACGTCCGCAATGTTCAGCCCTTCGTGCTCACCACCTCCGAACTACCGAAATACAACATCACCTACATCGGTCGCCAACAGGTCGATGAACTTTCCACCTACGTTTTCGACGTAGGCCCCAAGGTCATCGAGAAGAAACAACGCTATTTCCAGGGCCGCGTCTGGGTCGATGACAAGGATTTGCAGATCGTTATGAGCGACGGCAAGGCGGTTCCAGACATCGTCAGCAAGGGTAACGAAAACGTTTTTCCACGTTTCCGTACCTACCGCCAAAACATCGAAAAGGGTTATTGGTTCCCGGTGTACACCCGCGCCGATGACTATCTCCATTTCCGGAGTGGCGATGTGCACATCCGCATGACCATTCGCTACTCGAACTACAAGCGCTACGCCAGCACCGTTAAAATTGGCACGGTCCGCGAAGTCAAGTAGACCAACGGCCTACACTTCTTGAACGGTTTTAGCTATTCTATAAGTACTGTTAGAGTGTTGGTTCCGCCTCAGGCCTTGTTCAATCCGCGCACCGCCAGCGCAAGCAGCCTGAACCCCTGTACGCAGTACCAGTTGCGCTTTTCGCAAATGTTACCGAGTCAGAGCAACACATTCTGAGCAGTTGAAGGCACACTGTTCAGGACTGGTTGCCGCTGAGGGTGTAAGTGTCTAGCACGGAACAATTGATCGTCATCCCCGTCACGAACCGTACCTCGCGCGGCTTCCGTTTCGGCCTCCGCCTCTCGTTGGGCATTTGCCTGTTTCTTCTTCTGGCTTTGTCCTTTGCTGTGCCCGCCTCTGCCAATTGCGAGTACATTCCCTCTGGCAAATCATTCTGGGTCCGCCTTCTCGATCCGGTCGCCTCGTACAGTTCCAAGCCTGGAACCTCGGTACGCGCTGTGCTCATCCAGTCGCCGGAATGTGGTTCTACCCCAATCTTTCCCGCCGGCCTGGAAGTGGACGGCGAAATCATCTCCGTCCGCAAAGTCGGCATGGGTTTCGCGCATGACACCGCCTCGCTGGAGATCCAGTTCAACCGGCTGGTGACCTCCAACGGCGACATCCTCCCCGTCAGTTCCCAGGTCGTCGAAATCGATAACGCTCGAGAAGTCGCCCGCAAAGGCGTCATCCACGGCATCCGCTCTACCGACACTCCCCAAGGCCGCATCACCAGTGGGCTCATCCACTTGCCCACTTACAATCCGTATGGCGATCTGACCCTGATCATCTATCGCTCTTTGAGCATTCTCCCTGAGCCGGAAATCTATCTTCCTCCCGGCACCGACCTTCGTCTCCAGCTGACCATCCCGTTGTACGTCGCCAACCAGCCGGAGCTTCCCGCTGTCTCTTTTGAACTCGACGAATACGAACGCGGTGAGATTGAACACCTTCTCCAAAACGTTCCCGAGCGTACTGCCACCGGCTACGGCAAAGAAGCCGACCTCGTCAATCTTCTGTTCCTTGGCTCTGAACAGCAGCTGCAGGACGCGTTCAGTGCCGCCGGCTGGCTCCCCGGCGACCCCAATTCGCCGCATGCGTTCGCCAAGCAGCTATCGGCCTTTCTTACCTTCAACAACTATCCCACCATGCCCGTTTCTCACCAGTTCTTGAATGGCCAACCCCAAGACTTCACCTGGCAGAAGAGCTTTGACAGTTACGGAAAACGCGAGCACCTCCGCGTCTGGAGCCAGCCGCGCACGGTCCTCAACGAACACGCCTGGCTCAGCGCCTATACCCGTGAAACCAGCGCCGTCCTCTCGCTCCGCTATCACAAATTCATCCACCACATCGCTCGTAACCTCGATGATGGTGTTAACATGCTCGTTCGCGATCTCACCCTCTCCGGATGCGTCGATTCCGTTTATCTCATGCCCCGCCCGGACGTCCATTCGCTCATGATGAACTCTTCCGGCGACGAAATGCGCACCGATGGCATGCTTACCATCGTGCAACTCAAGGACTGCAACCGTCCGTCCATCGAATACACTCGCTTCAACCCTCTCATCCCCATCCGGCCCCGCTCGCGCCTTGTTCGCTATTTCCGCAATGAGGTTCTCCTCTACAAGAGTGACGTCGTCCGCGGTAACATCATCTATAGCGCCTTCGACCTGTCCCGCATGGGCATCCATTCCTTGCGCCATCGCCACGACGGTTCCGTAGACGATGGTGACGACGGCCTGCCCGTTTCGCCCGTCTCTCCGCAAACTCTCTTCCCCCAACTCGCATTCGGCGAAATCCCTCTCGGCCGCTAGCCCTACTCCCGCCTCCTCAGGACCGCCGTCTGCTTGCCCTGACGAAGGACGGGAGGCGGTCCGCTCAGCTTGCTGTTTCAGCAGCATCGTAGGTGCGACAGAAGGTAGCCCAGCCCGTAAGGGCTGGGAGCAGGTGCCAATCCGGCCGGCAGCGCCGTAGGTGCGACACTTCTGGCCAGAACCGGTGCAATTTTCTATCCTCCCGGGAACTTTTCTGGCCTTTCGCCCGTACCTATCACGAAGGAGCTTCACTCATGAACCATCTTTCCAGGGGTTTCCTCGCTTTTGCGGGCTCGGTCCTGTTTTTCGCAGGTAGCTTTTTCCCCGCCTCCACCTTGGCCCAGACTTCCTCGAAGACCGATCAGTGGATCCATGTCCGCGTAGACAGCAAGGATGCGAAGGGCGAGACCGTTCGCGTCAACGTACCCATCGAAATGGCCGAAAAGGTGCTTCCCGCCATCCGGCACGACAATCTTCAGAGCGGCAAGATTCGCATCGACAATGCCCATCTCAATGACGTCGATCTCCGCACCCTACTGGACGCAGTACGCTCCTTCAAGGATGGCGAATATGTCACCGTGCAGAGCAATGAAGATAACGTCCGCATCGCCAAAAACGCCGGGTACCTCTATATCCATGTCACGGAGAAGAAATCGGGCGAAAAGCAGGCCAAGCACTCCGAAGGCAAGGAAGGCGCCGTCAAGTCTGCGTCCACTGAAGAATCCAGAGTAGAGATCAAAGTCCCGATGAAGGTTGTCGATGCCCTCTTCTCCGCCGGCAAGGATGAACTCGACATCGTCGCCGCTCTTCACGCCCTTTCATCCCATGGCGACACGGAACTCGTCAGCGTAAAAGATGACGAGAATACCGTCCGCATCTGGATCGATTCCAGGAATATTTCAGACTGAATTCTCGGGTCATCCTGAGGAGCGCTGTTTGCGCGACGGAGGATCTCAACCGAAGTTCCGCAATGCCCAGGGCATGATTCGAAATCTTTGAAGGAGATTTGCAATGCTCTTCCTCGCCAAAGCTGCTCTGGGGTTCGGCGCCACCCTCGCGATAGCGGGCGCCTACGTCTTCCATGAAGGAGTGATCCGCGTCGATGTCGACGAGAACCGCGGGGAGAGCACCCACGTCCACATCTGGGTTCCTGCCACGGTCGTTCCCGTTGGCCTGCGCGTTGTCCCGCGCCGTCACCTTGAACAGGCCGCCGCGCAGGCACGACCCTATCTTCCCGCTCTTCGCGAACTCGCTAAAGAACTGAAGAAATACCCGAATGCACAGCTGGTTGACGTTCGCGGCGATAACGAGCATGTCCGGATTTCCGTTCGTGATGGCAAGCTCTGCATCGATGCGGTGAACGACACCGACAATATCCACGTCCGTGTCCCCGTCGAAACCATCTCCGATGTCGCCGACCGCCTCGAGGCCGCCGCTCCATCCATCTGAGCAGGGTTGACCCACATCGCCTACCTGCCTAGCGGGAAGTACGCCTCATCCTGCAACGCGTCTTTCTTCCACCCCGCGCGCAGCAGAATGCCCCGCCCATTCTCCACCATGCTTGGATGCCCACACAGATACGCCGTAGTTTCTTCCGGCTTGAGGTTCCATAGATCCGCAAATTTGCGAATCAAATCGTCCACTCGCCCCTTCTCTCCCTGCCAGCCTTCATCTTCCCAGGGCCGGCTCACCGTCGGCACATACTTTAACCATGGCACTTCGCCAGCCACGCGTTCTAACTCATCCCGGTAGCCAAACTCCGAGCTTCGGCTCGCGCCTTGGATGCAAAACAGCCGGTGTTCTCCCGGCATCACACCCTCGCCCCTCTTCCAATCCTGGTAAACCGTCCGGACATAGCTCACGTACGGCGCAATGCCCGTCACCGTGGCTAACAGCAGATGATTTTTCCTCCCGCTCCGCAAATCCAGCGTAAAGCGGCCCTTCGCGAACCGGCGCATCAGCAACGGCGCCCCTTTGTCCATCGCGTAAAGCAGCGGCGTCAGCGCGCCCTTCGGCACACGTTCCACGAAGAATTCCAGTCTGCTTTCGTATGGCGAAGAACACATGGAGTACGGCCGCTCGATGTGCTTTCCCTCGACCTCCACGCCCAGCGTCGCGTATTGACCGGCCAGGTACGGCAACGCTTGGTCCGCTTCCACATGCAGCAGAAACAGGTCGTGCGCCACTTCCTTGCGGTCCACGATCTTTGCCGGCAAATATTTGTCCGTCGCCATCGTTCTCTTTCCTTCTCTCCTTCGATGCCGCTGTTGCAAAAAAGACACGGGCGGGATGCGCTGCCATCCCGCCCGATAAGCACTGCAAAGTTCCTGAAAACGCCTGGAAGACGTCTACTGATTCGGATTCTGCCGCTGTTGTTGCATCTGTTGCATCATTTGTTGCATGTCAAACTTCTTTACCGGCCCGGTAATCCGGTCCGGAACATTGTCAAGCACCTTCACGAGCACGGTGGCGCTATCCTTCCGTTGCTCTTTCACCATCCCAAACGGCGTCACCTTGTCGCTCGTCCAAATGTCGGAGTTCTCTTTGTCGTTTCTCCAATGGTCGCAACTAAACGTGCCCGCCGGCACCGTGATCGTGTCTGTCCCGACTGAATGCCAATCGCTCAAGCGATTGTCCATGTTCTCGCGGTTCTTCGCGGTCATGTTCATCGGCATCTCCATCGCGCCTTGCCCTGGCACTTCGATGATCATCCGGTGGAATTCAAAATCGTCAGTGGTGATCAACGCTTTTCCCGCGTGCGGCGTTCCCTTATCGTCGGTGGTCACAAACTGCATCCAATAGCCATCCTTGCCCCCCACGCTTTCCTTCCCGACCACACCCATCTCCATCATTCTGGATTTGTCGCCTGTTCCTTTGGAAATCGTCTCGTACTGCGCTCCTTTGCCGACAACAGGGTGAAAGGCCTTGGTGATCGAGGGTCGCCGGAACATGTCCATGCCCATTTGCGCCTTCACTGGCGCAACAAATCCCAGCAACAAGAGCACGATTGCCCACTTCATCCGCTTCATAAACTTCTCCTTGGTATTGGATACGCCTATTTCCTGGCGGGGGGCACCGCCATTTTCTGGTTCTCTCATATCAGTTTCGGTCTCTTCGTGCAACGCCGTCATTGAGGAAAACTGAGGAAGAATTCTCAGAACGTGTTTACTCGTACGCGAGCGCTTCCACCGGATCGTAGCTCGACGCTCTCACCGCTGGCACTGTCGCACCCAGCGCCGCGCCCAGCAGCGCGAGTCCAATCGACGCCACCACCCAACCCGGTGAGAGCAGGATTGGCAACGAAGGAGTGGTTTCCTTCAGGATCGCTTGCGCAAGAAACGTAATTCCAATCCCCATCAGGCTCCCCAAAATCGCCAGCACCGCGGTCTCTCCCAGCAGCATCTGCACCACTTCCAGCCGCGTAAATCCCAACGCCTTCAGGATTCCAATCTCCCGGGTGCGCTCCATCACCATGGTATGCATGTTCATCAGCACCACCAGGAAGCTCACCACGATTCCCAACACCACCATCGTTCGGATAAACGGCCTCAATTCCGGCAGTTTAGATGAACTCATCAGCGTCACGTATTCGGACATCGACCGTACCCGGTTCTGCGGATTCACTTTCAGAATCTCCGCCCGCGTCGCTTCCGTGTCTCCCTTGCTCCTCACGAAAAACATGGATACCCGCTTTTCGGCACCCATAACGTCTTGCCCGGTCTTCAGCGGGATGAAGAATCGCGCCCCTTTTCCGTGCGCCACGATCCCTGAAATCCGGAAGGGCCGGTTGATCAGCGTCACCTTATCTCCTACTTTCAGGTGCCGTGTCTGCGCCACAATGTCGTCCGCAATCGTTTCATCCGGAGCCTCAAACGGCCTCCCGGCTCGGAAAACAAATCCCTTGCTCAGCGCGTTGAACCGCTTGTAATCGATTCCGTAGATGATCATCAGGGTCTTTGGGTCGCTCAGGATCAGCGTAGGCGCCACTTCATCTACTCCGGGCAGTTTCTCGATCTCGTCGCCCAATGATTCCTGCATCACCGCACTGGAAAACGCAAAGAAAATAGACGCGTTCGGCGGTTGCACCAGGATATCCGCCCCGACGCCCTCCACCCGCTTTCCCCAGTCCGCGATTACCCCAGAGGTCATGCCCACAATCATTAGCACCAGCACCACTTGAATGGCGATTGCCAGGATGCTCAGGAAGCACCGCAGCGGGCGCGAGGCCAAGTTTCCCCAGAACATCTGCATTAGCGAAAAAGGTCCGTTGGTGCTTTCATTCATGGAGTGATTTCCATCCACTTCACTGTAACATCCGGCAATTCTGCCGGTCAAAAAGTGTCAAGCAAACTATTTTTCCGTCGCTTCGTGCACGACGGCTTCCTTTGCGCAACAAAAAATATTTCGCCAGCGTTAAGTTTTCAACACAAAAGTGGAAAAGCTTGTGGAAAGAACTGGAAATCTTCTTCTAACCCGTCAAATTTCAATGCGATGATGCGGTTTGCACTATTTTTGTGCAATCCCCATTTCCGTCACCACTTTTTTCCTCGGAACCGACGTCTGTAAGTCCGTTATTCCGAACCGAGTCTTCGGAGTCAGGAATCTTTCTTCTCTTTTTTGGTTAAATCCTGCGCCGTGCCTTCCTAATACCACTTCGGCGGCCGCTCCAGATGAATTTTAATCACCTGCTTTGGTTCGGTTATGTCGTACCAGTGCCCATACGGCTTCCAGCCATCTGCCACAACCTGCACCAGCACTCGGCCCAGCGGCGAATCCGGAACGTGCGCCACTCCCTGTGGGTTCGTCTTCACATTCACTTCAAACTTTTTGTCTTTGATCAAGTGTTGTTCGACGGTCTTCACATACACACTGGCATTCTCGATCGGCTTATTGGCATCCCCGCCCGTCACTTCGATCGTGATTCGGTTCGTGGGCGATGGCGTTTGCTCCTTTTTTGTTGGCGGCGGCTGATCTTTCGAAGGTGGTGCCTGATCCTGCTGCGCGCATAGTGGAGTACCCAAGCCTAGTGTTATCAGCAGTGCGAGTATCCAGATTTGCCACCGATTCCGTCTCATCATGATCACAATCATCCTCACCCCGAAGCGTTTCCAACGTCAAGAGCCTCTGCCATTTGACTCGCTGCCTCCGCTCTTGTAACTTTTTTCTAGCCTCGAAAAGTTAGGCCCCACCTGCGGTTGGACAGCCCGCTTCGTCCTGCCGCTCGTTCAAGCGCATGCCATCAAGGAGACACGCGAATGGGATTTGCCACAAATGCGATTCACGTAGGCCAGGAACCGGATCCGACCACCGGCGCGGTCGTCCTACCCATCTATCAGACTTCTACCTACGTCTACGAGGAGTTGGGCAAAAGCCGGGGTGGCTACGACTACGCCCGCACAAATCATCCCAACCGCAAAGCTCTCGAACGTACCATCGCGAAGCTCGAAGGCGCTCTGGCCTCCTATGTCTTCACCTCTGGCATGGCCGCCATCGATTCCGTCTTTCGGCTCCTTCGCCCGGGCGATCACGTCGTTCTCTCTGAAGCGGTCTATGGCGGCGTCTACCGTCTGACTACCCAACTCCTCGTGCACTTCGGTCTCGAGTTCTCCTTCGTGGACACTGCCGACCCCGCCGTGGTGCTCGGCGCGTTCCGCCCGAACACCAAAATGATTTACATCGAGACTCCCACGAACCCAACCCTTCGCATCACCGATATTTCCGCCATGGCCAAGCTCGCTAACGAGCGCCACGCCACCCTCGTCGTCGACAACACCTTTCTCACTCCCTATCTCCAGCGGCCCATCGAGCTTGGCGCTCACATCGTGGTCCATTCCCTCACCAAGTATCTCAATGGCCATAGCGACGCCACGGGTGGTGCGGTCGTCCTCACCCGTCCCGACGATGCCGAGAAAATTTATTTCATACAGCGCTCTGCCGGCGCCGGCCTTGCTCCCATGGATTGCTTCCTCACCTCTCGCGGCATCAAAACTCTCGCCGTCCGCATGCTCCAGCACAATGCCAACGGCCTCGCCGTCGCTCGCCACCTGGATGCCCACCCGAAAGTCCGAAAGGTCTTCTACCCCGGCCTCGTGAATCACCCGCAGCACGAACTCGCTCGCCGTCAACAAAAGGGTCCCGGCGCCATGCTCTCCTTCGACCTCGGCTCCGAGGAAGCTGCCCGCCGCTTCCTCAATCAGGTAAAAATCTGCTCGCTCGCCGAAAGTCTTGGTGGCGTCGAATCGCTCATCTCACTACCCGCCCAAATGACTCACTCCTCCATGCCCAAGGAAGTCCGCGACCGTATCGGCATCACCGACAGCCTGGTCCGCCTCTCCGTCGGCATCGAAGACGTAGAAGACATCGTCGCCGACATCGACCAGGCCCTCCTTTACATCTAGCTTTGGCGTGCGAATTTTCCTTGTAGAGGCGCCTTACGCCGCCTTCTTGGGGTTCCCCTCAGCGCTGCGCCTGGTCTTGGGTTCCACTAAATTTCGCGATTACTCGTTACTCGGTAGATTCCCCCAGCCACTTCAAATACGCTTCCGACCCCGCCACAATCGGCAACACGATAAATTCCGGCGTATCGTACGAATGCAGGCTCAAGACTTCCTTCTGCAGTTCCCCCACTCGTGCCTCGCTGGTTTTCATGATCAATAAATATTCGCTGCTATTCTCCATCTTCCCTTCCCACGTATAAAACGACTCCACTGCGTGCGTCACGATATTCACGCACGCCGCCAACCGCTTCTCCACCACTCCTCGAGCGATCTTCCGCGCTTCTTCCAAAGTCGCGCACGTCACCAGCACCACACGGTATTTCGTCTCGCGCTTCATTCCCGGTTTCTCCGCCCCGATTGTATACGACCTTCCCAACCCCAGCGCCCGCCGAGTGTTGGTTAGGGCTCGGAGCTTCAGCTCCGACATCCAGCCCAGCACAATCCGGGCTTCAGCCCCTGAGGATACTTTTTTCTTCCCGCTTGATCTGTTTACGAAAAGGTTCTAGTTCCCGACAACCGCCCCACTTGCCAACTCCACAGTAACCATATCCACTCGTGACTGCGGGAGACTCGACTGACCCACTTGATGGAACCCGATGCGCAGATAAGTCTTATCCACGGTAATCCGCAAGTAGCCATAATTCGCATCATCGTAATGTTTCAACACCAGGCTTTTCGATTGCACCACCGCCTGCGATGACTCCATATAGTCCACCGCCACGCCAAATTGCGGCTCCTGCGCCGGCTGCCCGCCTTTTCCCTGCACCAGTTTGTTTACGTTGTGCCCACCGTCTCCACAGATGATAAATGGCACGTCGATATCCTTGCCACCAAACCGTAGAGTGCGCGTAAAGCGTTGATAGTTGTGCGCGTGGCCCGAAAGCACCGCGTGCGGATAAACGCCCTGGGCCTTGCAGATGGTATCGATGTCACGAAGCATGTTCGGACTTCCGCCGTGATTCCCACCCGCGCCGCCCGACTTTGGCGCTGGGGAATAACAGAACGGCGGATGGTGCATCGCCAGCAACACCGCTCCGGCATATTTTTCTTTCTTGATCCGCTGCAGTTGCGCGGCTAGGAATTGCAATTGGTAATCCGGCACGCCTGGCCATTTTCCGCCTTCGCTGGAAATTACTCCGGGATCTTCCAAAGCATTGCTGAATAGGCCGATGATCCGCACAAACGGGGCGTCCAGCGCAAAATAAACGCCAGGCTGCGTCACGGCCGTCCGGTGCAGTGAAGCAGCTTCCTGGGTAATTGTCGGAGTGCTGGCGCAAAAGTTCCTCGTAAAAATCGTGAGCGGCGTCTCTGCTGCCGGAGTGTCTGGAATGATGAACGAATCGTGGTTGCCGGGTATCGCAAAGATCGGAGCCGGATAATTGCGATAAGGATCATAGAATTGGTCGTAGTAATACTTCGATTCTCCAAAGTTATAAACTACGTCGCCCAGGTGATAAAAGAACGCCGGGCGGTTAGCCGCGTCGCTCGTGCGGCAGTCGCTGGTGACCTGGTCCGACACCCGCAGTTCATCTCCGTACTTCCCTTCGTTCGACGCTCCCGTATCCCCCGCGCAATGAAAAATAATTTTTCCTGCCTTCTGGATATTCTGCACGCTCTCCGCGCCATGGGGCCCTAGCGCACTTTCCAGCGTGTACAGGTCACCCGCCTGCACTCGCGATTGCTCGAATGCCACTACATCCTTCGTCAGCAGCTTTTGAATTTCCTTGTACTGTTGATTGTCCGAACCATGTTTCGTCTTGAATTGCTTTGGGTCAGGGGTCACATTCCCTTCGTTGAACACCGGCTGCGGAAGTGGGGTGCTTTTCTCTCTTGGCATGGACGCTCCTCCTTCGTCGATTCGGGCTAAGGCGATTTTTTGACCGCCTCCAGGCCGCAGTAGCGTACCCCACAACCTAGCCGACAACATTAATGCCAGGCCATCTGTGGTGGAAACCGCAAAAGCACCGAGGGTGTCCCATCTTCGCTTTTTGAGGGTGGGTCTTGGTTTCTTATCCAGTCGCGCCCCCCTTTCTTTGAAATCGCCCAGCCAATACACGCAAATCCAACCCCGGTATAATAGACAAGCGGCATGTCCAACCTCTGGCAAAAAACTCTACATCTATCCGTTCTGTTTATTTCCATTGCATTTGTTTTCCCACCCGCGGCTCAAGCACAGGAGCAGGCTCCCAACGTCATCCACGTGGACGTCAACCTGGTCATGGTGGATGCCACCGTGAAAACCAAGTCCGGTCAAATCATGGGCGGCCTGAAGAAAGACGACTTCGAGCTACGCGAAGATGGCGTCCCGCAAAAAATCGACATCTTCAGCCGCGACGAGCTTCCCCTCGACGTCGCCCTCGTCCTCGATCTAAGCGATTCCATCGGCCCGTTCCTCGGTCCGCTGCGCGAAGCCGCCAACACCGCACTCGCCGCCCTCAAGCCCGAAGACGAGGTGGCTCTCTTCACCTTCTCCACGGAAGCCGAATTGCGCGTGCCTTTTACCAAGGACAAAGCCCAGCTTGCCGAGCAGATCAACGCCTTCAAAGTGGGTGGCGCCACCAACATCAACGACGGCATCTTCGTCGCCGCTCGCTATCTCCTCAACGCCCCACCCAAGGGCCGCCGCGTCATCATCCTGATCAGCGACGACGTGGGCACCGATGCCGGTGGACAAGGTACGCGCGATATTGTCACCGAAACCATCGCCGCGGATGCCGTCCTGTATAACCTGAAGATCCCCGGATACAACCCGCCCGGCACTCTCTTCTACGCCAGCATGGTTCCGGGCCTCGTCAACATTCACAAAGTCACCGAACAGACCGGCGGCGAAATTTTCGACGTCCCTGACGTGGCGCATCTGGACACCGTGTTCCGCGCCCTCATCGATCGCATCAAAACCCGCTACAACATCGGCTACTACACCAACGCCAACGGCGCCAACGGCAAGCCTCATAAACTCGATGTTCGCCTGGCCTCCTCCTTCGGGAACAAGGGCCACGATTACGTCGTCCTCGCCAAAAGCGGCTACTACGTTCATTGATGAACGCCCCAGCCGTGCCTTCTCCTCTTCGTGGGCAACATTCGCGCGACATGATCGGCACTGTAGCAGCGGCTTTACGCCGCTGCCGCGTCGTGCGACCCTCGCCATCTTTCGGGCCTCTGGCCCAGCCATAGTTCTCCTCTTCGTGGGCAAGATCGTTGGAACCGCGTGGTCGGCCCCCAGCGCAAATCACAAAAACCCGGCGGGTGCCCCATCCTCGTTTTTTGAGGGTGGGTCTTGGGCGTCTCTTTCCTGACGATTCGCGCTACATAATCGGGCGGGTGGGCCACAGATTGAGCGCTAAGATGCTTTTGACTGGGTGCCGCACCTTTCGCATTTGGTTTTTGAAAGGTGCGGGTTTAGAGTCAACTTCATGCACCACGTGACCCGCTTCGGCAACCGCTTGCAACAAAACGCCACGATCTCCCGGCATTTTCCCATACTGTACCGTACGGCCTCCCGGCTATCCCCCGCGCTTTCAATTGCTTGCACGCTCGTACAGCAAAAACAAGGGGGGAGGGGGGGTATGATTACTTCTTGGGTAACTGACCAAAGAATGTCGGCGCGCCGACATTCCCAACTTGCGATTTGCCGCCCGTGAAAACGTCCACATTCCGACGAACAGAAGGCAAACACCATTCCCAGTGGGGCCGTGGACTCTTCGACACCACTTGGAAGAAAAGTTGTACCGCTGCATCCTGCGGATGAAGCAAAATCCGTACTCGAGGTAAAGGAAGATTAACTGGGAAGAGAAATCCGGGAAATTGCTGCACGCCTATGGGCGACACTTGCTCGCCATTTTCGTCGTCGTCCTTCTCGTTCACGATGTCTTCGGCACACACGGCTTCCTGGCCATGCATCGTAAACAACAGGAGATTCAGAAAGTCAGCAGCGTGCTCGACCGGCTGAACAAGGAAAACGCCGCGCTGGCGCAGGACGTTCAGGATCTGAAGACCGACCCGCAGACCATCCGCAAAATTGCCCGCGAAGAATTGGGCCTCGCGCAACCTGGCGAAATCATCATTAAGTTGCCGGCTCCGGAGCCGCCGGCGTCGGCGAGCGCAAAGCCTTGATGCTTCGGTTTTTATAGCGCGTGCGCCAGATCGATAGTCCCAGCATCGCCAGAAAAACCACACACAGCCCGGCAGTCGCCAGCAAAATCGAGCACCGATGTTTCGGCAGAATCGAAAATCGTCCATACACAAATTCAATGTGCACCCAATAAACCAGCAGCGATGTTTGTCCTAGCTGAATGACGGGACTGAAACCCCTCTGCGCAAATCCCCATTTGCACCACGCATAAACCAAAGACAGGATAATCAGCAGCACGCCGCAACGTGCCAGAAAGAAGTTCGGATTCGAGTGCCAGTAATCGTAAACCGCGTACAAACGAATCGGCAGCGCATCGAACAGCATCGACAGCAAAATGGCCGCAATTCCCGCAAGCCCGAGTGAACTGAAGAATAGGGATTCGCGCTGGCGCGCAAAGTCACTGAACACCAGAAAACCAACAGCTAAGCCCACGAACGCAAACGCACACCACGGAAAGATCGGGAACAGCCAATGTTGCGGCTGATTGTACGTGTGCGAACCGTTGATGTACGTTTCCAGCGGCCACGGAAGGAATCTCGGCCGCCAGGTTGTCCAAAGCGGCGGCGTGACCAGAGCAACGAGCGCCGCAACGAGCAACGCGGATACTATTCCCTTCCGGCGCGCCTCGGAAACTGCGGGCGCCGCCGTGAACCAGCACAGAATGCCCATGAGCATCATGGATATGCCCAGAATATTGAGCACATCCACGCGAAACATATCGGTCCAGGGAACCCATTTGTAGCCGAGAATATATTCCTGGATGCGGAACAGAATCCCGAGCGCAAAGATTTCCGCGCCGCGACGAATGGTCTGCCTGGCGATCGCACCGCGGGCGATTCCCTTCACTCGCAGCTTTTCCGTAACCAGCGCGAACGACACGCCCGACAGGAAGATGAATAGCGGCGCGGGAAGAGTTCCGCCAAGTTGCGACAGCTTGTAAAGCCGCGTGTCGTGAAGATCGGGGCGCAGCCAGGAATCGTAGCAGTGCGTCTGAAACATCAGCAGGCACGCAAGACCGCGCATCCAGTCAATGTAAGCGAGGCGTTTCAATGGGCAGCGCTCTTCCTTAGTGTATCGATTTCCTATCACTGGATTCCGACAACTTCAGGCGGGATGTGCAAATATTGTTACGTGGAAACCGGCGTGACGCGAGCTGCGCGATGAAGCAATTAGGAATATGGGCGACATTGGGAATCTGGGCAGGCTTTTGTTTGGGTGCGGCGCTATATGCCTCATGGCAAGGATATGGCGGACGAGCGTTCGCGGCAACGTTGACCTGTTTCGCGTTTCTACTCCTGGCGACGCTGCTGCTTGCGGCGCGTGGTGTAGCCGATGCAATCGACGCGCGTTTCGGCCCCGCTGGCGGAATGTTTCTGGCCGTGTGTGTGTTCTTCGCCTACGTGATCTATCTGTTGGGAACTTCCTCCATTCTCTTTGCCCGGCTCGCCGCGATAGCCGGATTGATCTTTGTGCCGCTCGGCTTGGCCGCTTGGGCGGGAAGCGCCGCTCCCGGAGCATGGCAAGACTTTGCCAGCATCCTCGGCATTTGGTTGTTCGTGAAGTTCGGCCCGAGGCTCTGGCTGTGGCCCTATCCTAGCGGCAAATTGGCACATGTAATGACGGTCCTCGTTGCAGTCAACGCGGCCCTGGCGTCCTTCTTGCTGGTACGGCGCGCTAAGGGGATCGGATATTCCCTCGGCTGGGGAAAGCGCTGGGGATTTTACGCCGGCGGAAGCTTTGTGGCCTTTGCGTGCATCGCTATTCCGCTGGGCATCGCACTGCATTTCATCGCATTTGCGCCGCAATGGAGCCGGTGGAGTACTTATGCAGGGCTTTCACTGGCAATTCTGGTGTTTACGGCATGGCCAGAAGAGTTATTGTTCCGCGGACTGCTACAGAATTTCCTGTCGAAAGCCTCCAAGAGTGAACTGGCTGGATGGTGGACCGCGTCGGTGCTTTTTGGATTTTCTCACATCACGAATATGGGATTCCCGAATTGGCGGTACGTGATTCTGGCGACGCTGGCGGGTCTATTTTATGGATGGACCTGGCGGAGAACCGGATCCATTTTTGCCTCGGCGCTCGTACACGGCGCAGTTGATGCAGTATGGCATTTTCTGTTCCGCACGCTGTGAGGGACCGAGCTAATTGAACCACTCACTGCGGTACGCAAGCCACCAACTGAACGCAAGAATGGGAATAGTGGCGCCAACGGCCCACCAAAACGGAAGGATCAGGTCGGCGACAAGGCCGACTGCGGCAAACGTCATCCAGAAAATCTTGCGTTGCACGGCACCAGTCTAACCCGATTCGGATAGCCGAAGCGCGAATGTCTGGCAAATCTTCGCTAAGTAGGATAGAAGGGGACCGGATATCGGACCAGGATAGTGCGAGGGAGGATCGATGGCAGATCTATCAGGCAGTCCGGCGCGCGGGTTTCGAGTGCATTGCTACGACCGCGAGGATGTGCTGGTGGCGGAGTGTCACGGCAAACTCACGTTTGAGAACACACGGGTGTTGAAGGACGAGGTACGCCAGAGGATACCGGGGCACAAGCGAATCGTGATCGATCTGAAGGACGTGCCTCAGGTGGATAGTTCGGGGCTTGGAGCGATTGTCGGACTGTACGTTTCCGGGCGGACTCGCGGGTGCCAGGTAGAAGTCGTGAATGCCAGCCAGCAGATTCGCGATTTGTTCAGCATGACGAATCTGTTGTCCTTGTTTGAGCCAGCCGGGCGCCATGGCAAAACGATTTGAATTCTAGACGTTCGTGGACCAGAGGTCAACGAACGACACCGGCCAACGGCGAAGAGGCCGAGGCATAAAGACGCTTGGGCATGCGCCCAGCGAGGAATGCCTTGCGGCCAGCGACGACGGCGTCGCGCATTGCTTCGGCCATCAGGACGGCGTCGGCGGCTTCAGCGATCGCAGTATTCATCAGAACGCCGTCGGCCCCCAGTTCCATCGCGACAGCAGCGTCGGAGGCGGTACCCACACCAGCATCGACGATCATAGGAACTTCAGTAATGCGCTCACGAAGGATTCGGAGATGGGCCGGATTTTGAATGCCGAGGCCAGAACCGATTGGGGCAGCCAGGGGCATAACAGCCGCAGCGCCTGCATCGATGAGCTTGCGCGCGGCGATCAGGTCGTCATTTGTATAAGGTAAGACAACGAAGCCTTCTTTCACCAGAACTCTGGTGGCTTCGATGAGCTGTTCGGTATCGGGAAAGAGAGTTTGCTGGTCCCCGATGACTTCGAGCTTGATCCAGTTTGACAGGCCCACCTCGCGGGCCAACCGAGCGGTGCGGATGGCTTCGTCGGCGGTGTAACACGCGGCGGTGTTTGGAAGAATAAATATTTTTTCGCGGTCGATGTAATCGAGGAGGGATTCTTTCGACTTGTCGGTGAGATTCACACGACGTACAGCGACGGTGACCATGTCCGCGGCGGAGGCAGCGTGTGCACGGGCCATTTCCTGAAAGCTGCGGTACTTCCCTGTACCCACGATTAAGCGCGAATTGAATGCTCGACCTGCAATGACCAGTTGATCAGACATGAGAGCTTCTCCAAGGAAATTGTAGTCCTTGGGGAGTGTGAGAACAAACGGCAATCGAGAAACGAAAGGCGACGAGAAATATCTGCGCCTCCCAATGGGCGTTGACAGGTTTTAAGCTTGAGTGAGGTGCGCTTCCAGGAACCAGAGGTCCTTATCCAGTTCGCGGGTTAGCTGCGTAAACAGGTCGGCGGTGATGGCGTCGCCGAGGTCATCCGATTCCTGCACAGCCGTGCGCAAGGCGTTGGCGTGATGGGCGACATTGTGGACCAGAAACATCAGCATCGAAGGGCCGTCGGATGCGGTCAGATCCGCTTCTTTGAGACCTGACTTGGCGGCCGCTTCGCGAACGGTGCCGTTGGCGACGCCGCCGAGAGTCGTGACACGCTCGGCAATAGTATCCGTCTGCTCTTCGAGATGAGCTGCGACGGAATCGAAAAGTTCATGGAGCTGAATGAAATGCAGGCCCTTGACGTTCCAGTGGGCCCACTTCACCTGCGTGCGCAGGTCCGTACTATCTGCAAGGCGGGCGTTCAACAAGGCAATGAGAGCTTGACGATTATTCTCAGGCACTCCGACGCTGGTGGGAAAGGTCCGGGCGGTGGCAGTAGCTGCTTTTGGCATTGGAATCCTCCTGACTGACTAGATTGGTTTCCTGCGGATGAGATGCGCAGAAAAGAAAGATGGGTACGGCCACATCGCCGAGAACCACTCTTTTAACACAGGGTTGAACTCGAGAGAAGAGGCCAAAGCAGCAGACGAAAGGTATTTCAGTCGCGGACCAAGGGTCGCGGTTCCGTAACATCCGAATAGAGTTTATCAATGAGGTCACGAAATTGGTGTTCGACGACGCGGCGCTTGAGTTTCATGGTGAAGGTGAGAGCGCCACCTTCGAAGGTAAAGTCATCCGGGAGAAGTGCGAACCGCTTTATGGTTTCATACTGGGCGAGATGGGAGGTCAGGCGAGCGACCTCGCTTTCAATAAGGGAATAGGCTTGGGGATGTGCCGCTATTTGGGCGCTTGAAGACAGGCTCAAGCCTTCTTCCGCTAACTTCGAGGATAGCGTAACGGGATTGATGACGATAAGTGCGACAACAAATTTTCGCTGATCGCCGACGATCATGGCGTTGAGGATATACGGACTAGTTTTCAAGATGTTTTCAATAGGTTGGGGAGCCACGAACTTGCCGGCCGCGGTTTTCAGTAAGTCTTTCTTGCGATCGGTGATGAAGAGATAGTTGTCTTTGTCGAGATAGCCGATATCGCCAGTTTTGAACCAGCCGTCCTCGGAAAGTACTTCACGAGTCGCTTCGGGCGATTTGTAATAGCCCTGCATGACGCAGGGCCCCTTGGCGAGGATCTCTCCATCATCTGCAATGCGAATTTGCACATTGGCGATGGGCCGGCCAGAGCTGCCGGCGCGATTGTGCGGGTAGTTGTTGGTAAGGACAGGGGAGGTTTCCGTAAGGCCATAGCCTTGATAGATGAGAATGCCGATAGCCCAGAAGAACTCGCCCAGTGATTTGGAAAGGGGCGCACCGCCAGATAGGACCAGACGCAACCGCCCACCCGTACCAGCGCGTATTTTGGAATACACCAAGCGGTCGGCCAATGCCCACTTAATTTTCAAAAGCAAGCTGGCAGATTTTTCGCCACAGCGCCAGGCAGCAGAATCTCTTGCTGTCTTCATGGCGAAATCGAAAATCTTGCGCTTGACCCCCGAATTCTTGCTGCCCTGTTCCATCAGCCGCGCATAGATTTTCTCGAAGAAGCGAGGGACGGCCGCAAGAACTGTGGGACGGACTTCAACCAAAGCTTGAGCAACATTCTCGACAACTGGAACATAGGCAATGGGACAGCCCTGAAATATGTAGAGATAGTCGAGCATGCGGCCATAGACGTGGGCAAGGGGGAGGAACGAGACGGCGAGATCGGTTTCGGCGTGGAGAACCACATCGCGGCAGGAGTCGGCCACATTTGAGCTGAAATTTGCGTGCGTGAGCATTACGCCTTTGGGTTCGCCCGTCGTTCCGGACGTATAAATGATGGAGGCGAGCTGGCCCGGGAGAACATCAGCAGCACGTTTGCGGAAGGCGGCGATTTCCGTGGGACCGGCGGTAGCAATCAGAGTTTCGTAACGGAGAAACTCGGAAGGCATGGCGTCACCGGCTCCGGCGACGATCACCTGCTGGATATGAGCGAGTTGATTGCGCACTTCGAGGAATTTCTCTAGCTGCCGAAGGCCCGCAATGAAAATAACCTGCGCTCCGCAGTGGTTCAGGATGTAAGTCATGCGGTCGGGGGATTCATTGAAGTAGATGGGTACGGTGATCGCGCCGGAACCACTGATTGCAAAATCAGCGGTGTGCCATTCCGGACAGTTGGGAGCTAACAAGCCAACGCGGTCGCCGGACTTCACGCCTAATTCGACCAAAGAGTTAGCTAAGCCGGAGATACGGCGAAGGAGTTCCTGGGAGGAAATGGCTTCCCATCGTTCGCTGCTGCGGAACATTTGAGCGCGCGGGGAGGGGTGCTGATCGACGGCGCGAAGAAGGCCGGCAGGAAGAGAACTGTAGCTCATGTTTTTTTGAATGTACCCTAGAAGGAAAACGGGTGCAACGGGCGATGGCGATGACGAGTTCGGGCAGTCTTCGAAGTGTGGCGGCCGGGGTTTCCAGGCACTGTTTTCTCCCGGACCGCAGACAGGCTTACCATGTGGCGGGTGGCAGCTTTTGTGCCGCATTATCGGGCAAGAATCAAGCTGCGTTAAGATAGGGCAGAGGAATCGGGAACATGGGAGCAACTCTACCAGTCGTCAATGATCCAGAGACAAGCCGGGGACCTTTTCGCGCGCCGCGCGGCACAGAGCTTTCCTGCAAAGGCTGGCAACAGGAAGCGGCATTGCGAATGCTCCTGAACAACCTGGACCCAGACGTGGCAGAAAGGCCGGAAGAGCTTGTGGTGTATGGCGGGACAGGTAAAGCAGCGCGAAATTGGGATTGCTTTCACGCGATCGTCAAATCGCTGCGGGCGTTGGAGGCCGACGAAACATTGTTGGTGCAATCGGGTAAGCCTGTGGCGGTATTTCGCACTCACGAATACGCGCCGCGCGTCCTGCTCTGCAATTCAAACCTGGTGGGCCACTGGAATAACTGGGAGAAGTTCAACGAACTGGATCGCGCCGGATTAATGATGTACGGGCAAATGACCGCGGGTAGTTGGATCTATATCGGCACGCAGGGGATTCTCCAGGGGACCTACGAGACGTTTGCGGCGGCAGCGCGGCAGCACTTTGGTGGCGACTTGAGCGGGAAACTCGTCGTTACCGGAGGCATGGGCGGCATGGGTGGCGCCCAGCCGCTGGCCGCGACGATGAATGGTGGAGCGTTTCTGGGGATCGATGTGGACCCGGAGCGGATCAAGCGGCGGGTGAAGACGGGGTATTGCGATGTGATGGTCACATCGCTGGATGAAGCTTTGCGGATCCTGAAGAATGCGGTCCGCAAGGGCGAGGCGACTTCGGTAGGGCTCGTCGGGAATTGCGCGGACTTGATTCCCGAGTTGGCGAAGCGTGGCGTGGTGCCGGATGTGCTGACCGATCAGACGAGCGCTCACGATCCGGTTAACGGATATGTTCCTAACGGGATGACGCTGGCGGAAGCTGTGGAGCTACGCAAGAAGAATCCGCAGGAGTACCGGAAGCGGGCGATTGCTGCCATCGGTGAGCACGTGCAAGCGATGTTGGACTTGCAGAAGCTCGGCGCGGTGACATTTGATTATGGCAACAATATTCGGACGTTCGCGTTCGAGGCAGGCGTAAAGAACGCTTATGATTTCCCAGGATTTGTGCCTGCCTACATTCGGCCGCTCTTCTGCGAGGGCAAAGGGCCATTCCGCTGGGCGGCCCTTTCCGGAGAGGCATCCGACATCGCGCGAACTGACCGGCTTGTGCTGGAAATGTTCCCTGAGAACCAGCACCTTAAACGGTGGATTACCTTGGCGCAGAAGAAGGTGAAATTCCAAGGGCTGCCATCGCGGATCTGCTGGCTGGGTTATGGCGAACGCGACAAATTCGGACTGGCGTTGAATGACCTTGTGGCTAACGGCGAACTGAAGGGCCCCATCGTAATGGGCCGCGATCATCTAGATTGTGGCTCGGTGGCTTCCCCTTATCGCGAAACGGAAGCGATGAAGGATGGATCCGACGCGGTGGCGGATTGGGCGTTGTTGAACGCCTTAGTGAACACCGCCAGTGGCGCGTCCTGGGTTTCCATTCACAATGGCGGTGGAGTTGGGATAGGGTACTCACAGCACGCCGGACAAGTGACCTGCGCCGACGGCACCAAAGAGATGGCAGGGCGCATCGAAAGAGTGCTGACGAACGACCCCGGAATGGGCGTAGCGCGGCACGTCGATGCAGGGTATGCTGAGGCCATCGAGTTCGCGAAAACAAACGGCGTGAAGATTCCTATGCTCTGAATGAGAAGCGATCCCGGGCACAGGTGCATGTGCTAAGGTTCGAACATCGCAGGGCTGGCATGGCATCAGAAATGACATTCAGTCGAGGGAGTTGACGATGTATACCGTCCTAGGTGCAACAGGCCATATCGGGTCTGTGATTACGAAGAAACTGCTGGAAAAAGGCGAGAAGGTGCGAGTCGTCGGGCGAAACACGGCGAGGCTGCAGCCGTTTGTGCAGAAGGGTGCCGAGGCCTTTATTGCAGACGTTAATGACTCGGAAGCGCTTATCCGGGCGTTTCGAGACGTACGGGCAGCCTTCCTGATGTTGCCACCTGGCATGACCTCCCAAGATTACCGAGCCGAACAGGAACGGGAGAGCGATGCAATCTCGACTGCGGCCCGCGATGCCGGACTGCATTATGCCGTCAATCTAAGCAGCTTTGGCGCACAGGCGCCGGCCGGGACAGGACCAATTCTGGGGGTTCATCGGACGGAGCAGAAATTGAACGCTGTCGAGAAACTGAACGTGTTGCATTTGCGCGCTGCCTACTTTTTCGAGAATCACCTGGCAGCAATCAGCATGATCCACATGATGGGAATGTACGGAGGCGCGTTGAAGGCGGATTTGCAGATTCCGATGATCGCAACGCGAGACATCGGAGTGTATGCCGCGGAACGCCTGCTGAAATTGGATTTCAATGGGAAACAAACCCGGGAGTTGTTAGGGGAGCGCGACCTCAGTATGAATGAAGTGACATCGGTGATCGGAAAGGCGCTGAACAATTCGGGACTGCGGTATGCGCAGTTCCCCTACGATCAGGTGCAACAGGTGCTGGTGCAGATGGGAACCCCACCGAAGACTGCGGCCTACTTCATCGAGATGTTCCAAGGGATTAACAACGGAACCGTAGTGGCGACGGAGCCGAGGTCGGCAGAGAACACTACGTCGACATCCATTGAGACATTTGTGAAGGAAGTTTTTGTGCCGGCCTATCAAGGAATGGCTGTTGGTGCGTAAGGTGCGTTTCGGTCCGACCGAGACGCGATAACGACGATTTGGCAAAAAGTCTGCTCATTACTGGAGCTGCGCAAATACTGACGCTGCGGGGAAGCGCTCCCCGGCGAGGTAATTCCCTTTCAAACTTGGGTATCGTGAAAGATGGAGCGGTCCTAATCCAGGACGGGAGGATAGCTGCGGTCGGTGCTCGTGCGCAGGTGGAAGCCCGGAAAGGCGCGAAACGGGCTCCGAAACTGGACGTGGGCGGACGCGTAGTGCTGCCCGGCTTTGTGGATTCACATACTCACCTGATTCATGCCGCAAGCCGCGCGGAAGAATATGAGCTGAAAATTGAAGGCGCGAGTTACGAAGAGATCGCCAGAAAGGGCGGTGGGATTTTAAATTCCGTGAAGAGGCTGAGAGCTGCGAGTGCGGGAGCGCTCAAGAAGAGAGCTCTGGCAGCACTGAGAGAGTTTGCCTCGTTCGGAACCACGACAGTGGAGGCGAAGAGCGGCTATGGACTCGATATCACGAGCGAATTGAACATACTGAAGTTGCAACGAGAGCTAAATGGCGAACAGCCATTGGAGATCGTATCGACGTTTTTGGGCGCACACGTCGTACCGGCAGAATTTCGTGGTAAGCCAGACGGGGCAGAGCGTTACATCGCGCTACTAGTGGGACAAATGTTGCCGGAAGTCGTGAACCAAGGGTTGGCGGAGTTCTGTGATGTGTTTTGTGATCGGGGAGCGTTCACGCGGGCGGAGGCCCGGCGAATTCTGAGCGCGGCGAAAGAGCACGGGTTAGTGCCGCGGCTGCACGCGGAGCAACTATCTCGCACCGGGGGGACACAATTGGCCGTGGAGCTTGGGGCAGCGAGCTGCGATCACCTGGAACACGTAAACGGGGCAGATATGCGGGCGCTGGCAAAGTCACGAACGGTGGCGACTTTGCTTCCGGGGTGCGATTTTCATTTGGGGTGGAAGGCATACGCACCAGCGCGCGAGTTGATCGAGGCAGGAGCCGTGGTTGGGTTGGCAACGGATTACAATCCTGGGACGAGCCCGACGGTAAGCATGCCGATGGTGTTATCCCTGGCTTGCAGTCAGTTGCGGATGACGCCAGCGGAAGCGATTACCGCGGCGACGATTAACGCTGCTTATGCATTGCGACGAGAGAAGAGAGTTGGCTCACTCGAGGTAGGCAAAGAGGCAGATCTAGCGGTGTTCGAAGTGGAGGATTATCGCGAAATTCCTTATTATTTTGGGATGCAGCGGTGTTGGATGACGGTGAAGGGCGGAGAGATTATCCACGCGAGAAATTAAGGGAATTGCCAGGACTGAGTGCTTGCGGGCTTGAGTGGGGCAAGCGCAAGGGACTTAGCCCTCAGGGTGATAATGTGTGGTTGGTTTGTTGATGGTGAGTCCAAATCCACAGCAAAAAGACGGAATAAGCTATGAAACGATTGATTGAGTGCGTACCGAATTTTTCCGAAGGGCGAGATCCGGCGAAAGTGGATGCGATTGTGCAAGCGATGAGCAGCGTGCCCGGTGTGTACGTTCTGGATCGGGAGATGGACGCGGACCACAATCGATGCGTCATCACACTGGCGGGTGAGCCTGAAGCTGTGGGCGAGGCATCGATCCTGGGCACGGGGAAAGCGATGGATTTGATCGATATGACAACGCACACGGGGGCACACCCTCGCGTGGGAGCGACGGACGTTGTGCCGTTCATTCCCATTGAAAACGTGACACTCGAGGATTGTGTGGCATTGGCGCGTCGCGTGGGAAATGAGATTTGGAAAAGATACCGAATTCCCATCTTTTTTTATGAGGCAGCCGCAACACGACCGGACCGGGTCAATTTGGAAAATGTGCGCCGAGGACAATTCGAGGGACTACGAGAGGAACTAAAGAAAAATCACGACCGACAGCCGGACGTGGGCGAGCCGAAATTACATCCGACCGCGGGAGTGACGGTAGTCGGAGCACGAAAATTCCTGATCGCGTACAACGTGAACTTGAACACATCGGATGTGAGTATTGCGAACAAGATCGCCAAGGCCATTCGATTTTCGAGTGGCGGATTGCGGTATGTGAAGTCCATGGGAGTGGAATTGAAAGCGCGTAACCTGGCACAGGTTTCCATCAATTTGACGGACTTCGAGCAAACCCCAATGCACCGCGTGTACGAAATGGTGAAGCGCGAGGCGGCACGGTACGGCGCGTTACCGGTCGGGAGCGAAATTGTCGGGCTGATTCCGAAAAAGGCGATCGAAATGGCAGCCGATTTTTTCCTGCAGCTGGAAGGCTTCTCACCATCGCAAGTGTTCGAAAACAAGCTTGAAGCAGTGTTGACTGGAACGCCAATCGAAGCAAAAGACGGAAAACTCGCCAGCGTGGCGCGGCCGTTTCTGGAAGCGGTTGCAGCGCCTACTGCCACACCTGGTGGCGGAAGCGTATCTGCCTACGTCGGGGCAATGGCCGCGGCATTGGGGCAAATGGTGGCAGGGCTGTCAAGAAAGAAGAAGTCCCAGGCAATGCACGTCGACAAACTCTCTGAAGTGTTGGACGAGTTGCGGAGGACGGCAGACGAACTGACAGCAGCGATAGATCGGGACGCCGCATCGTATGAGTCGGTCATGGCAGCGGTCAAATTGCCCCAAGGAAACGCAGAAGAGACAACACAACGCGAATCTTCCATCCAGGCGGCAACCAAGGAAGCGGCGGAGGTGCCGCTGCAGGTTGCCGAAAAGGCAGCGCAACTCAACGGGCACCTGTTGCAACTGCAGGCCATCGCGGCGGCATCTATGAAGTCAGATCTGCAGGTGGCACGTCTAATGGCAGTGGCGGCCGCGAAGGGCGCTCTGGCCAACGTGGAGATCAATCTAGATGGACTGAAAGACGTGAATTACGTTCACCAAATGAAGATTAAGGTTGCCGAATTACGCACCCGCTTAGGTTAGTGAAACCGTGATGTCGTAGAATAAAGATTCACTCCCCAGTCGAAAAAGGAGCAAGACATGAGGACGAGGAAGAATTTGGGCGTGCTTTTCGCCGCCTGCGCACTATTTCTGATGGCCATGGCGCTGGCGGGTCCGGCCAAGGCCGGGGGCGTCAGCGCGGATACGCTCGCGCTTTTCCCGAAGGACACGGGGGAAATTGGCTACGTGGACCTGAAGAAGGCGAGGACCGAGAAATGGTTCCCCGCCCTGCGGGAACAAATCCTGCCGGAGCGGTTCAAGCAATTCGAGAAGTTCCTCGCGTCGGCTGGAGTGGATCCCAACAGCCAGGTCGATGAACTTGTGTGGGGCCTGGTTCCCGATGCCACGATCAAAAACGACAAAGGGGTACCCACGGACATTCCCTCGAGCGAACTGACGGTGGGCATCGCCATGGGCAATTACAACCCTGAATCCACCGAAGCGTATTTCAAACAGCAGAAGCTCTCCGTGGCCAAGATCGAGAACTACACGCTGTTCGCTTTCGGGTCCGGGTCCGGCGCGGACGATCTGTATTTCTTTTTTCTGGATTCGAGCAAGGCTGTATTCGGGCACAGGTCGCTGTTGGAAAAACTGTTGGACATCCGTCTGGGCAAGGAAGATGGGCTACTGCGAAACGACAAGATGTACGGGTTGATCAATGAAGTGAATGGTTCGGGCGTGGTGTGGGCCGTGCTGGATCCCGGTTACACGCGGCTGGCCATGAGCCAACTTGCTCCAGAAGTGCAGCAGTTTCCGGATGCCTCCGCGCTGGTGCAGAGGATGCAAGCGATGATCATCACCGCAAATGCCAGCAGTGGAGTCGATGCCAAGTTTCAAGCGGTTTGCGGATCCACGGGGGACGCGAACACGCTGAGCCAACTGATGGCGGCAGGCCTGCTATACAAGAAATACCAAGCGAGCAAGGATAATCCGGAGTTGGCCCAACTTCTTGATCAGTCGAACGTAACTCCATCGGGAGATCGCGTGGTGATTGCGTTGACGGTGAGCGACGACCAGATGACGTCGCTCATTCGAAGGAATACCTTCGCGTTCAAGATGTAGGTTGGCCGCGCAGCTCCAACGCGGGCGGCTTCTATTGTTTAGTCCGCAGGCGGATTCGGTGCAACGAATTTGGTGAGCCGAAGAATCGCCGTATGGTCTCGTGATTCGCACTCAACTTCATCAATACCTTCCCAGGAAGGTTTTTCGCTGGCAGGGGGCTCTGTTCCCGGCAGCGCGACTTCCACTTCCAGTCGGTCCAGTGATCTGCGAAGAATGATGCCACAAGGCATGCCCGAGGAATGGCAGTGGAAGCAATGTCTGCAGGCGGAGACGACGGAGGACTGGAATTGCAGAATGGTCTCGTTGCCCAAGCCCGCAGCATCTGCCAGATAACGAGCAGCGCCTCCCACCGCAGCGACCAGGCGCTCGTCTGGATCCATATGGACCGAAATTTGATGAGGCAAGGTGGACACGGTTAATTATCGTTGGCGAGCGCCACATCACAGGCTTCGCGACAGTCGGGACAGTAGTACAGGCCATCGACCCCAAGCCGAACATTGCTTTGGCCTTTGCAAATCGTACAGTACTTCTCGCAGGTGCAATATTCTTCACTCTTGTCGCACTGCTGGCAAACAACCTGCTGACGATGAGCTGCCATTGCGCCTCCGCAAGAGACTTTACCTGAGCGTTTAGCCACCAGCAAGTGCGAGCGCACCGATCATTCCCAAGTTGACACGACGAACTAGATGGGACGACCAAGGTAGTTTTGACGGCACCGGAGGCGCATGCTAGTATCGAAAACTGCCCGAGCTAACGGAATGGAATCCGTACACCCTCCTGTCAATTCCGTCCTTCGCAAGACGCCACTAAATGCGCTGCACCGTCGTCTTGGTGCCAAAATGGTGAATTTTGGCGGTTGGGACATGCCGGTGGAGTATCCCGCGAGCGGCGGCCTGGTCGCGGAACACAAAGCGGTGCGAAACGGAGTCGGTGTGTTCGATGTGAGCCATATGGGGGACATCCGGATTCATGCCGCGAAGCAGCCCGGCGGCGCGCTGCAGGCGGTGCAACATCTGACAATGAATGATGCTTCGAAGCTGGTCGTTGGGCAGGCGCAGTATTCGGCAATGTTGTACCCCGAAGGGACGTTCGTGGACGATGTAATCGTGCACCGGTTGGGAGAGGATGACTACCTGTTGGTGATCAACGCGGGGACGCGGGAAAAAGACATTGGCTGGGTGAAGAAAAACACCGCGCATTTCGATTGCACCGTGGAGGATCTTAGCGACAACTACACACAATTGGCCATTCAGGGACCTCAAGCTATAGACGTGTTGTGCAAGCTGACGGATGCAGATTTGGATGGTGTGAAGAATTACTGGTTCACGCATGGCACGGTTTGCGGACTGAAAAATACATTGATTGCGCGGACCGGCTATACCGGCGAGGATGGATTTGAGATATACATACCAGCGCACGTGACAACCAGCGAGCGCGTCTGGAATGCAGTGATCGATGCCGGCAAGGAGTTCGGCATTGTACCCTGTGGCTTGGGCGCTCGAAACACGTTGCGGCTAGAAGCCAAAATGGCGCTGTATGAACACGAGATAAACGACACGATTAACGTTTGGGAAGCCGGCCTGGAGCGGTACTGTAAGATGGACAAAGGGGATTTTGTGGGACGTCGGGGACTCGAAAAGGCTCGAGCGGCGGGAGTGCAGCGGACGCTGGTAGGCCTGGAAATGGTGGAACGAGGCATTGCACGTGACGGATATCGGTGCCTGGACGAAAGTGGGAAAGTGATCGGGGTGGTTACCAGCGGTTCACCCGCGCCGACACTCGGAAAGAATATCGCACTTGCCTATGTGCCTCCGGGGTTGTCTGCGATCGGAACGCCTGTTTATGTAGAGATTCGAGCGCAGAGATGCAAAGCTCAGGTTGTGCCAACACCTTTTTACAAACGGATTCGGAAAGCAAGCGCGAAGTAGGCGGAGACTCAACGACTAACGGCAAGGAGTGGTGGCATGGGATACCCAACACAGTACCGATATACCAAAGAGCATGAGTGGATCGAAGCAAAAGGTGACACGGCCACGATTGGAATTACCGACTACGCGCAGCATGAACTGGGTGACGTCGTGTTCGTCGAATTGCCCGCTGCAGGAAGCAAACTAACGGCAGGCAAGACGTTCGGTTCTGTGGAATCAGTGAAAGCGGTGAGCGAGATTTATGCTCCGGCCAGCGGAGAAGTGGTTACAGCCAATGGGGAGCTTCAGAACAAGCCGGAGACAATCAACAGCGACCCACATGGAGCAGGCTGGCTCATAAAGATTAAGCTGGCAAATCCTGCAGACGTCAACACGCTGATGGATGCGGCGGCGTATGAGGCGTACATCGAGGAGAAGAAGAAGGAAGCGTCAGCCTGATGCGCTACCTGCCGAAGAGTCCAGTCGAGCGGCAAGAGATGTTGGATGCGCTCGGCGTGAACTCAATTGAAGCGTTGTTTTCGTCGATTCCTGAGGCATACCGACTCAAAAAGCCGTTAAACCTACCGGGCCCACTCTCAGAGGCCGAGGTGATCCGATACTTTGAGGCGAGGGGTGCGGAAAATTCGCTGGGATACAGCAGTTTCCTGGGCGCTGGGGTTTATTCGCACCTGCGCTCCGTGGTCACGGATGCGATTTTGCAACGAGGTGAGTTTCTGACCTCTTACACGCCGTATCAGGCGGAAATTGCGCAGGGTACACTCCAGGCGATCTTTGAATTTCAAACGTTGATGTGCCAACTAACAGGACAGGAAGTCGCGAATGCCTCGATGTACGACGGTTCAACGGCCACGACGGAGGCGGTGTTGATGGCCGAGCGGGTAACGGGCCGACGGCGCGTACTTGTGGCGCGCTCGGTGCACCCCGAATATCGCGAGGTCTTGCGAACATACGCGAAGAACTCCGGATTGACTGTGGAGGAAATCGCGTTTGGCGTGAAGGGGACTCTGGATATTAACGGGCTAAAGAGTGCACTGAAGGAGGATGTGTGCGCGGTGGTAGTTCAATCGCCGAACTTTTTTGGAGCGATTGAAACGCTTGCGCCGGTGGCAGAGGCAGCACACAGTGCGGGTTCTTTGCTGGTGGTTGCGGTGGCGGAGGCCTTGTCTCTGGGGCTGGTGAAAGCCCCTTCCGAAGCCGACATTGTCGCGATGGAGGGACAGAGTTTCGGGCTGGCTCCGAGCTATGGCGGCCCGTTTGTTGGCGTTGTTGCTTCGCGCGAAAAATTTGTGCGGCAGATGCCGGGACGGCTGGCGGGGCAGACGACGGACCAAAATGGACAACGAGGGTTTGTGCTGACCCTGGCGACCCGCGAGCAACATATCCGGCGGGAAAAGGCGACGTCGAACATCTGCACAAATCAGGCTTTGTGCGCACTGGCGGCCACAGTTCATCTGACTCTACTGGGAAAAGAAGGTATTCGGGAGATGGCGGAGCAAAACCTGGCCAAAGCCCAGTTTGCGTTGGGCGAACTGGAGAAGATTCCGGGCATTAGAAGGAGTTTCCCTGCGCCGTTCTTCAATGAATTTGCGGTGGAGCTACCCCGCTCGGTGAAGATGCTCAATGCAGAACTGTTGAAAAACAAGATTGTGGGGCCGTTTGTACTTGGGTCCGCATATCCCGAGCTGAGCAAGCACGCCCTGGTGTGCGTTACGGAAACCACTTCGCGAGCTGAGATCGAAAAGTTTGCAGGTGGAGTGAAGGCGGCTTTAGAGTCGCCGCTCTAGGAGTGAGCTTGAACGAAAAGATCAGAAAGGCTTCGCGGCATACGAATCAGAATGAGGGTTTGATTTTCGAGAAATCCTCGCCAGGAAAACGTGCGTTTGAGCTTCCGCCGCTTGATGTACCTGCCGTGGATGCAAGTAAGGCATTGGGCGGGGCGTACCGGAATGAGGGTGTCGAAGGGTTTCCCGAGGTCAGCGAGATCGAGGTGATCCGGCACTTCACACGGCTCTCGACATGGAATTACGCGATTGATCTCGGCATGTACCCGCTGGGTTCCTGCACCATGAAATACAATCCGCGCGTGAACGAATACGTGGCGCGGTTGGCAGGGATTGCCACGGAACATCCGTATCAGCCTCAGGAGCTTTCACAGGGCTGCCTGAAGATCCTCTCGATGTTGGAGAAGTGCCTCCTCGAAATCACGGGCATGGATGCCATTACGTTGCAGCCGGCAGCGGGTGCGCAGGGCGAACTGACGGGCCTTTTGCTGATTCGCGCCTACCTCCAGAAACAAGGCAATCCTCGCAAGAGAGTGCTGATTCCAGACTCGGCGCATGGGACGAATCCGGCGACAGCGGTGATTGCCGGGTATGAAGTTGAGAATATCCGGTCGAACGCGGACGGCCAGGTGGACATGGCACACTTGCACGAGCAGGTGAACGAGGATGTAGCGGCGCTGATGCTGACCAATCCGTCCACCTTAGGCATATTCGAGCAGCAGATTCCGAAGATCGCGGAGATTCTGCACGCCCACGGAGCGTTGCTGTACATGGATGGCGCGAATATGAACGCGCTCGCGGGGGTAACGCGGCCCGGCGACATGGGTGTGGACGTCATGCACCTGAACTTGCACAAAACCTTCTCTACGCCGCATGGTGGGGGCGGTCCGGGGGCAGGGCCAGTGGCCATGAAGAAAATCCTCGAACCGTTCCTGCCGGTCCCAATCCTGGTGGAAAAAGAAGGCGGGCGATTGGCGCTGGACTTTCAACGCAAAGAAAGCATTGGGCGAGTGCGTGCGTTTGGGGGAAATTTCGGTGTGCTCGTGCGCGCTCTCGCCTACATTCTGGCGTATGGCCCAGGCGTGCGCCAAGCCACGGAAGATGCGGTGCTAAACGCGAATTACATCCGCAAAGGTTTGGAAGGCACTTACGATCTGCCGTACACGCGGCCGTCGATGCATGAGGTAGTGTTCAGCGACGCGATTCAGAAGAAACACGGCGTAAACACGATGGATATCGCAAAACGATTGATCGATTACGGATTTCACCCTTACACCACAGCGTTTCCACTGATTGTGCCCGGCGCGCTAATGATTGAGCCGACAGAATCCGAGAGCAAGGAAGAATGCGACTATTTCATCGATGCGATGAAAGCAGTGGCAGAGGAAGCCGAAAAGAACCCGGAACTGGTAAGGACCGCACCGCACACAACGCGCGTACGCCGCTTGGATGAAGTGCGCGCGGCCCGTAAGCCTGTGTTGCGCTGGAAGCCCAGCGTCAAACGCAGCGAAGCAGCGGACTGACCCTTTTTAAAACGCCCAAGCCTTGGGCAACCTGATTCATCTTCAAACAAGAATCGCGTCAAAGTCCTGCTTCTGCAGTTACTGCCTGCTAGACTATTAGCAGCGCCTAGACGGAAGCAGGTCTTTAAAAAAATGAGTTTTGAGCTTGATGCATGGATGCCGAAATCAGTCATCCTTCTGCGCGACTACAGCTTTGACAAATTCATCTCCGATTCAATTGCCGGTGTGACGGTAGGCCTGGTGGCTCTGCCCCTGGCGATGGCATTTGCGATCGCGTCCGGCGTACCACCACAAGCAGGAATTTATTGCGCCATTGTGACGGGGTTTTTAATCTCCGCGCTGGGAGGCTCAAAAACGCAAATCGGCGGACCTACAGGTGCTTTCGTCGTGGTGGTCCTGGGGATTATCGCCAAGTACGGCATCGATGGGCTGTTTACGTGCACGATGTTAGCCGGCGTGCTGCTCGTGGTTATGGGTCTGACAGGGCTGGGCGCGATGGTTCGTTACTTCCCGCGGCCGGTTGTGGTGGGATTCACAAACGGAATTGCAATTCTGATTGCGAGTACACAGATTCGCGATTTCTTTGGAATAAGGATGGAGCATGTTCCCGGAGATTTTTTCCATCGCATGGGAGCGATTGCCGAGAATTTCCGATCGTTGAACTGGGTGGCGACTGCGGTTGGCATTGGATCTCTGATGGTGATGCTGCTCTGCCTGCGCTACTTCAAGCGAGTGCCCGGGGCAATCGTAGTGTGTTTTGGTGCAACCACCGCGGTCAGTCTGTTGCATCTCCCGGTCGAGACCATCGGTACACGATTTGGAGGAATACCGAGCGGGCTACCGCATGTGGCGATTCCGCAACTGCAGCCAAGCTTGCTGCTGCACCTATTGTCCCCCGCGGTGACGGTGGCGATGTTGGGTGCTATCGAATCGCTATTCTCGGCAGTGGTTTCCGACCGGATGAGCCACGACAAGCATAATCCGAATGTGGAACTTGTAGCGCAGGGCGTGGCCAATATTTTTTCGCCACTGTTCGGTGGCTTGCCGG
This sequence comes from Candidatus Acidiferrum sp., assembly GCA_035271845.1. Lineage (GTDB taxonomy): Bacteria > Acidobacteriota > Terriglobia > Acidiferrales > UBA7541 > Acidiferrum. The sequence continues at coordinate 48,631 of DATERF010000131.1, forward strand.
CCACGGGGGCGATTGCCCGTACCGCAACGAACGTGCGGGCTGGTGCAAAAACTCCAGTAGCGGGAGTCATTCATGCTCTTACCCTTCTTGCCGTCATTCTATTTGCGGCTCCGCTGGTAAAGAACGTGCCGCTGGCAGCGCTCGCGGGGATCCTCTTTATGGTTGCGTACAACATGGGGGATTGGGGAGAAATACCGGAGATTCTCAAGCTCAGCAAGGCAGACATTGCAGTTTGGACACTGACGCTGTGCCTGACGGTATTTGCAGACCTGACGTTGGCCGTAGAAGTGGGCATGATTCTGGCAGCTTTCACCTTTATACGGAAAATCTCACAGACCACCACGGTGTCGAAGGTGACGGACGAATACATTGAAGACGGCCGGGTACACATTCTGCAAGACAAGGACATTCCCGAGTACGCGGCGGTTTATCGAATCCATGGGCCATTCCTGTTTGGCGTGACCGATAAAATCTCCGCGATCACCGAGAATCTGGAGGAACTCCCGCCTATCGTAATTGTGCGCTTGCGAAATATGACGGCGATTGACGCGACTGGCATTGCGGCGCTGGAGCAACTTGCTGATCAACTGCGCAAAAGTGGCCGATCGATGCTTCTTTGCGGCGCGCGGCCACAACCCGCAGCACTGATGCAAGAGGCTGGATTCGACCGTCACGTTGGCGCCGAGAACATCTGCGAGAACATTACGACCGCGCTTGCTCGAGCGGAGGCAATCCACAAAGAAAACATGACGCTGGTATCGTCGCAGGTTGGCGGTGAGTCGTTGTGATGTACCAGGTCGACCTTCGTTCAGGACCGGCGCCAGGACAGTACATTACTTCTGAAACTGGATGCTTTCGAGGATGCCTTCAAAGGCTGGTCTGAAGCGGGGGTAATCGGTCTCCGGTGCAATGAAAACGTAGTAATACAAGCCTTCCGGGCCTATCACCGTTACCACTCAACCCTTTTCCACACGACGGGTTGGCGAGTCATTGCGCCAACTAGGTGGGAGCGCAATTCTGGCGCTTGTCGCTTGCTGGTGCGGAACGCCTAGGAGTCGTTCTGCTTTTGCGAACGGCACTCACAAATTATACGTAGGTTGTGGGCGAGAAAAAGCCCGGGCGGTTTCCCACCCGGGCCACTGGAGGAGCAACAGAAAATTAACGAGCGAGTCGCGGAGCAGGTTCCGGCGGAACGGAGAGGCCAGGCGCCTCGACAGGACGGCCGCCGCGGGCTTGGGAAGTCCGGGCGATCACGCTTGGCTCTGGCCGCCGGGCCGGCATGGAGAGGTTCTCACCTTCACGGACGAAAGAAAGCTTGTCTTCGGCGCGATCCCAGTCAATGCAGATGAGGTCGCCACAGTGCACCTGGTCACTCGCCAAGAGGTTGGCCATCGGGTAGACCACATGGCGCTCAATAGCGCGCTTGAGATGGCGAGCACCGTAGCGCTGGTCGGTTCCTTCCTGGAGAAGGAAATCGCGGCCAGAGTCAGTCACGCGGAAAAGGAACTGGCCTTTGGCGGTTTCCAGAACACGCTGCTGAACCATGGACAGTTCGATGTCGAGAACTTGCTCCAATTGGGTGCGCTGAAGGGGGTGGAACACCACGACCTTGTCCAACCGATTCATGAATTCAGGTGAGAACTTGCGGCGGGCCGCTTCGACCGCAGTGCGCTCGACCTTTTGGTCAAGATTGGTCTTGGGTTTATCGTCGGATTTGATGAAACCGTAACCGCCGCCCATGAGCTCGGTGATTTCTCCACCGCCGAGGTTGGAGGTCAGGAAAATCACGGTCTGGGAGAGGTCCACGCGGCGATTGTCGCCGAGTGTGAGCGTGGCCTTGTCAAGCATACCCAGGAGCAACTGCCATAGCGCGTCGCTGGCCTTCTCGATTTCGTCGAAGAGCAGGAAGGATAGCTTGAGCTTATCGGAATGAGAGGCGGCAAGCGCTTCCTGAGTGATCAGGGGATGGGTTTCACGATGGCCGAGATACCCCGGGGGTGAGCCGATGAGCTTTGCAATTTCATGAGAATGCTGAAACTCCGCGCAATCGACCTTGATCACGAGGCGTGGGTCGCCAAAAAGAATCTCTGCTGCTGCTTCGACGATACGGGTCTTGCCGGACCCTGTTGGTCCGAGGAAGAGGAGGTTGCCCACAGGCCGGCCGGGTGAATTCAAGCCAGCACAAAAGACCTGGTAGAGATCGACGAGGGCTTGAACGCCCTCTTCCTGACCAACGATCTTGGCGCGGAGTGCTTGATGGAAGTCGCGCGTATCGTTGCTGCGGACGGTGGGATCCAGTTGGTGTCGAACGGCTGCTCTCATAACCCTTACCTCGGCCGTGCCGGTCCTTTCCTTTAATCCCTCAGAGCGAATCAGGACCAAGCACGCTTTCAACGTCTGGGCGACGTGTGCAAAAAGGAACGAAGCATGAGGAGTGCCACTTTGATCGAAAAACTACATTGCAGAAAGAGGCTTGCCCTCAACAACATACAATTGCTCCAGTTACTGGAGGTGTCTCACGGTTGAGACAGCGTCGCTCGAGTGTTCCAATGTGAGAGGCGAAGGCAGTTTGTGTCTATGGACGCATGACAAAAAGGGGCTCTTGGCACTGACCGTCCCGGGGAAACAATTCGAAGGTCGATGGCTACTTCGTGTCTTTTTTGCGTCCCTGCAGAGGTTGCCGGGCAGCAGCTGGCGTTCCCGCAGGCAAAGCCGCAGGGCGTATAGTCTCTTCCGCGATAGCTTCCGAGGGAGTGTCCTTGCCAAGGCCGTCCGCGTCAGCGCTGGCCGCAGTCACGTCCTCCGTCAAGGGCTCGGGGGTGACGAGAGCACCCTCGCGCTCGCGAACGAAAGTCAGCTCCTTGTGCGAGCCGTCCCAATCGACGCGAACAAGATCGCCCATGCGAACCTGCTGAGTGGCGAGCAGGTTTGCCAGCGGGTAGACAAGGTAACGCTCGATGGCGCGTTTGAGGTGGCGGGCACCATAGCGCTGATCGGTACCTTCGCGGAGCAGGAATTCGCGGCCAGAATCGGTCACGCGGAAGAGGAATTTGCCGGTAGCGGTGTCCAGAACGCGCTTCTGCACCATGCCGAGCTCAATATCCAAGACGGACTGGAGTTGGTCGCGGTCCAAGGGATGAAAGACCACGACTTTGTCGATGCGGTTCATGAATTCAGGGGAGAACTTCCGCCGAGCCGCCTCGACGGCGGTGCGCTCGACCTTTAGATTGATGTCGTTCTGGGGCTTATCTCCGGCTTTGATGAAACCGTAGCCACCGCCGAACAGCTCGGTGATGTCTGAGCCTCCTAGGTTAGAGGTCATGAAGATGACGGTTTGGGAAAGGTCGACGCGGCGATTGTCTCCGAGAGTGAGAGTAGCCTTGTCGAGCATGCCCAAGAGAAGCTGCCAGAGAGCGTCGCTGGCTTTTTCGATTTCGTCGAAAAGCAGGAAACTGAGTTTCAGGTCCTCGCGATGGTTAGCGGCAAGGGCTTCCTGGGTAATCAAGGGGTGAGTCTCGCGGTGCCCCAAGTAGCCCGGAGGTGAACCGATAAGCTTGGCGATTTCGTGGGAATGCTGAAATTCAGCGCAATCGATTTTGATGACGGCGCGCGGACTGCCGAAGAGGATTTCTGCGGCGGCCTCCACCATGCGGGTCTTACCCGAACCGGTAGGCCCGAGAAACAGCAGGTTGCCCACAGGGCGGCCCGGAGAATTCAGGCCCGCCGTGAAGACCTGGAAGAGCTCCACGAGCGCCTGAACGCCTTCATCCTGACCGACGATCTTCGCACGCAGAGCCTTTTGAAAGTCAATGGTCTCTGCACTGCGAATATTCGGATTCAGAGATAAGTCGCCTGTACCCATGACCGCCTCCTAGCGATCCCGCAGTGCGGGATGCGCATTTCCCAAACGCCCGCCGAACCGCGTGATGCGCTTCAGATCATTTCGCTGACGAAACTGATCAAGCTTCACTTGGATCGTGGAATTGAGCAAACGCAGTTGCACAAGAATTTCGTGTGCCACTGCGGGCGATTCGGAAAGTCGCAGGACCGGTGGAAAGAGGTCCGCAAGATCAAGGTTCAGGTTTCGGAGAGACTGGACAAGCTTCTGGACGGCGGGCGACTGAGGATCAGCGAGATCGATCTGGTTGTTCAGTTGCTCGCGAAGAGAGCGCCAGTTGAGTGCAACGAAAGGATGTTTCCGGCTAACTTCACGGACGACGGCGTCGGTGATGCGCGCGCGTTCACCGAGGCGAGCAAGGTGTAACTGGCGCACCTTTCCGCCGCGGCGCACATTGTGCACCAGATAATAGGAGTTTCCTTTTCGGCGGATGAAAGCCATCGCCCTTCCCCTGCAAACTCCCCGGGACCTTCCGAAGAGCTGCTCCCTGAGTGTAGTGTAAGGTCGTTCCACTACAGGCGTCAAGCTGAGAAGGCACGTATCAGTTAACATTTTATCCATCATTTTTTCGCTGCAACGCATTGGATTTTCTACTCGCTTCTCTGCTCTTCCCTACATTGGATTCCTTCTGAACGTCAGGCGCTCCTTTCCGCGCGTCTTGATCGCGTCTTGATGTTGTAAAGAATTAAACACGGCTGCCATAAAGAATCTCTCGGGCGCAACTGCAGGACAGCTAGAACGAGGAACGCGAGGAAGCGCTGCCTGACGAGGTGGTAATGGGAGTGGTACAGGTGATTCCGAGTTTGTCGATCACCTGCTAGGATAGATGCGGTTTGCCCTCAGGGAGGTTCCCGCGTGTCCTGGGATCCGGTGTATAGACTGGTGAAACAAATTCCGCGCGGCCGGGTTACTACCTATGGGGCGTTAGCTAAAGCATTGCGATTGCGCGGTGGGGCGAGAACCGCGGGTAGAGCAATGGCGGCAACGCCCTCAGGAAAAGGCATTCCGTGGCATCGCGTGGTCGGTGACCATGGCAAGGTCCTCATTCCCGAACCGCACGGATCACTCCAACGGAAAATGCTAGTAAGTGAGGGCGTCGAGCTGGTCGAATTCCGTGTGGACCTGAGGCGCTATTTGTGGTCTCCGGAGACGGCTGGAAAGCCGCGAGGGAAACCGAAGGCTTCGCGGAAGCGTACTACGAAGCGGCGCCGTTAGGAGTTCGAGGGGTTTGGCCGCTTGAGTTACCATAGAGATCCGCTCACCAACTATGCCCAATCCCATTCTGCTGGTCGAAAACCTGGAGAAGCGCTACGAAGACGTGCATGCCGTGCGCGGCGTGAGTTTTTCGGTTGAGGAAGGCGAGGTCTTCGGCCTACTCGGCCCTAATGGCGCCGGAAAGACCAGCACAATCGAAGTGATTGAAGGATTGCGGATACCCGACGGCGGCCGCGTGTCGGTGTGCGGGCTAGACCCGCAAAAGAACCCGAACGATCTCAAAAACGTGATTGGCGCAACGCTGCAGGCCACTTCTCTTCCGGACAAGCTTCGGGTGGGAGAAGCCATTCGGCTGTTCGCGGGGTTTTACAAAAAGACTCGGAATCCGGATGAACTTCTTAAGCGCTTCGGGCTGGAAGAGAAGCGCAACAGTTTCTACAACCAACTCTCCGGCGGGCAGAAGCAGCGGTTGGCCCTCGCTATGGCGCTGGTGAACGATCCGAAGGTTCTGTTTCTGGACGAGCCCACTGCCGGCCTGGATCCCCAGGTTCGACGCGAGATTTACACCATCATCGAAGAGTTAAAGGCAGAGAAGAAGACCATCGTTCTGACGACGCACTACATCGAGGAGGCCGAGAAGTTGTGCGACCGAGTTGCGATCATCGATCACGGCAAACTGATTGCTTCGGGCACCCCACGCGAACTGAAGCAAGCCTCGGCGAATACGACGCGCGTGGAAGTAAGGCTGAGCAAGCCCGCCTCCAACGGCACGCTGAGAAATCTGGATGGGGTGGTGGATGCTCGCGAATTGGACGGCGCATACGTGCTCCACTGCCAGCGGACGGCCCCGGCCATCGTGGCACTGGTGAAACATCTGGAGACGGAGAATAACGAACTGGTGAGCCTGGAGATTGCCACGCCGTCGCTGGAGGATGTGTTTATCGAGCTGACGGGAAGGAGACTGCGGGATTGAGAACCATACTCACGTTGGCTGCGGTGCGCATTCGCATTACGCTGCGAAATAAAACATTTCTCTTCTTCAGCCTGATCATGCCGCTGGCGATTTTTTTTCTGTACGGTAGTGTGTTTGCGAAAGGTAAGCCAGAGGTGGTCACCTACCTGATGGGCCCAATACTATCCTTTACCGTGATGGGGACATTCTGGGGACTCAGCATGCAGCTGGTCACCTGGCGGGAACAGGGGATCTTACGGCGCTTCCGATTAGCGCCGATTGCTCCGGTGAGCATGATTCTTTCGAGCATCCTGGCGAACTACGTGTTAATCGTTCCGACGGTGATTTTTGAGTTGTTGCTCGCCCGTTTGCTGTATCACGTGACTACGTTTGGTAATCTGACCAGTGTATTCATATTGGTGATTCTTGGCATCACCTCGTTTGGAGCCATGGGATTGGTGGTGGCTAGCGTCACCAATACCATGCAGGAAACGCAAATCATCAACCAACTGCTTTGGTTCGCGCTGATTTTCTTGTCGGGAGCCACGGTGCCCCTCGCCGTGCTTCCCAGGATGGTGCAGCGCGTTGGGCTATTTCTTCCAGCGACGTATTTCATCTACGGTCTGCAGCGGGCGATGCTGGACCAAGCTCAATTGTGGACTCTTGGGACGGTGCTGGTCTCGCTCATCGTGTGGGCGGCCTTGGCGATTTTTATGTCCTCGCAACTTTTTCGCTGGGAGCCGGAAGTCAAGCTAGCGCGGAACGCCAAATTGTGGGCCGCTGCTACAATTCTTCCATTCATTTTGTTGGGGATTTGGGAGAATCATAACGGCAAGCTGTTGGCGACGGCAGCAGCGATGATGTCGGACCGGCCGACGGAGAACGCACCTCCGCCCGACAAAACTCGGTAATCGCGCCAAATTGGTCCGCTTTTCAGAAGATACCCCCGCCAAAATGGCTGAAAAATGGATCGAAGGGATGCGTTGATTTCATTGACGCTCTTTCTACGCTGACTTATTCTCAAATTGCGAGCTGGCTACATCCGACTCACACAGGGAGGCAAGACCATGCCGGTACAGAAGACCGAAAAGATTTGGCACAACGGGAAATGGATCCTCTGGGATGACGCGAAGCTCCACGTGCTTACACACGCGGTCGGTTACGGCTCGGCGGTATTCGAGGGCATTCGCTGCTACGAAACGCCGCAAGGTCCGGCAATTTTCCGGCTGCGCGAACACATGCAGCGGCTAATCAATTCCGGGAAGATTTATCGCATGGAGTTTCCGTATTCCCTTGATGATTTCTGCAACGCTGCTTGCGAACTGGTGCGCGTGAACAAGATGGGTGCGTGCTACGTGAAACCGATAGCGCTGCGCGGGTATGGCGAAGTCGGAGTGAACCCACTGAGCTCTCCGATCGAGATTTACATGGCCTGCTGGCAGTGGGGCGCTTATCTGGGTCCCGATGCGCTCTCCAAAGGCGTGGACGTGTGCGTGAGTTCCTGGACGCGCATAGCTCCGAACACGTTACCGGCCATGTCTAAGGCGGCGGCAAACTACATGAACTCGCAGTTGATTCGCATGGAGGCGGCGCTGAACGGGTTCGCGGAGGGCATCGCGCTCGACGCGGACGGCCATGTCAGTGAAGGCTCCGGCATGAATATTTTCCTCGTTCATGAGGGCACGCTGATCACACCGCCATTGTCCGCCAGCATCCTTCCAGGCATCACCCGCGACTCGATCGTGAAGATTGCCGGAGATTTGAATATTCCTGTGAAGGAATCGGTGATTCCGCGGGAAATGGTCTATTTGGCAGACGAGGTGTTTTTCGTAGGCACGGCGGTTGAAGTGACGCCAGTTCGGTCGATCGACAAGATCACGACTGGTCATGGTGCCGCCGGCCCTGTGACCCGGCGTATCCAGGAGGAATTCTTCGCTCTGACCAGTGGCAAGAAGGCCGACCGGCACAACTGGCTTACCCCGGTGAATACGCCGGTTGCGGCAACGCGCTGAACGGACCGCGAACTTGTTCCAATGTCAGTGCAAGGGGTGCAGCGATGCACCCCTTCTCATTTCGCGCCGCTGTTGGGCATCCGTACCCTGTCCTTCTGGTTCCTAGCGTGAGTGCGACTTTCCAGCTAGAATTTCCTCATCGCGTTGTACACATGGCACAACCCAGGAGGCCTTTAGATGTACAACCTCACGCAAAAGCTAATTGCGGAATTCCTTGGCACATTTGCTTTAGTCTTTTTTGGAGCCGGCGCCATCTGCGTGGATTTTCATTTACGCAGTTCGGGGGGCCTTGGGCTACTGGGCATCGCGCTGGCCAGCGGTTTAGCATTCGCCATAATGGTCTCGGCTCTTGGCCATATTTCGGGGGGCCATTTTAATCCAGCGATTACGATTGGGTATTGGGTGACCAAGCGGCTGTCCACGCTGGATTCCTTGGCGTATTGGGGAGCGCAGCTGTTAGGTGCGACGGCAGCGGCGTTTTTTCTGAAGCTGGTGGTGCCGGAAGACATTGCCAATAACGTCTTCCTGGGTACACCGGAGTTAATGCGGGACTTCCCCCGCTGGTCCGGCATGGCGCTGGAGGGAGTGGCGACCTTTTTCCTGGTGTTGGTGGTGTTCGCGACGATGGTGGATGAGCGCGGATCGTTCCGGTCCGTAGCGGGATTTGGGATAGGGTTGACGATTACTTTGGGGATATTGGTGGCCGGCCCGCTTACTGGTGGGGCGCTCAACCCGGCGCGAGCGTTTGGCCCAGCAGTGGCCTCGAGCCATTGGCTAAACTGGGGGATTTACTGGGTAGGCCCATTGGGAGGGGGATTCCTAGCCGGGCTTTTGTATGACTCGCTTTACCTACGCAAACCCGAGGATTAATGTATCATGGCAGCGGAGCCGCTGCGGATCGTTTGGATGTCCACCACGCCTGCAGCGGGGTAAACCCGCTGCTACAAAGTGTGAGGGCGTGAGGCCGCACGTATATGGCTCCTGTCCCGTCGCCTAGGTAACTAAGCCGCTACGAGGTCCAGCAGGCTTGTTGTTGGCATTTCGCGGGAATGCTACGTTCAGAGAGGAAATGCATACCTGCGGGGTGTCTGAACATGGCTCTAAGCATTGATGATTTGTTACGCCGCGCCGTTGAGAACAAATCTTCCGACTTGCACCTGAAGGTTGGTAACCATCCTTATCTCCGCGTGGACGGCCTGCTTACCCCGCTGACAGACGTACCGCGCATCACTCCGGAAGAAATGCTGTCGATGGCATTCAGCATGATGACCAACCGGCAGAAACAGAAATTCAAGGAAACCGCCGAGTTGGATATGGCATATGGCGTGGCGGGCTTGGGACGATTCCGCGTGAACGTGTTCCAGCAGCGCGGCAACGTTGGGATGGTGCTGCGCGTCATCCCCACTAAGATTCGGACGATTGAAGAATTGAACCTCCCGCCGGTAATCTCGAAGATTTGCGAGGAGCAGCGTGGGTTGGTGCTGGTCACAGGGACAACCGGTTCCGGTAAGTCAACCACGCTGGCGTCCATGATCGACCGGATCAATGCGAGCCGCTCTGACCATCTGATTACCATTGAGGACCCGATCGAGTTCCTGCATCGAGATAAGCGCAGTTTCATCAATCAGCGCGAGGTTGAGGTGGACACGGCGAACTTTTCGACCGCCCTGCGCGCTGCTCTTCGTCAGGATCCGGATGTGATTCTGGTCGGCGAAATGCGCGACCTGGAAACCATTTCCACGGCTTTGCTGGCGGCGGAAACGGGCCACCTGGTGTTCTCGACCTTGCACACTTTGGACGCGACCGAAACCATCCAGCGTATTATCGCGGTATTTCCGCCCCCGGAACAAAAGCAGATTCGCTTGCAGATGGCGGCGACGCTGAAAGCAGTAATTTCACAGCGCCTGGTTCGCCGCGCCGACGACAAGGGTCGCGTACCTGCCGTCGAAGTCATGATCGCAACCGCCTATATCCGGGATTGCGTCATCAATCCGGACAAGACGCGGCTGATCCACGACGCGATCGCGGCCGGCACTTCACAATATGGCATGCAGACGTTTGACCAGTCGCTCTTTGACCTGTACTCGAAGGAATTGATCACCCTTGACGAGGCCTTGATGCGCGCATCGAACCCAGACGAATTCAAACTGCGCATCCAGGGTATTCGCTCCGCTGCGGACGCTGCGCGCGAAGAAATGGCGTCGCAGATGGCGGATTTCGAGCGCTTCTCCCGCAAATAACAGGCAAGCTGCATTCGACAAATCGCCAGCAAAACAGATGCGAGTGTTTTTCGCTACGTTGTGCGATGCGATTCCGCTTGTCCAGGTTGGACTGGAAGAGTATCATCCGCGCATTCGCGCGGGGGTAAATCCAGCCCGCGCGAGTTTTCGCTTGGAGATGACCATGAGTAATCTGGTTTTGTCCCGGGGCCGCAGAAGCTTTCTGAAGGCGACCGCGGCGCTGACCACGGGAATCACAGAATTCGCGATGCTGCGCGAAACGGCGCGATCCGAGGATACCGATATGTTTATCGTGGGCCCCAAAAAGGGCTACACGCCGCAGGTCGGAACGCTGGTTTCGGAAATGGCGTTTATGCGCTGGCAGGTGTTGAATTCCGTGAAGGGGATGTCGCAAAAGGATCTGGATTTTCTGCTCGATGACAAAGCGAACCGAATTGGAGCATTGCTGCTGCATCTGGCTGCGGTGGAAAAATTCTATCAACTGAATACGCTGGATGGCCTAACGGAAAACAAAATCCCCGAAGCATGGAAGGAAAAATGGGGGATGCCAATGGAGTTGGGAGATCCCGCGCGCAAAGGCATTGTGGGCAATGGCCTGGAGTATTACCTCAATATTCTTGGCGAGACGCGGGAGAAGACCCTGGAAGAATTTCGAAAACGGGATGATGCCTGGCTGATGGCGGTGGACAAAACCTGGGGCTGGGGGCCAACGAACAATTACTGCAAGTGGTTCCACGTGACGGAGCACGAAGCGAATCACAATGGGCAGATCAAGTTCCTGAAGAGCCGCCTGCCGGGAGCAAAGCCAACTGGCGAATGAGGTGACGAAAGAAACGCCTTCCAAGCCTGGAGCTCACCGCTGGGCGGGGTGAGCTCCAAGGTGGAGTGGAACGCCAATCAGTTGAAGTAACCGGCGTTCTTCCCGATAAACGGCTTGAGTTCTTCCGGCAATTCTTCGACGACGAAAATCGAAGTGGTCGGGCAGACGGGCACGCAAGCGCCGCAATCGATGCATTCGGCCGGGTTCACGTAAAGCTGTGGAGCCGTCGCGAAGTCCGCTTCATCCTTGGTGGGATGAATGCAGTTCACGGGACAAGTCTCGATGCAGTGCTCATCCTTGGTGCAGGTGTCGGTGATGACGTAAGCCATAGTAAAGTTCTCCCCACAGTAGAAATGGCAATTGCTGTGCCAATCGGATTACCGTCGAAGTGCTCTATTTTCAATCACTGACCAAGATGGTTCTGAACTAGGACCAAATTAGGGTGTGTGATCTAGCGCACGCCCCCGTGTTTATCCCCCAGTCAGCTCTCCACCCATTGGCCACTGGCCTCACGCTGATTCTTCCTCTATGCTTCCCTCATGTTTGGTAAACCTCGCCAGTTGGAGACGGAACCTCAGCTATATGACGCAGCCATAAAGATCCTGATGCGCCGGGCGCACTCTGTCGCTGACATGAAGAAGGTGTTGGCAAGGCGTTGCGAAGATGAAAAGCTGGTAAGAAGTGTGATGGATCGGTTGAAGCGTGGGAATCTGCTTGACGATGCGCGTTATGCGCGGCAGTTCACGCGGCACCGAGCGGTGACAAGAAAGCAGGGGCGTTTCCGAATCGCTCGGGAGCTTCGCGCGCGAGGAGTTCCCGACCGGCATATCGAGGCTGCGTTGAAGGACTCCGCTGAAGAAACCGACCCGGCAGTGATCGTGCGGCAGCGCATTTCGCGGAAATTACGAATGTTCCGCGGAGAGATCGACCAGAAAAAGTTGGCGTCGCTTTACCGGTCGTTGATCGGGGCAGGATTTCCTGCGGAGCTGATCCGGCGGGAGTTACACCGGATGACCCATGAAGATGTGCCCGAGGTGGACATAGAACCTGAGTAGCAGCGGGTTTATCCCGCTGCACAGCGGCGTAAAGCCGCTGCTACAAGATTGGCGCGTCCGGGGCGGCTCTGCGATAATCAGGTGATCCCTTTGCATTTCGAACGAGGCAGACGTGACGGACGAAGCCGGCAAAAAACTAACGGGCAATGAGGTGCGCGAGAAATTCCTGGAGTTTTTCGAGAGCAAGGGGCACCGGCGCGTACGGTCGTCGTCTCTTGTGCCGCATGGCGATCCGACGCTGCTGTTTACCAACGCAGGGATGAACCAATTCAAAGATGTGTTCCTGGGGCTGGAGAAGCGTGAGTACACGCGCGCCACTACGGCGCAGAAGTGCGTGCGGGCCGGAGGGAAACACAACGACCTGGAAAATGTGGGATTCACGAAGCGGCACCACACCTTCTTCGAAATGCTGGGGAATTTTTCGTTTGGGGATTACTTCAAGAAAGATGCAGTTGCGTATGCGTGGGAACTGATTACTTCGCCGCAGTGGTTTGGGATTGCGAAGGACAAGTTGTATGTAACGGTATTCGGTGGCGCCGAGGTTTCCGCAGGCAACGTGCTTGGCGTGGATGAAGAAGCCAAGCGATTCTGGCTTGAGCAGAACGTTCCTGCGCAGCGCATTTTTGCAATTCCGGGTTTGAAAGACAATTTCTGGGCCATGGGCGACACCGGACCGTGCGGGCCGTGCAGCGAGATTCACTACGACATGGGACCAGCGGCCTCGGATGAAGGCCACTTGGATTGCAAATTCCCTTGTGATTGCGGGCGTTACGTAGAGATTTGGAATTTGGTGTTCATGCAATTCAACCGCGTTGGCGAGGGGAAGGTGGTTTTTGCGGACAAGGAGGGCGTCTATCCCAAATCGTATCGTCTTGACCCCTTGCCTAAGCCCTCGGTCGATACCGGCATGGGGCTGGAACGCGTGACGGCAGTGCTTCAAGGCGTGATCTCGAACTATGACACCGATTTGTTCACGCCGCTGATCGATCGAGCCGCTCAGCTCATAGGCGTTGATGAACAGAAGGAACTTGCTGACGAAGAGCAACACCAATCCGCCGGTTCGCTGAGGGTGATTGCCGACCACGCACGAGCCACAACATTTCTGATCACCGATGGCGTGCAGCCCTCGAACGAAGGGCGCGGCTATGTCTTGCGTAAGATCATTCGTCGGGCTATTCGTCATGGGCGATTACTTGGGGCAACCAAGCCGTTTCTGGCCGAGATGGTCGAAACTGTGCGGAAAATCATGGGGGGAGCGTATCCGGAACTGCTTGAGGCCGCAGCGGAACGCGTTCCGGACATTGTGCTGGCGGAAGAGAAGCGTTTCGGCCACACATTGGATATTGGTCTGCGCAAGCTCGAAGAGGAGCTTCAAAAGCTGCGAGCAGCCGGTGACGAGTTCAAAAGGGGCGAGGAGGCAAGGCTTGGCCATGATGTCCGTTTCGGCCAAACTCTCCTCGGCGAACAAGCCTTCTGGCTGTATGACACCTACGGCCTACCGCGTGATTTCATCGAGGACGTTGCGCGTGATGCGGGCGTGAAAGTGAACTGGTCTGGCTTTGAAAAGGCCATGAAGGAGCAGCGGACGCGGGCGCGGGCTTCGTGGAAAGGCGTACACAAGGAGGCAGCGAATCCGGCATATGCCAAGCTGGCAGAAACGTTCCGGACGGAGCCAGATTTCTACTGCGCCACAGAATCGAAGGATTGCCGTATCGTGGCGATTGTTACGAAAGATGGTTCCGTCGGTGAGTTGAAGGCCGGAGAGAGCGGCGAAATCGTGCTGGACCGCACCGTAATCTACGCGGAATCCGGCGGACAGATGGCAGACACGGGCGGGATCTACGATGGTTCCGGTGCGCAACGGCTAGCTGAGGTGACCGGGGCATATTACCCCGTGGCGGGATTAGTCGCTCACCGCGTGAAGGCCAAAGAAACACTGCGCGTGGGAGACCGGATAAACCTTGTGGCAGATGCCGACCGGCGTTCGCGGATTATGCGCAATCACACCGGGACCCATCTCGTGCACGCGGCATTGCGCAACATTTTGGGCACTCATGTCAAACAGGCTGGCTCGCTGAACGCTCCAGAGCGCCTGCGCTTTGACTTTTCGCATTTCGCTCCCGTCGGTCAGGAAGAGCTGCAGGACATCGAGCAGCAGGTAAATGATGAGATCCGCCTGAACACACAGCTAGAGACCGGCGTGATGTCTCTGGAAGAGGCGCTGAATTCCGGAGCACTGGCGTTTTTTGGCGACAAATATCCGGAGAGCAATGTACGGGTGGTCACAATCCCGGATCCACATTCCCCAAGAGGTTTCTATTCGAAAGAACTGTGCGGCGGGACGCACGTTGGGCGCGGCGGGGACATCGGCGTTCTGAAAATAGTGAGTGAAGAATCAGTGGCGGCGGGCGTGCGGCGCATCGAAGCGGTGACGGGCGTCGGAGCCATGGAGCACTATCAGAAGCAGGCGCAGATTCTTCAGTCGTTGGCCAACCAGTTGAATGTTGGGGAGGATACGGTGCTGGCTTCCGTTGAAAAACTGGCACAAACGGCGCGGCAACTCGAGAAGGACTTGGGAGAACAGAAGCGCAAAGGCGCTCTCAGCCAACTGGACGAGCTGTTCGGGCAGGCGCAGACCATCAAGGGGGTCAAGACGGTGGTGGGCGAGGTCGCGAATGTGGATCGAGAGGGCCTGCGGCAATTGGTCGATTCATTGCGTCAGAAGCTCGGGTCTGGGATCGTGGCGCTCGGTATGCCAGAAGATGGAAAAGTGGCGCTGATTGTCGGGGTTACCAAGGACCTGACCGCTAAAGTCCATGCTGGCAAGCTGATACAGGCGTTAGCCAAACAGGTAGGAGGGTCCGGCGGGGGACGACCGGATTTGGCCGAAGCTGGCGGAAAAGACACATCGGCGCTAAAAAGTGCCTTGCAAAGCGTCCCTTCCTTACTCGAACCATTGCTATAATCACTGGTAGCGCCGGGCTGTGTCTCCGCAAGTGCTGCATTCAGCAATACTTGCTGGCAGGCAGGGACTCAAAATAAAACTGTGCCAACCCTCTCGATGACACGCGGTGGGAGCGCACTTTTGTGGATTTAGTGTACAAACCAATGCCTTCCCCAAGGCGGAGCGGTCAAACTCGAAGCCTCATGGTGATGCGTGCCGTGCTTTTTCTGTTTGTGGCGTTTGCTGGCGTGCTTGCCGCAACCCCATCAGCTACGGCACAAATTGCCGCGATGACGGACGCATCCGGACGGCGCATGTTCGTGAATGCGGATCCGGCCCCGGTAAGACTGGCTCCGGCTAAACCACGCACAACCATCTACATGCCTGGAGAGATTTCCTTCATGGGCGAGAACAGGCCGGCAGTGAACATCGACCGGGATGGGGTGGAAAAGCTGGTGAGAGAGGCCGCCGAGCGGCATCACGTGGATCCAGCGCTGGTGCGAGCGGTAATTGAAACGGAGTCGAACTGGAATCCGGCAGCAATTTCGCGTAAAGGTGCATTGGGATTAATGCAACTGATTCCTACGACCGCCCAGCGCTTTGGAGTGAACGACGCGTTCAGTCCAAAACAAAACGTGGACGCAGGGGTTAAGTACCTCAAGACTTTGTTGGAGCGCTATAACGGTAACCTGGATTTGGCTTTGGCGGCGTACAATGCAGGGGAAGGGGCAGTGGATCGAGCGCATGGAATACCGTCTTATCGGGAAACTCGAAACTACGTACAGCGGGTGCAGGAAGCGTACTTCCGGCCCGGGTCGGGACGGCTCGACAGCGCGTATGTGCGAGCCAATCAAATCCATCGCGTCGTTGAACCGAGTGGAAGAGTCGTATTTACGAATGACTATTGAGGCGTGGCACGGGAAACTGGGGAGCAATGGGGCGCGGATGAACCGGGTAGCAAAAAATTTCCACAAGATGTTCGCCGCCGTTTCGCTGGGTTTTGTCTTTGTAATGGCGGGCTTAATTCCCTGCCCCTTGAGCGCGACTTCCACCGACTCCAGCGTAAAGCGCGAAGCAGCGAGTTCTCAATTTGCTCGTGCGGAAGAATTGCGTGGACTGCTGAACAGCAAAGTAGCAGACCAACGAACGCTTGCGGAATACAAGAAAGTCGTGGCCGGCTACCAGCGGGTTTACCTGATTACGCCGCATGCCGCCGAGGTACCTGATGCCCTGTTTGCTGTGGCTGAACTCAACACGGAAATGGGAGATCGATTCGGCCGGAGCTACTATCAGAGCGCCGCGGACACCTATGCTTATCTGGTTCATGATTACCCGAGCAGCAGGCATGTACAAGACGCCATGCTTCGGTTGGCAAATCTGCAGAAAGACCAACTTGGCGATCTGGCGGGAGCCACGAAGACTTATCAGGAATTCTCGAAGAAGTATCCTCGGTCTACCCATAAGCGAGAAGTGCAAGAAGCGCTGGCGGAACTGGCTTTAAGAAAAGGCTCAGAAACCGGCGACGTTGTTGCAAAAAGCTCGGTGGTGCAGCCCTCCGCACCGGCCATCAGGCCTGAGGTTGCATCGAGCGATCCTCGAAAAACCCTGAGCGGGGGCGAACCGGCGAAGGCAGTTGCCGTGCCAAGGGTGCAGAAGATTCGGACGAGTGTGACAGCTGACAGCACTCAGGTCATTATCGAGCTGGAAGACTCCGTCCAGTTTGCTTCTGGACGGATCGCGAACCCAGACCGCATCTACTTTGACCTCCATGCGGCGAAGCTCAGCTCGGCGATGGCGCGGTCAAACGTCCATGTGAGTGGAGGAGTGCTGACCAGAGTGCGAGTGGCGCAAAATCAGTCCGGTGTAGTTCGCGTGGTGCTGGACGTTAGTGGAGTGCGAGACTACGCGGTGTCGCTAACGAAGAAACCGACGCGACTCGTAATTGAGCTGTATTCCTCGACCAATCGAGATAAGGCAAATCCGACGGAAACGGCCCGAACCAGCAAGAGTAGGGTTGCGGACGATCCGACTGCGCCGGTAGTGGAAGCAAATTCCGCTACGGACATGGCCTCCACTGGAACAAGTGCAACTGCACCGCCAAATGACTCGAATGAGGCCAGAGAGACGGCTACTTTGGTTCCCGCGCCAAAGATTCTGCCGGAACCCAGCAAAACTTCTTTAACGAAGCCGATAAGCTCAACAAAAAAGAACAAGCCGGAATTGGTGCAGCCGGTAGCGGTGCCATTGCCCACCCGCGACGGCCAATCGACGTTAACGCGCGCCTTGGGATTGAAAATCAACCGAATCGTGATCGACGCGGGCCATGGCGGCCACGATACCGGCACGATCGGTCCGACGGGCTTGATGGAAAAAGATCTTTGCCTGGACGTTGCGCTGAGGCTCGGTAAGTTGATCGAGCAAAAGCTGCCTGGCGCGGACGTTGTCTTCACGCGCTCAGATGACACGTTTATACCGTTGGAAGAGCGTACGCACATTGCGAATGAAGCGAAGGCCGATTTGTTTGTATCCATACACGCGAATTCCAGTCCGGATCATGGCGCTCGCGGAGTGGAGACGTACTACCTGAATATGAAGGGTTCCCCCGAAGCCATGGAAGTGGCGGCGCGGGAAAATGCGGTGTCCCAAGAGGGCATTCACGACCTGGAAGATCTGGTGAAGAAAATTGCGCGGACCGAGAAAATTGACGAGTCCAAGGAATTGGCCGGAGACGTTCAGGATTCCCTTGCAAAACGAGTCCAGAAAACGGCCAAACCGGTAAAGAATCGAGGGGTTCGTAAGGCTCCATTCGTGGTGCTCATTGGAGCGGACATGCCGTCGATCCTGACGGAGATTTCATTCCTGAGCAACGCCTCTGACGAACAACTTCTGAAGAAACCGGAGCACCGGCAGCATATTGCGGAAGGTGTGTACCAAGGCGTGTCAGTTTACCTGCAAAGCCTGAATAGCATGGCGGTGAACAGCTCCGCGAGGCCCACTCGCGTGCCGGTGGTCGCCACAGTTGAACAATCCAGGAACCAAAAGTAGGCTATAGGCATCTAAAGAAAAGGTTGTCATGCGAAAGCTGATTGTCGTATTGGTGTTGACCGCCTGCCTGGGCTCGAGTGTCCGCGCTCAGAACACTATTCTGCCCGACCACTTTGGACCATGGGAATTTTCTGGCCCGGTGAGAACGTTGACCACCAAAGATCTGGGAAGCGATTGGGTCCGTGGCGCGAATGCTGGGCAGGTGCTTCAAGAGTCCGGCTCTGTCTCTATTGAAGAGCGGTCCTATCACAACGGCCAGGATGAAACCACGTTACGGCTCTTTAGGCTGAAGGATCCTAGCAGCGCCTATGAGTTTTATACATTTTTGCTGGCCCCTGGCATGCGCAACATGGGAGTCGGGAAGGATTCCGCGCTTGGCCAGAATAGTGGACAGATTCTGGTGGGCAACCTTGTGTTGCAAGCTACTCTCGCGCCAAACACGAAGCCGGAAAGCCTGCACGAAATTGTTGGCGTGCTGGAATCCAAAGCTGACCCTGCTCCGTTGCCCCCTCTGAAAGGTTACTTGCCCACGGAATGGCGAATCTTCGGATCGGAAAGGTATGCGTTAGGTCCGGAGGCGTTTCGAGCAGCAATGGCTACCCTAAATCAGGGGGCCTATGCCGATTTGGCCAAAGAGGTTGGCTTTCAAAATGGAGCCGAGGCGATTCTGGCGCGCTATCAAGGGGAGCACGGAAGCGGCGTTCTGCTGCTTCTGGATTACCCCACGCCGCAAGTAGCTGAGAACCACCGCCACCATCTGGAGCAGGCGCTTCCCACCGCGGCAAAACAAGCCGGGGTAACTGTCGAACGGAAGGCTTCCCTGCTCTCGCTCGTATTTGCGGCTACTTCCGAGATGCACGCCCAAGCCATCCGGGACGAGGTGAATTACGAGACGGAAGTGACTTGGAACGAGCCACATCAGTCGCTGACCGACCCGCCAATGGTGCGCGTGCTGTACAAAATTTTCCTGTTCACGAGCTTGTTTCTGGTGGTGGCGACAATTACCGGTATTGCCTTCGGCGGATTCCGGATTCTGATCAAGCATTGGTGGCCGGGAAAAGTGTTTGATCGTCCGGAAAGTATTGAAGTGTTACAGTTGGGTTTGTCCGGAAAGAAAATCGATCCCTCCGACATGTACTGAAGCCGGTCTGCGAAGACGGACCATAGAAGCGCTTCGGACCTGTTCAGAAAAGCGCTCCTTGGCGTAACATTGAGTGCGATCCATATGTCCAAGCAAAAGCAAACCGTTGTGTCCTCCTGCTCCGTGAGGAGGTTCGAGAGGCATAGTTCTCTCGTGCCCCTGCTCTTGATCTCATTTGCCCTTCTCTTATTTGTTGGTTGCAGTGCGAAATCAAATGCCGGCGGTTCCGACAGTGGGGCGCCAGCGGCGATGCCGGTACAGGTTATGATTTCGCAGTCTCAGAGGCTCTCCAATTCGACGGAATATCTGGCCATTCTGAAGTCGAGGCATTCCGCGACGCTCAATCCGCAGGTTGAGGGGCAAGTTACCAAAATCCTCGTGAAGTCGGGCGATCGCGTCAAAGCGGGAGCCGCTTTGCTACAAATTGATCCGCTGAAGCAGGAAGCGACCGTCAACAGTCAGGAAGCGACGCGCGCGGCACAGGAAGCCAATGTACGATTTGCCAAGGTGTCTCTGGAGCGCGCACAGAAATTGTTTGAGGCGGGAGTGATCTCGAAACAAGAATTCGATAACGCGCAAACGAGCTACGATGCCGCTGTGGCCCAACTCAAATCGTTGGAACATCAAGTGCAGCAGCAAAACGTTGAGCTCCATTATTACCGCGTGAGCGCGCCGATGGATGGCATCGTAGGAGACATCCCGGTTCGAGTGGGGGATCGCGTAACCTTTTCCACGGTTCTGACGACCGTCGATGAACCCGGAGCCCTGGAGGCCTACATCTATGTCCCGGCGTCGCGCGCAAAAGACCTACGCGCAGGACTACCCGTCAAGATCATGGATGAGAACGGCACTGGGCTCGCCGAAACGCAGGTTACATTTGTCTCTCCGCAAGTGGACCCTGAGACGCAAACTGTGC
>DATERF010000132.1:0-68711 GCA_035271845.1 Candidatus Acidiferrum sp.
ACTTGCGGAACAAACGCCGAAACCCCAAAACAAAATCAAAACCAAATACCATGTGCCTGCAAATCACCCTTGGAGAAAACCATGGAAGCGGACATTTCTATCTGGCGAAAACCCGGACATTTCTACTTTGCGTTGACATGACCTTGGACACAAAGACTTACCTGGGCGGACATATCGGCGTAGGAAGGTACCATGCGCAAGACGTGCCATCCGAGGCTAGACCGATCAGGCAGGAACGCCAAGCGAGGCCGATGAAACCCCTTGGGAAGGAGCCGGCTAAGCCGAGCCGCCCAGATGCTGCCTTGGGTAGGTCACCCCCTAGTATTCTCAGCCCACGGTGCTATACTCCGCCCAGAAGACCTACCTGCCTCCGCAGAGCAGGTACCGGGGACCGGTTCCAACGGGAGGTTGCTATGTCCGAAATGGGAGCGGTGTTTAACGGGCCACTGCTGTATCTGCTGATCGCTTGGGGAATTGTTACCGCCATCTTCCTGGTTTTAATTGCGTGGCGAAGCGTTCTCTCCAGCCATGAAGACGATCAGATCTTTATCGACTCCGCCGAAGAGCATATGGCAAAGGAACAGCGCGAATTGATCACCAAGATCAACAGGCTGTCCCGGCCGATACTCACCAGCGGAATCACCTCAGGGGTGTTGCTCCTGCTGATTGCCGGGATCTTCGTCTATCAGGGCCTGAAGAACTTCTAGGGGCGGGCCGGCTTTTCGACCTCAGGGCTTCGCGGCAGCGGGTGATGCCGGTTGCGGCGCGGCATTCACGGGGGCAGTAGGTTGAGAAGCCTGAACGAGTGAGGTGTGGTTGTGCACGATGACCCAGGTCTCGTTCTTTTTCTCGAGAACTAGTGTTGTCTGACCTTCGGCAGCCATCGGATTTCCATCGACCACGGCACTGAAATCCCATTGATAACACGCCCAGGCAAATTGGCCAGAGGGTGCAATGCGAATCAGTGTGTTCAGGCGATCCAAGCGCACTTGCTGCATACGCGCCCGCTGCGACTGGTAAGCCACAAGATAGTTAGTCCAGCCGACCGCGGGCGGCGTCCAGGTGCCAGCCACAACGGAAATGTCATCAGCAACGTTTTTGTGCATCTTCTCGATATCGCCGAGTTGCCATGCTCCTAGAAACTCGCCGATGACGTAATCAATTTTGGTTTCGTCGGGCGCCGAAGCCACTACGCTGGGCGGCGGTGTTGGCTGCGAGTCGTCCTGGTTTTTCTTTTTCTTTTGCGCGGCGGCGCTGCTGGCTGAAGCAAGGCAGAGTGCCAAAAGAAGCACCACCCCCACAACCCGTTTGATGCCCCTGTTCGCTGCGATTCCCGTGCTAATCATACTCGATGTGCTCCTGCTGAAATTTCTGCGCCCGGGCTCTCCCTCAGAGATAGGGAACGCAAATGTTGTTTATGACGTTTAGGACACGAATGAGGATAGCGCAGTGTAGAGCATTCAGCAGGACCATGTGCCTATTTGGTCTATCGGGAGAAATACGCTATTGGTTTTGGGACGCGCTGAGGAGATTTACGAACAGGCGGTAGGCACCGGGGACGCCCTCGGGCAATTCGCGGAAGAAGGCCAGGCCGGTGTAGATGTAAGTGCCCTTACCGTACTTCGCGTAGACCAGCGCTCCGTTGAGTTCCTTTTCGCCAGGGTCATGCATGGCCAAAAGCGGTGTGTAGCGCGAGTCGAAATCGCTCCAAAAATAAAGCCCGCGCTCCTGGACCCAGTTTTGAAAATCAGCTTCCGTGATCTTGTTGGGCCGGTTCAACAGCGCATCGGCGGGCTTCAGAAATTTTACTTCAGCGTTTTCGTCGGTGATGCGCGGAGTGGGAGTGCCGATTTTGGCGGGATACGGAGCTGGGAGAAGCTTGTCCCATATGGAGTCGCGATTGTATTGAACAACCAGAGTGCCGCCATGGGAGACGTAATCGAGCAGTCGCTTGTTGGCGGCGGCCAATTCCGGGCGCAACTCATAAGCGCGTACGCCGACGACGATGGCGTCGTACTTCGACAGATCACCGAAGGCTAGCGCAGCGGTGTCCAACACCCCAACGTTAATTCCGACACGGTTGAGGGCGTCAGGAATAGGTTCGCCCTCCGCGGAAATGTAGCCCACGCGGAGATTCGCAGGGACGTTGATGTCGAAAGCGTGAACGACGCATTGCGCCGTCTCACTCCACAGGATCGTGGGCATGGAAGGCAGCGGCTCGAGGGACGTCGTGAATTTTTCTCCGTCGTGGGTGGCATACGCGGTGATGCTGAAGTGTCCTGCTTCAAGTTTTGCGGGCGGTGTCACGTTGAGGTTTACGTACTGATCGCCGATACCGCCGAAATCCACGATGATCGGAGCGCTGGCCTGCAACCCGTCCGGTACATCCAGACCGACGGTGACCTTTGCTGGCTTTGTGGAATAAGAATGCACACGCAGAAAAACGTGAAACGGCTTGTGCTCTGCGCTGAGCACTTCTACAGCTTGTTTGGGTTCGACTGCAAGAGTGTAGGCCGGAACCACGCGAAGGGGGACGCGCACAACGCTGGTGGAAGTGGACGCGACGTACGTTACGAGCTCGGCTGCAACCAGGTTATAGCCAGAGATCGTTGCCGTTTCGGTCACGCTCGCGAACACAGGGGGTTCGGGCATATCGGCAGCGAAAGCTTCCTCGGGCCTAGCCGCCTTCAAAAGTTCCGCCGTGAAGATGGTTTCTTCAGGCGAATCCTTTTGGCGGCTGGTTTCCTTTAGCCAGGTTGGGTCGGCGTAGTCCAGAAAACCAAGCTCGATCCTGCCGAGCTTGCATTCCACTTCTTGACGGCACTTGGCACGCGCTTGAATGGTGAGCGTTTGATCGGCAACGACGTTGTTGGTGTCAGCTACGGCGGTAAGCTGTAGGCCGGCGGCCAACGCCAAGGCGCGATCGAGATGATGTTCCGTTTTCCAAAACGTGAAAAGTTGCTCCTGACTCAGCGAACCTTCCCACGAGAGGAGTTCCCCGGAACGCGGAACAGCGGTTCGAAGAGCTGATGCCGCCTGGGCTAAGTCCGTTGATGCCGTCTTCCAATCCAGAGCCAGTGCGGCCTTGCGCGCTTCCAGGATTTTCTTGTCTGCATCGCGGGCTTGGAGAGCACGACAAAAAC
Source organism: Candidatus Acidiferrum sp. (assembly GCA_035271845.1). Classification (GTDB taxonomy): domain Bacteria; phylum Acidobacteriota; class Terriglobia; order Acidiferrales; family UBA7541; genus Acidiferrum. Next base: position 3,144 of record DATERF010000132.1, read on the forward strand.
CGCCTTTTCCCCCGACACACGTCTTTTCCGCCACAGCTTGTGTCCAGTCGTCGAACGACACTGCGAGGCTAGGGGGGTCAAAAGGCTTTCCGTCCTCCCGCACAAGCGCAATCGGCCGCATGATGAACGGCGAGTTGAGGAATCCAGCGATGCCCTGAGTGTGATGATTCACGAAAGCATCGAGACCTATTTGGCGCCAAGACTTCCCGTAGAGAGGGGAAATATCATCCAGAGGCAGTACGTAGCCTTTTGGATTTTGGCTACGGTCTAAATCAAGAATCTGCACTTCCGTTCCGCCGCCATCCCAAGGCGTGGCCGTGCCGTCTGGCACTAATTCGTGAGCCATCTCTGGATGAAAATTTGGATCGGCCGCAAGCTTCACAGCTTGTGGAGTCCAAATGCCGGAAGTTTGGTGGTGACCATGGCCAGAGTGGACGCCACCCCAGTGATTGATGACGATGTTGGGGCGGAAGGCGCGAATCACGCGAACCATGTCTTCCAGGACTTGATCGCCCCAAATCTTCTCGGTCTCCTCGGGAGTCTTGGAGTAACCAAAATCGCGGGCCCGGGTGAAATAGAGTTTTACGCCATAGCCTCGTGTGGCGGCGAGAAGTTCCTGAGTGCGGATGAGCCCGAGTTGTGGTGCTTGTTCGGGGCCGAGAGCATTTTGGCCACCTTCCCCCCGGGTGATAGACAAAAGCGCCACGTCAACGTGAAGTCCCCGAGCGAGGTAAGTAAGGACGGCCGCAGATTCATCATCCGGGTGAGCAGTGATGTAAAGAATGCGCGTGGTTACGCGTGCGCTATCGATGGCTTCGATGGTTTCTGGCAGGCCAGGACCGGTGCCGGGAGCAGAAGGGAACTGTGCATAGCTGTGTGGGACACCGAAGCAAGCAAGAATAATGAGCGCTAAGAGAAACCGCAAAATCTTCAAGTCTCCTCCACGACGGGTAGTTGGTCGGCCGGCGGTCGCTACGTCCGGTCGCCGGTCGCTGAGCGCTGGTCGCTCGCTTCCGCAAATGGCCATTGTCGCATTTCCCGCGTCCAAACCAGAAATGCAATGACGCCAAGAGCAACTTCCAGCAGGCCCCATTTGCGAACATTGCCGGTATGCCAGAACAGCCAAGCCCAAGCTAGAGCAGTCAACACCGCAGGCAGCGGGTACAGCCACATCTTGAAAGGAAGGTTTTGCGTGCCCCAGCGCTTGCGCAAGAGCATCACGCCTACAGCCTGGCCGATGAACTGAACCAGTAGGCGCATGGCAAGGATCGCAGCAATAGCAGTCTTCAATTTCAAGGTGAGGCTGAACGCAAAGGAAAGCCCGCCGAGAAAGAGCAGCGACACGTGCGGGAAATGCTTGGTGGGATGGACGCGCGCGAAGACAGGAAGGAAGTTGCCGTCCAGGGCAGCGGAATACGGCACTCGTGAATACCCCAACAGAACGGAGAAAACGCTGGCCATGGCGATCCACAACACCATTGCGGTGGCGAAGCGTGCGGCACCATGGCCGTACAATCGCTCGACGAACAAACTGGCCAGAAAAGGAGAATTTTGCGCCTCTCGCCAAGGCACCACACCAAGAATGCTGGTCTGCATGGCCAGATATAGAACCGTAATACCAAGAATCGAGAGAAAAATGCCGCGTGGAATATTTTTCTCGGGGTCGCGAATTTCTCCGCCCAAATGACAGATGTTGTAGTAGCCAAAGTAACTGTAAATCGTGCTGACCATGGCGGCGCCCAAACCGGCAAACCAGACCGAGGAGAATTGGAAAGCGCCATGCGGGAAGTCGAACGCTATTTTGTGATCGAAGTGGCGAACGCCACCCCAGATCAGCCAGAGCATGGTGCCGACAACGCCGACCCACAACAACACGGAGATTTTTCCAATCGTGGTAATGCGTCGATAAAGCAGGATCACCAACAAGATCACTAAACCGCCGGAGATTGCTTTGGCCTGCCACCAGTTGAACGGGTAAATGAATTTGGCGTAATCGGAAAAGCCGATGGCGGCCGAGGCCACGGAAAGTGGCGCCTGAATCAGTGTCTGCCACACGAACAGGAAGGACATCAGGCGGCCCCACTTCTGCGGGCCATACGCTTCCCGCAAAAACACATAAGTTCCGCCGGCCCTGGGCATCGCGGCGCCAAGCTCCGACCAGACGAATCCGTCCAGAGTGGCCAGTAGCGCTCCCGCCAGCCACGCGATAAGGGCCTGCGGGCCGCCCATGGCTTTAATCACCAGCGAACTCACCACGAACGGTCCGATACCCACAATTTCGATCATGTTGAGCGCCACGGCTTCTTTCAGGCCCAGCCCGCGCTCTAGTTGGGGCTGCGAAGCGCTCAAATTCACAGGTGGATCGGAATTTCTCATGCGCTGCGAGAATAACAAAGGAACAACCACACACCTAACACGGCCTGATCTGGGGCAGTATCCGACAGGAAACAAGGCCTATTGACGCCAGCTTCCTTACGGGTGAACTTATAGGGCAGGCAGAACAAGTGCGCCCGTAGTTCCCTCTTGGCGTGCGGAAATTCCCTTCGCAAATCACTTCTTAATCGAGCGGACCTCTCCCGCCCGTCAACCGGCAAGGATTGCTCTGATGAGGGATCGCGGCCCTGCCACTCCACGAGGAAGAAGGAAGGCGCACAGGATTATGGCGACGATTGAAGACATCAGCGAACGAAAACGGATTGCGAGAGAACTGAACGAAAAAACGGTGACGCTGGCGGCCGTGACGGACGCCCTGAACAGCTTCTTGGAATCCGGCGATTGGGCAGCGGCAAGCCAACGGCTCCTGGCGCACGCATTGAAGCAAACCCAGAGCCCGTGTGGCTTCCTGGGAGCCGTCCTGGACGGGCCTAAGTTGCGCGTGCTGGCCCACGAGGGCGTGGCCTGGGATGCGGAAATGAACCGCCAGCTATATGAGGCGAAAATCAGCCAACAGGTAGCGGAAGGCTTTTTCGATCTGGCGCACCACGGAAACGTGTTTGGAGAAATCCTCGACCATGGGAAGACCGTCGTGTCGAACCAGTCTTCGCCGGACCTCCCATTGGGTATCATGCCGGGCGGCCACCCGCGCATCCACAGCGTTCTCGGTGTCCCGATTTTCAAAGGTTCAGTAGTCGTAGGGGTAATCGCCGTCGCGAATCGGCCCGGGGGCTACACCGGCGAGGAGTCCCGCTCACTGGAGACGATATCGCAAGCCACGGGAGTGCTCTACGACAACTACCGACAAAACCTCAAACGGGCGCAACTCGAAGAGCAGCGGTTGCGGCTGGAAGGCGAATTTCGTCAGGCACAAAAAATGGAAGTACTCGGTCAGCTTTCCGGTGGAATTGCACACGATTTTAACAATATGCTCATGGTCCTCTCGGGTTCGGCGGAACTTCTGGAGAAAAGTCTACCGCCGCAGTCACCGTCCAGCCGCTACGTGGAGCAGATCCGCCGGACGGTAGAGAAGGCTGCGGCCATTACAAAACAATTGCTAGCGTTCAGCCGCAAGCAGGTGCTGGAAATTACGCCTGTCGACCTGCACGAAGTTTTGACCGACAGCGAATTCATGTTGCCACGTCTGCTGGGCGCCGATGTGCAGCTTGCCTTCCAACCCCAAGCAGCCCATTCCTGGATCCGCGCCGATGCCGCACAACTGGAGCAGGTGATCGCCAACTTGGCGATCAACGCCAGAGACGCGATGCCCTGCGGCGGTTCGCTGACTATCTCAACCTCCAACACTTTCTCGCCGCCGGAAGGTGCTTCATCGAACGGCAACGGTTTAGCCGCATCGGGCTGGGTGGTTCTGGAAGTGAAGGACACCGGCACCGGCATGGACGAGGAAACCCGGGCACACATCTTCGAGCCCTTCTTCACCACCAAACCAGAGGGAAAAGGTACCGGCTTGGGTCTGCCGACGGTTTATGGAATTGTTTGCCAATTCGGCGGTCACATCTATGTGGATTCACAGCAGGGCGAAGGCACGCGCTTCCAGATCTATTTTCCTGTACAGTTCCCCGCGGGGCATATGGAGGACAAGACTCGACCCGCTCCCATACGGAAGGGTGGGGCAGAAGACCTCACCATCTTGCTGGCGGACGACGAGCCCTCCCTTCGCGCGGCGATTGCCGAATACCTTCGCGGCGCAGGCCACCATGTGTTGGAGTCGCAGAGCGCCTATGACGCGCTGGAGCTGGCTCGTAGCCATTCGAGATCTATCGACGTATTGCTGACGGACATCGTCATGCCTGGACTTCGCGGCACCGAACTTGCCAACCGGGTTCAGGAGCTTCGCCCCGACGTGCACGTCATTTATATTTCGGGATACGCCCAAAGCTTGCCGGAAGCAAAGATTCCTAAAGGGGCGACGTTTCTGCAGAAGCCATTTCGTTTGGCGTCTTTGGCGGAACAGCTTAAACTCGTGCCACGGAAGGTATGAGCCGACGGACCCTTCAGTTCGAACCTATATGCCGAATTCGCCGATTGCTTTCAATCGTGCTGGTGTGTTTTCTCGCTCCGGCACTCGCAATTGCGCAGTCTCCGTGCAAGTTAACTCTTCCACCCAACACATCGTCAATCCTGGACCATATTTACGCGGGCCGGAGGGATTTGGCGGTGACAGAGACTCACCGGCTCGAGGAGCAGGACCCGGAAGATCCGCTGGGCTACTTGCTAGAGGCGGAAGCGGAATGGTGGCAAATCTGGTGGGCTTCGGCCGAGTTCAAATATGGAATGACGATGGCGCGCCACCATGAAAAAGTGCCCAGTGATCAACATTATCTGGATCTGACGGCAAAGGCGTACTCGCTCGCGCAAGCTCAACTGCGGCAGAACAACTGCGGGGACATGCACTTATACGCGGCCATGGCGGATGGGCTGACGGCCCGGTTGTATGCCATGCGTTCGGAGTACCGCGCCGCTGCCCGGCACGCGGTGCGTGCGCGAGAGAACTTTCTTGCTGCGTTGGCCCTCGATCCGACTCTCTACGATGCCTACACCGGCCTGGGCCTTTATAACTATTACGTCGACACGCTTTCCACCTTGGCGAAAGCCTTACGCTTCCTCATGGGAATCCCGGGAGGAACGAAGGAGGAAGGGATTCGGCAGTTGCAGCGGGGCATACAGGAAGGCCAGATCAGTTCTTCCCTCGGACGTTTCTATCTGTCCATCAATCTTTTCAATTACGACCAGCGGTACGAGGACGCGCTAAGGCTTATTAATCCCATGGTTGAGAAATATCCCGGAAATCCGCTGTTTCTGCTGATGCGTGGCGATTTGAATGCCAAGCTTGGCCGAAAAGAACTCGCCGAAGCTAGCTATCGTGCCGCGGATGCTGCGGCGACGGACATGCCTGAACCAGAATGCCGGGCGAAAGCCAAGCAACTGGCGCGGCAGTCGCTTGCAGCCCTGGGCCTGAAGTGATTTCCCGGCCCGAGCTTGGAGGGTTGCCGCCCGGTGCTGTGCAACAGGGAACTTTGCGGGAATCCCGGCCTGAGCGATAATGTATGCTGGGTTTGGGCGCCTGCGATTGGGGTATTCCGTACTGAACGGATCAACGCGAGCGCGATTCCTTGCATCTCAACCCTATATCAAACTGCGCCGTCCTGCTGACTGGGGAAATCTACGGTTGGAACAGGCGCGTTGCCATTGTGTATCGGTGAAGGAGAACCAATGAAGCGGTCCTGGACAGCTTTGGCTGTCACCTTTTTTGCGCTCGGCATGCTCGCCGGCTGCAACGATTACAACAATTCCGTGCAGTATAGCACCGGCGCGACCATCACTAACATTTCTCCCTCGGGTCTGCCCGCCGGACCGCCGCCTGCCACCGCCGCACAGTGCCAGAACACCACCAACGGGCCGACGTTTCCGTGCTTCACGCTCTTTGTGATCGCTAGCGCTTCCAATCCGTTCGTCAGCACCGGCACCCTCCCCGTAGTCCAGTGGAACGGCCAGAAACTTCCCACCACCTTTATCGACACAACCAATATTTCAGCGCAGATTCCCTACAGCTATCTTGCCAAGCCAGGCACCGTGGCCGTGAATACCTACCAGCCACAATCCGGAACCGGAATGAACGGCCTTTCCAACGCGTTGACGTTCATCATTTATGGCGCCCCGAATCCTGCGCCCACACTTACGTCGATTACCCCTACATCCGCGAGTTACTGCGAATACAGCACGACTGCGAACTGCGCCAGCGTTTCGATCACCGTGAACGGGTCGAATTTCCTTCCGACAACGCAAAACGGCGGATCAAGCGTGACCTTTACCGGAGTGGCGACCTACGGGCAAGAGAAGGCGATTACCGTGAACAGCATCACCTCCACGCAGATGACCGCGACGATTCCGGGGGCGCTCCTGTGCGCACCCGATACGGCTCAAATTAACGTTGCGAATCCCCCCAGTGCGGTTTGTTTGCTGAATTGCCCGAATCTTGGCGGCGGAGACACCAACACTCCTCCCAACGGAACCACTCAGATCTTCACGATTAGTGGCTCAGCATCGTCGACTAACAGCTGTCCCGCGAATGTTCCTCCTGGAACTACCACGACCGCAGTGCAAAAGGCGGCCATCAGTCAGGATGGCCGGTACGTGGCATATGCATCGACACAAAACGGTGCATCCCAGATTTTGCTGAGAGACACCTGCCTGGGAGCGGCGAAGGATTGCGTTGCGAGCACGCGCACAATTTCCGTGGCGTCCGACGGTACCCCAGCTAACAGCGACAGCCTTAATGTGGCAATGACGCCAGACGCGCGCTACGTGGCGTTCAGTTCGACGGCGGGCAATCTGGTAGAAAACGCGCCGGCGGGCCAGCAAGTTTATTTGCGGGATACCTGCAACGGGGCGAGCGAGTCGTGCAAGGCGAGCACCCAACTGGCCTCCGTGGATGAGTTGGGGAGACTTTCGGGTTTGGCAGCGGTTCTTCCCTCGGTGAGCGACTCGGGAAGATATCTCGCGTTCGTTGCAGAAACTCCTAATCCTGCGGCGAGTGCGGGAAAAGGTATGTCTGCGAGCGCGGCATCCGCGCCGGGCAGTGTCGTCAGGCAAATTATTGTGCGTGACACTTGCCTCCACGAAGCGAATTGCACACCCAAGACGCTGCGCGTCTCGAATCTGGGTGGCGATGTTTCGGCGAACAGCGGCAATGCGGCGGACGCACCCTTGATCGCGGAAGAAGCACCGGCAGTCAGCCGCGACGGCCGGTACGTTGCCTACACCATGGCGCAAAGTGGGAACCCGCAGATTGTGGTGACTGATACTTGTGTGGGAGCAACGGGCTGCAGACCTTCCACCCGCGTGGTTTCTGTAGCCGCTGACGGCACCTTGGGAAATGCATCGAGCCACACGGCGGTGATGACTCCTGATGGCCGTTACGTAGCCTTCAGCTCCGCAGCCAGCAACTTAGTTGCGAATGCGCCGCTGGGTCGGCAGGTGTATGTCAGGGATACGTGTGCGAGCACTGCCGGCAGCTGTACGCCAAGCACGACGTTGATTTCAACCGATGAGCAAGGAAGGCTTACGGGGACGGAAGGAATTCTCCCTTCCATCAGCTCGACGGGACGTTACCTTGCCTTTCTTGCCGTGACTCCCAGCCAGTCCAGAAACCCCTGGGTGGCGCCGAACAGCGGGTTGCGGCAAGTCTTCGTGCGCGATACCTGTCTGGGAGCGGCGAACTGCACGCCGACGTCCACTCGGGTTTCCCTGATACCAGGGGACGCTGCTATGGACAGCGTGAAACCGGTCGGACCTGCACTGGCAGCACTTGGCAAACAATTGGCGCTGGCGGATGGAAAGAGCTCCACGTTGTTCACGCCCACAGTTGCGGTGGATGAGCGCGTGTTGGTGGCTATTCCGAACGGAAGCAAATAACGCAAAACGAAATAAAAAAGGGGCGTTCCGCTCGCCGAGCGCCCTTTTCGGTTTGTGCTCTCACAGGACGAAAACTCTCTCCGCTATCCCATGAACCCCAAATTGCTAGTAGAAAAGTTCGCCAGATTCGGGAAGATTGATGGCAGACTGGCGGTGCTCACGCCAAACCACGTCGCGAGTGTGGCCGCATACTGATCCAAAGCTGTTGTTGGGATCCAGCGCCCGTTTTGGTCGGCGTCATCGGGCCCGCCGAGCGCGAGCGTGGGGTAGGTACCGTAAATCGCATTGCCTTGCACGGCGCCACCAAGAACCAGATGGTGGCTGCCCCAGGCGTGGTCTGAACCGCCGTTCGAGCCCGGTTGGAGAGTGCGGCCGAATTCCGACAAGGTAAAAGTTGTGACCGAATTCGTGACGCCGAGTTCCTGAGTCGCCTGATAAAACGCGGACATGCTCTGGCTAATGGTGGTCAGCAGTTGAACTTGCTGCGTCAGTTGATCCCCGTGGGTATCGAAGCCGCCGTAGGAGCAGAAAAAGATCTGGCGCTGCACGCCAAGGGCACTGCGTGCGGAGATCACCTGAGCCACCTGTTGCAACTGCTGCCCCAGGTAGTTATTCGGAAATTGTGTTTGTAGCGGCGCAATATCCTTTAGCGCGGCAGATAGGACCTGCGCGTATTGAACTGCCTGCCCGGTGACCGCATTCGCCGCCTGCACCATGTTCAAGCCGCTGTCAAATGTGAGCAGTTGCTGGGTGGCAGCATATCTCGCCTGCGACGCCGCGGAAGAATCAAATCCCTGCAAGCCAGGAGCCTGCCCGGGGTTCATCGTGAATGGCTGTGAAGTGATGCCCGTGCAGAAAATGGCATTGCCACTGATCGACAGGATTGGCGGAAATAGCGCGGCACTGTTGTAGCTGCTTTGTACAGAGTCCGCTACTTTGCCAGCCCAACCGGAGAGAGGGGTACCGGAGAGTTGTGCGCTCTGCCACTGATCTTGTTGGTCGGAGTGCGAGTAAAGGTTCTCAGGCAAATTCTTGTACGCCTGGTAAGTCGCTTGCGTTGTCGGCTGAACCAACGTTCCCACGTTGGCCACCAGCGCAAGGTTCTTCTGGTTGTTGAAGTAGCCCTGCATCTCCGGCATGTTGGGGTGCAGGCCATAAATGGCTTGCCCGCTGGATTGCAGCGGCAGCAGTTGAGCCTGCGGCAGGGCCAGGATGGCGCGTGTCGATTGGTAAGCCGCATAACGCGAATCGATTGGCACCAGCGTGTTGTTGCCATCATTCCCGCCGAACATAAAAATGCAGACCAGCGCCTTGTAGTCCGATGTGCCTTGCGCGAACGCGCTCATCAGCCCAAATTTACTCAGGCCCCCGACAAGAGTCGCCCCCGCGGCGGAGCAGCACGCCAACCTAAGCAAGTCCCTTCGTGAGTGGTGTGTCATCTCGCGCTCCTATCGCCTTAGTGCTGGACCTGGTACATCGACGAGGACGTATACAGGTAGATCGCTGCCTTGGCTTGGCCCTGGGTATCGCTTGGATCGAGCGCCGCCACAGCAGTCAAAATGGTTTGTTTCATCTGGTCGGGCGTGGTGCTGTGCAGGAAGAGCGTGTCTAGCCATGCGATCATCTGATCCGGTGTGCCGGCGTTGATGACCGGGCTGAAATCCAGCTTGGTGTTCGAGCCCAGCGCGCCATAAACCGCATCGTTGATGACGTTGACGCGAGCAAGGCTCGTGTCCGTATTGAAAATGCCAAACTCCGGCCCATTCAGCGTGGTTTGCGGGATGGGATTTACCGGCGGGAAGAAGTTGAAAACCGTCGGCGGGTAGAAGATGTTTTGAGACATCTGATCGCCCTCATAGGAGAGGCCGGCGGCATCGGTTTTGGCATGAAACGCGCGGGCTATGCTGACGATCATGATGACCGGCTCGCGTAATTTTCCGTCGGTGGCTACAGAGGTTGCTGCAACATCGCCGCGCCGGGCCTCGGGGTCCAGAAGAATGGCCGCGACAGTGGCCTGCAGGTCGCCACGCTTTCCGGTGCCGTAACTATTAAAGCTTCCGGTATTGAATGCTTGCGCCACGCGTTGGACATACGCGGGGCTCGGGTTGCTGGTGACCAGCTTCTTGATGAGCTGCGTAGCCACGAAGGGACCGACGTTCGGATGATTGAAAATGATGCCGAGCGCAGTCGAAAGATCCTGCTCCGCGCTTTGTCCCGCCGGCATGGCCTGGCCAAGAATGGTCTTCGTGCCGGTGTCGTGCTCGGATTCCACAGGGATCATCGGCCCGCCATAATACGGAGGGTTGTTGTTCTGTTGAGCTTTTCCCGGCTGCGTTGGGAAGGTCCATCCGGTGAAGGCACGGCCCAGGTCCATCACATCATTCTGCGTGTAGGTGGGAATGGGATTGCCAGAGGCGTCCAGCATCGGCGTGCCGTCGGGATTTAACTGGTTCAGGCCCAGTGTGAACAGTTGCATGATTTCCCGAGCATAATTTTCGTTGGCGTGCTGGCCGGGAGCCGGGGCATTGTTGTTGACCATGTTGAGGAAGTCACCCATCGCGGGTGTCAAAGTCACGTCGTTCATAACGTTGTAGTAGTTGCCCAGGGCGTCGTTATCCAAGGTCCGCAGGTAATTGGTGTAGCCCAGCGGATCGCTCACGGTGTCTGCGCCAACGACCCACAATTCGTTCAGGGCCATCGCCACGCGCTCGCGCAATTGATCGCCGCCCGCGATGGAGTTCAGAAAGAAAGACTGCTGAACATTGTCGATGCTGTCCTTGGGCCGGGGGTTGGGATAAGGCGTCACGGTGGAAGCGAACTGATTTTGCAGATAGGTGTCAAAACCCAACTGTTCAACTTGATTGACATTTTCCATGTCTGGGCCGAAGGAAGCTTGTTCGAGGAAGCGAACCGCCGCCGTCGCAGTAACAGGAGTTCCCGCCGTGGTGACGGTCACAGAAACTCCATTGGAAGTTCCGCCGCCGGGTACAGGGTTTGTAACGATGACGCTGACTTGACCAGCCTGCGCCGCAGTCGCGGACCCGATCGCGGTAATCATGGTATCCGTAACGTACGTGACCTGCATGGGCTGGCCACCGAACGTCGCTGTCGAAGTGCTCACAAATCCTGTTCCGTACAGCGTCAACTGGAAAGATCCCGGAGCCAGAGTTCCCGGTGTTATCGCCGTGAGTGTGGGAACAGGGTTCAACAGAGTAATAATGGCACTGCCGGATTTTGTGGTGTCCACCACGCTGGTAGCGGTAACCGTGACGGTGCCTAATGTGGTGATGTTATTCGGCGCGGTGTAATTTCCGTCTCCGTCGATTCCGCCGACAGTGTTATTGCCATAGGGAATGTTATTCACGGACCAGGTCACGTCGGTATCCGTTGTGCCGGTCACCGTAGCCAGCAACTGTGTGGTGTTACCCGCGCCGATGGTCACAGCCTTCGGCGTAACGGTGACCACGATGTTGGACGTAGCGACCACCTGGGCAGCAATGGCAGCCGAAGTGGCCGAACCGGGATTGGGATTCGTGACGGAAATCTGCACGTTGCCGATTTGCGCGGCGGTGGCGGTGCCGGACGCGGTGAGTTGCGTTGACGACACGAATGTAGTGGTGAGCTGCTGAGAACCAAAATTCACCACGGATCCGTTCATGAAACCCGAACCGGTGAGCGTCAGCATAAACGGAATGCCCACGACCATTTCTGTTGGCATCACACTGGTTAGCACGGGAACCGGATTGCCGAGCGTGATCGTGGCGTTTCCGGAAGCATTGGCGTCCACCATGCTCGTGGCAGTGACGGTAATGGTATTGGCCGTCGGGATGTTGGTGGGAGCCAGGTAATTGCCGTTGCTGACGATGGTGCCGACTGTGGCGTTGCCACCGGCAATACCGTTCACGGACCAACTCACTGCGATGTTCGTCGCGCCGGTTACGGTGGCGTTGAAAACTTGCTGGTTGCCGGCGCGAATCACGCCGGTGGCCGGAGTGACCTGCACGACGATACCTTTTACCTGCGCGCTAATTGCGCTGGAAGCATTGGCACCAGGAGCGGGGTTCTGCACGGTGATGTTGACGGTGCCAACTTCGGCGTCTGTTGCCGTGCCGGTGGCAGTCAATTGTGTGGAGGAGATCACCGTGGTGGTCAGCGCGGTTGTGCCGAGAAAAACGGTGGCGCCCGGAGCGAAGTGCGCACCCGTCAAAGAAAGAGTGAATGGACCAATCGGAATGACTGTGGGTGTGACGCTATTGAGTTGCGGGACCGGATTGTTCAGCGTAACCGCACTGCTGCCCGTCTTTGTGGGGTCGACGTTGTCTGTAGCGCTGACGGTGATCGTGTTTGGCGCAGGCGGAAATTCGGGGGCGGTATAAAGACCGGCAGAGCTGATGGTACCAAGAGTGGCATTGCCACCCGCCACGCCATTGACGAACCAGCCCAGAGTGGGCCGGGATCCATCATTCGTTTTAGCCGTGAATTGCTGCGTGGTGAATCCGGGAAGAGTCGCGCTTCCTGGAGTGACGATGACTGAGTAACCCTGCGAGCTACCATTGCCCGGGATGATCGCCTCGGCGCAACCGCCAAGGAACACCAGCAGGATCGATAGCAGGACCATCGCTGAACGCTTCACGGCTGCTCCCTCCGTTCCCTCTTGCCGCATTATTCGCCCGGGTAGCTACACCGGCGGTTGTTCGCGGCAGAACGGCTTTTATTGCGGCGGGACTGGTTGAAGAAGGGTACGGGCCTTGACCGATTCGCACCACTGGCCACACGGCCAGATTCAGGGCAACTGCCCTGGTACCATCGTGAGCAACCTGGAACAGGTGTTATCCGGCTAGTTAAAGCGGACCTTGATGTCCGGGCGTTTCTCCAGGTGTACGGAATCGATAAATCGCACCTGGCGCTCGTCCAGCGTCAGAATCATGGAAGAGGTACGCACGCCTTCCCCAAAAAAGCGCACGCCCTTCAGCAAATTGCCGTCTGTGACTCCCGTGCAGGCAAAAATGATCTTTTTGCCAGGTGCCAGATCCTCCGTGGAGTAAATTCGCTTGGGATCTTTGACTCCCATTTTTTCTAGCCGTTCGTGATGCTCCGGCTTGCTGACCACCAACCGCGCGAGAATCTGGCCGTTCAGGCAACGCAGCGCCGCCGCGGTTAGAACGCCTTCCGGCGCGCCACCGGTGCCCATAACCATATGCACGCCGGTCCCCACGACAGCGGCGGAGATGCCGGCGGAGAGGTCGCCATCGCCGATCAGCCGGATGCGCGCACCCACCGCGCGAATTTCGCCAATCAGTTTTTCGTGGCGTGTGCGGTCCAGCACCATCACGACCAGATCTTCCACGTCGCGATCCAGGCGCTTGGCCACGGACTTCAAATTGTCTGCAACAGACGCGTCCAGATCCACGGCTCCTTTGCAGGAGGGGCCAACCACAATTTTCTCCATGTACAGGTCCGGAGCGTGCAGCAGGCCGCCTCGTTCGCTGGCGGCGAGAACTGTAATGGCGTTCGGCGCGCCCGTGGCGCAGAGGTTTGTGCCTTCGAGCGGGTCCACTGCGATATCCACTTGGGGAAACAGTGCTTTCGGTGCGTGCGTGGCCAGGCCCACTTTTTCGCCAATGTACAGCATGGGGGCCTCGTCACGCTCCCCTTCACCGATAACGATGGTGCCGTCCATCTCCACCTGGTCCATGGTCTTGCGCATGGCCTCGACCGCCACTTCGTCGGCTTTCGGCCGGTCGCCAAAGCCCATCGTCCGAGCGGACGCAATCGCCGCATTCTCTACCACACGTAAAAATTCCAGGCTGAGACGTTCTTCCATGGGCACACCCTCCACTTACACTTATGTTAGGTCAAAGTTCCGCTTATCGTCGAGGGGAGCGCTGCGAAGGTGTTTCTTAAAACCGCCCAGCACCAAATCGCTAATAAAGGCTACTTCGGTGCGGGACCGCTAACCGGTTGAATCACGCCGTTGAGCAGATGCACGTCGGTAAATTCTGTTTGCTGACCTGCGGCTTTGCCTGCCACGGGAAGTAAGCGGGCGGTGAGCGGCTTGTTCCATTTCACAGAAAGAGTGGCGACGTCGCCGATGATGCGGCTCAATTGCTCCACCGTGGTATTTCCCGGCAGCGGCACGGTGTCGAGCCCGGTGCCGCAGACCGAGGAGTAACTCAATAGCGCGTCCAGCGAAACCAGTCCGGCATTCCAACGCTCCGCCAGCACCGGATCTTCGAGTACCGGCAGCATAACGCCCGAAAAGCCAGTCTTGCGCAAGCCGATTTCCTGGATCGCGGAGGTGATCACCCCCACGGCGGACAACGTGCCATTCGAACCTAGCGGCTGATGAGAGATGGATTCGATGCCGGTAACGATGGAAGCATCCTTCGACGGCGCGGGAGAAAGATCGAGGCCGAGGTACGTCCAGCCGCGTTCGCTGTCGATGCGCAGGGCCACATTTTCTACACTTGAGCTAAGTTCGAAAAATAGATCGATCAGGCGGCGCTTGGCTGTTGGCAGGTCTAGAACATCACGTACAGCCGCGGATACTTCATTGGCCGATTCCAGGCCGACAGCGAATTGATGACCCAGGCCGGTCAGATATGCCGCGGGGAAAAACGGCGTTGCCTGCGGAACGCTGGCCAGCGCTGCGAAGTGAAAATTGCCTTCGCTGTGCAACGTGCCATCGGAAAGTTTTTTCACAACGCTGGCGGCGGCGCGCACCGCCGGCCAGTTCACGCCGGCACTGGTCGTGACAGACACGGAACCATATAGCGATTTCGAGTTCTTTAGAACGTCTGCCAGCAGATCGGCCTGTGCGTCGCCGTCATCGCCGGAAAGATAGGCAGGGCCAATAGAGATAACCACGTTTTGCATCTGTGCCAAACCATCCAGGTTCTTGAAAAATTGTAGCGCTTGCTCCCGGGAAAGCCCTTGCGTGTATTCGGGAAATGGCTGAGTGGCAATGCGCAGTGACTGCACGATAAACCCGCGCGACTCGAAGGTGGTCTGCGCAATTTTCAGGAAGTTCACCGCTTCGGAGATTTGGAGCTGGTAGCTGGCGCGGTCCAGCCGCACAAAGGCAGTAATACAGCGCATCTTGGTTTTTGCAGGTTCAGGCGCTTTGGTCTGTGCGGCGCACAAAGCGAAAGGCACTAACATAGCCAGAAGTCCAGCGAACAAGCAGCACAAGAAGGAGCGCATCTTCATATTCCTCACATAAACGCGGAAATTCCAGTGATTTTCTCGCCGATGATGAGCTTATGAATGTCGTTGGTGCCTTCGTACGTGTACACGCTCTCCAGATTGTTCATGTGCCGCATTACGCAGTAATCATCGACGATGCCGTTCGCGCCGAGGATATCGCGGGACTTCCGCGCGGTTTCAAGAGCGATGGCCACGTTGTTCATCTTCAGCATGGAAATGTGACTTGTGTCGGCCTTGCCTTTGTCCTTCAGGCGGCCGACGTGGAGCGCGAGCAATTGCCCTTTCACGATTTCGGTAATCATCCAGGCAAGTTTTTCCTGAACGAGTTGGTGCGACGCAATGGGCTTATTGGCAAATTGTTTACGCGTCTTAGCGTATTGAAGCGCGGTGTCATAGCAGGCCATGGCCGCGCCAATGGCGCCCCAGCCAATCCCGTAACGTGCCTGATTCAGGCAGCTAAGTGGACCCCGCAAGCCGGTGACGCCGGGGAGGAGATTTTCCTCTGGAATTTGGCAATCGCTGAGCGCCAGGCCGGAAGTCACCGAAGCGCGCAGCGACCATTTTCCGTGAACGTCCCACGCCTTGAAACCCGGAGTTCCCTTTTCCACCAGGAATCCGCGAACTTTTTCGTCTTCGCATTTGGCCCAAACCACGGAAACATCGGCGAGGGAGCCATTGGTGATCCACATTTTTTCGCCGTTGAGAATGTAACTGCTTCCCTTTTTCGCCGCCCGCGTCAACATGCCTCCGGGATTGGAGCCGAATTGCGGCTCCGTGAGGCCGAAGGAGCCAATCGCTTCCCCGGAGCGCAAACGGGGAAGCCACTTATTTTTTTGCGCGTCGCTGCCAAAAGTGAAGATCGGGTACATCACCAGGGCGCTTTGCACGGAAACGAAGCTACGCAGGCCCGAATCGCCCCGCTCTAGTTCTTGCGTGACCAGCCCATAAGCTACGTTCGACATCCCTGCGCACCCGTACCCGTCCAGATTCGCGCCGAAGAATCCAAGCTCGCCGAGCTGCGGCACAAGATGCATCGGGAAAGTCGCTTCACGGCTATGTTTTTCGATAATCGGGAGAACTTCGTTGTCCACGAACTGCCGTGCGGTTTGCCGCACCAGTTTTTCTTCACCATCCAATTGCGAATCAAAATCGATGAAGTCCACACCGGCAAATGAGGGCATGCCATCTTCCTTCGCTGCGCAATCACCAGTAACGAGTGCAGTGTAGCAAGACGAAAGGGCAAGTGACATTGGAGTTTACCTTAGCGCTCCGAATTGCCCGGAGGTTACCTGGCATACTTCCTCCAGCCAGTTGAAAACCACAGGAATTGCGCATAGTACTGCGCGCCACCAAAGGATTAACATCAAAATGCTCTTCTCCCTGGCGATTCGTGGCAGAATGAGGACGACAAGCGCCCGGCCCCTGGCGCCTGTGTATTGTTCATCCCAGTCCCGTAAGCCCGCAGACGCCCGGCAATGACCCCGGTGGCGACACCTCCAGCAGAGATGCATGTCGCCGACCCATACCCGTAATTCGCAGTTAGAGGTGCGGTATGAGCGATATGTGGAAGAAATGGGAAGGTCAGGTAGCGGACCACAAGTATCAGCTACAGCGCTACCTCGGCAGCACCGATCACAGTGTGGTCTTTCTTGCGGAGTTTCACGATCCCCAGCCGCGGCAAGCCGCCATCAAGTTTATTTCCGCCGATGTCAGCGACAGGGATCAGCAGATCGCTGCGTGGAAGAATGCCGCGCAGCTAAGTCATCCCAACCTAATCCAAATCTACGGTGCGGGCCTATGCAAGATCGAGGACACCGAGCTTCTTTATGTCGCCATGGAATACGCGGAGGAAAATCTGGCGCAAGTGCTTCCACACCGCGCGCTGATGGCAGAAGAAGGCAAAGAGCTGCTCAACGCCGTTGCCAACGCGCTGGTATATCTCCACGGTAAGAACATGACGCACGGCCACGTCAGGCCTTCCAACATTCTGGCCACCAACGAAGTCCTGAAGCTCTCCAGTGACACGATTTTTCCAGCGGGCGAATCCCGCGAAATGCGCAGAGAACGCAGTGCCTACGATGCCCCGGAGTTGCCCGATTCTCCTTACACGCCAGCCGCGGACATATGGTCGCTGGGCGTAACGCTCGTGGAAGCGTTCACGCAACAGCCAACGGTTTTGCCCTTTGATGAACAAGCCGATCCGATTGTTCCTCCCGCGGTTCGTGATCCGTTCTTGGAAATCGCAAGACACACGCTACAGCGCGAGCCCAGACTGCGCTGGACAAGCGCGAAGATTACAGAGCGCTTGAATCCTGCCGTTGCTGCGGCCAGGTCTGTGGCAGCGGGAGCCGGAGCGACCAGCCATTCTGCAGTGGCTTCGGCAGCGCCTGCTGTGGTGGGCACCGCTAGCGTGTCAACTCCGACAGTGATGTCGCCAGTGGATGTTCCGCTGTCGAAGGAACCTGCCATTCCGCTATCAAAGCAGCCGCCGGCTCCGGCGAAGCGCGCGGCGATATCGACCCCACCGGTCAGGGAAGATGGCGCGGCGGCGCAAGAGACAGTGGTGCTGCCCAACTACGTGATTCCGCTCTTCGCCGCGCTTCTTGCAATAATTGCCCTGATCCTCCTGCCTTTGGTGCTACGTCATCGTACAAGACCGCAGGCCAGCACGGTCCAGCCGTCGGCTTCTGCAAATGCCCCCAATGTGGCTGCCACGCCTTCAAACTCGACACCCGCCAATGTCCTGCCGGCGCCGAAGCTGGCACCTGCGAAATCTGCGCCACAGCCAGCAGAGGCAAGTACAACGCATGCGCAGCCCCTGACACCGGCAGCACCAGCCACGACGTCGCGCGACACGGAGGTTCCGCCAACTCCGGCCCAGACGAAGTTCAATGCTCCACAGGCACGCGGCGAAGCCTTGGACCAGGTGAAGCCCGAAGTCTCTGCCAAGGCGCTGGCAACCATTCAGGGCACCGTGCGTGTGATCGTCAATGTGCACGTTGATGCGGCGGGAAATGTAACTGAGGCGACTCTCGACAATGCCGGCCCCAGCAGATATTTTGCGGACCTCGCCCTAAAGGCAGCCCGGCAATGGGTTTTCACTCCACCGGACGCAAACGGCCGCAGCGTCCCAAGCGACTGGCAGATCCAGTTTGCATTTACACAAGCCGGAGCCAACGCCACAGCAAACCAAGTCCAACCGTAAGCGCGCCAATCCGATATTTATTGCGCAGGGGCTTCAGGTGCAGACTAACGCTTCGCTCACGCCGTGAATGTATTGCCGTGTGCAGTACACTGGAAGGAGAAGGAAAGGACAATCGAGCGTGGCGGAAACAGCCAGGAAAGCTATTCGTGGAGGCAAGCTGGATCCCAAGATTCTGATTTTTGATGTGGACGGCGTGCTGGTAGACGTACGGGAGACGTACTGGCGTTCCGGGCTGCAGACCATCCAGCACCTCACGGGCAAAAAACCGACATGGGCTGAGTTCCGTGAATGGAAACGCATGCCTGGCAACAACGATGACTGGACCATGGTGTCTCGGTGGGCTACGGCGCTGGGCTTTCCAACGACCTACGACGAGGCTAGACTCGCGTTTGCGCAATTTTACTGGGGACGTGACGGACAGCCAGGGAATGTCCACAACGAAAAACTACTGGTGACGCCAAAATTGATTCAGCGCTGGGCTGAGAGGCGAGAGCTGAACCTGTTTACGGGGAGGACCAGGCCTGAGTTTACATGGACCTTTGAAAAGTGGCCAGCCGCGCGCTCCTTTCGCACCATCATCACGATGGACGATGCGAAGAGAAAACCAAGCGCAGAAGGGCTGCGGATTATCCTGCAGGGCCGCGATCCGAAAACGGCGCTCTATCTGGGCGACAACATCGATGATGCGTTGGCGGCCAAGGCCGCACGCGTGCCGTTCATCGCCATTCTTTCGAAGCAGGAATTTGATTACCGCCAGCGCGCCAAGCGATTCCGCGAGTTGGGCGCTCTCCGGTTGTTGGAGCGCGCGCGGGACCTGGATCGTTGGTTGACATAGTGCCGGGCAACGAAAAAGTAAGGGCTGACAGCCAAGCAGCCATTTATGCCAAGGACGGAATCTCACAGATGAGGGCTGCCGGGCACAGTTTTGCTCTGGGAACTTTCAAGTCGTGTGCGGGGAATTCCTTAAGGGCCATACGCAGATCTGGAGGAAGATAAGTCGAATGAAGCAACTGAACAAATTCCTGATATTAGGCGGAGCGTACCTGATCGTCGGCGGACTCCTCGCCGCACAGGCGCCCCCAGGCCCGCTGACTCCCCCTCCGCCGGATCCCAATGCGCCCGTTGCGCCTCCGCCGCCGAAAAAACCGGAGGTGCAACCACGCAAATCCATTCTGGGCTACTGGAAATTCAACAAAGATGAGAGCGATGACGGGCGCGCAAAGTTGCGGCAATCACGCGAAGCCGACAATACAAACCGAGGGAACAGTGGGGGCGGCTATGGTGGCCCGCGGGTGGGTGTGGGCTGGCCGGGATCGGGTGGCGGGTATCCGCACCCGCAAGGTGGAGACATTTCCGACAGCAACAGCGACCTGGTCAATCCGCCGCGCGAAATCAAACTGGCTCAGAAATTTGAAAATGACCCGGAAGTTGTGCTCTCCGACGACCGCGAGCACCGCACTACTTTTTACACCGACGGGCGAAAACTGGAAAAGGACAAAGACCCCGACAATAGGCAGGTAGCGGCGCGCTGGGACGACAAGAAACTGATAACCGACGAAAAGGGAGCGCACGGCGGAAAAGTCAGCCGCTCCTATGAACTTTCCTCTGATGGAAAGCAACTGATTGAAACCGTGCATCTGACGGACAGCAAGGGCAACCACCCGGTTAACGTGCAGTATGTCTACGACGCGGCGGAAGAAACAGACCGATACAGCGTGCACTGAACTCGGTCGAGGACGTCATTGGTTTCACTTAAATTATTTCTCAGCGGCGACCGCTGCCTCAGGCGAGTTTGCCAATTGCTGTTCAGCCTGTGTGCGAAGTTCCTTTGCGCGTAGCCCCGCGGGGCTGTCCGGATCCAGTTCAATGTAAGAATCAAGGGCCGACACCAAAGCGGAGTAGTTTTTCTGCCGCAACAGAATCACCGCCAGGAGTCGGTAGACTACCGCCTGCTGCGGCGCCAACCCAGCCGCCTTTTCCGCCGCGGACAAGGCCAGCTCCAGATGCCCGTGCGACAGTTCCAGTTCCCCTAATTCCAGCTGGCCCGGCCAGGAATTGGGATTTAGCGCCAATCCCTGGCGCAACAGAGACTCGCCTTCATCCGCGATGTTGCGGTGCAGCAGGAGCGTGCCGAGAGCGATGTCGGCATACGGATATTTCTTTTGGCTGAGCTCCACCGATTTGCGAAATTGCGTTTCGGCCTGTCCGGAATCTTGCAGGGTGAGATAAGCCATGCCGCTCTGAAAGTAAGCCTCGTAATAGGTCGGAGCCTGCGCAATCGCTGACTGAAAATCGCGCAACGCCGCAAGTGGATTCTTTTGCGTTTGCAGTTTTTCTTTGCCGGACGCCAACAGATCGCGGGCGGATTTCGGCATAGCCAGTTCGTGAGCGGAAATGACCGCGCCACTCGGCGGTGCGATAGCAGCGTTTCGTTCAGGCTTCAGAGAGACATTGATGCCATGCTCGGGGCTGAAGCTCAGATCCAATTCCAGTTCCGCGGCCTCATAGCCAACTGCCGCGACCCGCAGAATGTAATGTCCCGGCCGGAGGTTCTGGAAGGAAAACTCACCCGAATCACTCGTGGCACTCTCTTCCAGGGGGTTACCGCCCCCATCGCAGAGAACTACGCGGGCACGCGCGAGGCGCTGGTTTCCCCCTTCGGAAGATACCGAACCGGTTAGACCATATGTAGACATTGCCGAGATTGAAGAAAGAAAAAGTCCTGGGGTACGAGCGGGGAGCAATAGAGCACACAACAAGGCACCCAGGAAGAAGTCGATCCGACCCATCGACCACCTCCGTCACGAGGTCACCTTAACCTGTTAAGCCGGATTGTACTCTTCCGTGAACGGAAAGATATGGGAAAGTTTGTGACGCGCCGAAAAATTTCCGCGCGCTTCAATGCTTATCCAGAGGTGCCACAACTGAAACGCCAGACGCTAACGAGTGCAAAAGGAATAGCTGCTCGCGGGCTAACGCAAATCGCCAGAGTCGACGCCATTTTTGCGCGCTTCGATCTCTGTGTCTTCAATCTTGGCTTGCAGTTGCTTTTTCTTGTCTTCCAATTCCTTTACCTGATCTTCAACCGGCACCATGTTGTAGCCTTGCGTGGGATTGATGCCGCCGGATGGATTGGTATTTTCGCCCTTGAAGTTTTTCAGTTGGATGATGCGTTTGTCGATGGCGTCAATCTGATCTTGATACTGCTCGATTTGCCTGCGGTACTTCTCAATCTGCTGTTGATGCGCGTCATCCGTCGCGCTGAGCGGGGCCGACGGTTTCTCTCCGCTTTTTTCGGAGGAAGAACTAGCGTCGCCGACGACAGAAACGCCACCTTTAACCGATCCGATTTCGTCGTTCGTCCATACTTTCTTCGCTTTCTTCTTCTCCGGCGACGTGCTGGCGGGCGGATTCGTCGGCGGTTTGACCGGAGGGGCTGCTGGTTTCGCCGGGTTTGGCGCAGCGCTGCCGCTGTCGGGCGATTGCGCGCGTGCAGACAGTGTGCCGCTGAACAGTAGGAGGCCTGCCAGGCATGTGGCGAAGAATCTCATGAGTGCTCCTCTTAGCGCAATTGGCCAGGATCAATTCCCTTTTTGCGAGCCACGTCGATCAAATCCCCGATCTGGCCTTCTAATTGTTTTTTCTTGTCCAGCAACTGCACCATCTGCTGGTCCACGGGCGTACGACTGTAGCCCTGAGTGATATCCCGTTCTCCTTTGGAGACCGCTTCGCCCTCCTGGAACTCTTTGTAGGATTTCAATTTGTTTTTTACATCATCAAGTTGAGTTTGAAGCTTCTCGAGGTCCTTCTTGATGCGAGCAACGGTTGCAGCGTCAACGGGCGGACTTGGTCCCATGTGGTAATGCAGGTTTCGTTTGTCGCCGACCACTGAGACCGGACCTTTGGTGTCCGCCATATTCTCATTGGTCCAGATTTTCTTTGGTGCAGTGGGCGCGGCAGCCGGTGTGGTGGTGGACGAAGATGCCGGTGCGGCTGGGGTAGCGTCTGTTGCGGGTGACTTTTCCGGGGTTTGTCCTCGGGAGGGAAGCGTAACGATGCCAAGAACCAGGAAAGAAAAGCAGAGCCGACCAAACATGAAGCCTCCGGACCGGCTGGAATGGTCCTAGTACTCTGCTTCTAGTTTAGCTGAGAAAGTGTCAGCGCGGACTCTGGTTCGGTTCTAGTTTGCTCAATTCAGCACGAACAACCTCAACCGCCTCCTTCGGAGGCCCGACACGTTTGTAGTCGAAATAAAAAGTGCGCTCGTGGATGGAAAATGGAACTCCGAACTTGCGACCGTCGAAGTCGTACTGCTCGAAGGTAGGTTCCCAAACGCCGGGAGCGACTTCATACCGTTCCTGCATAAAGTGGCTGCCTTTGTAAACTTTGGCCAGGAACAGAGCGATGGAAAAATCTTCAGTGACCGAGCCATCCACCTTCGCCAATTGCGAAGATTGCTCATCGATCCAGATGGTGCCGCGCACTCTGGTGAACAGAACCGTGGTGCGCGACGTCGGCCGATATTCGGGATTGGGCTCCATGGAGTAGCGCAAGAGAATGCGATCTGCCCGCATTTCCTTGCCTTCCAGTGTGAAGCGGAAGGCGTGGTGCGTGGCATCCATCAGGTCGAAGCGCTCCTTACGTTTGCGTTCGGCTCTGGCATACGCCTCCTTCGTGGCTGTGCCATCCTGTGCAGCCCAGATCAGATACTTCTCCAGCTTTTCTAGTTCGCCACGATATGTTTCGGAGTTGGTGGCCTTACCGTCGACGGAAATTACGACCTTATCCATGCTGGGGCCCGTTGGAAAAAGGCGCCACACTGTGGTATTCCAGGGATTCGGATCGTTCGCCATTCTGCGCTTCTCGACGCGATGTGTCCGCTCGTATTCATCCAAGAGCGTTTCGCTCTTTTTCAGATTGGTGATGACGCGCGCAAAGACGTCCGAGGGAGTAGCCGAGGGGCGCTCATCCGAGGGTTCTTGGGCGAACGTTATCAAAACACAAGCTAGCGCTGCAAAGAGTAGGAGTGTCAGTCCGTGGTAGAGGGGCAGCCATGGCCCCGATTTGTTCCGGCAAGTTGTAGAAAGAAAGACCATAAGTCTTATGATTGGCCGGGACCCAAGCTTGTTCCACAAGGAACGAAAACCGCCCCAAGCCTTGGCCATTCAGTGCTAAACCCATGAGAGTACACACGATAAAGCTGGAAAGCAAAACTCGTCCAGAGTCATCTTGCCAAGCGGGGAAAAAAGAGTATTGTTCTCAACAACGTACTTGCCCTGAGGTGAAACAGGCTTGGGAGCGACCCCAATCGAAAATCTGACGAGTGTGCCTAGTCTGGGGCGCCAGACGGCGGCGACTGCCTCAAAGGGACAAGGATTTTCCAGTGGCTGGGTCACGTTTGTCGAGACTCTCAAACTTGCACTGGACTCGCTGCGAGCTCACAAACTGCGCAGTTTCCTCACATTGCTCGGCGTGATTCTGGCGGTGGCTACGCTGGTCTCCGTCATGAGCGTAATTGCCGGGCTCAACAATTACATCGCGGATAAAGTGGCGGACCTGGGCGCGAATGTTTTTGTGATCGACCGCTTCGGCATTATTACCAGCATGGACGAATTCACAAAGGCACAGAAGCGGCCGCTCATTACTCTGGAAGAATTTGAGCGCTTCCGGGATAGCAGCCAACTGGCGAAGCAAGTGGCGGGTTACGACCGGCAAAATTCGCAAACGCGCAGCGGCGACACCATCATGGAAAACACCCAGGTGATTGGTGTCACCTCGAACTACGCGGAAATTGAAAATCTGAATACTGCACAGGGACGATTCATCACTCCGGCAGATGAGGAACACCGCTCGGAGGTCGCCTTTATCGGCGCGGATTTGGCAGAGAAGTTTTTTCCCAACGTGGACCCCATCGGGAAAACGGTGCGCGCAGAGACGCATACCTACGAAGTCATCGGCGTGGGCACACGCATCGGTAGCGCCTTGGGGCGATCGAAGGACAATTACATGCTGCTGCCGCTGAGCACCTACTTGAAGGGTTGGCACCGGCCTAACGATTCCCTCGCGGTGTTTGTCCAAGCGCCCAATGCCGAATCCATGGAATCGGCGGAGGAGGAAGCGCGAATGCTCTTCCGCGCCTGGCGGCATACTCCTTATAACGCTCCTGACAGTTTCGCGATTCTGGGCTCGGATTCCATCATGGCGTTATGGCATCAATTAACGGGAAACCTGGCATTTGTGGCCATGGCGCTGGTGAGTGTGTTCTTGGTGGTCGGCGGCATCGTGATTATGAACATCATGCTCGCGAGTGTGACCGAAAGAACCCGCGAGATCGGTTTGCGCCGTTCCTTGGGCGCCAGAAGGCAGCACATCCTGCTCCAATTTCTGACCGAATCGGCGCTGCTCGCCGCGACTGGCGGATTGATTGGAATTCTTACCGCCGCGGCTATCGTCGTTTTCGTGAAGGTTGTGTTTTCCTTCCCGATGGATATGCCGATCAGCGCGGTAATCTTGTCGCTGATCCTCGCCACCGGAGTGGGCCTGTTCTTCGGCATTTTCCCGGCGATGCGGGCGGCAAAGCTGGACCCCATCGAAGCATTGCGGGCGGACTGATAGAGAAAACATGGCACAAGCGTACGGCGAAAATCTGAAGCAAGCGCTGGACACGCTCCGCACCCACAAGACGCGCAGCGCGTTGACCGTTTTTGGCGTGGTACTCGGCGTGAGCGTGATCATGCTGGTGTCGGCACTCATCACCGGTTTCAACCGCAAAGTGGAAGAGCAAATCAACCAGGTTGGCGCGGACACCATCTTTATCAGCAAGTGGGACCAAAGCCGCAACGGCCCTCCAGCACTCGAAGAGCGCCTGCGCAAACCGTTGACGCCGGAAGATGCCGTGGCCATTGAGGAGCGTTGCCCGGCGGTAAAGAGCGCGACTGCCTGGGTTGAACCTCGATGGGACACCACCCATTCCATCCGTAGCAGTGCGGGAGAGGTCACATCGATCGATTTTCGTGGCGTGCAAGCAGTCTTTGGCATGGTCTATGCCAACGCCACCATGAAAGAAGGGCGCTTCATCGGCGAAGGTGACGATCTCCACAGAGAAAAAGTGGTGGTGATCGGCGAAAGCGTCGCTCCAGTCCTTTTTCCGGATGGCCACGTCATCGGCAAGGACGCGATGATAGACGGCTCGGACTTCCAGGTGATTGGCGTGCTCGAGAAGCCTAAAGGTGGCTTTGGTGCCGATGAAGAAGACCGCCGCGTGCTGATCCCGTACAAAACAATGATGAAGATTTACCCCGCCGCCGACGATGTAAACATCCGTGCGGAAGCTTATCCGGGCATGCTGTCGCAAGCAGTGGATCAGATCAAAGAAGTAATGGAACGGAGAAGGAATGTCCCATTCGGCGGCAAAGACAACTTTTCCGCTTCGACGGCGGAAGACCAGGTGGCCCAGTTTCACCAGATAGTGGACAAGGTGGCGCTGGCCATGGTGGTGCTCAGCTCGATCGGCCTTCTGGTCGGTGGAATCGGCGTGATGAATATCATGCTGGTCAGCGTGACGGAGCGTACGCGCGAGATTGGCGTGCGCAA
Source organism: Candidatus Acidiferrum sp. (assembly GCA_035271845.1). GTDB lineage: Bacteria > Acidobacteriota > Terriglobia > Acidiferrales > UBA7541 > Acidiferrum. Next base: position 29,017 of record DATERF010000132.1, read on the forward strand.
GGCCATTGGAGCGAAGCGCAGCGATATCACCTGGCAGTTTCTTCTGGAGGCGATGACGTTAACTGGCGCTGGCGGCTTGATCGCTTTGCTCCTCGTGAACGGCTTGGTTATGCTGATCCGCCTGACGCTGAAATGGCCCGGGATCGTTCCGGTCTGGGCCGCCGTCACGGGCGTCATGGTCAGCGTAAGCATTGGCCTGATTTTTGGCGTTTGGCCCGCCATGAAGGCGGCGAAACTGGACCCCGTTGAAGCGCTGAGGTACGAATAAGCTAGAGAAGCGGCGTTCGCTCTGCCATGTCCCCCGAGACACCCCACAAGTCATTCGATATAATAGACTTGCTTCAAGAACGAATCGCGGCTCCCAGCCCGAGCAAACCCGTGGGCCGCAATCACAGACATCTCGACTCAGCTCGCGTACCTTCTAAGTTGAAGTACACCCGCCGGGCGGCGCAAGAAGTACCTGCCTGCCGCACGTCTCAATGACGAAAGAAGCCGGGGAAGCGGAAACAAACGAGGGTGCGCGAGCGTATTTCTAAATAGCGGAGAAAAGCATGGGAGCTGTGCCCCTTGACGGGCTAACAGGTAGACCTCTGATCCACACTGGCGGGGGTTCTCTTACCCGCGCGGACCGGTACCGTCGCGGCTGGAGAACCTTTGGAGAAACTCTGAAGCTCGCGGTGGACGCCATTCGCGCCCACAAGCTCAGGAGCTTCCTCACCCTCTTAGGCGTGATTCTGGCGGTGACCACGCTGGTCTCCGTGATGAGCGTCATCGCCGGGCTCAATTTTTACGTTGCCGACAAAATCGCGAATCTTGGCGCCAATACCTACCTGGTGCACCGCTTCGGCATCATCACCAGCGAAGATGCATGGATCAAAGCGCAAAAGCGCCCGCTGATCACCATGGACGAATTCACCCGTCTCCGCGACAACATGAAAACTGCCCTGCGCATCGCCGGTGAAGAAGATCAGAACATCGACGTCCGCTACGGAAACATTCTTCTCGAGAATTCCAACGTCGTGGGTGTCACGGCGAACTACGCGGAAATCGAAAATCTCAATCTGGCTCAAGGCCGCTTTCTTACCGACGCCGACGATTTGCACCACTCGCCAGTAACCTTCATCGGCGCCGACGTCGTGAAGAAGTTTTTCCCGAACGTCGACCCCATCGGAAAGACCATCCGCGCAGGAACCCACAGCTACGAAATTATCGGCGTGGCGCAGGAAATTGGCAGCGTCTTCGGGCAATCGCAGGACAATTTCTTCCTCATCCCCCTCTCGACGTACGAAAAAGAATGGAAGACCCAGAGCGAAGGTTTAACCCTGTTTGTGCAGGCACGCAACGCGGAAATCATGGAAACCAGCCAGGATGAGGCGCGGATGTATCTGCGCGCCTGGCGGCACCTTCCCGACAAGGCCGAGGACAATTTTTCCATTTTCGGATCGGCCTCCATCATGAGCCTGTGGCAGCAAATCACTGGCAACCTGTTTTTCATGGCTACCGCTCTCACCTCCGTGTTCCTGGTGGTCGGCGGCATTGTGATCATGAACATCATGCTGGCCAGCGTGACCGAGCGGACCCGCGAAATCGGCTTGCGCCGTGCCCTCGGTGCGCGCAAGAGCCACATCGTGCTGCAGTTCATGACCGAATCGGCGCTGCTCTCCTTGATCGGCGGGTTGATCGGGTTGGCTCTTGCGTATGGAGTAGTGGCATTGGCAAAAGCGTTGACCCCCATCCCCATGACCACACCCATGAGCGCGGTAATCATCGCATTGTTGCTGTCCACCAGCGTGGGATTGTTCTTCGGCATCTATCCAGCCACGCGAGCCGCGAAGTTGGATCCCATTGAAGCGTTGCGGGCGGAAGGGTAAGAGACTCCATGGCACAAGCACACGGCGAAAATCTGAAGCAGGCCATGGACACGCTGCGGGCGCATAAGATGCGCAGCGCGCTCACGGTATTCGGCGTGGTCTTGGGCGTCAGCGTGATCATGCTGGTCGCCGCGCTAATTACCGGCTTCGACAGCACTATCCAGGAAAACATCAAACAGTTTGGCGCGGACACTGCCTTCGTTTCCCGTTGGGATCAGGGACCCCACGGCAACGGCCGCCCGCTCGAAGAGCGGTTGCGAAAGCCGTTGACCTTGGCCGATGGCACCGCTTTAAAGGAGAGTTGCCCGGCCATCAGTGACGTCACCTCCTTTGTCATCTTCTGGGAGAAGCCTCACTCGGTGCGCACCAAGGATGGCTCGGTCACCGCCATTGATTTTCGCGGCGTGCAACCGAATTTCAGTGACGTCTACGCCAACGCCGCGGTGCTGCAGGGCCGCTTCCTCAGCGAAGGCGATGAAATCCACCGCGAAAAAGTAGTGATGCTCGGCGAAAATGTCGCGCCGGTGTTGTTTCCGAGCGGCGGAGCCATCGGCAAAGATGTAATCATCGATGGTGAAGATTTTACGGTGGTTGGCGTGGTGGAGAAGCCCAAAGGCGGCATGGGCATGGGCGATGAAGACCGCCGCGTGCTGATTCCCTACGGCACCTTCATGAAGATCTACCCGCAGGCCTACGAGCATCAATTCCGCTTCAAAGCCTATCCCGGAAAGCTCGACGAAGCTGTGGATCAGGCAACGGAATTATTGCGCCGTCGTCGCAATGTTCCCTACGACGGCAAAAACAGTTTTAGCATCGTCACTGCCGCGCAAGAAGTCGAACAATTCCATCAGATTGTCGGAATGGTGGCGCTCGCCACAGTCGTTCTGAGTTCCATTGGCTTGCTGATCGGCGGCGTGGGCGTGATGAACATCATGCTCGTCAGCGTCACCGAGCGCACGCGCGAAATCGGTGTTCGCAAAGCCATTGGCGCGAAACGCAAAGACATCACCTGGCAATTCCTGCTCGAAGCCATGACCCTGACCGGCGCAGGTGGCCTCATCGCCCTGATTCTGGTGAACGGCTTGGTCCTGCTGGTGCGCTGGACCCTGGCGTGGCCCGGCAGCGTTCCACTATGGGCCGCCGCCACCGGCATCATCGTCAGCGTCAGCATCGGCCTCATCTTCGGCGTCTGGCCGGCCATGAAAGCCGCCAAACTCGATCCCGTCGAAGCTCTCCGCTACGAGTAGCTGCTCCCGTTGTCCACGTGTGTATTCGTCAGGGCACGACTTTCAGTCGTGCCGAAACCACGCGCAGGCAACCCGGCTTCAGCCGCTGAGGTTTACTCTTTAGGGGTCATAGCTTCAGCGGGTGCCCCATCCTCGTTTTGTGAGGGTGGGTCTTGGGATTGACCCTCTTCTGTCGAAGTCAGGATCAGAAGGTGGATTCGAGCTGGATGTTGGCGATCATGTCCTCCAACTCATCGTTGGCCTTGTCGCGCTGCGCTTCGGTCGATTGAATCGTTTTGCGCAGTGACTCGAGCTGCGTCTCCTGCTGGTCCAACTCCCCTGTGTAGCGCTGAAGCAGCGCTTTCTCTTCGGAACTGCCTTTGAGCGCTTTCATGTTTTCACGCAGCCGCGCCTGATCCGCGACAATACGGTCAATGTCCTTCTGACGATCCTCCATACCCTGTTCGAGTTTGCTCACCACGGCCTTTTGCGCAGCAATTTTCTGGAGGGTTTGGGCGATATCCGGAGTGACGCTAGTTACTTGGGGGGTAACCGAGCAACCAGACCGGTCGCAGGTGGAGCGGATGGCTGGCGGAGGAACACGAGTTTCAAAATGCCACGGAGCAGATAGAAACGACGAGTGCCGTTGGCAACCCCACCCCAAGCGGGGAACCTTGGGAAGTCTCAGTTTACGCAGGCTACTGGGACGAGGACGCGGCTTTCGGCGGAAATTCGGGATTGTCGGGGTTTGTAGATGCGCTGGTCTTCGTGTCGAGCGCACGCTGCAAATTGCTGGGGTCGTTCGAGAGTCCCGCAAGGGTGGTTTGCGCATGCTGATCGACAGCGCTGACCGCCGCGACCAGGCAGGAGTAGAGAAACGCCTTCATCCCGGAGCGAAATTCCATCATCGACTGCTCCGCGGCATTCGCTACGTCCCTCTCCAGCGCGCGACGGCGTGCCTCGACAGCCGCCTGGCTTTCGGCGTCGAGCGAAGCAAGGGAAGAAGAAGCCCGCTCGTTGGCTTCGGCAAGGATCTGATCGGCTTGACTCTCGATGCGGCGCCGGAAGTCCTCCAGAGTGGTGTTGGAAGTTTTTTGCAGCAGCGCACGGGCTTCGCTGGCACGCGCCTCCAGTTCCAGCGAGGCTTCCCGGGTGACCACCTGCTTCTGCTCCATCATGCGGATCAGTTGACGGTCGGAGACCCGAGCGGCGACATTTTCAAATTCTCGGGTGGCATGGCCGACGGATTGTTCAATGGAAGCCAAATCCTGCGGAGCCAGCGCGCGCGGAGACTTTTCAGCAAGGCTGCGAGCCTCCGCGAGGTGGTCGCGCGTTTCCGTCGAAACTTTTTCCAGCTGCTGGGAAATTTCGTTCGCGCGATTATGGATTTGGCCGAGCTGCTGTTCGTAGTGCCCGGAAACTTCACCCAGCCGCCATTCGAGATGGTTGAGCAGTTGTTCGCGCGAGGAATTCAGCAGCGAATCGACTTGCTTCCGAGGTACACCGGGTTCCGTACTCGACAAAAGAGAACGAACTTCGGCGAGGCTTTGTTCGTGCTGGGCGCGAGCCTGGCGCGATTCCAGAGCAAGTCCTTCGAGTTGATGAGCCAGGTCGTTGTTACGATTGCGGGCGAATTCGACTTGTTGCTCAAAAACGCCAAAGAGTTCGCCCAGCCGTTTCTCCATCCGGTCGAACGTCTCGCCGCGGAATGAAGCGAACTGCGAGTCCAGGCGCTCTTGGGAGACACTCTCGACAGCGGGAACATTTGCGGCGGCCACGAGCGAATGAGCTTGCGCGATGGAGCCTTCGAGTTGCGCTCGCGCTTCACTCACGGCGCGTTGCGCATGTTCATTGATTTGCGCCAGGTGTTGAGCCGAGAGCTGGGCAGTACGCGCCTCGAAATCGGAGCTGGCTTGCGCAAAAGAATCGCTTAACCGCGCCTGCAATTGCGGCGCGGTTTCGCCGGCAAAGCGTTCTACATATCTCTGAGAATCACCGAGGGCCTGCTGTGCCAGCGAGGTCAGTGACTCAATACGGCGAGCGACTTCCTCGGCACGGTCGCGATACGCGTGGAGTTCTTTTTCCCACAGAGTCTGCGCATCCGCAAGACGCGCAGCCGAGAATTCCTCACTCTGGCGCACGTTGGCCTTCCAACCTTCTTCGATTCTGCCGAGCGCGGCTTTCACGGCATCGTCAATTTGGGAGGAAAGGGATGTTTCTACGGCTTTATCGGCAGCGACTTGGAGCTTACCTTGGAGAGCTTGGAGGAGTTGCTCGGCAGTGATAACCACACGTTCCGCCTTCGTTGGAGGGTTTTCCTTCTCGGGCACGTCTTCGGAAGCCGGAGCCGTCGGCGGGCCAGGAAATACGGTGACTTCCGCTCTGCGCTCACCAGCCGTCGACTGCCTGTCGACGGAGGGAGAGTGAGTAGGTCCATCGGCCTGAGCCACAGCCGCGGCAGTCCGCGTAGCAGAGCCGTTGGCGCCGAGCAGGCGTTGCCAATCATCGGGCGGCGCGTGGATGCCCCAAACATTTCCGGGAGTTTCCAACTCTACGCCAACCTGGCAGAGTTCGCGCGTGGTCTGAGGACCAAAAACCGAGCGCACCCGAGCGCGGACCGGCCGCGAATTCGCTCCATCCGTTCCGGTAACCTGCAGCGTGACCCAACCCTCCGGAGCGTATTCGTGACGCGAAGAATAGCGGCAGCCGTGCAGGTTCACGGAGATCGCAGAAGTTCTCTCCTGGAAGGTCTCGCCGCGTCGATTGGTACCAAGGACGACGAGGGAAACCGGACGCTCCAACCGGGAGCTGCGGCGGAGGTCGGCGTCTTTAACAGAACGATGCGACTGCGAAAGATGCGAAGTATTCATCTCTTCACCCTGGAGATTTTGAGGTTGGTCAAATTCATCCATGTCGATATCGGTTCGCTCGGACGCATACGGATCCCGCCCAGAGTCGACTTCGGGAGCATTGGACGATCGTTGCGGTTCGACCAGTTCTTCCCAAACCTGTTGATCTCTTAGGCGGACCTTTAGAATGAGGCCGAGGACTAAGGCACCGAGGGCTGCCAAAACAACGATCCAAAAGAAGAGCGACATAATGAAAACGCTGGGCTATTCCAGAGACACCAGACCGCCGCTCAAGACGGCGGAATGGCTACACTACATACACTGTGGATTGTGCCGAAATTGCGATAAGGCGGCAAGCGATTTGTCGTGACCGGACACTCTGGGCCCGACCCGGCAAGGTGCCAAGCAATTGAGGAATTGGCTAGTTAGTGAACGGAGACCGGGCCGTTGACGGTGGATATGCGAATTACCGGCGGGCCGGGTCCGAATTCCACCCGCTTGTGCTCATCGTCCCAAGTCTTGCGGCCTTCGGAACAGACGCTGGCTCGGCACTGAAAAGGACCGTTCCCCTCGGATTCCAGGAGGACTCCCGATTTGTAGCCGGAAGGAACACGCAGCGTCACTGGCCCATTCGTGGCATGAGCTTCGATGCCGGAACCGCTCCAGGAATCGCCGGAAAGAGAAAGAGTGACCGGGCCGTTTTCGGACTGAACGTTTTGCTTGCCACTATTGTCTTCCAGCGTGACCGGGCTATTTTGCGAGGAGAGATCAAGTTCGCCGGTGCAGCCTGCGACCGAAACGGGGCCATTCTCCGCACGCACGCGGAGATTGCCGTCGACACGATCGAGAGTTATGGGACCGTTATGGACCTGGAGGTCGAGGGCAGAGGCTTTGGGGGCGCGGACAAGCAGATGCGCAGCCCAGCGCTCGTGAGAGGAAGGAGCAGAGATACGAAGGAGACCATTCTCGAAAGACAGGTGCATTTGCGAAAGTACGGATTCGGCATGGGGCCCGGCTTCAGCAGCTTTGCAAAGGATAACGGAGTAGGTGTCTTTGGCCCAGCCTTCGACATAAAGTCCACCATTGGAGCCAGCCTGAACGCGGAGCGTAGGCGCCTCGGATTTGGAGATGGTGCGCTGTTCGGTTTGCACGACAGCCTCTTGATGATCGAAATGGAAGTGGAGATCAGAACAACTGGTCACCGGCATATCCTCGGCCGCAGGAAGCGGGAGGGAATGGTGGCGGGAAAAGGCGCGCGGCGCGGCGGTCACCGCGACGGCTGCCCAAATAATGATGGCGGCTAAGGTAATAGCGCGGCGAGAAGTCATGATGAATGCCTCCAGGCCATATAGACGAGAAGACCCGGTCCAAAGTTTGATGAGCAGACAAAGAAAATGGAGAGGCAACTACGCGGAACGAAGGAGACGGGAGGCGCGGGACCGGAGCGAGGGTTCCGGAGCGGGAATCGTGTGAACAGGCGACTGGCTGCGGCGGGCAAAAGGAAAGAGCTGTTGCGCCAGAGCTTCGGCGGAGCCTATACGGAGTTGCGGTTCCTTCACAAGGCAAGAGGCCACGATTTCATCGAGAACGGAAGGGGTCGAAGGATTGGAGCGAGAGGGAGGCAGGGGTGTGGAGGATAGGATCTGATTGCAGACGGCCGGTATTGTATCACCGGCAAATGGATTAACACCGGTTAGCAGTTCATGGAGGACTACGCCCAGCGAGAATAGGTCGGAACGGGCGTCTTGGGCACGGCCGAGAATCTGCTCCGGGCACCAATAAGCCGGAGTGCCACGGACCGCCGAATCGGTCTGATGACTGGCGAGCCGGGCCATACCGAAGTCCGTGAGCTTTACGCGATTTTCGTTGGTGATAAGGATGTTAGCGGGCTTAATGTCGCCATGGATCACGGCTCGACGATGCGCAACCGCGAGAGCTTCCGCGACATGGCCAGCCCACTCACAAGCAGTGGGGAAGGGGGTTGTGCCCTTAGAGATAATCTTCTCGAGGGATTGCCCTTCGACCAGTTCCATCACCAAATAGGGAGTTTGTGTGGACTCTTCGATGCCGATGTCATGCACGGAGATGATAGCCGGGTGAGAGAGTTTGCCGACTACCCGCGCCTCGCGGAGGAAACGATTGCGAGCGTCGCCACGAGCGAGTTGAGGGGAGAAGAGCTTGATGGCTACGGAACGATCAATGAGGGGATCATGGCCGCGAACGACGCGGCTATGGGCACCGACGCCGAGAGTTTCGTGGATTTGGTAGCGGCCGACTTGCACGGGTAGTGCGCTCCTCAGTGCGCCGATTGCCGAAAGCAGCGCTGGATTGAAGGATAGAAAAAAGCCGATGGTGAAGGAATGAAGCAGCAGTCACGTTGAGAAGGTACTAAGGTACTGGGAGAAAAGAGTAGGAAAGAACTCCGGGGTAGAAGAAGAACGAAGGGCGACCGGAGATTCTTGTATTGCGCGGTAAGGCGCAAGCGCCGGCGAAGTCGCGAGGCGTTCCGGAAACTTCCGTACGTAGTCTCTCATGGCGCGATGCCAGAAGGACTTGAAGTGGAACAGGTGCATTTCTTGCAAAGCTTGCTCCGGCGTCCAATGTGCAGCGAGAAAAACGCCGGCGCGATCGCCACCTAACCAACAATGAATGAAAATGGGGTGTTCGGGTTGCTGCGCGATAATCGCGAAGAATTGTGCCATTTGCTCGTCGGTGGGCGGGGTCCAGCCGTTGCCGGCAATCAGCACGAATTGCATGCCCAGAGCTTGCGCTTCTTTTTTTTGTTCGTACTCTCTCGCCGAGATTCTCCGCGGAGATCAACGATCATGGTGACACCGAGTTTTTTCAATGCGCGCAGACCGTGTTCGTTCGGCTGTGTACCCCGATAGAGATGATCGTTGAGCTTGCCGGCATCTTTGATGCTTTCGATATGAATTTTCTCCGCGAACTCAGGATTTTTTTTCGAAACACGGATAATTTCCACATGCTGGGCGGCGATTCGAGAAGAGGGTAAGAGGCAAAAGAAAAACGGAAAGAAAAAAGAAAACGTGCCATAGCGAATTGGATGCAAAGAGTTTAGAGAAAGCAACGAAGGAAGTAAGAAGAGCAATTCCCGAAACAGCACCACAAGATATAGACATGTTGGGAAAAAGTTCGCCAGATTTTGTGATTTTCTCTTGACAGGTCTGTCACGCGGATTGATACTGCGAATCCAGATTCGGGGGACGTGGAAGCGCCAGAACGGTCCCGGTCGGTAGTTCGCTTGGACCGACGTTACCCACGTTACCAGCCCGTGATCACCGAAAAAACGAGCGCGAAGTGGATGCTCCGCGCAGGAGTCCTGAGTAGGCGCGGAGATCAGCTGTTCAGCCGTGTGGAAACGCCGGCCTAGGACAGTGCGTTCGCATTTTCGTTTTTTTGGTGAGCACGGGAGCAGCTTGGAATCGGAGATTAGCAGGAGAATTCAGCAGGATTCAGCTCCAGTACCTCTGCACCGCAGAGGAGTAAAATATTAGGGTTCCCCGCTCGGACACGGGAACCCGCAGCGGGGAGGAATGAGGATGGCCACGGTGAAGCCGGCATTGAACGGGAAATCGATAGAGGCGGCCAAATCGGCGAAGAGCATCGGAACGCGCGGCGGATTGGTATTCGAGCGCTATTTTTCGGATGGCAAGGGATCGCCGTTCGACAAGGTCGAATGGGAGAAGCGCACAGCGCTGATCGGGAATGAGAAGGGCGTAACGATTTTCAAGCAGGAAGGCGTCGACGTGCCGAAGAGCTGGTCGCAGACAGCGACAAATATCGTGACCAGCAAATACTTCCATGGAAAGCCCGGAACAGCGGAGCGGGAAGGATCGGTGCGGCAGTTGATCAGCCGCGTGGTCAATACGATTGTGCGGTGGGGAGAAGAGGGCGGCTATTTTGCGGATGATGCTTCGCGGGATGCGTTCCAGGACGAACTGACGCACCTGCTGGTCGAGCAAAAGATGAGCTTCAATTCGCCGGTATGGTTCAACGTGGGTGTGCAGGCGAAGCCGCAATGCTCCGCGTGCTTCATCAACTCCGTGCACGACAGCATGGAATCCATCATGGGACTGACTCGAACGGAAGGAATGCTGTTCAAGTGGGGCTCGGGCACGGGAACGAACTTCTCAACGCTACGGGGCAGCAAGGAGACGCTGTCGGGTGGAGGCATCGCCTCCGGTCCAGTGAGCTTTATGAAGGGGTTTGACGCGTTCGCGGGAGTGATTAAGAGCGGAGGGAAGACGCGGCGCGCGGCCAAGATGGTGATTCTGAACATTGACCATCCGGACATCGTGGAATTTATCGAATGCAAGATGAAGGAAGAGCGAAAAGCTCACGTGCTGATCGAGCAGGGCTACGATTCCTCAATCGATGGCGAGGCGTATAGCTCGATTTTCTTCCAGAACGCCAACCACTCCGTGCGCGTGACCGACGATTACATGCGTGCGGTGGAAGAGAACAAGGATTGGTGGACAAAGAACGTCATCGACGGGGAGCCCAACGAGAAGCTGAGCGCACGGGAACTGTTGCATAAGGTCGCGGAATCGACCTGGCAATGCGGCGATCCGGGCATGCAGTTCGATACGACGGTGAACCGCTGGCACACGTGCAAGAACACCGCGCGGATCAATGCCAGTAACCCCTGCAGCGAATATATGTTCCTGGACGATACAGCGTGCAACCTGGCGTCGCTGAACCTCATGAAGTATCTGGGTCCGAACGGTCAGTTCGACGTGGAGTCGTTCCGGCACGCGGTGGACGTCACGATCACGGCCCAGGAAATCCTGGTGGACAACGCCAGCTATCCGACTCCGAAAATTGCGGAGAATTCGCACAATTTCCGGCCGCTGGGGTTGGGCTACGCGAATTTGGGTGCGCTGCTGATGTCTATGGCGCTGCCTTACGATTCCGATGAAGGCCGCGATGTGGCAGGAGCCGTAACAGCGCTGATGTGCGGCGAAGCCTATGCGCAATCTGCGCGAGTTGCGGGGCGCTTGGGACCGTTCCCAGGTTATGAGGAAAATCAGCAGCCGATGCTGGACGTCATCCGGATGCATCGGAATGCCATGCGGGGGATTAAGCCTGAGAACGTCCAGACCGAGTTGTACATGGGCGCACAGGAAGCGTGGGATAACGCGCTGGAGCTGGGCGAAAAATACGGATTCAAGAACTCGCAGGTAACGGTGCTGGCGCCGACCGGCACCATCGGTTTCATGATGGACTGCGACACTACGGGAATCGAGCCAGATCTAGCGCTAGTGAAAATGAAGAAACTGGTGGGCGGGGGCGTCATCAAGATCGTGAACAACACCGTGCCACAAGCGTTGATGAAGCTGGGGTACACGCCGGAGCAAACCAGCGAAATCGTAAGCTACATCGACAAGAACGGCCGAATCGATGGGGCGCCATTCCTGAAAGCCGAACACGTACCCGTGTTTGACTGTTCCCTGGCCACGGCCGGTGGGCGCTCGATTGCCTGGCGCGGCCACGTAAAAATGATGGCAGCGGCGCAGCCCTTCCTTTCCGGCGCGATTAGCAAGACCATCAACATGCCCGAAGAATCGACCATCGAAGACATCATGGACGCGTATATTGATTCATGGAAGATGGGTCTGAAGGCCGTGGCGGTTTATCGGGATAATTCAAAGAGGTCACAACCCCTGAATGCCGCGGGAAACAAGAAAGAAGAGAAGAAAGCGGCGCCGATGGCGGAACCAGAACAACGAGAACTGTTTGCGCGGGCACAGCGGGAGAAGATGCCCGTGGAACGGACTTCGGTCACCCACAAGTTCAGCGTGGGTGGGCATGAAGGGTACATCACCGTGGGCATGTACGCCGACAACCGGCCGGGCGAAATCTTCATCAAGATGTCCAAGGAAGGCTCGACGCTTTCCGGCGTGATGGATGGTTTGGCGCTGACGATTTCGCTGGGTTTGCAATATGGCGTGCCACTTAAGGTGTTCGTGGACAAGTTGGTGAACACGCGGTTTGAGCCCAGCGGTATTTCCGCGAATCCGAACATTCGCTTTGCTACATCGGTGCTGGATTACATCGCGCGGTGGCTGGGCGGACGGTTCATTTCGGCGGAGTACCTGAAGCTGAATGGAATGCCTCCGGCGGAAGGAACCGTGATTGCGGGATCGATAACGAACGGTACGGTGGTGCCGATGTCGGTGCAGCCGCGGTCGAACCCCCCCGTGAGCACATCGCCGCGGGATGCCCATGAGGGAGCGCCCACTTGTTCGGAGTGCGGGATGCTGATGGTGCCGAACGGTGCTTGCTACAAGTGCGAGAATTGCGGGAGCACAAGCGGATGCAGTTAATGCGGAAGGTCAAGGAGAGAACGCGATGAGCGCACTCCCAAGTGGTTCCGCACTAGCCGCAAAACTGGCATCAAGCCAACCGAAGGCACGAGGGTTTCTGCACATCGTGCGCCACGGGGCGGCTTTGAACGCCTTCTACATCGTTACCTATCACCGCCTGGACAAGTCGGGAGTGCGCCCCAGAGCGATGCTGGCCGAGGGTGCGCAAGCGCTCATTGATTTGCTCGAGAAGGTAGGCGTGGACTTCCGGCTGCGCGAAGTGCGCGGAGCGTTGGAAGACATCCTGCGGTTGGGATCCGCGAATATTCCGGACTTGTGGTTGAGCGACGAGGAGATGCTGGAGAAAGGCCTCGTCGAGACATAGCAACGGAAAGAAAATCTGACGGCAGGAGAGGCCGGGGACGTGAGTCTCCGGCCTTTTCATTTTTGCGGTCGAAGGTGGCCGCTGTGGAGGCGCAACAGCAAACCCGAGACGGCGGCGTAAAGCCGCCGCTACACGAAAAGCGCCACAATCTTAGGCACACCACGGCTGGAGCGTGGTGTGGCTGGGCGGGCGCAGTCAGCGCGGACGGAAGGACGGGCGGGGTGCGAGCGGGCGCGGCCGAAAGTGAGGGCGTGGTGCGAGAGGCGGACGAACGCTGCGAAGGGACTCGCCACAAGCGGGGCAGAGTTCAGAGTCGATCACATCGGCCCTCTGCCAGCGGCCTCTCGCTTCGCAATGCGGATTGACACACTGAACGGTGGAGCCCGGCATTAAGGACATATATCGCTCTCCCCCGAAATGGCTGTCTGCTCAACGAGTGGATTCTGAGCTCTGAAGGCAGCCGGAAAATATTCTGAGCGAACCGGATGATGGGGAGAATTGTTGCGCTAGTGTTAAAGAGAGTCAACGAGAAAGAGACGGAAGGCGCTTAAATTTTTCGCAGGGCTGTGGAAAATTTAAGCGATCCGTGGCAAAAACTGATGGGTTCAGGGTTTCGCCGGTTCCGGAGCTTTTGTGTCCGATGCCGGGGCCAGTGAAGCGAGCTTAGCCTGCAGATGCGCGAGTTCGGTCTGCGCTTGAGTCAGATCAGTTTGCATGGAATCCAGTTTAGTTTTGCCAGCCTTGTCGTGCTCGTGGTCGACGTTGCCGTAATAGGTGTCCTGGGCGAGAGCAAGCTCGCGCTGCTGAAGATTGACTTTCTCCTGCTTTTCGGCGATCTGCTGTTTCAGGGATTCAATTTCCGCCTTTTTCTGTTGTTCTGTCGTTGGGTCCTCGCTTGGCTTGTCGGCAATGGAGGAGTTTTCAGCCGGTGGTGCGGCATTCGAATCGGAACCGGGATTTGTAGGGGTGGCAGAAGCCGAAGGCGAGGGAGGAATTGAGTCGTTGTCTATCACGTGCGCGGGCTTCGCGGAATCTTGCTTCTGCTGGCGAGTGCGCCGAGCAGCCTCGGCGACCGAGGGAGCATCTTGTGCGACAATGCGGATGGTAAAAACGGAAACAGCCGCAAGCAGCAGAGCGATAGAGCGCAAAATGGTCTTAGGCGACATATAGACTCCCGCACACGATTCCGTGAGTGGCGGTACCCAACGGCGGAGCCGCAACAAGCAGGGAATGGCGTGCCACTACAGGATACGACTGGGAAGGAACCGGCTCAACCAGCAAGAACGGTAATAAGCGAATCAGATACTGGTGGGTAGTGGTGGCTAAATGGCGTACTGGGAGACGGCCGAGGTACCATCGGAAGAATTGGGATAACGTTCAGGCGAGAGAGGAGGCATCGATAGAGTGCTTAATCACTGCGCCGGGAAGAGCGGCGGCGCAGAAAGGCAGCCACTTTGTAGCGATTGCCGCAAACGGCCATGGAACACCAGCGACGTCGATGAGTGCGCGAATCATCGTAAAAAAACAGACGGCAGGATGGGTTCGCGCAACGGCGGATGGGAGCACGAGGGCCTTCGACGAGGAGTTCCGCCGCGGACCGTGCTAGGGCGGCGAGCAGCCAATCCAGGCCGCTCTCGCGAGCAACGAACTGGAGAGACCAGGAACCCTTGTGGGAGACCAACTCATCGTGGCCTTCGGTGATACGGAGAATTTCGTTGATGGGCTCAACCCAGGAGAGAGGAACGGGTTCTTCGTCGACAACGGAAGTAAAAATGGCGCGGAACGATTCACGGAGACGCAGGATTCGAAGGAGAACCGCGTCCACAGCTTGCGGCTCCGACGAGAGAAGAGGTCGCAGGCGTCCGGCTCGTTCTTGGGAAACCAAGTGGGCATCGACTAGGAAGGAAACGAACTCATCCCAGGAGAGATCGTGAGCGGAGGGCGAGAGATTCGCGAAATCTAAGGCGAGACGTCCGGCAACGAGTTGGGAGGTGGGTGAGGTCATATAACCGGTGAATGCTCTGGAAGATGGTTATATCAGAATACGTTGAAGTTGCAATTGAAAACCGGAAACTTAGCGGGCTGACCTGGCGTATTCTCTAGCGGGCGATCCTAACAGCAACGGTTCAACACGAAGATTTAACGAGGAGAGAGAATGGCGGAAGATAAGCCAGGGTTGACAAATGGCATGGAGCAACCGCACGAATTTCCCCGCCCCAAGGTGGATTTTTTTATCGGGACCCATGGGCTGCGAGCGGGCTGGCGGCTGCTCATTTATTTGTTAATCGTCATTGGTTGCAGTACCGGCATCAGCTTCGCAATTGTAAAGATCTTTCACCCGCAACGTGGCGTTCCGGGAGTATGGCCGCAATTGGCGCAGGAAGTGATTGGGTTTGTCATAGCGTTCGGCGCAGCGATCATCATGTCGCGAATTGAACGCCGGCCGGTGGGTGTATACGGCCTGCCGGGAAACGAAATGTTTCGGGGCAAGTTCTGGCTGGGCTTTCTGTTCGGATTGCTGGAAATCACGCTGCTGATTGGGTTGATCACGGCCTTTGGTGGCTACTCTTTCGGCCCGCTGGCGCTGCAGGGCGACAAGATTTTCCTGTGGGGTCTTTTCCATCTGGTGATGTTCACATTCGTGGGATTGTTTGAGGAATTTCTATTTCGCGGATACATGCAGTACACGTTAGGAGACGGAATTGGATTCTGGCCCGCCGCGATCGTCTTGTCACTGATATTTGGTGGGGCACACTTGGGGAATCCCGGGGAGGGCTGGGTTGGCGCGGCAAGTGTGGTACTGATTGCGCTGTTCTTCTGTTTCTCGCTGAAAAGGACCGGGAACCTGTGGTACGCGGTGGGACTGCACGCGAGTTTCGATTGGGGGGAGACTTATCTGTTTTCTGTGCCAAATAGCGGCACGTTTATGGAGGGTCACCTGTCTCACGCTGCGTTGAACGCGGGACCGAAGTGGCTGACCGGAGGAACGGTGGGGCCGGAAGGAAGCGTATTCTGCTTTCTGACAATACTCCTGCAGTTTTTAGTCGTGATGTGGCTATTTCCGGGCAAAAGGGACGAGAGCGCGCCACCGACTACGGAGATACAGAATTAGCCGGTTCAGTTTTTCAGATGGATCATGGCAGCGGACGGCCTCCGAAGGCCGTCCCTACATTTAGTGGACTAAGTCGGAAGCGTGGACCAAGTGGATGCCTTGGGCTTCGGCTTGGGGTAGAAATTCAGCGAGGGCGCGAAGGGTCGCCGGATGGGGATGTCCGATGGCGACGGCCTGCCCCTTCTCGCGTGCGTCTTTCGCGGCAAGATCCAGTTGACGGCGGATTGCGCTGACGTCTTGAACATCATCGAGGAACGGAACGTTGCGAAACGCGCAGGGAACGCCGGCGGCCTGAGCTGCTTCGTAGGCGACGGTGGCGGCTGTGGTGCGACTGTCGACGAAAAACAGCTGATGTTCCCGCAGCACAGGCATCAGCTCACTCATTAGATGAGGATCGGAAGTGGCGAGCGAACCTTGATGATTGTTTACCCCGGCTGCGTAGGGCACGGTGCGCATCATGGAATTTAGTTCATTTGAGATTTGGCCAGGAGACATGCCGGGACGAAGCTCCTGAATCTCCGCCGTTTCGTTTGCTAGCGATTCCATCGGTAGATGGAGCATCACTTGGTAACCGCGGCGGTGCGCATCCTGGGCAATTTCCATGGAACGCGGATGATTCGGGAGAACCGAGAGAGTCAGAGGATAGCGCAAAGAGAAAATGGCATCGACGGCGGCAGGATCACCGCCAACGTCGTCCAGAATGATGGCGAGGCGAGGGCCAGCGACAGCGGGGCGAGAAGCATGCGAGACAGGGCGAGTCTTCGAGGTCCGACTCGAATGGAGAAGCGCTTGCAACGTGGATTTAACCTTGCCACAACCCACGAGTGACAGGCAGACGGCTGCAACAGCGAGGCAAAGCGCGCCTAAGCGATTGGGGCCGAATCGAGACAACCTGGTATTCACGAACGAAATTAAGCGGCCTTCTTGGTGGCCACCGGGGTGTGCAACAGTTCCAGGGCTTTACGAAGAACAGGGTCGTCTGCCGAAAGAGGCTTCGGCCCCGGGGGTGGTTCCTTCTGGGCGCCGGCAGTCGAGGAGGAATCGTCGCCGTCCTCACCGTCATCGTTCAGTGCCGAAGCGGCGTGAACAACTTCGGTGGGAGCCACGCCCTCTTCGAGGATCGACTTGCCGTCCGCATTGTAATAGTTTGCGACGGTCAGAATGAGGGCCGCACCATCTTGCATGGGAATCAGTTTTTGCTCGGAAGCGAGACCGAAGGTGCGCTCGCCGACGATGTCACCGCGCTTGGTATTAGCAAATGCGGAAGCGAGAATTTCTCCAGGCCCGGTGGTAGTGATGGCGGTCAGAACGGAGACGGGACCCTTCCAAACCACCTTCGCGGGATCAGCCGCGAATACCTGTTCCGGAACGGTCTGACCTTTCAGAGTGGTGAGGTTGCCGGATGAAATGAAAAGGCGCGCGACGGCGATAGCCTCGGAATCCACACCACGTCCGGAATCACGCACATCGAGAACGATATGGGAAATGCCCTGTTTTTGCGCGTCAAGCAGGCGAGTCTTAATATCTTCCGCGGTGCCAGCGTCAAACGTGGAGAAGCGGAACGCAAGCGTGTCGTTATCGACCTTCTGCACGACTAACTTCGGCATGACGAGCTTTTGACGAACGACATCGACCTCCTCAGGATCGGTCCGTCCGCGACGGATCACACCCACTTTCACAGCAGCCCCTGGCTGGCCAGAGAGAAGGTTCTTAGCCTGACCGACCGACATTTCGCGGGTAGTGAATCCGGCGATCGATTCCAGGAAGTCCCCGCTATGCAGGCCGGCTTTTTCGCCAGGACTGTCGGGAAGCACCGAGGTCACGACGATGTAGCCGGAACGCTTGCTGAGATTCAGACCGGATTCGCCGGTGCCGGGGTTCGCGCTCTTCTCTTTGTACTCGGTATATTCGCGCGGAGTGAGATAGCTGGATTCGGAATCGAGGGATTCCAAGAGACCGTGAAGCGAGCCAGCGGTGACGAGGTGCATGTTGGGCTCGTCGACGTAATCCTGTTGTATCTTCTGGAGAACCTCGCTGTAGACCTGCAGCGATTTATACGCCTTGTCATTGGCGGTGCGGCCGAGTACATGACCGACCCCTACCCATCCGACGATAAGGATCGAAATGGTTAGAATCCCGTAACGAGCGATACGATTCATCCAGCACCACCTTAAAAAGATACAAAACCGCAGTATACCACTCCGATGGGACGGACAAAGAAAGAGTTGGATGACGGGTGAAGAGAGGCTAAGAAAGGCTGCTAGGTGTACTCGGGACCCGGAGAGTATGGCATTTGTTGCACGAAAACCACACCGTTTGCGTGTTTCTGTGGCTTATTGCCCATAACCTATTGAAAACACTGAGGAAGGAAACAGGTAATTTGCTGACACTGTGCTATTCTTAATGTAGTATTGCGCCCATGTTTCAGACGACTATCCAACGTGAAGTAGCCACCCACGGCGTTGGGCTGCATACGGGAGTCCAGAGCACAATGCGGCTGGTTCCTGCGCCGGCGGACACAGGAATTGTGTTTCGGCGAACGGATCTGGACTTTTTTCCCATTGAGGCACACGGACACAACGTAGCGCGCGTCAGTTACGCGACGAGCTTGATGAAGAAAGGCGTGTTGCTCTCTACCACGGAGCACGTGCTCGCTGCGATCTATTCGTGCGGCATCGACAACGTTTTCGTGGATGTTGATGCGATCGAACTGCCTATTCTGGATGGGTCTGCAGAACCATTCATCGAGATGCTGGATGCCGCGGGAATCCGCAGGCTGCGGAGGAAACGGCGCTACCTGAAGCTGCTGAAATCTGTGGAAGTGGTCGAGGACGGCAGGAGGATCGCGATTTATCCCGGCGATGAATTTGCGGTGCGCTGCTATGTTGACTTTCCGCACCCGCTGGTGGGAAAGCAGGAAGTAGAAATGGTGGTAAACGCAGAAGCCTTCCGGCGCGTGCTGTCGAGAGCCCGGACGTTCTGCTTTGAGAGTGACATTGAGCCATTGCGAGCGATGGGATTGATACGCGGCGGGTCGCTGGAGAACGCCATCGTTCTTACGAAGGACGGGATGCTGAATGGTCCGCTGCGTTATCCGGACGAATTTGGAAGGCACAAAGCGTTGGATTTGATCGGTGATCTGGCGCTGGTGGGATTGCCGCTGCTGGGTAGGGTAGAGGCACACAAGGCGGGGCACGCGTTGCATACCCAGTTGGTAAGCCGACTGCTGGCGGATCGATCGGCGTGGGAGGTCACTACGCAAGAGCACGCAGCTTCGGGGCTACGAGCCCACGAACGGGCGGCCGAGGCAAGAGCGGCCGACTGAGGTAAGAGAGCCAGGGAACGCAGTGGTTGTAAGACGGGCAGGTTGGGATTGCGGTGTTTCCGGATGGCCTTCGTTGCTTTTCCACAAGTGAATTCCCAAAAAAATCATTAGAGCTAGACCTGCGATGCCCAGCCATCCGAGCACAACGCCAGCGATGGCCATGCGTCTGCCCCTGATGCGGAGCGGATTGCGGCGAATTTCGCGTAGGGCCAGATAGCCGAGAATCACGGCGGCGATGGACCCTAAGCCCCCCACCCAGAAGAGGCCGCAAACAAGGCTGCCGATCGCCAGACCGCTGGTTGTGCGTGGAGGAAGAACGATCGGGGGCGAATCGGCGTTGAGCGTGGAATCCAACTGCGGGTCCAGCCAACGCTCGCAGTAGCGGCATTTGGTGGCTGCGTCCTCGATTTGCGAAGCGCAATACGGGCAAGGCTTCATGCGATCCCTACACTGGGACGTTGCCGCCTACTGGATTGGTTGGCTCTGCTGGGGAACGGACCATCCAGTTCGAAGTGAAGAGTAACCGACAGTTGAGCGAATGTAGCTCCGACAACGGCTAGAGTCCAGTAACAGTAAAGTAAAAATACAAAGAGACGGATTGTCAAACAAGGCAGGGCACGGGACAATGCTTTCGTCATGGCGAAGAACAGAGATGTGGCAATTCTCATCCTTGCTGCAGGCAAGGGAACGCGGCTCAAATCGAGTCTGGCGAAGGTGCTGCACGCCGCGGGAGGGCGACCGCTAGTGGAGCACGTGGTGAGAGCATGCGCTGGAGTGGGTCCGAAAAAGATAATTGTCGTGGTGGGTCACCAGGCGGAGAAAGTGCAGGCTGCCGTTGAGCCCCTGGCCGCAGAGACGGTGCTGCAGCAGCCACAGAATGGCACAGGACACGCTGTATTGGTGGCGAAGCGGACCATAGGCAATGCGAAGTACGTAGTGGTTTTGCCGGGGGATGCACCGTTGGTACGAACCGAGACGCTCCGCGCGTTGATTCAGAAACACAAGAAGGGGCAGGCGGCCGCGACGATTCTAACCGCGGTTCTGGCCGACCCATCCGGATACGGAAGGATTTTGCGGAAGGGTGGGGATACCGTTGCGGCGATTGTCGAGGAATCGCAGCTAACAGCCGATCAGCGTGAACTGAACGAAATTAATTCCAGCATATATTGCTTCACAGCGGCGAAGCTTTGGCCAGCGCTAGCGGAGGTGAAGCCGAACAATAAGCACCGGGAGATTTACCTGACGGACGCAATTGCCGTGTTGAATGCGAAGGGCGAGACGGTGTTAGCAGAAATTGCGCCGGATTCGCAGGAGATGCTCGGTTGCAATACACGAGCGGACCTTGCGGCTGTGGATCATGCGTTTCGCGAGTGGAAACGCGACGCGCTGATGCGCGACGGAGTGACCATTCAGTTGCCGGAGACGGTACTGGTCGATCCCGATGTGTTGGTGGGCGAAGACACGATCATTGAGCCGTGCGTGCAGTTGCTGGGAAAGACCAGGATCGGAGCCCGGTGTGTGGTCAAGACCGGGAGCGTGGTGCACGATTCAGTGCTCGGAGATGACGTAGTGCTTGAACCGCATTGCGTGATTACCACCAGTCGCATTGATTCGGAGGTGATTGCCGGACCGTTTGCGAGGATGCGGCCGAATTCGCACGTGAAGCGAGGCGCGAAGATCGGGAATTTTGTGGAGTTAAAAAAGAGCACTGTCGGCGAAGGTAGTAAGGTGCCGCATCTTTCTTATATTGGCGACACGAGAATCGGGACAAAGTCGAACATTGGAGCAGGCACGATCACGTGTAATTACGATGGATTTCATAAGTACCCCACGACAATTGGGAATAAAGTGTTCGTCGGCAGCGATTCCACGCTGGTGGCACCGGTAAAGTTAGGGAATGGCGCGTATGTGGCGGCCGGATCGACGATCACGGAAAACGTGCCGGCGGACGCGCTGGGGATTGCGCGCGGCCGACAAGTAAATAAAAAAGGATGGGTCGGGAAGAAGCGGCGGGAACAGGCAGCTGCGGAAAAACCAGACAGGCATTCGAAAAAGCGCCACTGAGACCGCCTCGTTTGCGCCTTCGGTCAATCCTCGGTGTGGTAAAATAGAAATTCCCCGAGTGAAACCCGGAGGTGCATCATGAAATTTGGAGTCGTAGTCTTCCCCGGGTCGAATTGCGATCATGACGCGTTTCATGCCATCGGCCATGTGCTGCAAAAGCCGGTGGAATTCATCTGGCACCAATCCGAAGATTTGCATCATTGCGACGCGATTATCCTTCCGGGCGGCTTTTCGTATGGAGATTACCTGCGAACGGGAGCGATCGCACGCTTTTCCCCGGTGATGAAGTCCGTGGAGAAGTTTGCGAGCAGCGGTGGGCTGGTGCTGGGTATCTGCAACGGCTTTCAGATTTTGCTGGAAGCAGGACTGCTGCCGGGAGCGATGATGAGGAACTCCGGGCTGCGGTTTATCTGCAAGCATGTGCACATTCGGGTGGAGGAGACGCACAGCCCGTTCACATGTGCCGCGCAGCAGGGACAGATCTTGACGATTCCGATTGCACACAGCGATGGGAATTACACTTGTGATGAAAAGACGTGGAAGGAACTGGAGAAGCACCACCAGATCTTGTTCCGGTATACAACGCCAGGTGGGAAAGACGATACGGCAGGCAATCCGAATGGATCGACTGCGAATATCGCAGGAATCTGCAACAGCGCGAGGAACGTGGCGGGACTGATGCCACATCCGGAGCGGGCTGTGGAGGAGATTCTGGACTCAAACGATGGACTGGTAATTTTCAAGTCAATGGTCGAGGCGCTGACGGGCGCGGCAAAGGCCACGGCGTGAAGCCCGACAGCGTCGGTGAAATAATAGCGGAGCGAACCTACAGGTTGTTGCGCGACGGGCATCAAGCTGAAAGTGTGGTGGTCCAGCTTGGTAAACCCGTTCACTTTTCCAATTGCACTGACTTTTATTGTCCCTACCAGATCACGCGACCAAATTCGGTGAAGATAATGGGTATCGGTGGCCTGGACGCTTTCCAGGCCCTGCAGTTGGCGATTAACACACTCGGAGTCGAGTTGGAAGTCATCCGGAGGGATTCGGGAGGGCAGTTGATTTGGGAAGGCGATGAGGAAGGTAATCTAGGTTTTCCGATTCCGGAGAAGGAATAGGAACGATGGCAACGGCACAAACGGAAATTAAAGTGACGCCGGAGATTGCGGCGGAGCATGGAGTCACGCGGGAAGAGTACGCGCGCATCCAGAAGATATTGGGACGCGACCCGAACATCACAGAGCTGGGGATTTTCAGCGTGATGTGGAGCGAGCACTGCTCGTATAAATCGAGCAAGGTGCATCTGAAGCGCCTGCCAACGCGCGGGAAGTTGGTGGTGCAGGGGCCGGGCGAGAACGCGGGCGTAGTGGATATTGGGGACGGGCTGGTGGCGGCGTTCAAGATCGAATCGCACAACCATCCCAGTTACGTCGAGCCGTTTCAGGGCGCGACTACCGGCGTGGGCGGAATCCTACGAGACATTTTCACGATGGGAGCGCGGCCGATTGCGGTGCTGGATTCGCTGCGGTTCGGAGAAATTGTCGGAAGTGGCGAGGGGCGAGGGGCGAGTGGCGAGAAAGACGTCGTGCTAAAGCCCGGGGCTACGAATGATGAAGAAGCCGCTAAGAACCGGCGGATTCTGGATGGCGTGATTCGCGGCGTGGGAAGCTACGGCAATTGTTTTGGCGTACCGACGGTAGGCGGTGAAGTGGCGTTCGAACCGTGCTATTCCCAGAACCCGTTGGTGAATGCGTTGGCTCTGGGAATTGCGCGCAAGGAAGAAATTTTTCTTGCAAAGGCGAAGGGTATCGGCAACCCGGTGATTTACGTCGGCGCAAAGACGGGACGCGATGGGATTCACGGTGCGTCGCTGCTGGCTTCGGCGGAGTTCACGGAGGAGTCGCAGCAGAAGCGGCCCAATGTGCAGGTGGGCGACCCGTTCATGGAGAAGTTGCTGCTGGAGGCGTGCCTGGAGGCAATGAAGACGGGCGCGGTCGTGGCCATTCAGGATATGGGCGCGGCGGGACTAACATGCTCGACGTGTGAGATGGCGTCGCGCGGCGGGACCGGGATTGAAATCGATCTGGCGAAAGTGCCGCAGCGCGAAACCGGCATGACGCCGTATGAAATCATGCTGAGCGAATCTCAGGAACGCATGCTGCTGGTGGCGGAAAAAGGACGCGAGCAGGAAGTGCTGGCAGTATTCAAGAAGTGGGGGTTGGACGCGACGGTCGTCGGAGATGTCACCGATGGCGGGTTGCTGGTGGTGAAGGACCACGGCGCAGTGGCGGCCCAGATTCCCGCGCATCCCCTGGCCGAAGAAGGACCGGTGTACAACCGGCCGATTGGGGAGCCAACGCGTCGAAAAGAGAGCGAGCAGGATTGGTTTGCGTTTGCGGCGGAAGGGACGGACCTGACGGCGAACTTTACGAAGTTGCTGGCGGCGCCGACGATCGCTTCAAAGCAATGGATTACCGAGCAGTACGACAGCATGGTACGCACGAATACGCTGGCGGGACCGGGCGCAAGCGACGCGGCGGTGGTGCGAATCAAGGAAACGAAGCGGGCGCTAGCTTTGGCGACAGACGGGAATGGACGTTGGTGCCAACTGAATCCAAAAGTGGGCGCTATGCACGCAGTGGCAGAAGCGGCCCGAAACGTGGCGACGAGCGGAGCGCGCCCGATTGCTGCGACGAATTGCTTGAATTTCGGGAGTCCAGAGAAGCCGGAAGTCATGTGGCAGTTTTCGCAGGCGATTGATGGCGTGGGCGAGGCGTGCCTGGCGTTGGGAACGCCAATTACCGGCGGAAATGTGAGTTTCTATAACGAGACGCTGGGAAAGTCGATCTATCCCACCCCGGTGATCGGGATTTTGGGAATTTTGGAGGATGCGTCGAAAGTGTTGAAGGTGGCGTTCCGCAACGAAGGCGATGTGATCGTAATCCTCGACGGCTCCAATTCTTCGAAGGCGGGGCCTCAAGCTCAGCCGCGAGCCGGCAAACGCCGGGAATTTTCCTCCTCTGAATACTCCAAGACAATTGGTGGAATTGTCGCAGGCGAACCGCCGGCGATGGAATTGGCTGCCGAGAAATGGGTGATTGACTGTATGGTGGCGCTGGCCGCCGAAGGCACTGTGCAATCGGCGCACGACGTGACCGAGGGGGGATTAGCAGTGACGCTGGCGGAATCGTGCTTCGCGGCGAATGGACTCGGAGCGAGTGTGGCGCTTCCGGAAGACGCGGCGGGAGAATATGCGCTGTTTGGCGAACGCGGCGCGCGCGTGATTGTCTCGGTTTCTCCTGAAAAGCTTGCCGCTGTCCGGAATACTGCGAGACAATATGGTGTGGGCGCACACGAAATCGGCAAAGTGACCCGTGACAATACTCTGCGCATCGAATATAAGGGACACACGGTAGTGTCGGCGCCGGTCCCTGCGCTGAAGGACGTGTGGGCGCATTCGCTCGAGCGCAATCTGAAAATCCAATGACCAACAAAATCGCATATGCGGATGACCGATTTCACGATGAATGCGGTGTTTTCGGAGTGTATGGCCACCCGGAGGCGGCGAACCTGACGTATCTGGGACTATATGCGCTGCAGCATCGCGGGCAAGAATCGGCCGGGATCGTGGCGAGCACGGGCAACGATTTGAACTTGCACCGGGCCATGGGCGAAGTGGAAGAGATTTTTCAGCCGAGCGTGCTGGCGAAATTGCCGGGTTCGAGCGCGATTGGCCATACCCGTTACTCGACGGCGGGCGACAAAGCGCTTTTGAATGCGCAACCGATTATGGTGGATTGCGGCAAGGGTAAAATCGCGGTAGCGCACAACGGCAACTTGACCAACGCCCTGGAGCACCGTCGCAAACTGGAGCATCGCGGATCCATTTTTCAGACGAACAGCGACACGGAAGTGATCGTGCATCTGATCGCGCGTTCGCAAGCGCGGAATTTTTCAGCCGCTCTCGGCGACGCACTCAACCAGGTAGAAGGCGCGTATTCGTTGCTGGTACTCACGCCGGAGGAGATGTACGCGGTGAGGGATCCGCGGGGATTCCGTCCGCTGGCGCTGGGAAAGATCGGGACACGAGATGGGAACGACGCATGGGCAGTCGCGTCGGAGACTTGCGCGTTCGACTTGATGAATGCGGAGTATGTACGTGACGTGGAGCCGGGAGAAATGGTGCGCATCTCGCGCATGGGAATCGAATCGATTCGCTTCAGTCCCCCCAAGCCGCACCAGTTCTGCATTTTTGAGCATGTCTATTTTTCGCGGCCCGACAGCACAGTGTTCGGGCGCTCCGTCAACGAATCAAGGGAGATGCTGGGCCGTTTGCTGGCGCGGGAACATCCCGTGGAAGCGGACATGATTGTTCCTATTCCTGACTCCGGCGTACCCGCAGCGATCGGATATTCACTGGAATCAAAAATACCGTTCCGCATGGGGCTGATCCGCAACCACTACATTGGGCGGACGTTTATCGAACCTTCGCAGGCGATCCGGAATTTCGGAGTCAAGCTGAAACTGAATCCAGTAAGGAACTTAGTGGCGGGGAAACGCGTTGTATTGGTAGACGATTCGATCGTGCGAGGAACCACCAGCCGAAAACTGGTGCGGCTGATGCGCGAAGCGGGCGCCAAGGAAGTGCATATGCGGATCAGTTGCCCGCCGACAGTATCGCCGTGCTACTACGGGGTAGACACGCCGACGAAGGAAGAGTTGATCGCGTCGTCAAACACGCCGGAACAGATTTGCCGGTATTTGGGAGCGGATTCGCTGGGTTATCTGTCCCTGGCGGGGTTGCGGCAAGCGGTGGCTGACAAGGATGGAGAGTTCTGCACGTCGTGCTATACGGGCGTATACCCGACGGACTTGGTGCAACTGGAAGTGCGAGAAGAAAACGGCACAGCGAAGTTCAAAGAGGAAGTAGTGGTGGAACGTGAAGGCTAGCGCGAACAACGCAGTGAAGAAAAAGGCCGTCCCGAAGGCGCAATACCCGCTGGGTACGCGCGTAAAGCAGGAAATGATCGCGTGGTTCTGGGTCGTCTTGGTGTTCTTGCTCGTCAATGGCACGCTGGGACAGGCGCGGGTGATTCCTTCCGGGTCAATGGAAAATACGTTGCTGATTGGGGATCACCTGATCATGAGCCGTATCGGCTATGATGCGGGCGTTCCGTTCACAAACTGGCATGTGTCGCTGTGGAGAAACCCGCGTCGGCAGCAGATGGTGATTTTCCGCCCTCCGTATGCTCACAACAAACCAGATCTGATCAAGCGCGTGATTGGCCTGCCGGGTGAGACGGTGGATGTCCGCGATGGCTTTGTGTGGATCAATGGAAAGAAATTAGACGAGAGCTATACAACCGGCCCCACGGAACTTCCCCCCAGATACGAATTGCTGCCACGTTTCCATGGCCTGCCCCTGACCGTTCCGAAAGACCAGTATTTCGTCATGGGTGATAATCGTGGCAACTCCTACGACAGCCGCTTCTGGGGTTGCGTGCCACGGGACGCGATTATCGGTACTCCCGTGACGATTTATATGTCCGTCGACGCGCCCGAAGAGGCATGGAATGGGGATATCAGCGAACGCTTTCTCGCCTACGCGCAGGCCGTGCTTCACCCCAGCAAGGTCCGTTGGAAGAGATTATTCGAAACATTTTAGGAGTGGCCGAGGAGTCTGAAGCAACAGAGGCTTCGTGGTCTTGTGGCTGATTATGGTGAATCGTGAAAGCTGACGCCGTGAACGTGAAGGCAAAAAAAGAGGAAGTGGTGGTGCCCTTGAGCGTGAAGGTCAAGAGCGAGATCATTGCCTGGTTTTGGGTGATCCTGGCATTCATGCTGATCAACGGCACGCTGGGGCAGGCGCGTGTCATTCCGTCAGGGTCGATGGAGAACACGCTGCTGATCGGGGATCACCTGATCATGAGCCGGATCGGCTACGACGCGGGCATCCCATTCACGAATATTCATGTGCCACTCTGGAGGAACCCGAAGCGGCAACAGATCATTATTTTCAAGCCACCCTTCGATCCAACGCAGCCGGATTATGTGAAGCGGGTCATCGGATTGCCTGGCGATGTGGTGGACGTACGTGAAGGCGCAGTGTGGATCGGCGGGCAAAAGTTGCAGGAGAACTACACCACCGGTCCCAGCGAGCCCGCACCCGCCGGACAAGCGCCCGTGGGTTATGAAGTCACAAAATTTCCGTACCGGGTACCGGACAATTGCTATTTCGCAATGGGAGACAATCGCGGAAATTCTTACGATAGCCGGTTCTGGGGCTGCGTGCCGCGCAAGGATATCCTGGGAACTCCGGTAATCATCTATATGTCGCTGGATGCGCCGAGGGATGCGTGGAATGGAGATATCGGAGCGCGGTTCGAGGCGTACCTGAACGCCTTGATCCATCCGGGAACTGTACGCTGGCGAAGACTGTTCCATGTGTTTTAAGCTGTAGACGGCCTTGGCACACCCAGAGGCAGGGCCGCAAATCAGAAGTGGAAAAGGACCGCCCACCGTGTGACTTGTGACGATTCGTTCGTCCCTTGTGGCCGCCCAAGTCCCAGCGGTTTGAGCCAGCAAGCTGCACACTCGATGTAGCGTGAAGAACAGACCCTTAAAGGCGGCTAAACGATGAAATACGCCGACGCAGGAGTGAACATCGCTGTCGCTGATGATGTCAAGCAGCGGATTCGCCATCTTGCCAGCAAAACCTTTTCACCCGCGGTTTTGGGAGGAATCGGGGGCTTCGGAGCGCTGTTTGCGCTGGATGGGAAACGCTGGAGTGAACCGGTGCTGGTGTCGAGCGCGGATGGTGTGGGGACAAAACTGAAAATCGCGACGGCGATGGGCGTGCATTCGACTGTGGGCGGCGATCTGGTGAATCACTGCGTCAATGACATTCTGGTGCAGGGAGCGGAGCCGCTTTTCTTTTTGGATTACCTGGCCATGGGAAAGCTGGAGCCGAACGTCGTCGAACAATTGGTGGATGGCATGAGCCGGGCTTGCCGGAAAGCGGGATGCGCGCTGGTCGGTGGCGAAACGGCAGAGATGCCGGGATTCTATCCGCAGGGAGAATACGATCTTGCGGGCTTTATCGTAGGTGCGGTGGAGCGCAAGAAGATTCTGACGGGAAAGTCCGTGAAGCCGGGAGACACGCTGTTAGGCCTCCCGTCGGCGGGACTGCATACCAACGGGTATTCGTTGGCGCGGAAATTAGTGTTCGAAGTGGCCAAGCTGAAACCAGACACGTACGTGGCGGAAGTGGGAAATAAAATTGGCGCTGAATTGATGAAGCCACACCTGTGCTACGCTCCGGCCGTGAAGAATCTTGTGGCCAAGGGCTGGGTTTCAGCGATGGCGCACATTACCGGCGGAGGCATTCCAGGGAATTTGCCCCGGGTGCTACCGAGCGGCGTGAAGGCGATCATTGATCTGGACCAGTGGCCGATTCCGCCGATCTTTAAGTATTTGGCGAAGCTGGGAGAGATTGAGACGGATGAACTGCTGCAGTCGTTCAACATGGGCATAGGCATGATCGTGATTGTGCCTGCAGAGCACGTCAAAAACGCTGAAGCAGACTTGAAACGGCGGCGCGAGAAGTTCTTCCGCGTTGGCCGCATCGAGCGCGGGGACACCGGAAAAGCCCGGCTGGTTTATTCGGGCGCGCTGAATCTGTAGCTAAGAGCCGTCATGAAATAAGAGAGACTCCTCGCTTTACTCGGAATGACGGTTGGAAGTGTTCAGCGTCCTCTAACTCTAGGAAGCAAGCGCTTTTCTTTTGCGGCTCCAATACCACCACTGACATTTCTGAGCGGGCAAGCGAGGATTGCGTGCCTGAGCCACGGCAGCGTGGAAGACGTCGAGGACACACGGGTCCTGATGTGTGCCGGTGAGGCGTTCGAGACGCGAATAGAGTTTGCCTGGATCTTGTTTCGCGAGTTGCGGAACAGAACGAATGCCGAGAAGGTGGAAATCGTGTTCGATTGAAGGGCCGACGGAAATGAGGTCACGAAGTTGGCGTTGTGCGGTCATGGAGGCGTTCCTTTCATTTCGCTTTACTTTCGCCATGATCATCCACTCTACCGCAGAGTTGAGCGTTTGCAAAGAGCAAAATAGTCGACCGGAATCAAGGGTTTCCCAAGGCGGAAAAAGGTACGGTGATATCGGTGCAGCCTCATTTGGTGCGGGTGCGTAGGTGTGCTAACGTTTTTTGTTTATGACGAAGCGAATTGGAGTGCTGTTGAGCGGACGCGGCTCGAATTTCGAGGCGCTGGCGGAGAGCGTGGCCGCGGGCAGAATTCCCGGTGCTGAAATTGCGATTGTAATCAGCAACCAACCAGACGCGCTGGGGTTGAAGCGCGCGGAGGCACGGGGTATCGCGACGCGGATGATCCCTTCGAAAGGCTTGCAGCGCGAAGCGTATGACCGTCAAGTGGTTGCCGTGCTGCAAGAACATAAGGTGGACCTGATTTGCCTGGCGGGCTATATGAGGTTGCTGTCGCCGTATTTTGTGGCGGCGTTTCCGCAGAAGATTCTGAATATCCACCCGTCACTGCTGCCGTCGTTTCCGGGACTCGAATCGCAAAAGCAGGCGCTGGAGCACGGAGTGAAATTCGCGGGTTGCACCGTGCATTTTGTGGATGAAAATCTGGACGCCGGACCGATCATTCTGCAGGCGGTCGTGCCGGTGCTGGATAGTGACGACGAACATACGCTGTCGGAGCGCATTCTTAAGGAAGAACACCGGATTTACAGCGAAGCGGTGAAAATCGTTCTGGAAGGAAATTACCGCATCGAAGGCCGCCGCGTGCTCCACGGCGCCAGGTAAACAGAAAAATGTCGACAACGCAATTCAAGCCAGTGGAAGAGCAGCTCGCGTACCTGAAAAAGGGCGTAGCGGAAGTGATTCCCGAAGATGAATTGAAGCAGAAGCTCTCAAATTCCGCGAAAACGGGAAAACCGCTGCGGGTGTACTTGGGTGTGGATCCGACGGCGCCAGACATTCATCTGGGCCACACCGTAGTGCTGCGCAAGTTGAAACATTTTCAGGATATGGGCCACACGGCAATTTTCCTGATCGGTGATTTTTCCGCGATGATCGGCGATCCCACCGGACAATCGGAGACGCGCCCGCCCCTGAGCCGTGAGCAGGTGGAAGTCAACGCAAAGACTTACCTGGCGCAGGTTTACAAGATTCTGGATAAACAAAAAACAGAAGTTCGCTACAACAGCGAGTGGCTGGGGAAAATGTCCAGCTACGATGTGGTGCGGCTCTGCGGTCATTACCGGCTGGCGCGCATGCTGGAACGGGAAGATTTTCGCTCGCGGTTGGATAAGAATTTGCCGATTGCCGTGCATGAGCTGCTGTATCCACTATTGACCGCGTACGACGCGGTGATGTTGCAGTCGGATGTCGAGTTGGGCGCGACCGAACAGAAGTTCAATATCCTGGTGCACCGCGAAATCCAGCGCGAGTACGGGTTGTCGCCGCAGGTCGTCGTGACCATGCCGATCCTCGTTGGACTCGACGGAGAACGTAAGATGTCCAAAAGCTTGGGCAACTACGTGGGGATTACCGAAGCTCCGAGTGAGATGTTCGGGAAGATGATGTCCATCCCGGACCAATTGATGTGGTCGTACTACGAATTGGTGACAGACCGAACACCGCAAGAGATAGCGGAGTTGAAGAATGAAGTGCAGACAGGGAAGTTGCATCCGATGGACGCGAAGATGCGGCTCGCGGAAGAGGTAGTAAGTGATTTTCAGGGAGCGGATGCGGGCCGCAAGGCGGCTGAAAACTTTCAACGCGTGTTCCGCGACCGGCAGACGCCGGAAGACATGACAGAAATACTGCTGAGGCGCCGTCCGGATGGTTTCTTAGTGACAAAGACTCAGGATGCAGAGCTACAAATCATCTCCCCGTCTCCAAAGTGGCCTCAATTGTTGAAATATCTTTCTCAGGCGGAGTCCATTTCTGATGCGGCACGCCTTATCAAGCAAGGCGGTCTAGAAATCAACGGTGAGATCATCAATGACCCTGCTGTCAAATTAGATACGAACGCAGCCGGCACCTATCAGGTACGAGTTGGGAAGAAAAAATTCCTGCGTATCGTGGTCGAGTAAGAAGCATTTCTCGCTTCGCTTGGAGTGACGGGTCATTTCTCACCGCGAACCCATCCAGAGATCAATTCCTCAGTTAAGTATTTTCTCCGTCAGGGATAAGACGTGGCGGGCGATGGCGGGGGCAGCGGTAAGCCCAGGGGATTCGATACCGACCAGTTGGATGACTTGCGGGAATTCGTGGTCGGGCTCAATGACAAAATCAACGATGCCTTTGCCCGAGGGAGGAACAAGCTTCGGGCGCAGACCGGTGTAGGCAAGCTGTAGGTCGGCTTCCTTGATTTCGGGAACCATGTGTTTCACATCATCAGCAAATTCCGGAATGGTCATGCGGTCGCGTTCGTAGTTGTCCTTGCTATCGACATATTTCGCAGTGGGGCCCAGAAGTAGCGTGCCCCACATGGTTTTCGTGAAGTGCAGACCGAGACTGAGCCCGTCGGCGTGGGGCAAGGGATACACCAGGTTGCGGACAAGTTCGGCGCGGGGACCGCGAATTTCGCAGTATTCACCGCGGACCGGGTAAATGGTCCAGGGTCGAGGGCCAAGAAGACGAGCCACCTCGTCGGAGTAAAGACCTGCGGCGTTGATCACGCAGCGCGCTTCGACGGTTTCCGTTTCCGAGTGTTCTTTATCGCCAACACACAGCGTGACGCGCACTAAATCCTTGCGCGGCTCAAGCATTTCGACTTTGGCGCGCGTAAGCAGATTGGCGCCTTGCTGTTCGGCAAGGCGAGCGTAAGCATGGACGAGTTCCTCAGCGGAGCAAATGCCGGTGGAAGGGACATTCAGGGCCGAATAGGCGTGTACATGAGGTTCTTTGGCGCGGATTTCAGCCGCATCAATGATCTCCAGGCCTTCCACGCCATTTTCCTGTCCCTTTTTCATAAGAGCGAGGAGTTGAGGTTCTTCTTCCTTTGATTTCGCGATAACCAGCTTGCCCGTGGTGCGATGAGCAACGTTGTGTTTTTCGCAAAACTCCTTCGTCAGATGATTTCCCTCGACACAGTGCCGGGCTTTCCACGAATTTGTAGGGTAGTAGATGCCGGAATGAATCACACCGCTATTGCGTGTGCTGGTGGACATGCCAAGCTTGGGAAACTGTTCGACCAGAAAAACATCCTGCCAGCGATGAGATAAAACTTCAGCAATGGCGCAGCCGACAACGCCTCCGCCAATGATCAGAATATTGACCTGGTCCATAAGCACATAGGATACGACAAAATGCTGCCGAATTTAGTCGCCTTCATGTCCGGCGTCATCGAAGAAGTTCCGGCAAAGTTCTAAGCGAGCCTCCGATCCATCCTGCACGGCGAAATGGGCGATTTTGGCAGAGTCACTTGCGCTCTTCCAAAGCGACGCACCGCCATACTCGCCATCCTTATTCAAGGCGTAGTAAGTAAGCTGGAAGGTGCCAAGCTTCTTTTTGTCGCCGTTGTAATTGCGCACAACGCGGCCCAGAGCCTCGAGGCAAGCATCGGCAGGCTTCATGCCTTTGCGCATCATCTCGACGATCGTATGGCCGCCAGAAATCTTAATGTTTTCCTCACCCTTGCCTGTGGAACCGGCGCCTCCGACATCGCCATCAACGAAAAGGCCCGCGCCGATCACAGGAGAATCTCCCACGCGGCCGGGAATCTTCCAGGCCAAGCCGGAAGTGGTGGTGGTGCCGCTGACTTCGCCTTTCTCGTTCGCGGCCAGACAGTTCATTGTGCCGGTGGGCGGGTACTTGATGACGCGCTCCGCATAAGCGATTTGCACCGGATCGTTATCGAAAATCTGAGCAACCGTGGCTTTCCACTCCGGGCTGTCGATGCCGGGGCGCCAGTTAAAACTAGTGCGTGCCTTCCAGGCCAGCCAGATTTTGCGGGAATGTTCGGTGAGGAGGTTCATCTCTTCAAAACCTTCGTCCACCGCGAAACGGCGCGCGCCATTGCCAACGATCATGACGTGATTGGTGCGCTCCATTACGGTTTTTGCCAGTCGAGAAACATTTTTTATGCGCTGAACGGAGGCGACACTCCCTGCTCGACGCGTGGGCCCGTGCATGACACTGGCATCGAGTTCGACCACGCCTTCTTCGTTGGGCAGACCGCCGTAACCAACGGAATCGTCATTGGGGTCGTCTTCGACGACGGTCACCGCCGCAACAACTGCGTCCAGCGTGTCTCCTCCGGATTTTAGAATGTCCATCCCTTTATCGAGAGCATGAAGACCATTGGCTGAAGAAATAATCACCGGGCGTTTCGCCGTGGAATCAGGCAAAGGATAAGCGCCAGGAGGCAGGGATTTGCCAAAGAGATTCGTCGTGCCGGCGAGAGCGCTTCCTGCTAGTGTGGTCGCAAAAAATTTCCGTCGAGTCCAACGGTCCATAGCTAATCTCCTTGTAAGGAAATAACGCGCCGTGTGGCACTGTAGTTCAGATTGGAGAAGAAGGGAAACAAATCGCGAGAGCAAGGCACGAAGAAACTAATCCGTGCCTCCCAGAGGAAGGAAATATTGCGTGCCCTTGACGGGTTCCTGAAGGCGGCGGAGGAGTTGCTGCAAGTCTTCGCTGCGCTCCACGAAATCGATTTCCGAGGTGTCAATGACCAGCAAATCAGCGCCTTCATAGCGAAAGAAAAAATGCTCGTAGGCGCGAGAGACTTCCTCGATGTAATCAGGCGAAATCTGCTTCTCCTCCCGGGCTTTCTTTTTGGCGATGCGCGCGCGGAGCACTTCGGGCTTCGCCTGGAGATAAATGACCAAATCGGGTTGAGGGAGTTCCACGGTGAGAGCCTCGTAGTAGCGCTCATATAGCTTTAGTTCGGAATCATCGAGATTGAGGTTGGCGAAGATGCGGTCCTTCTCCATCAAGTAATCGGAGATGACCGGTCCAGGAACGTCACCGCAAAGCGCTTCGCGAATGTGTTTCTGGCGCTCCATCAGGAAATAAAGCTGAGCGTGGAAGGCTGCACCCGGCTTTTCTGCGTAAAAATCGGCGAGGAAGGGGTTGTCCTCACAATCATACACACGGCGGGCGTGCAGGCGCTCGGCGAGAATGCGGGCGAGGGTGGTTTTGCCGACCCGCAGAGGCCCTTCGATCACAATGAACTGAGGTGGCTTGGGGCCAGGCTGCGGCTGGCGTGCACGTTTCACCGACGAATCGGAACCGGGCATTGTGCCTCTGCTGGTGAAGGGAAATAGCTGTCGCGCCGGATTATAGCAGTTCTTGCGCGGAAGCGGGGCAGTGGACTGGTGCGAGGGTTGGTACGGAAGTGTCCGAAAACGAGCAAAAGGTACTACGCAAGAACAGGACCAACGGTCCAGTGACACCTGTACGGTGGTACAGTAATTTAGACGGAGTTGCAGCTACACCGGCACCCTTCCCCGGCCTGCAATGACTGAGGTGGTCATTGATACTCACGGCGATTGTGCTGTTTTGCTGCAATACCATTCCGGTTGAAGCTCCTCGAACTCCATCCACTCCCGCTGCTGCCGAGGCAAAAGCCCCGAACTCTACGTCGCGATCCGTGGAAGCGGAACCCGCCAAGCCAGACGCTCCGTCACCAAAGCCTGCGCTGTCCTCCTCTTCAAAATCGGACGTCGAGCTTGGATCGGGTGCAGAAGCCATCGCTCCGGCAATCCAACCGGCGCTGCTTGCTCCGGTGAAGCCAGCGACCACGGAATCGTATGAGACTCCCCGACAAAGAGTGATCTGGTACAGCTTGATGGTCGCGGACCATGGCACGGCTGCCTTTGACGCCTGGACCACTAGGCGTGCCGTGAGTGGTGGCTATGGCGTAGAAGGTGATCCGCTGCAACGGCCATTCGCTCACTCGGGCGCGATTTATGCAACCACCCAAGTGACCCCAGTGATCATGGACTACCTGGGGCACCGGATGATGCGAAGCAACCACCAATGGATCCGCAAGGCGTGGTGGGTACCGCAAGCCGCCAGCGCCAGCGTCTCGCTGGGAGCCGGGCTGCACAATTACAGTATCGTGCCGTAATACAATCCCAACCTGGCGGTTAACAACGTCGAGAGCCGAACATTCGTCTGGGCCGCATTCCAGGATAAATTCCAGCCCGCAGGGCATAACTGTGCTCAGATACCCTCTCGCATAAAGGCGACAATGCGATATAGTATGCCTATCCTGTCTGAGCCGTTACCCGCCTCGGCACTTCTTTAGGGACAAAATTCCTTCAGACGGGTTAATATTCGTTACCCTAGGAAAAGAGGCCAGAGAGCCGGAAGGGCGCTGGCTGGAGAGGCAGAGGGGAGTGTATGAAGAAGGCACTGATGGGAGTGATGCTGCTGGTGGGGACGGCCTGTGGGGTAAGCGCGCAGGAGGAAACTGCAGCGCAAGGCCGAACAAATGTGGCCGCAAGCTTTAGCGAGAGTTCGGCGTCGCAAGTGACGCTATTCCCCGCGCACGATATTGGAAATTTTTCGTTAGCCAGTTCTGGGCCAGGAGCAAGCGCGGAACCCGCGCCAACTCCGACACCGGCAGTGCCTGCAGCAACTCCGAAATATGTGGTCTTTGGCGAACGCGACGATTACCGGTGGCAATTGGGCGTCGGTTTGGAATATCTGCGGTTTCAGTCCAATGTCTTCAACGCGAATTTGGTAGGGTTGAATACCACGCTATCGTACTTCACAAATAGCTGGTTTGCGGTGGAAGGAAGCGTGATCACCGGATTCGGTGGTACGATCTACAATTCGAGCAGCAATACCAAGATTTTTGGTGGAGCGGGAGGAATCCGGATTGGTGGCAGGCGCGCACGGTGGGAACCGTTTGGTCACGCGCAGGTGGGGGGAAGTCACCTGCAGCCGCAAACCGCCTTCGGAGGGCGCAATTCGATCATGGCGCAAGCGGGCCTGGGCGTCGATTTTCGTTTGCATTCGCGGCTGTCGTTGCGCGGTGAAGGCGACTGGGTCTATACAGCGTACTTCAACCAAAACCAGAATAGCTTCCAACTCGTAGCCGGAGTCGTGCTGCACTTCTAACCAAGTAAGAACGCTATTCCGGGTCTCAAGGCGTTTGGTGTCCCACGAGCTTGGCGCTCCATTTCTCCTTTAATTCACCTGTAGCTAATCTCTCCGATGAACACGGCGTACGGTGGCATCTGGAGCTGTCCGGATGACTGGGGCCCGAACGCGCCCGGAGGCGACAGGAGAAGAGACGTGAGAACAGCCCCAGGATGTCCCAGCGAGCCGAGATCGAAGGAAATGGTGTGCGCGTGGGGGCTCATGTTGAGGGCTACGATGATTGCGTGGCCGTTCGCAGTTGTTCTTAGATAACTAAACACGTTTTCATCTTGCGGATTGAGCGCCAAGTAAGACCCATCCCTCAAGGCTGCGCGCGAACGGCGCAGCGCAATCAGCTTTTTGTAAAAATTAAGCAGTGAATCCGGGTCGCGTTGTTCGACAGCGACGTTATAGCGGCCAGCGCTTTCGGGCACTGGCAACCAAGGTGTCCCCATTGTAAAACCCGCATTCGCGGTGGTGTCCCACTGCATGGGTGTGCGCTCTCCATCACGGCCTTTTTCCCTGGGCCAGCCGAGTTTGCCAATGGGATCACGGACATCTTCCTTGCGCGCTGGCGGCGTCGTGCGCATGCCGATTTCTTCGCCGTAGTACATCTGAGGAGTGACTTTCGTGGTCAGCAGCAAAGCAGCCATCACTCTGGCGATCGCGTCGTTATGGATGCCATCGCCATAGCGGTCCCACTGGCGGGGCTGATCATGATTGCTGAAGAAGATGTAGGGCTGACCCGAGGCTGCGTTGTTCTCGATCTCGTCGAAGAGCTTCCGGAAAACCTTTGCTGAGAGACGGTTGATGTCGGCAACCTGAAAGTCCATCGGCAACTGCACCTCGTCATTGCGGAGACCATACAATTTCGTTAATTCCGTGATGTTGGGCTCGTCTGCCTCACTGATCAGCACAGGGTCGCCAGGAAATTCAGATACAACTCCACGGAAGTCGCGAAGGATTTCGTGCACTTCGGGAAGATTGTCTGTGCGTTTGTGCTGGATATTTGGATCGCCGTAAGCATTGGTTCCCGGAAGTATGGGATCGTCCTTCAGACTCGGATCCTCGAACAGGCGTAAGACCGCATCCAGACGAAAGCCATCCACGCCGCGCTTCAGCCAGAAGCGGAGTACGTCGAACATGGCGACACGGACTTCGGAATTGCGCCAGTTGAGATCAGGCTGCTGCGGGTAAAAAAAGTGGTAATAATATTGATCCGTTTTGGGGTCGAAGGCCCAGGCGGAATGCCCGAACCACGACTGCCAATTGTTGGGAGGTTGACCTGGTCCCTTGCCATCGCGCCAGATATACCAATCGCGTTTTGGATTACTTCGGGAGGACCGGGACGCCTGAAACCAGGGGTGCTGGTCTGAGGTATGATTCGGCACGAAATCCACGATCACGCGGATTCCCCGTTGTCTGGCTTCGGCGATAAGCTGATCAAAATCGGCGAGTGTGCCGAACTGCGGGTCGACGGCCGTGTAATCCGAAATATCGTAGCCAAAGTCGACCTGTGGCGAAGGATATATGGGTGTAATCCAGATGGCGTCAATGCCCAGGTCCTGCAGATAGCCCAGGCGGGAGGTGATTCCGTTCAAATCTCCGATACCATCGCCATTCGAATCCTGAAAGCTGCGCGGGTAGACTTCCTAAATGACGGCATGCTTCCACCAAGGGTCCTTGGCGCCTGCAGCGCCCCGCATGCGCACATTGGATTTCGGTTTTTGAGCAGCAGTAGACACGGCGGCGATCAGAATAACGAGAAGAAGGCGAAGAATAAAGTTGTGTCTGTAAGATTAGATAGTTCCGGCAACCGTCCTCAGGGTCCCGGCTGCCGGCACGGCATACCGCGTTTGTATCCAAAGTTGGGTTAGTATCCGTCCATAGAGTACGGACGATCAGGTCCCGGGTCGGGCTTTACAGTTTGTGCCGAGGGAAAATCCAATTGTCGACTGAGCAAAACGCACGTCCTGCCGATGGGCCAGAGAATCAACAGCATATTCCCCCTCCAACCAAGCATATGGGCGTCCGGATCATCGTATGGATTATCCTGCTCTTAGGCTTCGGAGCCTTGTTCTGGCTGGTTTTGCGCCGCCACGACAACGCTGCCACAACGACAAAAGCGCCCCGGGGCGGATTCGGCGCGGTCACCGTAACGACAGCAACAGCCAAGAAGGGAGATATCGGCTTCTACCTCGATTCCATCGGAACGGTTACGCCGGTCTACACCGCTTCGATTACAAGCCAGGTCAACGGAATCGTTACCGCCGTGCATTACCGGGAAGGCCAGATCGTCCGCAAAGGCGACCCTCTGATTGATATCGACGTCCGTCCGTATCAAGCCACGTTGTTGCAGGCGCAAGGCACCTTGGAGCGGGATCAGAATCTGCTCGCCCAGGCGAAGATGGATCTAGACCGCTATCGCGAGGCGTGGGCTCGCAATGCCATCCCCAAACAAACTCTGGATGATCAGGAAAAATTAGTGCTGCAGCAAGAAGGCACAATCAAAATCGATGAAGGCACGGTGCAATACGATCAGATTCAGGTTGATTATTGCCACATCACGGCTCCGATTGCAGGAAGAGTTGGGCTGAGGTTGGTGGACCCCGGCAATGTGGTGCAGAACAATGGCTCAATCACGCTCGCTGTCATCACTCAAATCCAACCAATCACCGTCATCTTCACTATCGCCGAAGACAACCTTGGTCAAGTGCAGCAGCGGCTTCGAAAAAACGTCAAGCTCACTGCGGATGCGTTTGATCGCGCGAGCGTGCAGAAAATCTCCTCCGGAACGCTGCTGACTCTTGATAATCAAATCGATACGACAACGGGTACGGTCAAGGCCAGAGCCATGTTCCAGAATGGTGATGCCGCCCTCTTCCCGAATGAATTCGTTAATGTGCGGCTGCTGGTGGATACCATTCGCGGAGCCACGCTGATTCCATCTTCAACCATCCAGCACAACGGTAAAGCGGCGTTTGTTTTTGTGATCCAGGACGCCACCGCCCATATGCGCAGTATTCAGCCGGGCGTCACCGATGCAGGAATGACCCAGGTGACCGGGATCAACCCGGGAGACGTGCTGGCGAACAGCAGCTTTGATAAGCTGCAAGACAACGCAAAAGTCGTAATTTCCAAGAATCCGGCTCCCACCCCCGCGCCTGCAAACACCGCTGGGAGCACTTCCCCTTGAGTCCGTCAACTCCTTTTATTCTGAGACCGGTGGCGACGGCATTGCTGATGGCGGCGATCCTGTTGGTGGGGATTGTCTGTTACACGCAATTGCCCGTTTCTGCCTTGCCGCAGGTGGATTACCCCACGATTCAGGTGCTCACTTTCTATCCTGGGGCGAGCCCTGATGTGGTGGCTACCACCGTGACGGCGCCGCTGGAGCGCCAGTTCGG
>DATERF010000133.1:0-5920 GCA_035271845.1 Candidatus Acidiferrum sp.
TCGGTCCCGGACTTGAGCCACCAAATCATGAACTACATCCGACTCTACAATCGAACCGCCCAGCCCTTTCGCTGGACGTATTCCAACCCGAAGAAACGCATCCGTGTGTCACCTTCTTCGGTAACGCGACACTAGTGGGGAACTTTGCTTGGGGCGCTCTGGCCCGACTGGGACTTGCCCGGGCCTTCGCTATCCAAGGTGACACCGCCAAGGCCAAAGCGGCATATCAGGATTTCCTCACGCTCTGGAAAGACGCAGACCCTGACATTCCCATCCTCATCGCTGCTAAGGCGGAATACGCGAAGCTGAAGTAGCTTTTCCATCCGCTGCCCTCAATGTAGAAAGCAAATCAAAAGCCACAGTCTGCCTGCTTGAGTTTGGCCGGATCTGGGGCTATTTCGGGCAGTGCTGGCGGGGACGGCAGAGCGCCGGGAGCGCAGCGATGAAAAATCGCTTCAAAATGTCGCAAACAGGCGAGATGGGCGTACAATAATGCTGTTTTCGAGAGCAAAAGGGAAACTGCGGCTCAATACCTCCAGCGGAGGTATTCTGCTCAGCCTAGGAGCGCTCACGGGGCTGGGGCATTTTCCTGTGGGATGAGGCGGGCTGAGGTAGCTCCGAGGCGTGGCAAACTCCCGTTCATCCGTGGCATCCAAACGTTTAAAGTTCAGGGGGCGTCCAATGAGGAATTGGAGCGCGATTTGGCTGGTAGTGATCGCTTTAGTGTGTTGCGCGCCAAGTGTATTGGCGCAATCAGGATCCTTCGCCGGTACGGTGACGGATAGTACCGGAGCAGAGGTCCCAAACGCGAAGATCACCGCGGTGAACGTGGCCACGGGAATCTCGCGAACGGCGGAAACCGATGAATCGGGAACGTACCGAATCACCAATCTCAACCCGGGCATTTACGACGTTCGCATCGAGCACCCGGGATTCAAGACCATATTGTTTTCCCAAATCCCGCTGAGTGTGGATGCGGTGCTGACACTCGACGCCCATCTGGTTATAAGCGCGGCCAAAGAGACCGTGACGGTGACCAGCGAGGCCGTGGCGCCGGTAAATATAAACGATGCCCAAGTGGGGAATCTGGTGGACTCCCGGCAGATGACAGACTTGCCGCTGATTCTGCGCGATCCCTATGCCTTGATTCTATTGTCGCCCGGGGTGATCCAGAGCAACACGCTTTTTGGCGGTTTCTCCGTGAATGGCTCGCGCGAACGCAGCAACAATTTTCTGATGGACGGTACGGACAACAACGACCCCGATTTTGGCGGCTTCCCGAGAGGGCTAAGCGCCCTGAACCCGGAGACCACGCAGGAATTCCGCGTCATCAACAGCAGTTATCTGCCGGAGTTTGGGCGCAATAGCGGGGCCATCATTGACATCGTCACAAAACACGGCACCAATGATTTTCATGCGGACGCCTATTGGTTTGGGCGTTATACCGCGCTTTCGGCGAAGGACTACTTTGCCGCAGACCGCAACGACGACCCTTTCGTGCGCAATCAGTTTGGCTTCTCCCTCGGCGGGCCGATTCAGAAAAACCGGACTTTCTTCTTCGTAAATGGCGAGTTGCAGCGATTCAGGACGACGATTCTGAATGCCAGTATCGTCCCGACGCAAGCTTTCAAAACAGGTGTGTTCACCTATACCGCTAATGGACTATCGATACCGATTGACGTTACCACTCCGGGATCCGCATTCTACGGCACGGGAAACAATGCCACCCCTCTCTCCCTTGACCCTACCATGCAGCAAATCCTGGCGCTTTATCCGGCCCCCAATGGACAGATCCTGGACGGCGCGCGCGGCATATTGCACTTCCCCAGCCACTCGCTTTCCAACGGCAACAGCGTTACCGGACGCATTGACCACGACTTCCGCGGCGGTGGCATTCTCGCCTTGCACTACACGTACAACGAGTATTCCGATAGCAACTACCGGCACCAGGACTTTCTCCCGGACCTGGGAGGCGTTTCCACCGATCAGCACAACGATAATATCTCCCTTGGGCTGACCTCCAATTTCCGGCAAACCATGACGAATGAGCTCCGGCTGGGGTTCAATCGCCTGGAATTCCCCCTTGCTTGTACCGGCGTGAGTCAGTTCAATGCATTAAGTCCTAGCCTCGATGCGGTAGGGAACGGCATGGATTTTCCATTGCCCGCGAGCCTGAGTGGTTTTGGGTGCATTTTGT
This sequence comes from Candidatus Acidiferrum sp., assembly GCA_035271845.1. Classification (GTDB taxonomy): domain Bacteria; phylum Acidobacteriota; class Terriglobia; order Acidiferrales; family UBA7541; genus Acidiferrum. Next base: position 2,198 of record DATERF010000133.1, read on the forward strand.
TGGGTGATAGCAGCGGGTCAACACGCGACAGCGGGACGTTTACTGCCGGCGACAGCTTCTCCTGGGTGCTCAGCCGCCACACGATCAAGATCGGCGGCGAATTCCACGATGTGTACTCGAATAGCTCCAACAACTATGCTTCGCGCACGATGATGGATTTTAGCTTGTTTTCCAACTTCAACATTCCGGCAGCCATTACAGGAACCGCAGCAGATCAAGACCCCACACTGCAAAACCTGGTTTGGATGTTGCTCGGGGGCGTGGACCTGCAAACGCAAGCGCAGTTCTTCAACAGCGCCGGGACGCGCACACCCACCGACGCGCGTCAATTCCGCCAGCATGAAGTCGCGGGCTTCGGACAGGATTCCTACAAGGTGTTTTCCAATGTCACGTTCACGTACGGATTCCGCTATGAGTTTTTTGGGGTGCCGACAGAAGTGGACAATTTGTTGTCCACGCTCACGGTTTCGCCGGACGGCCCGGGGCCGTTCACATTCGTCAGAGTGGGCGATGGCAGCGGCCAGGCTCCGCTTTATCACAATGAGTGGAAGAACATCGAGCCGCGCGTGGCAGCGGCCTGGGACCCCTTCCGGAATGGCAAAAGCTCGGTGCGCGCGGGATATGGGATTTACCATGACCGCATTTTCGGGCAGCTCATCAGCATGCTGCGGGGCGACCCGCCGTACCAAATGCTCGAAACGCTGCCGTGCTCCGGGTTGGTCGAGGGGACGGGGCTGTGCACACTGTCCACGTCCACTCCGCCGGGCAACTTTACGCCGTCTTTGACCGTGAATAGTTGTCCACAGGGAGGAATCATCTTCCTTACGTGTCCGGCGCCGATCCTGCCATTCCTGATCGACCAAAATCTTAAGACCCCCTATACACAGAGTTGGAATTTGGGGATGCAATACGAGCCCTATCCCACATTTCTGTTCGAGATCAACTATGTGGGCTCGAAGGGGACGCACTTGCTGCGCCTGGTGGATGGAAACCCGCCTCAGTCGGCCTTGGTGTCCCAGTTGGTGTCGCAACTCGAAGTACAAGCGGGGTGTGCAAGCTCCCCCGACCCGGCGGCCTGCGACCAGCTTGTACAGCAGCCGCTGCAGTTCAGCACCCTCTGGTTGGGGGCGAATGAGATAAACCCGTTCACCGGCCAGCCCGTGCTGCCATTCAATGCGGCGAACAACAATGCTTTCCTACAGGCCGAGCTGTACAAGAGTATTGCGAGTTCGACGTATCACGCGCTGCAGTTCAATGTGACGAAGCGGATGTCCCATGGACTGGCGTTTCAAGCGGCATACACGTATTCGCACGCGATCGACAACGCCTCCGACCCGCTGGTTCCCGGGGCAGGGAATCAATCCTTCCCGCGAAACTCTCTCGATTTGGGCCCCGAGCGCGGCAATTCCGATTTTGACGTGCGCCAGCGCCTGGTGATGAATTACAGCTGGCAGCTTCCTTTCGGGCGTGGCACCAAGCACTGGTCGGAGGGCGTCGTAGGAAAAGTGCTGGAAGGCTGGGACGTTTCGGGCATCAGCACTTTTTCCGGTGGACTGCCCTATGACATCTTCACGAATGAGGACACCCAGCACACGGGATTCGCGGCGCGCCCCGACTACAACCCTTCGGCAACGGTGACGCCTAGTAGCAATCCACGCACGCAGACCGGCCCGTTGGTTGGCTATTTCTCCTATCCGGCGTTCGGCTCTGCCGGGAATATCGGGCGAAATGTGTTTCGCGGGCCGGGAATCAACAACACCGATTTCGTCACTACCAAACGCATCAGTTTGAGCGAGCGGACCAGACTCGATTTGCGTTTCGAGTTCTATAACCTCTTCAACCGCGTGCAATTCAATCAGCCCGATAACTCGATCGCGGACGGTACGGGGTTCGGACAATCCACCTCTGAATATGTGCGGCCAGACTTCACAACTGGTGCACGCCAGATTCAATTGGCACTAAAACTCACCTTCTGAGTTGGCCGAAGAGGTCAAGTTTCCAGCCCGCCGGGCGGCGGCAAAAAGTACACCAGGGTTATCGAATTTGAGCATTTTGGCCCGCTTTTTCCACGTTTGTTTTGCTACGTGCACCGCAAAGTGGTAAAAATGACTTAGAAGTGCCCGGTACGCAAGCCGGACCCTCCGAGACCCCCATGAGGCAAAGGCTGGAACCGAACCGCCGGGAGTTCCTCAAGAAATGTGCCGCGGGAGCGGTGCTCGCGGGAGGAACGCATGGACTCCCCGCCTTTTTCTCCGCACGTGAAAAAGCCAAGGTGGTGAACGCGCGCGATCCGCTGCTTCGCGGAACGGGTTCCAGTTTGGACTCCGGCCGGCTTTTGAAAATGCTGGATCGTTCCGTGCAGGCTCTTTACGCGACGGATTCTCCCCTGGAAGCCTGGAAGAAAGTGGCGCGGCCCGGTGAAGTGGTGGGGCTGAAGGTCAATGGCCTTGCCGGCCGGGGCATCTCAACGAGTGTGCTTCTGGTCGAGGTCCTGTGCTCCCGACTACAAGACGCCGGCATCCCGCAGAAGGACATCATCATCTGGGACCGGCTGAATGCGGACCTGGAACGCGCGGGATTTCGCGTCGCCACGCGCCAGGATCACATACGAAGTTTCGGCAACGACACGCTGGGTTATGAAGAGGAACTGGCGACCTACGGGAGCGTGGGCAGTTGCCTGGCGAAGACCCTTACCCAGGTATGCGATGCCGTCATCAACCTGCCCGTGCTCAAAGACCATGGAATTGCGGGCGTGACCATGGCGCTCAAGAATATGTTCGGTGCCATCCACAACCCCAATAAGTATCATCTCAACATAGGCGATCCGTACGTCGCCGACGTCAATATGCTGCCGCCAATCCGGCAAAAGGTCCGGCTGCACATTTGCGATGCCACCACGGCGCAATACGAGGGCGGGCCCTCGTACATGCCGCAATGGACTTGGCCTTACAACGGACTGCTGGTGTCGCGGGACCCGGTTGCCTTGGACTACACCGGATGGCAAATCCTGGAGCAAAAAAGGGCCGAGAAAGGCATGAAATCGCTGCGGGCTATTGGGCGAGCGCCCGATTACATCGCGACGGCCGCCGATCCGAATCACCGCTTGGGGACGAATGACCCAAGCCAGATTGAAAAGGTGGAGGTCTGAGCCTCTGCGAGATATATCCCATGTCGAAAGCACCCAATGCGCGCAAAGGCGAAGCGAGTTTTTCTCCTGAGGTGCCTCGCCGCGAGCAAGAGGCAAACGACGCACTGCCTTGTGACTCCGTGCTCGCCTCTCTGAGAAGCCTTGGGGCAACGGAGCACGATCGCAGAACGTTTCTGAAGCTGGCCGGTGCTCCTTGCCTCGCCGCTTGCGTGAGTTCTTGTGTGGCAGGTTGGCCCAGCCTTGCACTGGGCGCCGGCTCGGCCCCCGCGGAGGATTCGCGGTTTATCGTCGAGGCCCAGTTTTACGAAAAGCTGCCCTACAAGAAAATACGATGCAAGTTGTGTCCTCGCGAGTGCGTGATCGACGATCAGGAGCGGGGCTACTGCGGGGTACGCGAGAATCGCGGAGGCAGCTACTACACGCTGGTGCATTCGCGCGTGTGCGCCGCGCACATCGATCCCATCGAAAAGAAACCGTTGTTCCATTTTTTCCCCGGGTCACTGGCGTTTTCAGTGGCCACCGCGGGCTGCAACGTAAACTGCAAGTTCTGCCAGAACTGGGACATCTCGCAATCC
>DATERF010000134.1:0-10079 GCA_035271845.1 Candidatus Acidiferrum sp.
TTGAGAAATATGGCGTGGAATTGACGGTGGTGCTGGAACGGCCGCCGAAATTGGAGATGGGCGAGGCCGCGTCTCCGGTTTGTTTCGAACTGGCCAAGAGGTTGAAGAAGGCACCACGGCAGATCGCTCAGGAGATTGCGATTTCCCTGCCAAAAATTGAGGGGATTGCGCGAATCGAGGTTGCTGGCGCGGGCTACCTGAATGTTTTTTTTGATCGCGCAGCATTCTTCGCTGCGCTTTCTTCGGAAAAGCCAACCGCAGGAGCGGCGGCTACCCACGTGCCGCGGAGGGTGATTGTCGAGCATACCAGCATCAATCCGAATAAGGCCGCGCATATCGGACATCTGCGCAATGCGGTGCTGGGTGACACGATGGTCCGGTTGCTTCGCTACACCGAGCACGATGTTGCGGTGCAGAATTATATCGACAATACCGGGGTGCAGGTCGCCGATGTGGTCATCGCATTTCAGCACATGGAGAAAAAGACGTTTGCAGAAGTGAAGACGTTGGCGGCGGCCAAGAATTTCGATTATTTGTGCTGGGATCTTTACGCGAAGGCCACGCAATATTTTGAGGAAGACAAAGTCCGCGCCGGGAAGTTGCGTGGTGAGACTTTGAAAGCCATCGAAGAAGGCCACGGCGAAACCGCAGAAATGGCGACCGTGATTGCCAATTCTGTGGTGGGTTTTCACCTGCGGACCATGGCGCGAGTGGATATTTATTACGAACTGCTGGCGCGAGAGAGCGAGATTCTGCACCTGCATTTTTGGGATGCGGCGTTTGGACAATTGAAAGCGAGTGGAGCGATTCAACTGGCGACGAGTGGGAAGAATGCTGGTTGCTGGATTATGCCTTGGGGGAAGGAAGTTAAGGAGGGTGAGGAGGTTAAGGAGGTAAAGGAAACTGCGGGAGCGGGCGACTCCTTTACATCCTCAACTTCCTCTACTTCCATTTCGGAAGAGGATCAGGCCAAGATCATCGTGCGGTCCAACGGGACGGTCACTTATGTCGGAAAGGACATCGCTTACCAGCTTTGGAAGTTTGGATTATTGGGGAAGGATTTTCACTATCACCGGTGGCCGAACGCTCCGGATGGCAAGGAACTGTGGGCCACGACGGCGGGTGCGAATGATCCGAGTGCGCCGCGTTTCGGCGGGGCGGCAGCCGTCTATAACGTAATTGACGCGCGGCAGGCCTACTTGCAGGAGGTGGTGGCGGAAGGCCTGCGGGCACTGGGACATGTGAAGGAAGCGGAAAACTCGATTCACTTTGATTACGAGATTGTGGCACTGACGCCGCGCTGCGCTGCTGAATTGGGCTACGAACTTTCCGAGGAGGATGCGAAGAGGCCGTATGTCGAGGTCAGCGGGAGAAAAGGATTCGGAGTTAAGGCGGACGATTTGATTACCCGGATGCTGAAGGCCGCGGAGGCGCGGGTGCTACAGAAGCATCCGGAGATGGCGGGCGTGGAGTTGCAGCGAACGGCCAACGACCTGGCGGTGGGGGCGCTGCGATTTTTTCTTTTGAAGGTGACGCGAAACACCATCATTGCGTTTGATTTTGAGGATGCGTTGAGCGCGGAAGGCGAGACCGGGCCGTATTGCCAGTATGCGATTGTGCGGATTCGCGGGATTCGGCGAAAGGGCGCGGAAGTTGCGGGAACGCGGCCGCAGCTCACGCCGGAATTGCTGAAGAAATTTCTGGAGGGTGACGAGAGCATCGCTTTGTGGGAAGTGCTGCTGGCGTCGGGATCCCTCGACAGCGCGGTGGAGGCAGCTATTGGCGCGCAGGAGCCGGCGTTTGTGTCGAAGTATGCGTTTCAGTTGGCGCAGGCATTTAACAATTTTTATCACAAGCACCATATTCTTTCGGAAGCGGATGAAGAGAAGCGCGCGTTTTTGTTGACGTTGACGGAGATTGTGGAGAAGCAGTTGGTTGGGGCGTTGCATTTGTTGGGGATTGAGGCGCCGGAGAAGATGTAGGTGGGGCGCGAGGATTGCGCGAGAGCAATGTCGGCCCGCCGACATTCGAGACTTAAGCGGTTCCAATTCAATAAATTACATTTAGAGATTTCTGGTTTGCGTTCGAATGGTTGGGCGAATTGCGGCGACGGCAATGTCGGCGCGCCGACATTACCGCGTTGAAGTGACGCGAACAGCGGCCCGACGAGCGAGGCGGGCGGGCCGTTCAAAGGCAAGAAGGCGGCCTAAAGCCGCCCCTACACTGTTGGGTTAGAAGGATTGGATTAGGTGAATTAGGGTGCGGAGGGCTACGCCGGTGGGACCTTTGGCTAGCCAAGGCTTGGCGTCGTCGTTCCAGGCGGTGCCGGCGATGTCGAGATGGATCCACGGGGTGTCGCCGGCAAATTCGCGGATGAACCAGGCGCCGGTGATGGAGCCGCCGCCTTTTCCACTGCCGATATTCTGAATGTCGGCGAAACTGCCTTTGATGAATTCGCGATACTCGTCGTCCATGGGCATCTGCCACATTTTTTCGCCGGCGGCTTTGGCGCTGGCGAGGAGCTTATCGGTCCAGGCCTGATCGGAGCCGAAGACGCCGACGTTGACGTTGGCGAGGGCGACGACGATCGCGCCGGTTAGAGTGGCGGCGTCCACTAAGTGGGTGGCGCCCAACTGCTTAGCGTAGTGCACGCCATCGGCAAGAATCAGGCGGCCTTCGGCGTCGGTGTTTAAGACTTCAATCGTTTTGCCGGACATGGCGGTTTGAATGTCGCCGGGCTTCTGAGCTGTGCCGCCGGGCATATTTTCGGTGGCGGGCACGACGCAGATGACTTTGACGTTGGGCTTCAAGGCGGCGATGGCGCGCATGATGCCGAGCATGGTGGCGCCACCAGCCATGTCGTACTTCATTTTTTCCATGCCATCGGCGGGCTTGATGGAGATGCCACCGGTATCGAAGGTGACGGCCTTGCCGACCAATCCAATTACCGGGGCGCCGGGCTTGGGGTTTGCCGGAGTGTAGGTGACGACAATCACGCGCGGCGGTTCTGGACCACCTTGCGCGACGCTGAGCAACGCGCCCATCTTCAGATCGGCAATTTTCTTTTCGTCGAGGATTTCCACAGCGAGGCCGGCTTCCTTGGCCATGGCTTCGGCTTTTTCGGCAAGAATCTTCGGGGTCAGCTTGTTGGAAGGTTCATTCACGAGGTCGCGGGTAAAGTTTTGCGCATCGCCAATGATGCGGCCGCTGGCAATGCCCTTTTCTCCGGCAGCTTTTTCGGTGTCGCCATATCCTGCGATTGTGAATGTCTCAATAAATTTGTCGTTCTTTTTGTCGGTTTTGTATTTGTCGGTTTCAAAATCGGCGACAATGGCGCTTTCGGTGGCCGTTTGGGCAACTTCTTCGGTTGCATCGCCTTCCCGCACCAGGAAGACAACCTTGTGGACCGACCGGCCCTTCAAATACCGCAAGGCTACGGCCGCAACTTTTCGCAGGGCGGCGGGGTTAAACTGTGCGCGCTTCCCTGCCCCGACGAGGAGCAGGCGAGCGGCCTTGAAACCCGCGGGGGCGTGGAGCAGCGTGGTTTCCAGGGATTTGCCGGTGAGTTCGCCACTCTTGGAGAGTCGGGTAAGCATGCCCCCGGTGAGTTTATCGAGTTCGGCAATGCGGCCCTGGGCGGGGTCGCCGTCTTCGAAGACATAGGTAACGAGTGCGTCAGTTTCCAGTGCAGCAAACGGCTTGGTGTCGAGTGTGATTTGCATGACAGAATTATCGCCTCCGGTTGCGATAGAGAGCTTGTTCCGTTTCCCTGCGGGCTTCCTTGTCGCGTTCGTCCTGGCGGCGATCCCAGGACTTTTTGCCCTGAGCGAGCGCGATTTCGACCTTGGCGCGGCCATTGCGGAAGTAGATGCGCAGAGGAATGACGGTCAATCCTTTGGATTCGGTACGGCCTGAAAATTTATGAATCTCGCGTTTATGAAGGAGCAGTTTGCGTTCGCCGAGCGGCTCGTGATTCCAGGGACCGCCGGGCATGTATTGAGCGATGTGGGCGTTGACGAGAAAAGCGCCGCTGGGTTTGAAGTCCACGTAGGCATCGCGAATGTTGGCTTTGCCTTCGCGCAAGGCTTTCACTTCGGTGCCGTGCAGGATGAGACCGGCTTCCAGCTTTTCAAGAATATGGTAGTTGTACGACGCCGAGCGATTCTGCGCGACGATCTTTTCGCCCGACTCCTTGGCGTCCTTGCTCTTACCCGGTTTACTGGTCGGCTTCATCACAATCTTTCATTTTACCTGATGCCGCGTCTAATGAGGGTGTCCGGAAAGGCTGCCTCCCCTGGCCAGCCACCTCCCAGCTACCGGTCAGCCGCTAAAGAGGGCGTTGAAAGAAAGGCTACGGGACTGGTACATGGGACCGTTTGAAGCGGAAAACAAGGGAAAATGCCCGGCTGGACGGGCCGCAGAGCCCGATGCTAGACTCCATGAGCAAGTAAAGGCACGGGTTGTCCCCAGTCGAGGTTCCGGAGTGTCCATGCGGCGATGGTGTCAATTTTTGGTCTTAGGGGCTGCCGGAGTGGTTGCGGCGGGGTGCCCGAAAGACAAGCACGACTATAAAGCGGCGCAGCAGGCGGTGGACATGAAGGACTACGACGCCGCCGTTGAGTACTACCTGAAGGCGAACAAAGCAGACCCGCGCAACGTAAATTACAAGATTGGATTGGATCAATCGCGTTTTGAAGCCGGGGCCTTGCACGTTCAAAAGGGCCTTAAGCTGCGGGACAAGGGAGACTTGCAGGGCGCGGTCTCCGAATTCCAGCGCGCCCAGGTGATGGACCCCTCAAGCACAGCCGCGGATCAGGAGTTGAAGCGCACGCTGCAGATGATTGGGGAACGCGCGCAGGCCAATCAGGCGCAGGATCAGCCGCTGATGGAGAACGGCCAACCGGGGCTGGCTTCCCAGCCGCCGGAATTGAAGCCACTTTCGCGCGCGCCCATCAATTTGCGGATGTCCAACGACATCAAGGTGGTGTTCGACACCATCGGGAAACTTGCGGGCTTGACGGTGATTTACGATCCCGACCTGCCGGCCAAGCGGATTCCGGTGGAGTTGAACAACGTGACGCTGGAGCAGGCGCTGGACATTGTCTGCCTGCAGGGCAAGGCGTTCTGGAAGCCGGTGACGGAAAACATCATCATGATTGCCCAGGACAACACCCAGAAGCGGCGTGATTACGAAGAGCAGATCGTGCGCACGTTTTATCTGAGCAATGTGGCCATCGCGCAGGACCTGACGGAAATCACCACCGGATTGCGGCAGTTGCTGGACCTGAAACGCATCCAGCAGGTGAACGCGCAGAACGCCATCATTATCCGAGATACGCCGGACAAGGTTGCGCTGGCGGAAAAGATCATTCGGGACATTGATAAAGCCAAGCCGGAAGTGATCATCCAGATGGAAGTGCTGCAGGCGCGAACGGACAATCTGCGGAATCTGGGAATTCTGCCGGGGCAGAGCGCTTCGATTGCCATTAACCCGAACACCAGTACGACGAGTTCGACGACAGGGAGCACCACGACCACCAGTTCGAACGGCAGCATATCCCTTAATCAGCTGACTCATCTGAACCAGAATGACGTGGCGCTGACGTTGCCGGGAGCGACGGCGAATTTTCTGTTGACCGACACCTCCACAAGAATTATTGATAATCCGGAAATACGGGCCATTGACGGGCAGCCGGCAAAGCTGCGGGTTGGCGATCGCGTGCCGGTGGCGACTGGAAGCTTTCAGGCGGGAGTGGGCGTGGGATCCACGAGCGGCGCCGGGTTCGTGAACCCGCTGGTGAACACGCAGTTCCAGTACATTGACGTCGGGGTGAACGTGGACATCACGCCGCACGTGCATGCGAACCGCGACATCAGCATGAAGGTTTCCGTGGAAGTTTCCTCGGTAACCGGTGAATCAACGATTGGCGGGATCCAACAGCCGATCATCAGCCAGAGAAAAATCGAGCACGAAATCCGCCTGAAGGAAGGCGAAGTGAGCATACTTGGCGGGTTGTTCGAGCGCACGGATACCAAGACGCTGAACGGCTGGCCGGGGCTGGCCAATGTACCGATCATGCGGTACCTCTTCTCGACCGACAATGTGGAGCATGAAGAGAACGAAAACCTGATCGTGCTGATTCCGCGGATTGTGCGCATGCCGGATTGGACTCGCGAGAATCTGCGGGCGATTTATTCGGGGTCGGAAACTTATCCGGGTGTGAAGCGCGAGATGGATATCAAGACGCCGGTGGCCAATCCGAATCCATCCGCGGTGCCGGTGGCGACGCCTGCGTCGAATCCGGGCGGCCCGGCGCCGATGACGAACACTCCCGGCGTGCCGCAGGCGCAGACCAGCGGACCGCGCATACGTTTTGAGCCGGGGACGCTTAATCTTTCGCCGGGACAAACGGCCACTATCGGCGTGGTGGTGGAAAATGTCACGGATCTTTTTTCCGTGCCGATGTTGCTGCAATACAACCCGGCGATCATCAGCGTTGAGGAAGTGCGGCATGGAGGATTTCTCTCCGGCGGAACGCAGGAAATTGCGCTGGTGCAGCGCGTGGACAAGGAACACGGCCAGGCGATTATTTCGGCAACGCGGCAGCCGAATACGCCGGGGGTGAATGGAACCGGCACGCTGCTGGGCGTGGTGGTTAAGGCGCTGGGGCCGGGATTCACGAATCTTTCCATCGTGCAGGTGAACGCGAAAGATTCGCAGCAAAGGCCCATTCCGCTGGTGACCGGCGAAGCAACGCTCCACGTGCAGTAAGACGCCCTATTGAACGGAGGTTGCCGCGGCATTCATGTACCGCAAGGCTAAAAATTCCGGGCAAGCCGGCATGACGTTGCTGGAGTTGATTATTGCCTGCACGATTTTGCTGATCCTTTCTTCGATGGCGCTGCCGATTGCCAAGTTCACGGTGATCCGCGAACGCGAGAAGGCATTGCGCTACGACCTGCGGGAGATGCGAGGCGCGATTGACAAGTACAAGGACCTGGCGGACCAGCAGAAGATTCGCGTGGAGCTTGGCAGCGAAGGATATCCACCGGACCTGGACACCCTGGTAAAGGGGGTGGCGGTGGGCGGAACGGGGGCGGCGGGGAAAAATATTCGCTTCCTGCGACGCGTGCCCGTTGATCCGATGACGGGGCGCGCGGAATGGGGCATGCGCTCCGTGCAGGACGATCCGGATTCCAACAGTTGGGGCGGCAAGAATGTGTTCGACGTGTATTCGAAATCGTCGGGGACGGCGCTGGATGGAACGAAGTATTCGGATTGGTAGGATTGCCAGCGAAGGTGAATGATGAGCAGCAATTCCAAGGCCGGGCGGATGCGGGGACGCGGAAGGGCCAGGCTTCAGCGTGCACGCGGATTTACGATCATTGAGCTGATGATCGTGATCATGATCATCTCGATCCTGGTCGGCATTGCCGCGGTGATGTACGACAAAACGGTGAAACATTCGCGGGAAGCGGTGCTGCGGCAGGACCTGCAGGTGATGCGGCAGGCGATTGATAATTATACTTTGGACAAGCAACAGGCTCCGCAATCGCTGGACGATCTGGTGGACGCACATTATCTGCGGGAGATTCCAATGGACCCGGCGTGCCAGCAGAAAGATTGGGTTACGCACATTGGGGACACGGTGTTGAGCCCGGACCAGACCAGCACGGGAGTGGATGACGTACATTCGGGTTGCGAACAGAATGGCACGGATGGGACCTCCTACACGACCTGGTAAGCGGAAATTAGGAATCGTTGCGCGGGGATGAACTTGGTGGGGAATTTGACGGAATTTAGCTGCTCCGCTATAGTGGTTATGCGGGGTGGAGCAGCCTGGTAGCTCGTCGGGCTCATAACCCGAAGGTCGTCAGTTCAAATCTGACCCCCGCAACCAATTTATTGTTTGTTACCAAGGGCTTCTGAGACTCCACTCAGGAGCCCTTCTTCTTTAACTGCGGTTAAGCTGACAGAATTCTCCGCATCTTTTACCGCTTGGTTGATTGCGTCGCCTAACAGCTGTGCCGCTTCGACGTTGTGCTCCCACTTCGCGTGCGTGTACACGTCGAGCGTGAGTGAACCCGTTGATGCGTGCCCTAATCGCTCCTGCCGCGTCTTGAGTGGAATCCGCAGGGAATCCATCAGGGACGCGTTGAAGTGGCGGAGTGCGTGTAGCCCCGCCTGTTTGATTTCCAACTTTTTGAGTAGGCATTGAAGCCGGTCCCGATAGTAAGTCGCGCTGAACGCGTACAGATATCCGTGTCCATAGGACTTTGCGTATCGCGCTTGTGCCGCGAGCATCGCGGAAAGTTTCGGCGAAACGGCGACTGTCCGCAACGCGTTCGGAGTTTTTGGTATTCCCGCGTGACCGTTCCAGATGGTTTGGCGGATCGTAACGCTCTCCTCCGACACGTCCTCCAGTCTCAGTCCGTCTAACTCTCCCGATCGAAGTCCGGCTTCTGCCGCGAGCCAGAGTAACGAGAAAACCTCCCGGTCTTCTTCCGACCGCGCTTGATATAACAGTCTCCCCACTTCGGCCAAAACAAGGTGCCTTGGCGTCTTCCTGAATACCCGTGGCAGCTTTGGCTTTGGTAGGATCTGGTCTACATAGCCCTGGACTAGGGCCGCCTTCCAGATGAGCGCGGAGGTGATCCCGTAGTTTCGGATCGTCTTTGGCTCGTACCCCTCGGCCACTAACGCAGCGACGAATCGTTGTAGGTCTGCTGCGTCGATTCGTCGCATTTCCTTCGGGCCGAAGTGCTCTTTTAGCCGCTTGACGTGTCCCCGCATCGAGGCTTGCATGCTTGGTTTTGATAGCGACAAGTAGTCTTGCTCCCACACATCGGCAAAAGCTTCGAACGTGGTGAACTTTTGCTCTTGGGTTGGGTAGAACGCGGATGCGTTGGCTTGATCGATATAAACCCGCGCCGCTCTCCGCGCCTCCCGCTTCGTCATCATTGCGGTTAATCCCAGGATGGTCGGTTTCCGTTTCCTCCTTTCCACACCGTTGGCGTCACGCGTGTATCTTGCGACCGTCACGGTCCAGAGTTTCTTGGTTTTGTTCATGCGTACATCTGGGTTTTGTAATCTTCGACGTGCCACGGGATCTCCTTTGGCCGTCGAATCAATCGCGGAACCGATGTTAGCATGAGAAACTGTCTTTGCCCGTGAACTCATAATTGTGCTTCCTCCGGTAGCTCACGGATGGAAGCTGTTTTCCTCGGGTTGAATTTGCGGATCGTGAGCTGTGCTTCGTAAGGAGTTTGCCAGAGCTCTTGGATGGCGTTGATAACAACATCCAAGGTGACATTCTTACGAACAGTTGTCTCAACGAGATTACCGTTCTTGTCTCTCAAGTTAGTAACGACTGTTAGATTCTGCAAGTTGCACTATCTCCTTTCGGGGGAATGGATTCACACACGTCGTTACTACTGCAAGCAGATGACCCTTCAAATGCTGCTGAGCCAGTGGGAAAAACGGATTCGAATGGCAATGGGAATCCTATGGAAAGCTGTAGAAATACAGCTATGGCTCTTCCAAAGAATGGATTTTCAAAGTAAGTCTGGCGCTGCGTTTACCTGTCGCCGATGAATTGTCCATCGCCGTTGCCGGCCCGAACTGAGCCGTTATTTACGTTGGGCAATTTCTCAGAAAGGTGGCCAAAATACCGTTCCACCACCCACGCCTTCCAATCCTTTAGCTTCTCGTCGGTCGAGCCGATTACTTCCACAAGTCTTTTTGCATTCCAGTCATGTAAGGCCCCGTCAGTGGAAATGAACCGGAATGCTCGCACTGCATTTCGAAGCGCGGAAGCTGGCTGATCGAGAAGAACCACTGTGTCATTCGCAGGATGTCGACACACCGCAAAGTCGGCCCACGCTGGCGCAGTGTGCCGAGCTAGCTCGTCCGCCAAAACACGATTCCGCATCATCTGGTAGAGGCCATATCGAAATGGGCAGGCTTCCCCAAGCCGAATCGCTTCTGTCCGAAATGAACTTCCCGGTGCGGACACTAGGTCCCAATATCGCCTACCCTCTTCTTTTGCCAGCCAGCAATTAGCTTGCGGCGAGGAGAC
>DATERF010000135.1:0-135304 GCA_035271845.1 Candidatus Acidiferrum sp.
TGGCTAAGTTTCCAAGAATCTGTAACGGATAGAACCGAAGGGGCTTACCCAGGAATAGCGCTTTCTTAGTGGAGCTTAGAAAGTCCTGATCTCACGGTACACTCCGAAGAGTGTCAAATATTGACACTCTTAGATTGCCAGTAAATGTCCGCTAGTCGAGGGTACCTGTCCCCAAGGACTACTCTTCGTGGACACGTGTTATTTGTCTTCCGACTTTTGCCGGCGGTGACGACGTCTGTTTCCTAGGCGGCCATCGTTGCCATTGCCGGCTTTCGTGATGGTATTTCCTGGAGTGGAAATCATTGTTTTTCGGCGTTGGGAGACCACGTGGAACCGCCGTCATTGGTTCCGAAGCTCTGCTTGTGAGAGGCAGTCCAGACGGAGGCGCGCTTAGCATCCAGCGCGTACACTCCCGCGATATCTTCGGTAATGGGAGAAGCAAGTTTCTTCCAATGTTTCCCCTGGTCGGTAGTGAGCAGGACCGTCCCGGCTTTTCCGACGACCCAACAGACCCTGCCCGAAGGCGCGGAGCCCGAAGTCAGATCGGTGGTGACGCCGCTCTTTTGGGATTCCCAGGTACGACTGTAATCGAAACTGAATTCGATCTTGCCGCCGGGCCAGACGCGCCAGGCGTATTGGTCGACAGGAGTAAGGACGATGACTCCGCCCTGGGGGAGGGCGTCACTGGGAGATTGATGAGGCGCGGCAGAGATTGTTAAAAGGCAAATAAACAGAAAGCACAAAAGAGCAAGACGTTTCATCCGGAACCTCCCATTGAGTCCGAATACACACCAATCGTGTAAGCATATCGCCAGAGTCAAATACTGTGCCATTGAGAGAGTGCGATTTTCATGGGAGGGCGAGAGGAGCCCGGACAGGGTCTGAAACACGAAAGCTCCGGGAGCGCCGATTGCGGCGTGGCTCCCGGAGCTAACTGCAGTGTGCCGAGTGGGGTGTGTGCTCAGGACAGAGCAACTCGGCGGCGGAGCGGAGAGCTGGGGCTCTCGGTCAAATTGCGGTTGGCGCGACGAAATTCGCCGACGGCGAAAACCGCAAGTAAAGCTAAGCCGAAGAGTGCGGAGGTTATCAAGCCGTAAGCGGCAGAATTCTCCAAAGAGACTACCGCTTCATCGGTGACGACAGGAGTAGGGATGGCGATGGCCGGGGAAACGGTACTGGCATCGGCCACAGTGGACGCGGGGGCGACGTCGGTCGTGACGGTTGGGCTGGGCTGAGCGAACGTCGTCACGTAGGGGCCATCGTCGAACTGGGTGTTGACGATTTCTTGAGCAGGAGCGGGGCTGGAGAGGAGTAGAGCGGCTCCGAATCCGATCACGATGGCTTGCGTCCGAAGAATGTTCTGAATTTTCATTGGGCACCTCTTGTTTATTTATCCTCTTAGCTGAGCGACGCAGATAGAAATAGCAGGCGAGGAGCCAAACTGCGGGAGAAAGTGGTTGCGTGACAGGAATGCGGTTATGGACTTGAGAGCAAATGAGTTATTCAAGATGAAGCGAAGGTAGTTTGCGTGGAGAAAAAGGCGGAGCGGCGGTCAAGCTATCTGCGGAGTTAGGCGGAACAAGCTAGGGCTGGGGACGTAGAGCAGTTGCGCCAGAGCGCGGCGTCGCGCGATTCGATAAGAGCCCGCAAAGTACAGACTTATTTAGGTTTAGGGTGTGCCTGCGGATAACCGAATCGTTCGACCGAGGTCGCGACGGAGCCATCGTCATTTGGATAGGTACTCTCACCAAAAGGATAGTCAAAGAGAGTAGCGATGGCGGTGGGATGGAGCTAAAATGGACGCCCTCGACGGAGACAGGTGCAGGAAGACCGCAAGAATCCGGACGAAGTATGCAAGCTAAACTGGTGGCCATTAACGGACCGCTGAGAAAAAGCGAATATCCGGTTGTGGGCGGAATGGTCATGGGCAGGGACGCTGACAACACTGTTCGGCTTGAGGATCCCTGGATATCGGCTCACCACTGCAAGATCACCGAACAAAACGGACATTACATTTTGAGCGACCTGGAGAGCCATGCCGGGACGTTCGTTAATGGCATTCCGGTGAAACAGCGGGAACTGAAGAGTGGGGACGAGGTGGCGATCGGGAATTCCATCTTTGTGTTTCGGGAGGAACGGTCTGTTAGTTCGCCAAGCAGCGAACTGCATATGGATGAAGAAGAGGCACCGAATGCGCAGGCCGTCGAGCTGGCACCGGGAGAGTTTCTGACCCTAGCGCCGGAAGCGTTGGCGGGGCTGGCGCCGACGGAACGGATGGGGCGCAATCTGAAGGCGCTGCTGCAGATCAGCCGGGCAATCGGATCGTTGCGGGACGAAGAATCGTTGCCGTGGCAATTGCTGGGGATGATTTTCGACGTGATTCCGGCGGAGCGAGGAGCGATTCTGCTGCTGGAGGAGAATTCTTCGGAGGTGCGGTCGCAAGTGGCGTGGGATCGCGTGAGCGGACCAGATCACGCGGTACATGTGAGTCAGGCGGTGGTGCGGCGAGCGGTAGAGGAGGGAATACCACTGTGGAATTGTGGAGGTGAGGGCCGGGTGCTGAGTGCGGTAGAGGAAAAGATGCAGCGGGCGTTTCTGTGCGTGCCAATGGTGGCGAAGGAACGCGTAGTGGGGATCATTTATTTGGAATCGAGCAGCGCGGTGACGCCATTCACGAACGAAGATGTGGAGTTGCTGGCGGCGATTGCGGGCTTGGGTGTGATTGGGACGGAGAACGCGCGGCAGTTTGAGCGGTTGAGCAACGAGAACCAGCAACTGCGCGCGGAAGTCAGCTTAACGCACGATATGGTGGGGCGTAGTGCGAGGATGCGCGACGTGTACCAGTTTGTAGAACGAGTAGCGGCGAGCGATTCGACGGTGTTGATTTGCGGGGAAAGCGGGACGGGAAAGGAACTGGCGGCGCGGGCGATTCACAAGAACAGTGGGAGAAAGGATCAGGCATTTGTGGGGCTGAACTGCGCGGCGTTGACGGAGACGCTGTTGGAAAGCGAGCTGTTCGGGCATGAAAAAGGCGCGTTCACGAGCGCGGTGAGCCAGAAGAAGGGTTACCTGGAAGTGGCGGAAGGGGGAACCATTTTTCTGGACGAGATAGGAGAACTTTCACCGATATTGCAGGCGAAGCTATTGCGGGTGCTGCAGGAACGCGAGTTTGTGCGGGTTGGTGGAACGAAGCCTATCAAGATTGACGTGCGGTTTTTGGCAGCGACGAACAAAGATCTAATGAAGGAAGTGCGCGAAGAGAAATTCCGGGCAGACTTGTATCACCGGCTGAATGTGATTTCACTGACGCTGCCGGCGCTGCGCGAAAGGCCGGAGGATATTCGCGAGCTGGCCGAGCACTTTGTGGCGCGCTATGCGAAGAAGTGCAAACGGAACGTGACGGGGATCAGCGAGGAGGCGCTGGCGTGCTTGCGGCAATACGATTGGCCGGGAAATATTCGCGAATTGGAAAATGCGATGGAACGCGCGGTGGTGATTGGCAGTTCGGACAAAATCTTGCCGGAAGATTTGCCAGAGAGCTTGCAGGACAGCGGGCACAGCGCAGGGAGCGTACCGGCGAAGTATCACGAGGCCATTCGAGACTTGAAGAAGCAAATGATTTTGAGCGCGTTGGAGCAGGCCGGAGGGAGTATGACGGAGGCGGCGAAGTTGCTCGGCTTGCACGCGAATTACCTGCACCGGTTGATGCGCAATCTGGAATTGCGGCCGAAGATGAAGAAGCAGACGGGAGCATGAGAATCGGCGTTGTGGGGATTTATTCTCGACTGATGGCGCAAACCATGGAGACGGGCTTTTTGGGTTTGTGGCCTGACGGATAGGGCAGGTGGGACCCGAGCGAGCTGTAATTGCACGCGACCCTATTTGACGGCGGACTTGTTGCGGCGCTACACATTGCAAAAGCGGGAGCAAGGTTCCCGCACTCCAAAGGTGCTCGACAACCAGACGGCAGTGGGCGAGACTTCCCTTTTCTGGATTCAGGGGCTGAGGCGAGAAGCGAGGCAGGCATGGATGAATCGGGGGAATTGAACCGGCTGGTGCCGGAGTTGAATGAGGGCGGCGGGTCGGACCCTACGGAGGTTGCGGCGAGAGCGCGGTTGGACCAGTGGCTGACAACGCTGGTGGGAAAAGGCGGGAGCGACTTGCTATTGGTGGAGAATGCGCCGCCGTGTATGCGGGTGCAGGGGGAACTGCGAAAGATTGAGGTGAACACGCTAGACGGAGCGGATATCGAGGCGGCGGTGCTACCGGCATTGTCACGGCATGCACTGGACGTTTATCGCGAGCAGTCGATTGCGGATGCTTCGTATCGGATCGAAGGCGTGGGACGGTTCCGCATTAATTTACACCGGGAGCGGGGACGCGCCGCGGCGGCGATACGGGCATTGCCCACGCGAGTGCCGGGGCTGGCGGAATTGCACTTGCCTGCAGCGGTGGCGAGTCTGGCGCATTTGCCGCGAGGACTGGTGCTGATCGGCGGGCCGGCGGGGTCGGGAAAATCGACGACACTTTCCGCACTGATTCATGAGATCAATGCGCGCGAGGCGCGGCACATTGTGACGATCGAAGACCCGATCGAGTATGAGCACACGCACATCCGGAGCGTGATTGAGCAAGTAGAGATTGGAACGGATGCGCCGGACTTTCCGACGGCGTTGCGGGCGGCGCTGCGGCAGGCGCCGGATGTCATTGTTGTGGGGGAGATGCGCGATCCGGAAACAATGCGGATTGCGGTGGCCGCGGCGGAGACGGGGCATCTGGTGCTGTCGACGCTGCATACGACGGACGTGGCTTCGACGGTGGGCAGGATTGCGGATTCGTTCCCGGTGGAACGGCAGAATTCGATACGGCAGGAGTTGGCGATGGCGTTGGCGGCGGTGCTGACGCAGATTCTGCTGCCGAGCAAGCATGGCGGGCGATTGCCGGTGGCGGAACTGCTGATGGTCGGTTATGGGGCGCGACATCATATTCGAAGGAACAATTTGCAGCATTTGCATCAGGAAATACCGCTGACGAAGAAGAAAGGGTCGTTCACGCTCGAAGAGTCGTTGGTGACGCTGGTGAAGAATGGGGACATTGAGCGGGAAGAGGCGTCGCTTTGCGCGATACATCCGGATGATTTGGATATTTTGTTGAAGGGGTTGGCGGCGGGAGCATGAGTGGCGGGGAAGCAAAAGAGATAGAGGAAGGCAAGGATGTGAGGGAAAGGCGAAGCAGTGGAAGTGCAAAAGAGTCTAAGAGTGGAACAGAAGACCTCGCAAACAGCCGAGACGTCGCGCTGAGTGACATGTTTGATTACGCGGGCGAAAAGGTGCCGCGCCTCCGGCGCTTGTTTTTTTTTGGATTGTGTTCCCAGCCCTTGCGGGCTGGGCTAACTTGTGTCGTGCCTCCGGCACTAGAAGCGATTTGAAGCGAACAGCGTGCCAAGAGCCTTGATTGAACCGGCTGAATTACGTGTGTACTTGCAGAATTTTCTGCTCATCGTTTCTGTATTGCCGGCGATTCTGCCGATGGTAATCCGCGGCCAAGGCCCGCAGCGCGCTCCAGAGCAACTTACGTTCTATCGAGACGTGGTGCCGATCCTGCAGGAGCATTGCCAAGTGTGTCACCGGGCAGGGGGAATTGCGCCGATGGCGTTTGGGACTTACGAGGAGACGCGGCGATATGCGGAGGCGATACGAGTGGCGGCGGAGAAGCGGACGATGCCGCCATGGTTCGCGGAAAAGGGGATTGGCAAATTCTCGAATGATCCTTCGTTGAGCGAGGAGGAAATTGCGGTGCTGGCTGCCTGGGCGGAGACGAACACGCCCGCAGGAAATCCGGGAGACGCACCTGCAGCGCGGAAGTGGTCGGGACGGTGGTCTATTGCGGAACCGGATTTAACGGTGGCAATGACGGAAGCGGTGCCGATTCCGGCCGACGGCGAAGTGGACTACACGTACGAGATTGTGCCGACGAATTTCAAAGAAGGACGATGGGTGCAAGGATCACAGATTTTGCCGGGCATGCCGGAGAACGTGCATCACGCGGTGGTTTACGTGCGTCCGGCGGGAACACCTTGGCTGCGGCGCGCGCCGGTGGGGAAACCGTTCACGGCATCGATGCTGGCGAGCGAGGAAGATCGCAGGGATGCGATGTGGACGGACAGCGATATCTTGCTGGTGTACGCGCCGGGGAGCACGCCGGACAACTGGCCGGAGGGCATGGCGAAATACATTCCTCCGGGGGCGGATCTGGTGTTTCAGATGCACTACACAACGAATGGAAAAGCGGGAACGGACGTGACGCGGATTGGATTGCGTTTTGCGAAAGATCCGCCGAAGCAGCGGGTGCTGACGCTGCAATTAACGAATGACCATTTCGTGATTCCGCCAGGAGTGCCGGATTACCGAGTGGAGGCGTGGGGAACACTGCCGAATGATGCGCTGCTGCTCAGCTTTTTCCCGCACATGCACCTGCGAGGGAAGCGGTTCGAATACAACATTGTGCGTGAGGACAAAAGTGTTAAGACGCTGCTGCGCGTGAATTACCACTTTCACTGGCAGATGAGCTATCGATTGGCGGAACCGTTGGAGTTGAAGGCGGGGACGAAGTTGCAGGCAGTGGCGTGGTTCGATAATTCGCCTGGGAATATGCACAATCCTGATCCGGATGCGGCAGTGCGATGGGGAGAGCAGACGTCCGATGAGATGATGGTGGGTTTTTTCGATGTGGCGGTGCGGCGGGATTTCGATAAGGAGAGGTTTTTTCAGCGGGGAAGAGCGGCGAAGTGATTGGGTCTGGGAGGCAAGACGCAGAGGTTGAGGTAGTTCGGGCGCAAACGGCGCCCTCAGGGTGACAGCGTTTTATCGTAGTGATTTGGCGAGAGTGGACACGTGTCCCAGAGTCCGGCGCGACGGTACTACAGGAAAGGCGCAAGAGAAGACCCACCCCATTCTGCAAACGGTGCAGAAAGGGTAGGGCGCCTTCAAGATTCACCGATGGTGCGCTACGCAAACGGGGACTGGCCGGAAGGTCAGTTGGGCGAAAAGGAGCGGAAACGCTATTTGTAGATTGACCAACGAGGGTTGGGGATTCCGTGCAGGTGCAACCGGGTGTGCTAAATTGCGAAATTGGAGCATCCGCAGCGCGCACAACTGTGAGCACCCAGATACCGACCGAGCCACGCCGTCCCACGACCGCCCCGGCGCCCCAACAGGTGCCGAAGATACGGCCGGTGGAAGTGTATTGGCACACCGTGACATACAAGACGGTGGCGCTGATGGTCGTGCTGGTGATCGTGATCATTATTGCGGGGATGTACGCGACGGTGCCGAACTGGACGGAAGTTGCCACCAAGAAACTGAACAACGCATTAGGAAATCCGGAAGCAGAAGCGTTGACGAGCGCGCAGACGCAGGCGAAATTCGTGAACCTGGATGGACGGGTGCAGGTGAAGAAAGTGAACTCCGTGACGTGGGTAGACGCGGATTACCACACCACGCTGGATAAAGGAGACTTGATCCAGACAGGGCCGGACGGAGCGGCGCGCGTGACGTTCGCGGACGGCACCGAGTACACAGTGAATAAGGATACGCTGATCACGGTGGAAGAGAATACCGTGACGCGTGACCACTCCAACACCAAAGTGCGCATCAATGTGGGCGCGGTGGACCTGGCGACGCCGATGTGGACGCTGAAGGATACGCAAGCAGCGGTGAGCGTGGAAGATGCGACCGCCTTCATGAAACAAAACAGCCGCGCTTCGGTAAAGAATGATCCGAACAGCAATGAGCACGAGATCGTGGTGGCGAATGGCGGCGCGGAAGTACATCGTGGGAACGAAAAAATTGAACTGACGCAGTGGGAGAAGGCGAGTTTTCCGACCGGCGGGGCAACACAAAAATCGAACGTGTTAGCGCCGCCGGGACTGGTTTCGCCCCTGAACCTGGCACCCATCATCTCCAACAATCCGAGGACGACAGCAATCCGCTTCGAATGGCAGGCGGTGGATGATGCAGTGAGCTATACGCTGCGGATCAGCTCAACAACCATGTTCACGAAACTGGTGAAAGAAGTGAAAGTGAGCGGGGCGAGCGCGGAAGTGACGGGACTGGAACCAGGCGACTATTTCTGGAACGTGACGGCTTCGAACGCGAAGAAAGAAAGCAGCGAATATAGCGAGACGTTCAAGTTCACGCTGGTGGCGCAGGGTAAAACGCAGGAAATGCTGCTGGAGATTGAGAGCACACAAATTCACGGGCGCGTGGCGGAACTGATCGGGAAGACGGAACCGGGGGCGGCGTTGATCATCAACGGCCAGCCGGTAGCGAATATTTCGCAGGATGGGACATTCCGGCACTTCACGGAACCGTTGGAACCGGGGGAGCACACGATTGTGGTGATCGGATCGAACCGGCGTGGCGGAACGGCAAAACAGCAGGTTTCGATCGTGGTGCCGAAATAGATTTGGGGAACGGCAGGTTGTGATTTTGCGTGAGTCGTCGAATCCAGCGACAATGGTAAGTCGAACTGGTGGTAGGCGAGCGCGGAGATCCTACCGGGCAGGACCCTCTCCGCAGGGGGAAAGTTGTGAATAAGAACGGATACAACCTGAGGTCGGTGTTTAGTTTGTTCTCGTCCGACCTGGCGATCGATTTGGGAACAGCAAACACGCTGGTGTTTTCGCACGGCAAAGGGATCGTGGTGAACGAACCATCGATCGTGGCGATTAACAAAGCGAGCGGCGAAGTGGTGGCGGTGGGGCGCGAGGCAAAGGACATGCTGGGACGCACACCGGGTAACGTGGTAGCCATCAAACCGATGAAAGACGGAGTGATCGCGGATTTCAAGGTCACCGAGAAGATGCTGACGTATTTCATTCAGAAGGCGCACAACCGTCGCGTGCTGGTGCATCCACGCATTGTGATTGGAGTACCGAGCGAGATTACGCCGGTGGAAAAGCGCGCGGTGCAGGACTCGGCGTACCGTGCGCGGGCGAGCGAAGTTTATCTGGTGGAACAGGCGATGGCAGCGGCGATCGGTGCGGGATTGCCGATTGAAGAGCCGAGCGGAAACATGGTGGTGGATATCGGCGGGGGCACGACGGACATTGCGGTGATCTCGATGAGCGGGATTGTGTACTCGAGGTCCGTGCGTGTGGCCGGCAACGAAATGGACGAAGCGGTAATGCAGTATTTGAAGCGGAAGTACAACTTGCTGGTGGGCGAACGTACCGCGGAACAGATCAAGATGGAAATTGGCTCCGCGTATCCGCTGGAGAAGCCGCTGACGATCGAAGTGAAAGGGAGGAATTTGATTGAGGGTGTGCCGCGCACGGTGACGATTGACGATAGCGAAATTCGCGAAGCGTTGAGCGAATGCGTGGCTACGATTTTGAATGCCGTTCGCGTGGCTCTCGAACGTACACCGCCGGAGCTTTCGGCAGATATCAGCGACCGCGGAATTGTGCTGACGGGCGGCGGAGCGCTGCTGAAGAATCTGGACAAGCGGATCCGGGAAGAGACGGGATTGCCGGTATCGATCGCGGATGATCCGCTGGCGTCGGTGGTGCTGGGTACGGGAAAGATGCTGAGCGATTTCAAATTGCTGCGGCAAGTTTGCATCGACTGAGATTCACATCCGTTTTGAGTTTTGGAGTGCAAAGACGAGGTCGACATAGGCTGTAATTGGGTGTGTCGGCAGGTTCGGGGTGAGACTCATCTCTCGAAGGGGTGAGCGACAGGATCATAGGCTTGGTCGCGATTCCATCCAAACATAAGTCGCTGACATTGCTGGCAGGTGTGCTGCTGGCGCAGTTGCTGCTGCTGGCAGTGCAGATCAAACGAGATTCGCGAGGGCGGCTAATACGGGTGTGGGCCATTTCCGCGGCGTATCCGTTTGAGCGGAGCGGAGCGTGGGGCTTCGGGAAAGTGCGTGGAGTTTGGACGCACTACTTCGCCCTGCAGACGACGGAGCGGGAGAATGAGGCGTTGCGCGTTGAGAATGACGCACTGAAATTGACGATATCGCAATTGCAGAGTCGCGCGGCGGAGGCCGACCGGTTGGCGGGAATCCTCGGCTTTAAGCAGTCCCACACGAAAGTGCCGATGGTAGGCGGGCGGGTGATTGCGGCAAGCGCGGGAACGGCGAGCCGGACCATAGAGATCGACCGTGGAGAGCGCGACGGGATTCGCCGAAACATGGCGGTGATTACACCGGACGGAGCGGTGGGAAAAGTGATTGAAGTGTATGGCGACACGTCGCAGGTGTTGCTGCTGACGGATAAGGACGGCGGCGCGGGCGCGATGCTGGTGGATACGCGGACGCAGGGGCCGGTTGGAGGGACGGGCGAACCGTTGATGCTGATGAAATATGTGGCCACGGAAGAGAATGTGGCTGTTGGGGAAAAAATAGTGACGAGCGGAATGGATAAGATTTTTCCGCGCGACATTCCGATCGGAACGGTGGTGGAAGTGAAGCCGGGGAACCCGTTCAAGCAGATCCGAGTGCAGCCAGCAGCGAGGTTGGACCGGCTGGAAACGGTGATCGTGCTTCTGACGCAGGAGCCGGTGGAATTCAAGAGCGAGAACACGCAAACCGGGGCGGCCAACGCAGCGCCCGGTAGTCAAAGTTCGGCGCCAGCAGCGGCGGAGAAGCCATGAACGACACCTACGAGCTGCGCGGCGGCGAGACGCACATCGAGGTACATAAGTTTTATCCGGGTGCCGTCGTATTCGTCGCGGCGGCTGCGCTGATATTTCAGGCGATGGCCCCGGTGTACTTTCCGAAATTGAACATTTTGGATTTGCCACTGCTGGTTACGATTTATTTTGGATTGAGCCGAAGGAATCCGTCGACGGGATTGCTGTTGGGGATGGTGATTGGGCTGGCGCAGGATGCGCTGAGCGGGCCAACGGTGCCGCTGGGATTTTATGGGATGGGGAAGACGGTGATCGGATACTTGGCGTCGTCGATCGGGGCGCGGCTGGATACGGAACACCCGGCGGCGCGATTCGCGCTCATCTTCAGTTTTTTTGTGGTGCACCAGGGGGTGCTGGTGGTGGTGCGGCGGTTGCTGTTGGCGCAGCCAGAGGCGTGGATGAATTTGCACCTGGTGATTGCAGCGGCGGTGAATGCGTTGCTGGGTACGGTGTTGTTTCTGGGGTTGGACCGGTTAAGAAGGTCGTCGTAGGGTTGGATTCCAAAGAAATTGCTTGGACAGAACGCAGTCGGGTACATAATCCGCGCTACCAGATCCGACGGACTCCATAGTCATCGAACGCTCGATCGTTGCTAATTATCGGCAAGCCTTCAGCCTGACACTGGGCAATGAGCATCCGATCGAAGGGGTCCTTGTGAGGGCCTGGGAGTAACCCCGCGCGTATGGCGTGATCCGGCGAAATCGGAAGCAACTCGAGATCTTCTCGTTCCAGAAAGCCTACGAAATCGGCGGCCAGGTCCGCCGCGGAAGGAACTTTTCCAAGGCGGACTTTGGTGGCAATCTCCCACGCTGATGCTGCGCTGACGATGACTGAATTTTCAGTTGCGGCGATGAATTTTCGCGCAGGGGAATTCAGCGCGGGATCATCGGAAAGCCACCAGAGTACGACATGAGTATCCAGCAGGGCGCGCACGAAAGCCTAGTCCCAAGCCGCTAATTCCTCGGGCGGGAGTGGTGCGAAAAATTCCGGGCCGACATGGAGCTTACCTTTGAGCGCACCGGGTTGCCGCTTTCCTTTGACCTCGCCAAACGGCACGAGGCGGGCGACAGGTTTATCACCGCGAGCGATGATTATCTCTTGTCCCGCAGCAGCCTTCTTGATCAGCCGGGAAAGATTGGTTTTGGCATCGTGAATCGTGACGATAGACATGAAGTCATCATTAGCTAACATAGATTAGCTAACAATCGCCAAAAGCGCAAGCTAAAGGTACGCGGTCCTCACTGCCGGAATATTCCTCACTGGTGGGAGAGCAGAAATTGTTTGAAGGCGAAGTAGTCGTTGGACATGGGGAGGGAGAGTTTGGGCTGGTGGAGGTGGCGAGCCAGGCGTTCGGGGAGTGGGGGAGCTTGGCCGATGGCTTTTTCGACGATGTTGGCGAATTTGGCGGGGTGAGCGGTAGCTAAAACGAGGCCCTGGGAAGGTTCCGGATGTTCCTTGCGGTAGGCTTCCCAGGCGTGGATACCAACGGCGGTGTGCGGGTCGGAGACGTAGCGGTAGCGGTCCCAAACGGTGTGCATTTGGTGGAGGGTTTGTTCGTCGGTGGCGCCGTGGCCCCAAATCTCTTTGCGAACGTTTTCGATGCGATTGCGGCAAAGGTCGAGAAGGCGCGGGAAATTGTTGGGATCGCCCACGTCCATGGCGTTGGAATAGGTGGCGACGGCGGGACGCGGAACATAGTTTCCAGACAAAAGATACTGAGGGACGACGTCGTTGGCGTTGGTGGCGGCGATGAAGCGAGCCACAGGGACGCCGACGCGCTTGGCGAAAATGCCGGCGGTGAGATTGCCGAAATTGCCGCTGGGTACGGCGACAACAAGTGGAACGGAAGCGACCGGCAGTTGGCGGTAGGCGGCGACGTGATAGAACATTTGCGGGAGCAGACGGCCAACGTTGATGGAATTCGCGGAGGTGAGAAAGGCGCGCTGATTGAGTGGTTCGTCGGCAAAGGCCTGCTTGACGAGACGTTGGCAATCGTCAAAGGTGCCGGAGACTTCAACAGCGGTGATGTTCTGGCCGAGTGTGGTGAATTGTTTTTCCTGGGCTTCGCTGATGCGCTTGGAAGGATAAAGAATGACAACGCGAATGCCGGGGACGCCGAGAAAACCGTGAGCGACGGCGCTGCCGGTGTCGCCGGAAGTAGCGACGAGAACGGTGAGCTGGCGGGACTCGCCGCGAACGAAATAGCCCATGAGGCGGGCCATGAAGCGCGCGCCAAAATCCTTGAACGCGAGAGTGGGTCCGTGAAAAAGTTCGAGGATGTGAAGCGCAGGTGACAGAGAGACGAGCTTGACGGGGAAATTGATGGCCTCGGCGACAATTTGCCACAGCACTTCTTCGGGGACATCGGGAGTGGCGAAGGGACGCACGAGGCGGAAACAGACTTCGGTGAAGGGCAACCGGCGGAATTCTTCGAGTTCGTCTGGAGTGTGGCGGGCGATCTCCGCAGGCATGTAGAGACCACCGTCGGGCGCGAGACCACGGAGGACCGCGCCGCGCAACGAGGTGAGTGGTGCCTTGCCGGCGGTGCTTCGATATCTCATGACCTGAGTTCCGCGTGGAGCGCGGTTGTTTGTAGTGTAGTGCGACTGGGACTCCAGCGACAGGTGCTTGAAGTGTATGTTGAGACCGAAAAATCGAATACACGCAGGATGGCTGGCTTGCATAGACGGGCTGACATCGTAAAGGCGGGAGCCGGGCTCCGGCACTCCAAGAATGAGAGGCGGCTGATCATCGGCGAGTTTCGAGCAGCGCAGCCACCTTATCCAAGAAAAGCTGACCGACGGCGGCGTCGCGGGAAGTGCCCGGTGGCGACAACTCGTGCAATTGCAGAGTGGGAAGCGTGAGATGAGCGAGGGCTTCGTAGCTCTGGCGGCGCGCGGCAATGAGAACAGGATAGCAGCGCATGACGGTCTGTTGCGGTGTTTCACCGGGATGGGGACGAAAAGCACCTTGCCAGAGGACGGGCTTGGGATCCTGAAGATAGCGTTGGATGAGGAGTTGGACTTCCTCGCTGGAGGAAGCCAGATAAACAACGGTCATCTGGCGGCGGAGACGGTGCAGGGTGTGATTGCCGGTGGCGATGACGCTGCCGGTGGTGTCCAGAATGAGATCGCGCTTCGGATCTTTTTCGAGGCCAGAGAGGACTTCGTCGAGGACGGCAATTTCTTGGGTGAGGTATTGGGATTCGCGCTCGGGGTAAGTGGAACTGTCCGGCCAGCCCATCCAGGCGGCAACGCCGTTGATGCCCGTGTAGCCGCCAGCACGCAGTATGGGAGCGAGGCGGGCTTCGATTTGATCATCACAGCAGAGGGTGGGACAGCCGAGAGCGGCGAGATTTTTTGTCCAGTGGGATTTGCCGGCACCGGACATGCCGATGAGAGCGAGACGCAGAGGCTTGTGAGAATCTGGCGACATGGAGAATTAAAAAGTGTAATGGAGGGAAGGCGAGGTGGGAATACAAAAGAGCCAGTTCGTGGCTTGGGTGATAACGGAGAGATTCGTGACGGAAAAATCAATTACCCAAGAGCCGGCGTTCCCGGAGGCCCAAGAACCAACGTTCAGAATCGACATCCGGGGCACGCGGTTACGGGTGGCCCTTGCGGGTCTAAAGACCCGCGACTACAGTGTTATGCCAATTACTTGAGTTGGAGGCGCTGGTAGCGGTGCCACGAGGACATGTCGGAGACGATGATGCGGTCGCCGGGCTGCAAACCTTGGGCAATCTGGACGCGGTCGTCGGAAGCGCGTCCCAAGACAACGTCTACGCGGGTGGCGTGGTTGCCATCGTCGGAAACCTTGAAGAGGGAGAGTGGGTCGCCGGCGTGAGATTGCAAGGGCCACTTGACGAAAGTAGTTTGTGGAATTCGGTCGACTGAAATGGAGCCGCTAGCGGAAAGGTCGGTGCGCGCTTCGCGCGGCTGCGGACCCATGAATTTCAGATCAACGCTGACGGTGCCGTTCTGCACGTTCGGATCGATGTGGACGACCTTGGCGGGATAGGAGTGGTCCTGCAAAGTGACGGAGGCGGACTGATTCACTTCAATGCTGCTGGCCTGCGCTTCCGGGACATGAATACGAGCCATGAGGCGCGCGGAATTGGCAACGCGGGCAAGAATGGTACCCGGGCCAACCTGTTGTCCGATGCCAATGGAAATTTCCTCAAGGATGCCAGTCATGCCTGCGCGAACCAGGAGGGCTTGTTTCTGCTGGGCGCGTAAGGAGTATAGGGCCTGCATTTGGGAAACTTCTGCCTGCTTAGCGGTTAATTGAGCCTGACGAGCTTCTTCGGAAATGCCCAAGCGTTCGCGCTCGATTTTGAGGCGAGTGGCGAGAGAGTCAGCCTTGGCACGGGAAATTTTCGCGTTCATGGAAGTGCCAAGTTGGGCGGTGAGAAGCGCTTCATCGCGCTCGGCTTCGAGTTTTGCCTGAGTTGCATCAGACTCGAGTTGCGCTTCCAAAGCTTTTTCATTGAGAAGCTGAGCCTGAAGCTGAACGCGGAGATTGGCGAGCTCGGCTTCGGATTTCTTCATGGCCAGCTCGGCGTCGGTAATTTGACGGTCGAGATCGGGATTGCTGAGTTCGAGAATGACGGTATCGGGCTTCACGTGAGCGCCGGGACGAAGAAGCACTTGATCGACGTGGCCATCGGTGCCAGCGGAGAGCCAGCGAACATCTTCGGGGACCAGGGTGCCGAGGCCATCCACGCGACAAACCATGGGACCGGATTCTACGGTCACGAATTGAAGAGAAGTCTTATCGACGGCGGGAGAAGCGGAACGAAGGCGAAGAACGCCAAAGGAGATGGCCATGCAAATTCCCAGAACGGATATAGGGAGAATGACGCGCAGGAAAATAGGCCGGGACAGGAAACGACTCACGATACCTCCAAGGATTACTGACCAACACCTATTATAGATTCGTGGGAAGAACAGAGAAAGAGAAAATGAAGAGAAGATGCATCAAATAAATCGATTTAAGGAGAAGTGGTGAAGAGCAAGGCGTGGAATAGAAGGTTGCAAAGGAAGGAGTTATCCGGTGCGTGGGGAGCAACCTGTCCTTTGGTACGAGTTGCGCGAGATAAGGCCAGGTGCTACTTTTGAGAAGACTTCACGAAGTTGGCGGCTTCGGAAGGTTGGCGGCGATTCGGGCGCTTCTGAGGGAAGTGCGGGGCAAGAAAACGAGCTCCGAGAGACGAAGAATTCGAAGGTATTCGCTGCAGAACGGGATGAGAAATTGCGTGTGCGGGCACCGCTGAGCCCTGAAAAAGAGAGAAGCACGCGCGCAGGTCCTCCGTGTCGTACTGGTTTCGCAACGATAATCGATTGCCGCAGGTTCGATTGGCGGCGGCGTCCTACGTGATCGTGGGAATGATCGCGTTGTTGCTGCTGGGTTTCTGGAAACTCCAAGTAATCGATTCCGATAAATACGGAGTGATGGCAGAGCGCAACCGAGTACGCTCGATTCCGATCATCGCGCCGCGCGGACGAATGCTGGATCGCGACGGGCGCGTGCTGGTAGACAACTATCCTTCCTTCAGCGTGCTGCTGCTCCGAGATGATCAAGGGGAACTGGACAAGAATTTAGCTGCGATTGCAGACGGGTTGGGATTGTCGCTTGACGATCTTAAAGAGCAGTTGAGCAACACCGAGAAGCTACCGAGATTCCAGCCAATCGTAATCAAGCCGGAAGCGACACCAGCGGATGTGGCGTTCATTGAATCGCATCGCCAAGACATTCCTGTATTGGAAATGCTGATGGTACACCGGCGGAGGTATTTGCCGGGTGGATTCATGGCTCACGCGAGCGGGTACGTGGGAGAAGTGAGCGAGCAACAAATTGAAGCGAGCAACGGGAAGTATCGTCCTGGCGACTTCGCGGGGAAGAGCGGCCTAGAGCGGCAATACAACGACCTGCTGGTAGGCACCGACGGAATGCGGCGCGTGATCGTCAACAGCGTCGGTAAAGAGATGGGGCGCGAACTGGAGCAGGAAGCAATTCCAGGGAAACAGATTCAGTTGACGATTGATTACGATTTGCAGCAAGTGGCGGAAGCGGGATTAGGAGATAAGAAGGGGGCGGTAGTCGCACTGGATCCGCAGACCGGGGAAGTGCTGGCCTTTGCGAGCCGGCCGGCGCCAGACCCGAACGATTTTGCGATACGAGTATCAAAGGAAGAGTGGCAAAGGTTGAACGAGGATCCCGGCAAGCCGCTGTTGAACCGGGTCACTCAGGCGCAATTAGCACCCGGATCGGTATTCAAAGTCATTATGGCGACCGCGATGTTGGAATCGAAAACGCCGGCGGAAAATTTCACCGCGTTTTGCCCCGGGTACGGCGTTTTCTATGGGCAGATGCACAAGTGCTGGGTGTACGGGAAAAGCGCTCATGGCGCAGTGAATTTGCATAGCGCGATCGTGCACTCCTGCGACGTGTTTTTCTACAATATCGGGATGCGCATGGGGATCGGCACGATTTCGAAGTATGCCAAGATGCTGGGACTCGGCGCGCGAACTGGAGTTGACTTGCCCTCGGAAGAACCGGGGTTAGTGCCGTCGGAGGAATGGGTACAGCGTGTGTATCACCACAAGTGGTATCCGGGATCGACGATTTCGGTTTCCATTGGACAGGGTTCGGTCATGGTCACTCCGCTGCAGGTCGCCTATGTAATCGGAGGGATAGCCTCCGGCGGAGATTACAAGCAGCCGCACCTGCTGAAGGATGCGCCGCATGTCGGCGAAATGCACGTAGACCTGGCAGAGAATACGATTGAGCAGGTCACGCAGGGCATGTACGGTGTGGTGAATGAGGCGGGGGGAACGGGCCAGGCAGTGAAACTGCAGGGGATCGAGTTTTGCGGGAAGTCCGGTACCGCGCAGATGATGAGTTACGGCGCAGCCAGCCGGCTTGGGTTGGGAAAAGGCAAGAATGACGGATGGTTCGTAGGGTATGCGCCGCGGCGCAATCCCGAAATTGTGGTCGCCGCAGTGGTCGAGGACACGTCGGAGCACGGCGGTACTGTCGCGGGACCTGTGGTGCGAGACATTGTGAAGGCATACTACGACAAGAAGAATAAAAAGACGCAGGGGCAAGTGACGGCGCAAAACCAGCCATCACAATTGGACAAGACTGCGAGCGGGCAAACCGTGGGAGCACCGAAAGCGGTGTTGAAGCCGGAAGAAACGGCCGAGGTCGTGACCGCGAACGACAAGAAGAAAGCGCGGCCGGAGTGAAGAGTTGCTGTCGTGCAAAAATGCTTGGTCGAGTCGATTTTTGAGATCGAAGAGGGATTCCTCACTGCGTTCGGAATGACGGGTTGGGATTCGGGAATAAGGTAGGAGAAATGAAAGACGCACCGGGGGCACGGGATTACGACTGGTGGCTGCTGGCCATCGTAGCGGCGATCTGCGCGCTGGGGGTGGTGGAGATTTATTCGGCCACACACGGAAGCGCGCTCGCGGGAATGCATACAAAACAGATCCGGTGGCTGATTATAGGATTTGTATTGATGTTCGTGCTGTCGCGACTGGATTACCACGTGATTATGGATCAGGCGCCGTGGCTATACATCGCGGGACTGGCGGCGCTGGTGGCGGTGCTGCTGGTGGGACACACGCGATTTGGGGCGAAACGGTGGATTCCCGTGCTGGGGGAATTTCTCCAGGTGTCAGAATTGGTCAAATTGATTATAATCATAGTGTTGGCACGGTTCTTTGCGGAAGTGCGAACCGATGAGCTGAGCCTGCAGGACTTGATTAAAGCAGGGCTTCTGGTAGGCTTACCGCTAGCATTGATTCTGAAGCAGCCCGACCTTGGCACAGCGCTAGTATTAATGCCCATGCTGATTGTCGGAGCATTTCTAGCAGGGCTGCAATGGAAACATGCTGCAGTCATCGTACTGATAGGGATATTCATGCTGCCTGTAGGGTGGCATTTCCTGAAGCCGTACCAAAAGGAAAGAGTAACGTCGTTTATGCACCCTGAGGAAGACGCGAAGGGTTCCGGCTATCAGGTATTGCAGTCGAAGATAGCGGTGGGCTCTGGCGGATTTTGGGGGAAGGG
Organism: Candidatus Acidiferrum sp.; assembly: GCA_035271845.1. GTDB lineage: Bacteria > Acidobacteriota > Terriglobia > Acidiferrales > UBA7541 > Acidiferrum. The sequence goes on from DATERF010000135.1 coordinate 18,780, forward strand.
ATTCGGCAACGGCACGCAGAATCAACTGGGATACATTCCGGTCCGGTATTCCGACTTTATTATGTCGGCGTGGGCGGAAGAACAGGGATTTAAAGGCGTGCTGGTTGCTTTGGGGCTGTACATGGCGATGCTGTTGCGTTTGGTGCAGAATGCCCAGCGGGCGAAGGATCGCGCGGGAATGTTTCTGGTCATGGGCGTGGCAGCGGCGCTAGGGTTCCACGTATTGGTGAATGTGGCGATGGTCATCGGGGCGATGCCCGTCACAGGCATACCATTGCCTTTGATGAGCTACGGAGGATCGGCCACATTGTTTGTATTCCTGGCGATCGGACTAGTGATGAATGTCCGGCTGCGCCGATTCGTCAACTGAACGAAAGCCAGAACCGAGCGCACGACCTCATTTCAGGGAGGGGATGCGCCGGAAAAAGGCGGACCTTTGAAGCAGGTACGCCGGTAGAAATAAAGGATTTTTAAGAGTGAGGATAGCAACGTCCGCCGTTACCCCGGGAGTAACCCGGCAACGGACCAGCCTCGATAGCCAGAGGTCAAGGAAGTATGAGGGCCGTAGCGCGGCCACTCCCTCCGGCTTCGATCGCAATGCCGCAACAATAATGCTGTGGCCAGCGTGTCCCGATCAGGTTCGGGACGGCGCCTTGCCCTGGACCTCCGACAGAGAGGTTCCTGCGGCGGTGCATCCCAAGGAGTTTTCATGTCGAAAGAATTGGTTATATCGGCGTCCTCGCACGAGCGCAGGGTCGCCATTTTGGAAGAAGGACAGCTAGTCGAAATCTACATTGAGCGCGAGAAAGAATTTGCGCTCGTCGGCAGCATCTACAAAGGAAAAGTAACGCGAGTCCTGCCGGGCATGCAATCCGCATTCGTGGACATCGGTCTGGATGGCGATGCCTTCCTGTACGTCAGCGACGTATTCGAAAACCTGGAGGACTACGATCACGGTCACGGGGAAGCGCCGGTTGGCGTTCCGCCGGTGGTCCGTGGGAGCGTGCCGCCGATCGAAGTGTTGCCGGGCGAAACGTTGGCGGTGGCCGCGGGCGGGCGCGAAGAGATATTGCACCTGGACGAGCCGCACGCACACGAGGGACACGCGGTCCAGCCAGGCGTAAGCGAAGAACTTCATGGCGTGGATCATGAGTTCGAAGGCCGGGAAGGCGCAGAAGCGGAAGGGGCCGGTGAAGGGGCGGAAGTTTCCGATTTAGAGGAACGCCAGCCGGAATCGAACGCATCGGCACCGCAGAATTTCGCGCCAAGCTACAACCCCACGCGGAATTATCCGCCGAGAGTCGGCGGAGACCGCGGACAGGGGCAAGATCGAGGACAAGGGCGAGACCGCGGTGGAGATCGCGGCGGGGACCGCGGACGCGGACGGCGCGGGCGGTTTGGACGCAGGCGTGGTGGAGGAGGCGGGGGAGACCGTCACCATCCAGGCGGGGGAAGAAACCTGCCACCTTCGAAGTACGCATCACCACAGGGCGGGGAAAGGGATTCGCGCGGGTACGATAACCGGCGGCCGTCGGGGGATCGTGGTCCGGGACCATCGGCACCGGTGGAATCCCGCGAAGATGACATTGTGTTGCCGGGCGAGTCGCTGGCGAAGTATCGCGGCCGTCAGCAGCAGGCGCCGGTTGAGCCAGTGAGGGAGCAGGAGCCCGAAGAGCGGCAACCCAATTTCGAGCAGCCGGCGGCACGTCCGGCATTTGGCGCACAGCCGGCAACCGGGGGACCACGGCGGTTTTCCGGAAGCTTGCCGCATTGGGTACTGGCGGACAACGAAAGCGAAGCGGAAGGGGCCGGCGCGGAAGGTGCAACGGAAACGCACGCCGAAGAAACCGCGGAGTCCCTCACGCACGCGGAAGAACATCGGGAACAAGTTCACAGCGAACCGCAGCGAAATGGCGCGGCGGGCTTGAGTGAAGAAGAGCTGGCAGCGCTTTCCTCGCGGCTGGTGGAAGCCAAGCACGAAGAGACGCAGGCGCGGGCGGATGCGGACACGCTGGCGGGTGGAGCGGAGTTCGACGAAGAGGAAGCGGAAGAAGAAGCAGCGCTTCACGAAGAACACCGCGAGGAAGAATCGGACGATCTCCACGACGAACACCACGAGGAGGTTCACGAAGAGGAGAGCCACCTAGCCGCGGAATCCGAAGCAAGTGAAGAAGAACACGAGGAAACGGAATCGCAGGCGGGCTTGAGCGAGGCGGAACGCGCGGACATTGCGCATGACGAGGCGCTGGAGCACGTGGAATCGGAAGCAGCAGCGGCGGTCTCCGCAGCAGGTGGGACAAGCGAGATTATCATCGAAGAAGATGTGGTTCTTCTGCCCGGTGAGACACGCAGCGCGCGGGACAGCAGCGCTCCGCGAGAGGAATTTGTGCGGCGGGATTCAGCGCGAATCGGGAGTGACCCACGTTCGCGGTTCCAGCGTCCGCATCGCGGAGGAGGACGTGACCGCGGCAACGATCGCGGCGGGCGAGGACGATTTGACCGCAGAGGCGGTGGAGACCGCGGGCGGGCACGGTTCGACCGGAGGGGCGGAAGCGGTGGTGGCGGACACCATCGTGGACACCACGGCGGACATGGCACGCCGCAGCGCCGGCCACAACTGATTTCGGAGATGTTGAAGGCCGGTCAGGATGTGGTGGTGCAGATCGCCAAGGAGCCGTTGGGCAAGAAGGGCGCGCGGATCACGAGTCACGTGGCGCTGCCGGGACGCTTTTTGGTGTACATGCCGACGATTGATCACATCGGCGTGTCACGGAAGATAGCGAGCGCGGAAAACCGTTCGCGGCTGCGGCGGCTGGTGGGCGAAGCGCGCGGGAGTTATCCGGGCGGATTCATTGTGCGGACCGCGGCAGGCGGAGCGACCGACGACGAAATCCGGACAGACATCGAGTTCCTGGGGAAGACCTGGAACGAGATCAAGCAAAAGAATGAAGAACGCAAACCGCCGGCGCTGTTGCACCGCGACTTGAACCTTGTGGAACGGATTCTGCGCGATTACGTCAGCGACGACTTCACGGGTATCTGGATCGACAGCGAAGAAGAATTCGGCAAGGTGGTGGAGTTTGTCAGCCGCTTCCAGCCGAAACTGGTAAGCAAGGTCAAGCTGTACACCAAGGAACAGCCGATCTTCGAAGAGTTCGGGATTCAACACGAACTGGACAAGGCGCTGCGCGCGAAAGTGTGGCTGAAATCCGGCGGGTACATCGTGATCAATCACACCGAGGCGCTGGTGGCGATTGACGTGAACACCGGCAAGTTCGTGGGCAAGGGCTCCACGCGGCTGGAAGACACGATCGTCAAGACCAACCTGGAAGCGGTGAAGGAAATCGTGCGGCAAATCCGGCTGCGCGACCTCGGCGGAATTATCGTCGTGGACTTCATCGACATGGAAGAACGTCGGAACCGCGAAAAGGTTCTGTCCGCACTGCAGATGGCGCTGGAACAGGATAAGGCGCCGTCGAAGGCACTTTCGTTCAATGAGTTCGGGCTGGTGTGCATCACGCGGAAGCGCACGAAACAGGCGCTGGAACGCGTACTGTGCCAGCCGTGCCCGTATTGCACGGGGTCAGGGATGGTCAAGTCGATTCCGACACTGTGCTACGAGATACAGGCGGAAGCGCGGAAGATGGCTACGGCGGATCACGAAGGGCCGAACCTGACGCTGCGGGTACATCCAGAAATTGCGAAGGCGCTCAAGACGAGGGAATCGATTCTGATTGATGAACTCGAACAGAACGCGCACAAGCACATCATTATTCAGTCGGATGCCACGCTGCATTGGGAGCAGTACGACATCTACTAGTTCTCGGTTATCGTCAATCAATCCGCGGTGGAGCGGGGCGCCCGGGAGTGATCCTCGGGCGCCCCGTTTCGCATGCTTTTCGGAACTCATAAAGCGGTGTACGATGAACGAAAGGAAAGGCTTAGTATGCCAGCTTTGGATTGGTCACAATGCTCTGCGGTGGAAAGCGTTGCTGGGAAGGTGAGCGGCGCTTGGGTGCTTCGTGGCACGCGCATGCCGGTCTCCGTAATATTCGAAAATTTGGAAGCCGGCGCCAACATCGATGACATTATGGATTGGTTTGAAGGTTTGGATCGCGACCAGATTAAGGCCGTTATCGAATTTGCTGCCCGCAGTCTTGACGACACTCCTTCGTCCGCACTTACTCGCTGATGCTGGTCCTCTTTGACCAGGGGACTCCTGTCCCTATCCGCACATTCCTCAAAGGACATACAGTCCAAACGACCGCCCAGCGAGGGTGGGAGGAACTGAAGAACGGCGAACTGTTGAAGGCCGCCGAAGAGGCTGGATTTGAGGTGTTCCTGACTCCCGACAAAAATATCCGGCACCAGCAAAATCTGGCGATTCGCGCAATTGCGGTCGTGGTGCTCGGCAATCCGCAATGGCCGGTGCTGCGACGGCACGTGGACCGGGTAGTAGCGGCTGTGAATGCTGCAAGACCTCGCACTTACGTCGAAGTGGAAATCCCGGAAGGGTAAGCTCGACTGGAATTCGCGCAAGCAGGTCATCATTCAGGCCGACGCGACGCTGCATTGGGAGCAGTACGACATCTACTGAAGGCAGCAATCAGCGAGCAGATATCAGTGATCAGCAAGGGAAACGCCCGGGCTAACCGCTTGGGCGTTTTTGTTTGGGTGTATACTTCGCGCGAGTTCCGATGGGAGTACTGCCATGAACGAAGGTTTTACAGTCGGAAGAGTTTCCTGGAGTGCGGTGGAGAAGAAGGCGGCGCGCTACGCTTTTGATCGCGCGTATAGGAAGCAGTGTGAGTTGATTCGCGAGAAGGTGCGAAAGATGGCGGCCAAGGCAGCGGCGCCTGCGGATCTGTGGAAGATTCACGATTACCTTTCCAAGGAACGCGTGAGGACCGACGGATTGTTCGATTACAGATATTCGGTGCTGGTACGCGTGTTTGGCGCGCTTTTGCACGAAGGGTTGCTGGACACGGATGATTTGGCGGGACTCGGGGATGACAAGCTGGAAAAAATCCGGGGCTTGGCGAAATTCATGGCCGAATCTTGAGCATCCGGCTTAATGATACGGGTTGGTTTTTGTGGGAGACAGAAAACCCAGATGCTGGCCTGAAGACACGGCGTACGGGAGAAAAGCAAGGCGAGAGCGGACGGCCTCAGAAGGCCGTCCCTATGAAGCGAACATTGCGCGACCCGGGTTGCTGAGGGGCGGCGATGTGGCGGGTCAACCAAGAGGGATTCCTCACTCCGCGGACTCCGTTCGGAATGACGGTTTTTCAGCGCCCAGGAAGATCAGTCAGGAGCGGGGTCTTGGATGGCGCGAAAACGTTGTGCTTGGGCGGAGGCATGGGAGTGTTGCCCATGCGGTCTTGCCAGAGGAATTTGTTTAGGGCGACGTTGTCGGCGGCGTCGGCGTGGCTGAAGTCGAGGTCCTTCCCTTCTTTCCAATCCTTGGAGTTCATTTCGTAGATCAGGCCGTTATCGCGATTGCGGAAATCGGCGGCAAAGGCAGGTTGCGTGCCGGGTCCGTTGAAAGCGCGGCGTGCAGTTCGCAAGGTCGCCCTTCAGCACGACGATCAGAGGCGCTGTTTCCAATACCCAGGCAAGCGATGTCCATGGGCAACAGCCAGGACCTGAATCTTCGTCTCCGTTATTCGATAGATGACCGCAAAAGGAAACCGTCTCAAGATAAACTTTCGAACGCCGTGTTCGCCGCTGGGCCAGCGCTCGGGCGAGTCCGTCACCAATTCCAGAGCGCGATCCAACTCAGCGACGAAATTGCGTGCAGCGATCTCGCTCCGCCCCTTGTACCACATTAAGGCTGACTTGAATTCCTCGAGAGCTTCAGGGTGTATCTCGATCGGACTAACGGCCATTGAGGAGGGCGGAGATCTGGCGGCGTGCGGCTTCCCAAGGAATGGGTTTCACTTTGCCAGAATTCAACTCTTCGACCCGGCGAGCAATCTCAATATCCCACTGCTCTTCCACAGACTGGTCTACCGCGTCGTCCAGGCTTTCGAGCAGAGAGCCAGCAAGGGCGGCGCGCGCTTCGGTGGGAAGGGCCAGCGCTTTTTTCAATATTTCCGAAACGTCTTCAGCCATGCGTCCATTCTACTCCGGTCCGGCAAGTCCTTGTAGGGCTTCGAGCAGATTGTTGTTCCGGTTTGTAGGGCTAGTCGAGAGTGGGAGCGCTGGCATGAAAGCCAGCGCTACGGGGTTTTGGATGGCGCGAAAACGTTGTGCTGGGGCGGAGGCATGGGGGTGTTGCCCATGCGGTCCTGCCAGAGGAACTTGTTGAGGGCGACGTTGTCGGCGGCGTCGGCGTGGCTGAAGTCGAGATTCTTCCCTTCTTTCCAATCCTTGGTGTTCATTTCGTAGATCAGGCCGTTATCGCGATTGCGGAAATCGGCGGCAAAGGCAGGTTGCGTGCCGGGTCCGCTGAAGAGCGGAGCCATCACGGCGGCGCGGGAATCGTTGGCGTTCATGGGAGGCGCGCCGAGGAGAGCTTCGAGGGTACGAATCATGTTGATGGTGGTGTAGAAGGTGCGATCGACGAAGGGCTTGGGTTGCGGAAGGGGAGAATATTTGCTGATGACCAGAGCGATGCTGCGGTGGGAATCGACGTGGTCGGGGCCGTCCTGCGCATCGTCTTCCAGGACGAAGATAGCGGTGTCGTCCCAGTAAGGGCTGTGGGAGACGGCGTCGACGACACGGCCGACAGCGAGGTCGTTATCCGCGACAGAAGCGGCGGGGCGCGGCCGGCCCTTGGTAAGACCTGCAGTGTGATCGTTGGGCAAGCGCAGGAGAATGAATTGAGGAAGAGTGTCTTTGCCGGATTTGCGGGCGGCAAGAAAACCGTCGAACTCGTTGAGGAACTCGTCGGCGCGGAGCTGATCGGGATAGGCAACCTCGAAATCGGGGAAGAGTGGATCGAAATGGTCGCGCAATTCGACTTGCGAAGCGATGTTTTTGGCGAGCACGGGAATAGCCCAGGGATACGGACTGGGACCGCCGCGAGGATCACCGACATTTTTTTCGAGCGGCTCGCCTTTCTTGATCACCACGCGCGTGCAGGCTGAACCCGCGACCTGGGGCGGCCCGCTAGGCTCAATATCACCGAGATTGCCGTTGCACCACTTGGAGACAATGAATTCGCCGTAATGGCGATAGGTGATGTTGTGTTTTGCGAAATTTTTCCAAAGAAACCCGCCCGTGGGTTCGCCAGCATAGGGCAGGCTGTCTTCCGCGGAGACGCTGGAGAGAAATTGGCCTTCGGAATCGTAGGTATGCTCGCGGGCCCGGTAGCCTATGGGCCAGGTTTTTTCTACGTAGTCGGAGATGGAGGCGGAAGTGGACCAAATGTGGCCGTCGCCCGAAACGTCACCGCTGTCGTAGAAATTGTCGAGAATGCCGAACTGGCGAGCGAGCTTGTGCTGGTTGGGAGTAATGTCCTCGCCGTACATGGTGAGGCGTGGATCGCCATTGGCTTCGGAAACATCGCCGAAGACCTGATCGTAGGTGCGATTTTCCTTGAGGATGTAGATAACGTGATGGATTTTGTTTTCACCGGAGGAGAAGGGGATGTGGTCGACGTTGCCCTGCGCGGCATTGGTCTGGGTGGCGAGATCGGTGAACGCGGAAAGCTTGTCTTTCACGGTGCTGAGCGGAATGCGTGCGAGTGAACCATTGGTCATTGCGGGGGTATAGGGATATTGGGGCCGGCCGGTCTGACCTTGTGCCAGCATGACGGAATTGGGGCCTGAGCCGTGTCCTTTGGCGCTGGCGATGAGGAGATCGTTCGCGGTGGCAACGACGACGGTGGGATACCACTCTGTAGGAATGAAGCCAGCGGCGCGCATTGGCTCGCCGGAGGTGGGATGGCTGAGATCGAAGACCGCGACGGAATCCGAGATGGCGTTGGCGGAGAAAAGAGTTTTCTCGTCGGCGGAGAGAGCTAGGGATTCCGGATCGCTGCCGCCAAACATTTGGCCGGGAAGTTTGGTGGAGAGGGAGTAGCGGAGCTTGCCCGTGTTGGTGTCCAGAACGTCGATTTCGTCGCGATTTGTTAGGGCAACGAAAAGGCGCGAGTTATCGCGCGAGAGGAGCAAGGCTGTGGGGTGTGAGCCTCCCTCGAGAGGAGCCGCGGGCTTGCGCAACGGGATAAAACGGAGGACGCGGCCGGTGAGAAGGTCTAGTTCGGCGATGGCGGAAGCATTCCACAGAGAAACGAAGCCGCGCTTGCCGTCGGAAGTCATCACGGTGGTGTAGGGCAGCGAGGCGGGAATGCGGTTGAAAGTGGAGAGGTCGAAACGGTGGATGATTTTGCCGTCGGAAGTGCTGAGAAGGAGAGCTTCATCGGAGCTGTTGGAGGCGACGAGGAGACGCTCAGCACCATCGCTGATGCCGAGGCTGAGGCCGGCGGGATAGGTGACGTCCTTGAAATCATCGCGACGCAGTTTGCCGTGAGGCAGATTAGTGCGAGGAGCGAGCGGGAAAAATCGCTCGGGCGTGACTTCACCATTCTGGAAAGTGTAAACGGCGATTCCGTTTCCCGTGCTTTCCTTCCCTTTCCCGAGCGGATCGGTGAGCGAAGCCATGGAAGCGTAGAGATGCTTTCCGTCGAGGCTGAACGCGAGGCCGAGGAAATAGGTTTGCTTGACGTGACGGCCGAGGCGATCGTCGGGGAAATCGCGGACGGAATCGGATTCGAGATTCAGGACGGTGAGAGATTGTTTCTGGCTGGAAGTGTAGGCGGCGTAGCCGCTGTGGAGAAAAACAGCGAAGCGGCCATCGGGTGAAACCGCAGCGGCGGTGGGGAAATTATTTATGCGGCGCGGATTGCCGGGAAGCTCGCCAAAGAGTTTGCTATTGGGGATTTGCGTGCGCGATGGCGTGGACGCGTCTTGAGCGACGAGAGGAATGGCGACGAGCAACAGATAAACGAACGACCGAAGGGGAAAATAAGCGATTTGCATTGACGCATTATAGGGGATTTTGGCCGAAGTAGAGGTAAACGGTGAGTGAAGAGAGGCCAGCTTCCCTTGGCTGAGCGGGCCGCTTGGAGGGCGGTGCCTACTGGCTGGAATAGCGCTGCTCTCTCCAGGGGTCGCCGTAGGCGTGATAGCCGTTGCGTTCCCAGAAGCCAAGGCGATCGTGATCGAGCAACATGAAACCACGAACCCATTTCACACTCTTCCAGGCATAGAGATGGGGAACGACGAGGCGGACGGGTCCACCGTGATCGGCGGAGAGCGGGGCGCCATCATGTTCGAAGGCGAAGAGTACGTTCGGACGCTGGAGATCCTGCAAGGGGATGTTGGAGGTGTAGCCTTCTTCGGCGAGGACGAGAACGAATTCAGCGCCGGGTTGCAGAGTGACGCGTTTGAGAACTTCAGTGAAGAGCACACCTTTCCAGAGATTGTCGAGACGGCTCCAGCGGGTGACGCAGTGAAAGTCGGTGGTGACTTCGGTTTGAGGAAGGGCACGAAACTCGTTCCAGGAAAGGCGGACTGGTTCTTCCACTAAACCGGTGATCTGGAAATCCCACGTGGCGGGATCAAAATGCGGGACGCTGCCATTGTGGAGGATGGGCCATTTCAGCGTGAGGGACTGGCCAGGAGGCAGGCGGCCAGAGGCACGAGCTACCTTTTCTTTGGCGCGCCGGCCGCCATCATCCCCGAAGATCGGCATAGTGATTCGCCTCCTTCTGCTTAGAGTGCCATCTGGTGAATTGGTTTCACAACTGCTGTCCGAAGACGCCAATTTGGCAGCAGACAATGCGGCTGTTTCGTTGGTTTGAGCGGCCCGGTAGATTCGGGGCGTGGAGATTCTTCGACTGATCCGCAGACGTAGTCCGATGGGAGAACAACAACCCATCGCAAAAGCGAGAGGAACAATGGCAACTAAACCACAAACCAACCACAGCGATCTGATCGGCGGAGCACTGGAACTCGCTGAGGAGCGGTCAAGGGCATACTTGCGCAGTGTACATTACCGGCGAGTGTATCCGAACGAGTATGCGCTGGCGGCGCTCAAACTTTTTCACGAGCCCATGCCGGAAATGCCGAGTCATCCCGCGGATGTGGTACGGATGCTCGACGAATATGGGTCGCCAGCGACGGTCGCCACAACGGGCGGGCGCTATTTCGGGTTTGTGATCGGTGGAACGGTCCCGGCGGCTTTGGCGGCGAGCCGGCTTGTTGAGACGTGGGACCAGAACGCGGTATTTCGTGTGATGTCACCGGTGGTAGCTGAAATTGAAGACGTGGTTCTGGAGTGGGTCCGCGAGATTTTGGGTCTGCCGGAAGGATGCGAAGGCGGGATTGTGACTAGCGCTACTGCGGCGAACTTTACGGCTCTGGCCGCGGCGCGACATGCGTTACTGGCGCGAAGTGGGTGGAATGTGGCGGAGGACGGGATGTTTGGTGCGCCGCCAATTGAGGTGGTGGTGGGAGATGAGGTGCACGCGTCGATTCTGAAGGCGTTGAACCTCGCGGGATTAGGGCAGAAGCGAGTAACCCGCGTTCCAACGGACAGGCAGGGGCGCATGAGGGCCGACAAATTGCCGAAACTGAAGAAGAATTCGCTGGTGTGCATTCAGGCGGGGAATGTGAATACGGGCTCATTTGATCCGGCGAAGGAAATTTGCCGGTGGGCCCACGAGAGCGAAGCGTGGGTGCATGTCGACGGGGCGTTTGGCTTGTGGGCTGTGGCTTCGCCGAAGTATCGGCATTTGGTGTCAGGTTTCGAACTGGCCGATTCGTGGGGAACCGATGCGCACAAGTGGCCAAACGTGAATTATGACTGCGGCGTTGTGATGGTTCGCGATGCCGCGTCATTGCGGGCGGCTATGACCATGAGCGCCGCGTATCTGCAGCCGGGAGCGCAGCGCGAGCCTGCCAATCAGACACCGGACGCGTCGCGGCGGGGCCGCGCAGTGGAATTGTGGGCGGGACTGAAATCGATGGGAAAGCAGGGACTGGCAGAACTAATCGAGCGGACTTGCGGGCATGCGAAGCGATTCGCGTCGGCGCTGAGCGAGGCCGGGTACGAAATATTAAATGATGTGGTGATCAATCAGGTGTTGGTGTCGTTTGGGTCTGCGGAGCTCACGCGTGAGGTGATGCGGCGATTGCAAGAAGACGGCACGTGCTGGTGCGGAGCAACGGAGTGGCAGGGTAGAACGGCGATGCGGATCAGCGTATCTTCCTGGGCCACCACAGAAGCAGACGTCGAACAGAGTCTTGCGGCGATACTGCGTATCGCGCGGGAAGTGCGCAGATAAAATTGCGGCGTTCTCGCAGCAAGGGTAGACGAAATGCGTCGTCGGGAAGAAAACGGGTTCGTGCAGCCTACTTGATATCGACTTCGAGGCCGCCGACCCAACCTGCCACGAGATTGTAGATGAAAGCGGTGATCGCGAAGGCGACTCCGCCGATGACGCCGTACATGATCGGCATGACGATGATTGCACCCACTCCCGTGGCGACACCCATGACGGAAGAGAGTCCTGACGGGGCACTGGGCCCCAAGTGAGAGGCGATGCCACCAGCCATTAAAGAGATGAGAGCAAACAGGACTCCAACGATCAATCCAATAAGAGCATACAAGGTCAAGCCAATCTTAAAGGCTGAACCGGGGGAAACGCGGGCAATGACGGCCATAGTGTCCCTCCTTTGCCGCACATGGTAGCAGAAGTTCCTGCGGCGGTTTGCAGGGATTCTGTGAATACGCGTGGTATGCTTTCTGGCATGACAGCCCGCATACTGGACGGCCTGAAAATCCGCGACGAAATTTTTGGCGAACTAAAGGGCGAGATCGCGAAACTCACCGCGCAAGGCGTGCGGCCGGGACTTGCCGCAGTGCTGGTGGGAGAGAATCCGGCGTCACAACTTTATGTGAAGAGCAAAATTGCGGCGTGCGAAGAACTGGGGATGGCGAGTTGGCTGCATACGCCTCCAGCCAATGTTTCGACGGAATACATGCTGCAGCTGATTCGGGATCTGAACGAGGATGACAACGTGGACGGCATCCTGGTGCAATTGCCGCTGCCGGGACAAATCGATTCGAAGAAAGTGCTGGAGGCTGTCGATCCCGCGAAGGATGTGGACGGATTTCACCCGGTGAGTTTGGGGAAGTTGGTGAGCAACCGGCCGGGGCTGGTGGCGTGTACACCGGCGGGGTGCATGGAAATGTTGCGCCGGTACAAGATAGCGATTGAAGGCGCGAACGCGGTGGTGCTGGGGCGGAGCGACATTGTGGGTAAGCCGATGGCGCTTTTGCTGATGCACGCGAATGCAACGGTGACGATTTGTCATTCGAAGACGAGGGAACTGCCGGAAGTGGTGAGGCGCGCGGACATTGTGGTGGCGGCGATGGGCAAGGCAGGATACGTGCAAGCGGATTGGATTCGTCCCGGGGCAGCCGTAATTGATGTGGGAACGAATAAAGTGACGGACGCCGCAGAGGCGGAGAAACTGTTGAAAAATTTCCCGCAACGACTGGAGAAATTCCGAGCCAAGGGCAGTGTGCTGATTGGGGATGTCCACCCGGACGCGGTGTTTACTGCGGGAGCGCTTTCGCCGGTGCCGGGCGGGGTTGGGCCGATGACGATTACGATGTTGATGAGCAATACGGTAAAGGCGGCACGGCTGCGGCGGGGGAAAAGTTCGGTGGTGGCGGGGCAGTAGGTAGAAGGGATGGTTTCAATTGAATTGTTGTGGACGCTCGCTACGCTCGGGATGACAGATTTCATAATTTTTCCACGAACGGTGGAGGCGCGCGCTCACGACAGAGCGCGGTGCGCTACGAACAAAACAATATGCTGAAAATGGGACTCACCGGGGGGATAGCCAGCGGGAAGAGCGCGGTGGCGGCGATGCTGCGCGAGATGGGTTTTCCAGTGCTGGAAGCGGATGTAGTTGCGCACAAGTTGTTGGAGCCAGGGCAGGCGGCGCATGACGAAGTGTTGCGGGAATTCGGGGCGGAGTTGGCCGATGCATCGGGAAAGATTGATCGAGCGAAGCTGGGTACGCTGGTGTTTGCGGATCCGGCGAAGCTGGCGAAGTTGAATAAAATTATTCATCCGCGAGTGGAAGAAATTGTCTTCCGGAAGTTTGAGGAGTGGAAACAGAGCGGGGTGCGGGACGCCGCCTTTGTGGAAGCGGCGCTCTTGGTGGAGGCGGGAATTGTGGAGAAGCTGGATGGGTTGGTGGTGGCAATTTGTACACCAGAGCAGCAGATGGAACGGTTGCGGGTGCGAGGGATGAGCGAGATCGAAGCGAAACGACGAATGGCAGCGCAAATGCCGGTGGACCAAAAGTTGCGGCACGCGACGGAGACGATTGATTGCTCGGGGACATTGGAGGAGACGCGGGCGCAGGTGCGGGCGCTGGCGGCGAAGTTGAGGAAGAGGGGATCCGCGTAGAGCGGCGCCTCTTAGGTTACTAAACGAGTACTCTGATCCACTGAGACTGAAAGAATGTGTCGCACCTACGGCGCTTGGGTTTAGGGATTATATTCCCAGCTCTTACGAGCTGGGCTAACTTGTGCCGCGCCTACGGCGCTGGTTCTGAGGGCGGCCTAATGTTCAGAACGAAGAAATTGAATTCAGCCGGGCCGGTAAGGGGATTTAGGCGGAGTTAGGCGCGGGTGAGGGTGGCGGCGCGGGCGGCTTCTAGGAGTTTGGACGCGTTGGCGCGAATATCGCCGTGGGCGAAGACGGCGCTGCCGGCGACTAGCAATTCAGCGCCGGCTTTTACGATGTCGGTTACGGTTTCCAGGTCGACTCCACCATCCACTTCAATGCGGAAATCGAGTTTGCGTTCTGCACGCATGCGCGCCAGGGCGGCAATTTTGTTCAGGGCATTGGGGATGAATTTTTGGCCGCCGAAGCCGGGGTTGACGCTCATGACCAGCACGTGATGGACGAGATCGAGGACCTCGGTAAGGGTCTCGACGGGAGTGGCAGGATTGAGGACTACACCGGGCTTGCAGCCGTGAGAAGCGATCAGGTGGAGGGAGCGATCGAGATGGACGCAAGCTTCCTGATGCACGGAGATCCAGTTGGCGCCGGCTTCGGCAAATTCGGGGATGAAGAGGTCAGGATTTTCGATCATGAGGTGGCAATCGAAAGGAACTTTCAGTTGTTTGCGGAGAGAGCGAACGACTGGGGGGCCGATGGTGAGGTTGGGGACGAAGTGGCCATCCATGACGTCGAGGTGGAGGACGGTGCCGCCGCCCTCGATGGCCTGTTGGGCTTCGGCGGCGAGTTGCGCGAAATTGGCGGAGAGAATTGAGGGGGCAAGTTCGATGTTCATGGAACGGTGGTGGCTCCTTCCCCGAAGATGGAATTATACGATGGATGAAGCGGCCTTAGGCGCTCAAAGCCGATGGGCGTGCAACAGAACGGACCGCTTCTGAAGGCGGTCCCTACAAAGGCGACGGAAAAGCAGGTCCCTCGCTCCGCTCGGGATGACACCGTATGCGGCGGCGCGATTTGGGATGCGGCAGCAGGGCTGCCGTTGAGCGTTTGGGAGGTGGAGTTAGGGTTACGCGAAAGCGGGAGCTAGGCTCCCGCACTCCAAAGGTTGCCAAGGGATGGTGGAGTGTTTGGAACTGCTTTCGAGAGTAAGTTCGAGGGCGACCATGACGTTTAGGATTTGTTGGGGAGTGACGAGCAAGGGCGCGTTGTTGAGGATGGCGTCGCGAACGTTGGCATAGAATTCGCGCCAATCGCCGATGGAGGGGATCTTGCGCGTGGTGGCGGTTCCGTTGTCGACCAGGGTGAGCTCGCCGTAGTTTTCTTCTTTTTCCATGACCCAGGAGGGGCCAGTGGGAATTTGGCCGTTGCGGAGGTTGGGTTCGAGGGGGTCGAATTCGCGTTTGAGGTAACTTCCCTTTTCGCCGAGGACGACCAGGCGGGGGCGCGGCGCAGCGGACATCATGGTGGCACGGAGGAGTGCGCGGGCACCTTCCGGGTAATGAAGGAAAATGTCGAAGGCGTCGTCGGTGGAAAAGCCGGGGCGCTCGATGCGCACGTCGGCGGTTATGGCTTGCGGAGTGCCGAGCAGCATGAAGGACTGATCGAGGAGATGAGGCGCGAGGTCGAAGAGTACGCCGCTGCCGGGGCCGGGCTTCTCACGCCAGGCGTTGGGCTTGGAAGTAGGACGGAAGCGATCGTAAGTGGATTCGAAACGGAGGATGCGGCCGAGGTCGCCGGTGGCGACGGTTTGGCGGAGGGCCTGGAAATCGGCGTCGAAGCGGCGGTTGTGGTAGACGGTGAGGACGCGGCCAAGTTTTTTGGCGAGGTTGAGAAGTTCGATGGCTTCCGCGACGCTGGTGGTGAACGGCTTGTCGACGACGACGTGGCGCCCGGCTTCGAGGCAGCTCTTGGCGAAGGGGAAATGGGTCTGGTTAGGAGTGGAGATGGCGATGAGTTGGAGGGAATCGATGGAGAGGAGTTCGTCGAGGGTGCGGACGATACGGACGTCGGGGTAAAGTTGCGCGGCGGAATCGCCGGTGCGTTGGAGAACTGCGGCGAGGCGGAGGCCAGGAACTGCGTTGATGACCGGTGCGTGGAAACAACGACCGCCTAGGCCGAAGCCGATGAGACCTACATCGATCATTGCGTTTTCCCCTCGCAGGTAACGCCGAATCTCAGTCAGTGTAACACTGGCGGATGGCTGCACTGGCGCAAGCGAGTTGGTGGGTGCTGGCAGGGCGGTATATCCTTCTTGGCGTGGAGAAGAATTCGGGGACACGTCCGGGGCCAGCGCGAGGATTGTATCTCGGGCTAGCGGTGACGATTCTTGCGGTGCTGGTGTACGCGGCGTACATCACCGTGCAATTCGCGGGGTTGCGGAAATTGCAGAGCGAGATGGTGGATCGCAACCGGCGGGATTCGCTGCAACTGCTAAGGATCCAGAATGATTTGAATTCGCTTGGGCTGGCGATGCGGGACATGCTGGATGCCAGCGAACCTTATCCGCTGATTGCGTGGAGCGCGCAGTTTGACCGCATTCATACGGATCTGGACGACGCGTTGCGGTTGGAAGCGCCACTTTCGGAGGCGGCACCGACGAGTGAGCAGCGCCGCTATCTATTTCAGGCTTTGAATCAGTTTTGGGATGCCAGCGACCGGATGTTTGGGCAGGCCGCGTATGACGAAGATTTAGCACGAGAGCAGGTGCGGGACACATTGCAACCGCGGCAGGCGGCGTTAAGTTCGGCGGTTTCGCGGCTGCTGGTGCAGAACAATGAAGCGGAAGAAGAGGCGGCCGGGCGCATTGCGGAAATTTATGGGCGCGTGCAGCGACAGCTCTATTTCTTTCTGGCGGCGATTTTGCTCGCGATTGTGCTAACGAGCTTGTATTTGATCCGGAACAACCGGCGGCTATTTGCGCATGTGGAGGAGTTGTCTTCGCAGAGAAGCGACCTGGCGCAGAAGCTGATTTCCACGCAGGAATCGACGCTTCGGCATATCTCGCGGGAATTGCATGATGAGTTTGGACAAGTGTTGACGGCTATTGGTTCGCTGCTGCGACGGACGGATAAGCAGATCCCGTTGGATTCGCCGTTGCATGCGGACTTGCAGGAAGTGCGGGAGATTGCCCAGAACACATTGAACAATATTCGCAGCTTGTCGCAGGCGCTGCATCCGGTGTTGCTGGACGAGGCGGGGTTGGAGAGTACGCTGGATTGGTACATCCCCACGGTGGAACGACAGAGCGGGCTTGTGCTGCACTACGAAAAGTCGGGGGAACCATTTGCGGTGGAAGCTGGGGCGGGCGTGCAGGTTTATCGTGTGCTGCAGGAAGCGTTGAACAATGTGAGCCGTCATTCGGGTGCCAAGGAGGCCTGGATTCGCTTGCGGTTCCAGCCCGCGCAGTTGGAACTGGAAGTGGAGGATCACGGAAAAGGACTGGCGCCGGTAGAAGGGCAGACGGGGATCGGACTGGTGGCGATGCGAGAGCGGGCGGAGCTTTTGGGGGGAACTGTGACGGTCTCGGCGATGGGGGCGTCGTCCGCGAATGGAACGGGGACGCTGGTGAAACTGCGGATTCCGAGGGCAAAGGTGGAGATGCATGGGGAATAAGTTGAAAGTGCTGTTGGTGGACGATCACGCGCTGGTGCGGCGGGGGTTTCGGCGAATGCTGGAGGACGAAGCTTCGTTCCAGGTGGTAGGTGAGGCGAGCGACGGGCTGGAAGCGGTGGAGTGCGCGGAAAAACTGGAGCCAGACGTGATTGTGATGGATTGCGCGCTGCCGCAGATCAACGGGATTGAGGCTTCGCGGCGGATCCTGACGAAAAGGCCGGAGACGGCAATCTTGATGCTGAGCATGCACTCCGAAGATACGTTGATCCGACAGGCTCTAGAAGCAGGGGCGAAGGGGTACGTGCTGAAGAACGCGATGGATCTGGATCTGGTGAGCGCAATCAAGAAAGTGGCGGAAGGGACGATGGTGCTCGACCCACAGATTACGCGGGGAGGAACGCTGAAGGGCGAGCGAGATACGGGGTTGACGCCGAGAGAGCTGGAAATTCTGCAACATATCGTGGCGGGAAAATCGAACAAGGAAATTGCCACGGAGCTGGGCCTAAGCGCGAACACGGTGTCGGTGCACCGGGCGAATATCATGGATGCGCTGGGAATCCACAAGACGGCGGAGTTGGTGGTGTATGCCATCCGCAACGGGCTCGTGAACCTGCCATGAGGCTTCCGTGAAGCGGCGCGAGTTTATCTGGAACGGAATTGGGGCAGGTTTGATCGCGGGGGCTGCGCCGGGTTCGCTGAGAGCGGCAGCAGCGAGTCCGGGATTTCGATTTGTGGATGTGACAAGCGCGGCGGGAATTCACTTCGAACATAACAGCGGGGCGTATGGAGGAAAGCTGCTTCCAGAAACGTTGGGATCCGGGTGCGCGTTTCTGGATTACGACGCGGACGGGTGGCAGGACATTCTGCTGGTGAACTCGATGGACTGGCCGGGGCATAAGCGCCAGCGCACGACGTTGAAGCTTTACCACAACAATCGCAATGGGACGTTTACGGACGTGACGAAGCCGGCGGGCTTGGATGTGGAGATGTATGGAATGGGCGTGGCCGTCGGGGACTACAATAACGACGGCTTTCCGGATGTTTTTATAACGTGCGTGGGGCAGAGCCGGTTATTCCGGAATACGGGCAAAGGCACGTTTGTCGATGTGACCAAAGCGAGCGGATTGCTGGGGAAACAGGGGTTGAGCACGTCAGCGGTATGGTTCGACTATGACCGCGATGGGCTGCTGGACCTATTTGTGTGCAACTACGTGCGATGGACAGCGGAGACGGACGTGTTCTGCAGCCTGGATGGAAAAAACAAATCGTACTGTACGCCGGAAGCGTATCGCGGAGACACCTGCTGGCTGTATCACAACCGTGGGGATGGAACATTTGAAGATGTGACGGCAAGCAGCGGAGTGTTTGACAGCAGTTCGAAGTCGCTGGGCGTGGCAATGCTGGATTATGACCAGGATGGCTGGCCGGACTTGCTGGTCGCGAATGATACGCAGCCGAACAAACTGTACCGCAACCTGCACAACGGAAAATTCAAGGATGTGGCCGTGGAAGCGGGGTTGGCGTTCAGCACGGAAGGAAAAGCGCGGGCGGGAATGGGTGTGGATGTGGCAGACTTCGAGAACTCGGGAAAAGTGGGAATTGTCATAACGAATTTCGATAACGAGATGATCGGATTGTACCGGTTTGCGGGAAAGGGCTACGACGACGTGGCGATGCAAACGGGATTGGGAGCGGCGTCGCGAAACACCTTGGGTTTTGGGTGCGTGTTTTTTGATGCAGACCTGGATGGGCTGCAGGATATTGCCATTGCCAACGGACACATCGACGACACGGTACGGAATATTCGCGGAAACGTTGGATATGCGCAACCCGCGCAGCTCTTTCAGAATTTGGGTGGAGGAAAGTTTCGCGATGTGGCGGAAGACATTGGCGGAGGATTTGATAAGCCGAAGGTGGGGCGCGGGTTAGCGGTGGGAGACTTTGACCGTGATGGGGATTTGGATGTGCTGCTGACGACGAACAAAGGTAGCGCGCATTTGTACCGCAATGATGTGGAGAACGCTAATCGCAGCGTTCGATTGCGGTTGGCGGGGACAGAGTCGAATCGGGATGCGATTGGAGCGGTGGTACGAGTATTTGGACAAGGACAGCAACAGACGCGGATGGTGAGAAGCGGTTCGAGTTATCTGTCGCAATCGGAATTGCCGGTGACCTTTGGCGTAGGCAAGCAGGAGAAGATCGATCGCGTGGTGATCGAATGGCCGAACGGGAGGAAGGAAGAGTACAAGGATTTGAAGGCGGGAAAAGCGTTCCAAGTGACTGAAAGCAAGGGCATTGCGGAGGACTCGAAGGGGTAGTGCTTTCGCATTATTGCCAGGTGTGCCGAGAGAATCTATAAAGAGAACAACTTTTGCAGACGCTTCTCACAGTCATCCCTTCGCTGACTCCAAGAAGCACCCCAACAAACTTTGCGGCCGGGTCACGGAACCCGGCCGCATTTTTAATTGTTGGAGAGAGCGATCGAAGAAGATCGAACGGGGGAAATTGAATGAAACGCTGGCGTTCTCTGAGCGTTTTGCTCCTAGCTCTGACTGCAATTTACCTTTTCGCATTTCCCACGGCGACGATTGTTTATGCGGTGACGGTGCTTTTGCACACGGGGCTGGGTGTGTTACTGGCCCTGGGACTTGTTGTTTATTTGTTTCGTGGAATTGGTAAGGACACGTGGCTCGCACGGATCGGTTGGGTGTTGATGGCGGCAGGGGCGGCGCTGGGAGTTGCGCTGATTTATCTGGGGACGCCGCATCGGCTGAAGGGATGGCTGTACGCGCACATTGTGATTTGTATGCTGGGCGTGGTGTTGCTGGCAACGGCGTGGATGAAAGAGCGTGGGTGGTTAGGCGCGAGCAGTCTGCAACGAACTGTTGGCTTCGTCGGGATTTTGGTGGCCGCAGTGCCGATTGCGTGGGGGGCGTGGTGGATTCGAAACGTTGCGTGGAGCAACGCGTATCGAGTGACGAATCCTCCGATTTCACCGGTGACCATGGATAACGAAGGTGACGGGCCTCAGGGGAAGTTTTTTCCGAGTTCGGTGCAGACGACGGATGGCAGGAACATTCCGGCAGATTACTTTATGCAGTCGAAGGCGTGCGAACGGTGTCACGCGGATATTTATAAACAGTGGGAAAGCTCAGCGCATCATTTTTCGTCGTTCAACAACCAGTGGTATCGCAAAAGCATTGAATACATGCAGGACGTGGCGGGCGTAAAACCTTCGAAGTGGTGCGCGGGCTGCCACGACCCGGCGCTGCTGTTCAGCGGGTTGATGGACACGCCGATCAAGCAGACCGTGAACCGGCCGGAGGCTCGGGCGGGACTGAGCTGCATGATGTGCCACAGCATCGTTAAAGTGAAAAGCACGATGGGGCAAGGGGATTTCGTACTGGAATATCCGAAACTGCACGCGCTGGCGGCGAGCGAAAACCCAGTGGTTCGTGGACTGCATGACTTTATGGTGCGACTGAATCCGGAGCCGCACCGGCGCGTGTTCTTAAAGCCATTCATGCGGGAGCAGGTACCGGAGTTTTGCTCGGGGTGTCACAAAGTACATCTCGATGTGCCGGTCAACAACTACCGGTGGATTCGTGGATTCAACGAGTACGACAACTGGCAGGGCAGCGGAGTTTCGGGTCAAGGGGCACGGGCATTTTATTATCCGGCGACGCCGATGATGTGCGCGGACTGCCACATGCCGATGGTGGCTTCGAAGGATGAGGGCAGCGTCAATGGCTATGTCCACTCGCACCGATTCCCGGGAGCGAACACCGCAGTGCCGATGGCCAATGAAGATCAGGCGCAGTTTGACGCCAGCAAGAAGTTTTTGCAGGACAAGGAATTGACGGTAGATATTTTTGCGATTTCGCCAGCCGGGAAAAGGCAAGGCGAGGAGAAAGCAGCGGATTATCCAAAACAGGAACTATCCACGAGCTTCGCGGTTGGAGAGGAAGCGGATGTTTCGCTGCCGAAAGGCCCGGCGGGTGAAGCTCGCCCGATCACGGCGCCGCTGGGCCGAGTGGATGCGGCGGTGCGGCGCGGAGATGACGTGCTGGTGGACGTGGTGGTGCGGACGCGCAAAGTAGGGCACTTCTTTCCGGGCGGAACCGTGGATGCGTTTGATGTGTGGCTGGAGTTGCAGGCCGTGGACGAAAAGGGGCAAACGATTTTCTGGAGCGGGAAGGTAGGGGACAACGGCAAGGGGCCGGTGGAGCCCGGGGCGCACTTCTACAAATCGCTGCAGATCGACGCGCACGGGAACCCGATCAACAAACGAAATGCGTGGTCCACGCGAGCGACGGTATACGTTCATTTGATCCCGCCAGGCGCGGCGGACACGGTCCATTTCCGGATGCATGTGCCGGAGAGTGCGGGGGAACACATCACGTTGCATTCGAAGCTGAATTACCGGAAGTTTCAGTGGTTCAACACGCAGTTTGCGTTCGGAGGAGTACCGGACGCGTCGCAACCAGGTGGAGAACATACACCCGACTACGATGACCGCAGGTTTGCGTTTAGCGGCGATCTTTCCGGGGTTTCGAGCAATAAGAAAGAGATCCCGGATCTACCGGTCATCACCGTTGCGGAAGACATGAAGACGCTGAACGTTTTGCCACATTCGGCAGCGGCGCCCGCACCCAAGGTGGAGTGGTCGAAAGAGGATTGGACGCGGTGGAACGATTATGGAATAGGGCTGTTTCTGCAAGGTGATCTGAAGGGGGCGGAGCAGGCGTTCACGGAGATCACGCAAATGATGCCCGACAACGCGGACGGATGGACGAATGTGGGACGCGTGCGGGTGCAGGAGGGAAACACGGAGGGCGCGCTGGAAGTGCTCAAGAAAGCATTGGCACTGAAGCCGGGGCTGGCGCGCGCGAATTTCTTTTATGCGCGGGTGCTGAAGGAAGAAGGAAAGTACGACGAGGCGGCCGTGGTGTTGCGTGAAGTGTTGGCGCAATATCCCAAGGATCGCGTGGTACACAATGAATTGGGGCGCGTGCTGTTTCTGCAGAAGCGCTATGCGGACGCGGTGAGGGAATTGCAGCAGACGCTGGCCATCGATCCGGAGGACCTGCAGGCAAATTACAACCTGATGCTCTGCTATACGGGGCTGGGCGATGAAAAGACGGCGAACGAATACAAGGATCGCTATTTGCGCTTCAAGGCGGATGAAGCTTCGCAGGCGTTGACGGGAGCGTACCGGCAGGCGCATCCCGAAGACAACAATGAACGGCAGGCGGTGCACGAGCACGAGAGTGTGGCGCTAAATGCGAAGCTGGCGGCGAAACACGCTGGTGCGGTTGCAACGGCGAAGCAGCGGCAACCTTCGGCAGATGCTGGGCGATGAGCGTATCTACAACACACAAATAAGGGGCAGGCAAACATGACCTGGATCAAAACGATTCGCATGGAAGATGACGAGCGCGTGCGCAACGCAGTCACGGAGCAGCGGAGATTATATCCGATGGAATACGCGACGCCGGTGCCAAGCGTGGATGATGGGTTTGAGAACAGCATTGTGGGCTCGCACACGCTGTTTCCTGATGTGATGTTCCACTCGTTCAGTGCGTTTGGGGCGATGATGTCGCCGGAATTGCCGCTGAAGCGGGAACAGCACGAAATGATTGCGACGATGGTGTCGGTGACGAACCGGTGCTTTTATTGAATCGAATCACACGCAGAGTTTCTGCGCCGGGTAAGCCTGAAAGAGGAAATGGTGGAGGCGTTGAGGAAGGATTTCCGGAGTGCGCCAATCAGTGAACAAAACAAGGTGATGCTGGAGTATGTGGTGAAGTTGACTCGCGACGCCACGCAGTGCAGCCCGGAGGATCACGCGAAGTTGCGAGCGGTAGGCTTTGATGATCGAGGCATATTGCAGATAACGCTGATTGCGTCGTGGTTCAACTACATCAACCGGGTCGCGGACGCGTTGGGAGTCGGACGCGAGGGGAAAGCGGAGAACAGGTGAGACTGGGCTTTGGAGGAGTGTTGTTGTTGGTTTGCGCGGCTGCACTGCTGGGGCAAACGGTGAAGGCTCCGGCGGAAAGCGCCGCCATCACGTTCCGGGATATCACGCAGCAGGCGGGAATTCATTTCGTTCACAACAATGGGGCGTTCGGAAAGAAATATCTGCCGGAGACGATGGGGCCGGGCGTTGCGTTCATCGACTACGACAATGACGGCTGGCAGGATATTTTCATCGTGAATGGCACGGACTGGCCGGGACAGGCGTCGAAACACAGCACACCGAAGCTATATCACAATAACCACGACGGCACATTCACGGACGTGACGCACAAGGCTGGACTGGACATCGAGATTTTGGGGATGGGCGTGGCGGTGGGCGATTACGATAACGATGGATATGACGATTTGTTTGTAACCGCGATGGGGCAGAGCCACCTGTTCCACAACAATGGGAATGGAACGTTTACGGATGTAACGCAGGAGGCCGGGCTGATGGGGCCGAAGGAATTCAGCACGAGCGCGGCGTGGGTGGACTACGACAAAGACGGGAAGCTGGACCTGGTGGTAGCGAATTATGTGCAGTGGTCAATCAAAGAGGATTTGTACTGCACGCTGGATGGAAAGAGTAAATCGTATTGCACGCCGGAATCGTACAAGGGAGCGGCGGTGCGGCTGTGGCATAACCGAGGCGACGGGACGTTTGAAGATGTGACCAAGAAGGCGGGACTGGGGGAGCCGACGTCGAAAACACTGGGAATTGCAGTGCTCGATTACGACAATGATGGCTGGCCGGATTTGCTGTTTTCGAATGATACGCAACCGAACAAGCTTTATCGCAACAATGGGAATGGAACGTTTACGGAGAAAGCGGTGCTGGCGGGGGTGGCGTTCAGCGAAGATGGAGTGGCGCGCGCGGGGATGGGAGTGGATGCGGCGGACTATGATCGTTCGGGCATTCCGAGCCTGCTGATTACGAATTTTGCCAACCAGATGATTTCGCTTTATCACAACGAGGGAAAAGGGCTGTTCGTGGATGAGGCGCCGCGCTCGGAGATCGGGCGCGACACGCTGCTGACGCTAGGATTTGGGTGCTTCTTCTTTGATTATGACCTGGATGGCTGGCCGGATATTTTGATTGCGAACGGACACATCGACGGGGATATTCAGCGAGTGCAGCCGAATGTGAAGTATGCAATGCCACCGCATGTATTTCGGAATTTGGGGAAAGGTAATTTTCAGGAGACGACAAAGAGTTTAGGAGCCGCGTTTGGAGCGCCGCGGGTAGGCCGTGGAGCGGCCTATGGCGATATCAACAATGACGGACGGCTGGATTTGCTGATGTCGACGAATGGCGGGCGGGCGTATTTGTTTGAGAATGACGCGACGGGAGAGGCGGCGCAGCAGAAGAGCTTGCGGATCAAGCTAGTCGGGGTGAAATCGAACCGGGACGGGATTGGGTCGGTGGTGAAATTGACGGCGGCCGGCGAAACACAAACGGAGATGATGCGGAGCGGGTCGAGCTATTTGTCGGCGAGTGAGTTAGTGCTGACGTTTGGGCTGGCGCGGCGTGATCAGGCAGACGCGATCGAGATTCGTTGGCCCAGCGGGCAGGTGGATAAGTTTTCGAACGTAGCGGCGGGGCAGACGATTACGGTTACGGAAGGAAAAGGGGTCACGTCGAGCCGGAAGTACGGGACGCGGTAGTGGGGGTTTGAGTGGCAATGGGAATAAGTTAGGGTGTGTCTCGGGTGCGGACCGCCTCAGAAGGCGATCCCTACGACAAGTGCAGGCGGTGAGCGGCTATTAGGGCTTGGCCAAGGCTGATGCCCCCGTCACCGGCGGGGACTTCGGAGTGAAAGTAGACCTCGAAGGATTTTGCGCGCAGGGCATCCAGCATCAATTGAAATAACAGCACATTGTGGAAACAGCCACCGCTGAGGCAGATGCGGTTGAGTTGGCTTTGTTGACGGATTTTCTCGGCAAGGTCAACGAACATGGCGGCGAGACCGGCATGGAAACGGCGGCTGATGTCGGAGACTGGTTGCTGGTGACGAATGTCGTGGAGGAGCGCCTCGAAGAGGGACAGCGTCCCGATCTGCCAGTTAGGGCCGTCGGGAAGCAGATCAAACGGGTAAGCGCCCTCGTCGGTGGAATCGTGCGCGGCCATTTCGAGTTCGATGGCGGCTTGCGCTTCGTAATTGACGGCGGAACGAATGCCCGCGAGGGAGGCAACCGCGTCGAACAAACGTCCGCAACTGGAAGTGCGAGGCGAATGAATTTGACGGTCGATCATCTGCTGGATGATCTGTCGTCTACGCGAATCAATGCCGCGAATAAAAGGCAGATCCAGGCTGTCGAGATCCTTCACGTAATGTTTCAGCAGGTAGCTGAGGGCGACACGCCAGGGTTCGTGAATCGCGGCGGCACCGCCGGGCAAGGGAATATATTCGAAATGGGCAGCGCGTTCGAAGCCGGCGTAATCCGCAAGAAGCACTTCCCCGCCCCAGACAGCGCCATCGGTGCCGTAGCCTGTTCCGTCGAGCGCAATGCCAATGACTTTGCCATCTAGATGATTCTCCGCCATGCAGGAAGCGATGTGAGCGTGATGATGCTGCACGCCGATTAGTCGAACGTCTTCGCTGTCCTGGCCAAGCGCCCACTTGGTGGAGAAATAGTCGGGGTGAAGGTCGTACGCGATCACCTTGGGATGAATTTCCAGGATGCGTTGAAGATGCTGGACCGCTTCCTCGAAAAAGCTGTAGCTTTCCAGATTTTCGAGGTCACCGATGTGCTGGCCGAGAAAAGCTTCGCTACTCCGGACGATGCAGATGGTGTTTTTTAGTTCACCGCCGACGGCGAGAATCGGTTGTGATTCGTGTTCGAGGGGAACCGGCACGGGAACAAAACCACGAGAGCGGCGCAGCATTTGCGTGCGGCCAGCGGCGAGGCGGACAACCGAGTCATCGCAGCGGCGTAGGATGTCGCGATTGTGGACGAGGTAAGCATCGGCGATTCCCTGGAGGCGACGGACGGCTTCCTCGTTATCGATGGCGATGGGCTCTTCGCTGAGATTGGCGCTGGTCATGACCAGGGCGTCGAACTTGCCGCTGGAAAAGAGAAGATGGTGGAGGGGAGTGTAAGGCAGAAAGGCGCCCAGAAAGCGATTGCGAGGAGCTATGCCGTCTGCGAGTCCGGAATCAGGCTTGCGAGGAAGCAGGAGGATGGGTCGTTCGATGGAGAGGAGAACTTTGCGTGCGGCGTCATCGACGACGCAGAAGCGGTCGACATCCTCGATACGACGAAGCATGACGGCGAAAGGTTTTTCGACGCGGCGTTTTCGTTCGCGCAGTATATTTACGGCAGCTTCGGAACGAGCGTTACACGCCAGGTGAAATCCACCGAGACCTTTGACGGCGACAATGCCGTCTTTTTCGAGGAGGCGGGCGGTTTCGCGTAGCGGTTCCGCGACATTGATGTGGGAGCCATCGGCGGCCCAGAGTTGCAATTGCGGACCGCAGTCCCAGCAGGCATTTGGCTGGGCATGGAAGCGGCGGTTGGCGGGGTCGTCATATTCGGCCTGGCACGCGGCGCACATTTGGAAGGAAGCCATGGACGTGCGTGCGCGGTCGTAAGGAATATCACGAATGATGGTGAAGCGCGGGCCGCAGTTGGTGCAGTTGATAAAGGGATAGCGAAAGCGGCGGTCGCGGGGGTTCATCATTTCGCGCAGGCAATCACCGCAAACCGCTACATCGGGGGAGATCAGCGCTTTGGGAGGAGCATCGAGGCGGCTGGAAACGATACGGAAAGTGGTCTCCGCTTGCGGTTCAGCGTCGCGCGGAAGAAGTGAAGTGATTTTGGCCAGCGGGGGAAGTTCGGAGGGCAGGCGCACGAGAAAGCGATCCAAAAGATCGGGATCGCCTTGGACTTCGATGGTTACACCCGCGGGAGTGTTGGCGATGAAACCGGTGAGATTGCATTCTTGCGCAAGACGATAGATGAAAGGGCGAAAGCCGACACCCTGGACGATGCCGGTGACGTCAATGGCTTTGCGGGCAAGGATCGCTCTGGACGATTCGTCCATGAGGGAATTATCGCAGAGTCTTCAGGAATTGATAGCGGCGGCGGCTTGCTGAAATTTGTGTTGCAGCGCATTTAGCCAATGCAGCCACTGGTCAAAACCTTCGCCAGTTCTCGAGGAGAGGGCGATGTACTCGATTTCCGGATGGACCTTGCGGGCGTTTTCGAGGGCGAGGTCGGGATTGAACTCAACGTAGGGAAGGAGATCGGTTTTGGTGAGTATCATCAACGAAGCACGATGGAAGATGCCGGGATACTTGAGCGGTTTGTCTTCACCTTCGGTGACGCTGAGTAAGACGATTTTTGCGGCTTCGCCGAGATCGTAGCTGGAGGGGCAAACGAGGTTGCCGACGTTTTCGACGAGCAGAAGGCCGGGACCGCGAAAACCCATTTCTGTGAGGTGACGATCCACCATGCGGGCATCGAGGTGACAGGTGCCTCCGGTGACAATCTGGCGGACCGGGAAACCATAGCCGGAGAGGCGGCGGGCATCGTTGTCGGTTTGAATATCGCCGGTGAGCACGGCTACGGAACGAGCTTGGGTGTAGGAGGCTAAGGTTCTCTCGAGAAGAGCGGTTTTGCCCGAACCCGGGGAACTGATGAGATTAACGCAGAAAATATGCTGCTCGCGGTAGCGCTGGCGCAGTTCGGCCGCCAGGCGATCGTTTTCGCTCAATACTTTTTTCTCTACGATTTCGCGCATGGCTCCTCCAGTTCCAGGTAGGCAATATCCAGTTCTGTTCCGCCAATGCAGGTGGAATGGTTTGAACCACACTTGGGGCAAGTGAAATCCAGATCGGGAACGGAGAATTCATGGGCACAGGCCCCACACTTTTGACGGCGGGGACACCACTCCACTTGCAGCTTGAGATGCTCCCATTCGGTGTCATGCGTGATGCATTCGAAGGCAAAGTCGAGAGCATCCTTATCGACGCTGGACAATTCACCGATGCGCACACCGACGGCGAGGACCTGCGTGCCGGGATGACGCTGCGCTTCGGCAGCGACACATTCGAGAATGGAACTGGCTATTCCGATTTCGTGCACAGTGTTTCCTTAACAAATGCGCGGCAACTGATCACCCGCCAACATATCGACAATGCGCGTAGTGCCAAAGGGCGTGCGCATCACGACCATACGCGGGTGGTCGGAAGTTACATGGCCGATGATGGCCGCGTCTTTGCCCAGGGGATGGCTTTGCAGGGCGCGCAAGCCGTCCTGCGCAGCCGTTGGGGCAACAATCGCCACCAACTTGCCTTCGTTGGCAACATACATGGGATCGAGGCCGAGCATTTCGCAGGCACCGCGAACTTCCTCACGAACGGGAATCGAGGTTTCGTCGAGTTCCATACCGACGCGGGAACTGGCAGCAATTTCGTTGAGGGTGCTGGAGAGGCCGCCGCGGGTGGGATCGCGGAGGCAGCGGACTTCGCTGGTGGCCTCGAGGAGGCGACCGACGAGAGTATGCAGCGCTGCGGAATCGCTGTTCACCTGAGTTTCGAATTGCAGGCCTTCACGCTCGGCAAGAATGGCGATGCCGTGGTCGCCGAGGAAACCGCTGACGAGAATTACGTCGTTGGGACGAGCCTGGCTTGCGGAGAGCGAGACACCATCGCGGACGCGGCCGATGCCCGTGGTATTAATGAACAGGCCGTCGGCACTGCCCTTCTCAACGACTTTGGTGTCGCCGGTGATGATCTGTATGCCGGCATCAGCGGCGGCTTTCTGCATGGAGTCCACAACCCGCTTTAAGGTCTCCAGGGGCAGACCTTCTTCGAGAATAAAGGCTGCGCTGAGCCAGAGTGGGATAGCTCCACCCATGGCGAGATCATTGATGGTGCCGTGAACCGCGAGCGAGCCGATGTCGCCTCCACGGAAGAAGAGGGGCTTTACAACGAAGGAATCAGTCGAGACGGCGAGTTGGATGCCATTCACGGAAACTACGGCCTGATCCTCAAGACGGTCGAGAACGGGGTTGCCAAGTGCTGGAAGAAAGACTTGCTGGAGCAAATCGGCGCTGAGTTTGCCACCACTGCCATGACCGAGAAGAATGCGCTCGCGCGCGGGGAGCGGCACAGGGCAGGAAAAGGCCGTCAGGTCTTTGGTCTCTTCGGAACTCACAGGCTCAGAGTGTAACGAGGTGGCGTTTGTATTGATAGTAGGCGGCACACGCACCTTCCGAAGAAACCATGGGTGCCCCGAGCGGCTTATCGGGGGTACAGCGTGTTCCAAAGGCCGTGCAGTCCGTGGGTTTCTTGTGGCCGAGAAGAACTTCGGCGCTGATGCACTCGGCAGGCTCCTGAGCGCAGATGTCGGCAAGATCGAACAGGCGTTCGGCGTCGAAGGCGGCGTAATTCGGTTTCAGGAACAATCCACTTTCGGGGATGGAGCCGATGCCACGCCATTTGCGGTCCGCGGATTCGAACACGCGAGCGATGGCTTCTTGCGCGGGACGATTGCCTTCGTACTGCACGGAGCGGACATATTGGTTTTCTAGTTCGGCGCGCCCCTCTTCGAGTTGGATGACAAGCATGCGGATGGCTTCCAGAAGATCGATAGGTTCAAATCCGCCAACGACGATAGGCACACGGAACTCACGTACGAGATCTTCATAATCGCGACAGCCGACAACGGTGCAGACATGGCCGGGAGCGATGAAGCCCTGGACACGATTTTTGGGCGAGCCGAGGAGCGTGCGGATAGCGGGCGGCACGAGTACGTGAGAAACGAGCAGACTGAAATTCTTCAGGCCAAGGCGTTGCGCCTGGAGAACAGCCATGGCGTGGGCCGGCGCGGTGGTTTCGAAACCGATGGCGAAGAAAACGACTTTGCGGTCAGGCAGGGAGCGCGCCAGATTCACGGCGTCGGTTGGGGAGTAAACGATGCGGACATCACCGCCTTCGGCTTTGACATGGAACAGATCCGTGTCTGAGCCCGGAACGCGGAGCATGTCGCCGTAGGACACCAGGGTGACATCCGTCCGGCGGGCGAGATTGATGGCACGATCGATGGTCTCAAGCGGAGTGACGCAGACCGGGCAGCCGGGACCGTGAACGAGATCGACGCTGTCGCCAAGCAGTTCGTCGATGCCGTAACGCATGAGGGTGTGCGTCTGCCCGCCGCAGATTTCCATGAGGACCCATCGGCGGGAGGAGCGGCGACGAATCTCCGCCGCTAAGGCGCGGGCGATACGAGCGTCGCGATATTCGTCGAGGTACTTCATGAATCCGCCGGCGCGGCACCGTCCGGCGCCAGCTCTTCGGCGAGCAAACCCATGGCTTCCAGGAGAGCGTAAGTGCGCTCGGCTTCGTCCTTGTCGACAACGCTGATGGCGAAACCGACGTGGACCATGACGTAATCGCCTTCTTTCGCTTCGGGGACAAAATCCAGGCAGGCTTGGCGGGTGATACCGCCAAACTGGACGCGCCCAGTGCGAATGCCGTCTTTAACTTCGGTACTGGCGACTTTACCCGGAATAGCCAGGCACATTTAGCGCCTCCCCTGGGGCACACTCTGAGACTAGTCTTTCTTGCCCCCAAAGGAAAGGGACCGCAGCGGTCATGAGGACCTGGCTTCCTTGGTTTTGAGGAATTCACCGAAGGCAGCGTCTGCGGAAGCAATGTGATTGAGGAGCCAGTCGCGGAGCTCAAGAATGAGCTGAAGGCTGGAGACTTTTTCACCGTGGACGATAGCTTCGCGAATTTCGCGAACTTTTTTCATCAGCCGGGTGTGCTCCTCCAGATGAGCTTCATAACCCGGATAGCCGTTGAGGCGCATGATGAGCTGTTCGGAGAGGAAGTGCATGTCGGAGAATTCGATGAACTGTTCAAGAATGTGACGGGTGGGAGCAAAATCACCGCCCGCAGCCAGGGATTGCGACAGCGAATCGAGCAACTGCATTTGCAGATCGTGCTCGGCGTCGATGGTTTTCTCGCCGATCTTGATGGGCGCGGCGTTCAGAGTGTCGTGCATGAATCCCCCTTTTCAGGAAACGTGGATGAGTTTCTTTCCGTCAGGATCGAAAGTACGCAGGCAGAGAAGATTGGATCGAAGGAATGCACGGTGCGAAGCACCTCAAAGGGCGAAGACTCGATTCATGGCCCCGCCCAATTATTTGTGAGCTTATGGCCCAGCATTCAGCGAAGCAAGACCTGAGCCAGAGGCCTGTGATCGCTCGGCAATAAGTCTCACCTGCCGCTAAAAGGACGGCCGCCGCATAAACCCGAACAGACCTTGGCGAACTCCCACAATGTAACTGAGGCATCTGGGGAACCAAAGTGAGCCTTTATTGTGAGTGGGCTATGTCATTGATAAGTAGTGGAGTTGGGCTGGATTAGGAGTTGCGGCAGAGGGACACTTTTGTGTGCTTCAGCGCACTCGCTGATGTGATTTTCATCAGTGAATGTGTGAATTCCCACGCGGCGTTGCCATGGTGCTCGCTTGGCCGGGATTACCTTCGGCCCGAGTCACGAGCGGTTCGACGGTTCGCTAGAGGTGCCACGTGGCGTATGGTATTGTCGCGTTGCGAAATGTTCTCCGAGCGAACGAACTGGAAACTGACCCCGAATAGATATACGCAAGCACGGGAAGAAATGCGTGCTTCCGGGACGGAACTGATTGACCTGACGGTCTCGAATACGACGGAGTGCGGCTTGCATTACGACTCGGCGGCTATTCTGGGAGCGTTCCAGAATGCCAAGGCCCTCGGCTACGAACCGGAGGCAAAGGGGTTGCTCGCGGCGCGGGAGGAGGTCGCGCGGTACTACCGGGAGGATCACGAAGAGACAGTCGATCCGGAATCGGTACTGCTGACAACCAGCACCAGCGAAGCGTATTCATATGTGTTCCGGTTGCTGTGCAACGCGCACGATGAGGTGCTGGTGCCTACGCCGAGCTACCCCCTATTCGATTTTCTGGGCGATCTGCAGGACGTTACGCTGATTCGCTACCAACTGCACTACGCACAGGGTTGGTTTGTTGATTTTGATTCTGTTCTTGCTGCGCTGACGCCGCGGACGCGAGCAATTCTTCTGGTACACCCCAACAATCCGACGGGGTCATTTGTGAAGTCAGAAGAAGTCGCACGGCTGAATAAACTGTGCCGGGAACGCGGTCTGGCGCTGATCGTGGATGAAGTATTCCTGGATTACTCTCTCGATGGCGCGCCGCGCAGAACATTTGTGGCAAATCGAGACGCGTTGACGTTCACCCTGAGTGGGCTTTCGAAGATTGCGGCGCTGCCGCAGATGAAAGTGGCGTGGATGGTAACGACGGGACCAGAAACGCTCGTGCGACCAGCGTTGGAGCGGCTGGAAATCATCGCCGACACATACTTATCCCTGAGCTCGGTAACACAGTGGGCGTTTCCGAAACTTTTTGAACAACGCAAATCGCTGCAGCCACAGCTCCAAGATAGAGTTCGGGAGAACTGGTCTTACTTGAAATCCGCGGTGAACGGAAAGGCCGGTTGCGAGCTGCTGGACACGGAAGGTGGGTGGTACGCAGTGCTGCGAGTGGCTGGCGACCGTTCCGATGAGGACTTGGCCATTGAGATTATGAAAAACGCGCACGTGCTGGTGCACCCCGGCCATTTCTACGAGTTCCCTTCCGACGGGCACCTCGTCGTGAGCCTGATCGTCTCTCGTTTCCACCAAGGAATCTCGGCTCTGCTTGGACTGATGGGATAAAGAGGGCGAACGATGCAGCTGATGTGACCCGGGTCACGTTGCCGAGTGACTATGGTCATAATCCTTGCGTGAGCACGAGGGTTAAATGTACGTACGCTCGTTACATTGCCTTCGCTCCAGCAAGGCATTCCTGCATGGTCTCCCAATTGGGACATGGGTTCGCCGCTGTCGTAAACCGGCGGAATCCTCTGTCGCGAATCCTTCCCGCCGGGACGTGCTCTGATCTCCTTCTCAAAAAGGATTTGAATGAGCAGGTTTAAAGATTCCGCGCACCTGATTCCTGTAGCAGCTTTATTTGTGTTGGGAGCGGTCGCATTTGTCGCGCTGCGAGCTGCGGTAATTCCCAAGAGCTTCGGGCGCTACGGTCCATACAGAGGTGACGCACTCCAGGAAATCACAAGCCGACCGCTGGTCTATGCGGGGCACGAAGCCTGCGAAGGCTGTCACCCGGATGTGCTGGAGATGAAAGCAAAGGGCGTGCACGCGCATGTCAACTGCGAATCGTGTCATGGCCCCTTGGCCAAGCATGCGGATGACCCGGCATCGGTAATACCCGTGAAGCCGGATGTCGCAACGCTATGTGTGCGATGCCACTCGGAGAACATTGCCAAACCGAGTGGATTCCCTCAGGTAGACGCCAAAGAACACGCGCAGGGACAACTGTGCAATACGTGCCACCAGCCTCACAGTCCTGGATTCGACACGGGAGGAAAGAAGTGACTCTGACTCGCCGTCAGATTCTTCTGCTTTTGCCGGCCGCGGCTGCCGCTTGGGACTTTGTGCTAGCGGGCACACCTGAGGATGCCCCGAACTACAAGATGACGGATCACTGGTGGGGCATGCTGCTGGACATTGCCAAATGCATCGGATGTGGGAGTTGCGTAAGAGCATGTTCGATGGAGAACGAGGTTCCCGATGGCTACTTCCGAACCTGGGTGGAACGCTACCACGTGGACGACTGGCACATCGAAAACCCGACAGTGGATTCGCCCGACGGCGGTAAAGAGGGATTTCCCGCGAACGGAAAGACTGGAGGAAAGAACTTCTTTGTACCAAAGCTCTGTAATCATTGTACGGATTCGCCGTGCACGCAAGTGTGTCCCGTGGGTGCCACGTTTCATACCGCCGACGGGGTGGTACTGATCGATTACAACTATTGTCTGGGATGCAGGTATTGCATTCAGGCGTGTCCTTATGGTTGCCGGTTCTTCCATCCGACCAGGCACACAGCAGAGAAATGCACGCTGTGCTATCACCGCATCAGCAAAGGGTTGACGACGGCGTGCTGTGAAGCGTGTCCGACCGGCGCGCGGCAATTGGCAGACTTGAAGAATCCCAATGATCCTATTCACGCGTTTTTGAAGACGCACACAGTGCAGGTGCTGAAGCCCCACCTGGCGACGGGAGCGAAGATGTTCTACAACGGGCTGGATGGTTCGGTGCGCTAAGGAGAAGCCACGGTGGAAGGATTCATGTATCCGAACGAGGTGGAGCTGCAGTGGAGCGTGCTGATCGTGCTGTATCCGTTTCTGACCGGGTTGGTCGCGGGCGCGTTCATCCTGGCGTCCCTGGAACGAGTTTTTCGGGTGGAG
This sequence comes from Candidatus Acidiferrum sp., assembly GCA_035271845.1. Classification (GTDB taxonomy): domain Bacteria; phylum Acidobacteriota; class Terriglobia; order Acidiferrales; family UBA7541; genus Acidiferrum. Next base: position 53,228 of record DATERF010000135.1, read on the forward strand.
GCGGTAAAGCCCACATATCGTCTGGCGCTGCTGACGGCACTAGCGTTTCTAATCGTAGCGCCGCTGCCGCTACAACTTCACTTAGGACACCCGGAACGCTCGCTGGAAATGTATCTGACGCCGCATCGAGCGTCGGCGATGGCAATGTTCGGGTTCGTATACTTGTGGTATTTGATGGCGGTTCTGCTGTTGGAGATCTGGCTGGATTACCGGCGGGACATTGTATTGCTGGCGCAGTCTTCGACGGGTTTGAAGCGAGTGATGTACCGCGCTTTGACGTTAGGATCCGCGAACATCAGTGCAGGGGCGCTACGTGTGGACGATCGCGCCGGATGGATCATCACGCTGATTGGTATTCCATCGGCATTCATGCTGCATGGGTACGTAGGGTTCATTTTTGGTTCCGTGAAAGCGAACCCGTGGTGGTCGACGCCGCTGATGCCGGTGGTCTTCTTGTTTTCCGCCATGGTGTCTGGCATCGCGCTGGTGCTGCTGATGTACATGGTTACTTCGGCGATTCGGCGGAGGGCCATCGATATGAATTGTCTGGACACCATCGCGAAGTATCTGTTCTACACATTCGTGATTGATTTTTCGCTGGAGATGCTGGACCTGATACACCGAATTTATGAAGCTGACGAATCGTTCCGGAGCCTGGATTTCATGGTGCACTCGCGGTTGTTCCTGTCCCAGATCGTGCTTCAAATTTTCGTGGGAACACTGACGCCACTGACACTTCTGGCGCTGACACAACTGGTGCAATTCGCCGAACAGGTGCGCAAGCGAATCTATGCGGCTGCTGCCATCCTGACGATGATTGGGATCTTCGCCATGCGCTGGAACGTAGTGATCGGAGGCCAACTCTTTTCGAAGAGCTTCCTTGGATATACGACTTATAAGATGGGGTTCGTCACCAAGGAAGGGATGCTGCCCGCGATTGTTCTGCTGATTTTGCCTTTTGCGATTCTGTACCTGCTGATAAAGATCCTGCCGCCCTGGCAGGAGGAAACCGCCGCGATGATTGAGGCTGATGGCATCGATTAGGACCTCGCCTGACGGGGCCACTAATCTCACCCGTAGTTGACCAAGGGATGTAAATGGTCACGGTGATTTTCTTTGGAGAATCAGCGCCCATTCCTTTGAGTCCGGAGGATCTGGGGAAGCCCATGAGGGTCCTGACGCGTCCGGGCCTGGAATGCGTTCACCCGTTAGCGGGCTGAACCATTCAACTGAGTAAGTGCCGGGTAGAAGCTGAAGAGTAAAGCGACCTCCCTTTGGGAGATAAACCGCGTAGGTGTGGCCGGGGTCGGCCAGGCAATAGTTTTCGTGATCGATGAGTTCGTCGTGAGGGTTGGTCTTCCACCAATCGAAGCTGGTCATGAAGTCGACGATGTGACCATAGCCGAGGAACATGGTCATCGAGTCGTCGCCGCGACCGTTGACCCAGCCACCGCCGGTATCTGGCCAAACGTTGGTGCCGCGACGGGCGGACTCGCCAGCAGTTTGATAAGCGCCGGCCATGACAATGTCCCAGGCGACGCGGCGGAGGGAGTCGGCGGATTCCTGATTGGGAAGAGCCCAGAGCGGGTAGTGGTCTTCGTAGCCGTACTCTTCATTGGTTTGGGGAATGATGCGACCGGTTTGTTCCTGGAATTTGCGGGACTGGAGCATGAGGGCGTGTTGATTGCGCGACCATTCCTGATAGGAAGTGAAACCGAACCAGGAGGAAGCGCGATCCTGGTGAACGGATTTGCCGTCGACGACGACATCGACGGGATGGCTGGTAGCGAGGTGATGGTAGGGATCGAGTTGAACGAGAAAAGTCCCGGTGTCGTGGGTCCAGGCATCGTCGCGGAAGCGCTCGAGGTCGTCGCCGAGGTCCCACGTAATGTTGGAGTAGGAAGCGAAACGGGCGACGGCGTAGCGAAGGAAGCGACGCTCGTCCTCACTGCCTGCAGCGGGGTGAATACGGGAATCATTCATATCGAGAACGATGGAGATGATCACGTCGCGGTCGCGAGCAAATTGGAGCATGGATTCGAAGCGACGCCAGTGGGCAATGTTGAAACGCGAGTAATCGAAGTCCGGATGGAGGAAGTCGTGGGTGTCGCGAGCGGGCCAAGCGGCAAGGTCCATGGTGAAATTATCGGACTGCATGATGGGCTCGCCGTAGTAAGTGTCGGTGCGGCCCGCGAGAGTAACGCGAAGACGATTGACTTTGAGGCGGTGTAACCGCTCGATTGAGTACTGCACGATGCGGTCGTCTGTCCAGCCAAGCAACCAGTAAGCCGTGGTGCCGTTGAAGAAGTAGTGCTCGCCTGTGCCTTCCCAAACAAAATGCCAAGGATATTGCGGATCGACGCGAAGAGGACCGCGGCGACGAGAGGGCGTAGCTTGAAACGCTCCTTTGAATGTTTTGCTGAAGGCTCCTTGCGAGAAAACCACAACAAAGCTGTAGTTCCCGGGAGCGGAAGGCATGAAACGAATGCGGAACGAGGAGCCGTCGGCTGAATCGCAGAAGCCGGACACGTGCGAGGACTTGCCGCCGGCCTGGAGAACGAAATCGCCTTCCAAGGAAGCGTCCGTGAAGGGATTAGGGGCATCCGGGGAAGACACAGTGGCGGAAAGCTCGAAGATGTCAAAGACCTCGACACTCTGAGGAGGCGCGGAGAGCGAAACGTCCCGGGGAGCGGCCACGACAAGAGAGGGAAACAAAGCGGAGCCAAAGAGGAAAGCAGTGCAGAGAAGGAGAGATTTCATGGCTAGCCTTTAGGAGTTGAATTAACGGAGCTTGGGAGACTGTAACGCGAGACAGAAGAAAAGGTAAAGGAAACTGAAGGAAGCCGCTTGAAAGGAAATCTTCTGACGGAATCTCAGTTTGCTAGCGACACCGGGAATCCCTCGATGCCTTCGGGACTTTTTGCAAAAAGTGATGGCAAAACTGAGCGTTGTAAAGGGATTTTCTCCCGACTTCTCATTTTGAAAAATCAGTGCACTGAACGGAAGAAGTGCGATTCCCGCTGAGATACTTTTTGCGACGGCCGCAACAAGTCGAGTGGGCCTACATCGCGAAGCATGCTGTTCTCCTAGGATTGATAGGCGGTTCTGCAAGTAGTCTGACGTGGCGCGGGAGCTTCAGCTTAGTAACAGCGATGAACTATCCTTGGGAAACTCCAAGCCATGTATTGGACATTCAAACAACTCTCCTGTTCGAAGTGGCAGCCCGAATCCGTTTAACATGTTGTTTCTGTGCTCCAGGATTTGCAGCATCTCTTCCTTGGTGCCGCGCACCGGTGGACTGTTCAGAACTGCGTCGTGCAGCATCGCCCAGCTGATTTCGGATGCAATCGCGCTGTCGCGCGCCTGCGGAGCACCCAGGTTTTTGCCCGCGAGAATGGACCGCCCGAAAATATCCAGCATTACGTCCAGTTTCTTGTCATCGAACGGGGCCGTTTTGCGGATGGTCTTCGTGATTCCGTGAAGTTCCACGGTAGCGTCCACGAAGTCGTGCTTCATGCGCGCCACGCCCTTTGTCCCAATCGCGTCCACGTAGCAGTTGTGCGTTTGTTCCTTTGCCAGGTGCCCGTAAATGAATCCCTGCGTAATGTCGAACACCACCCCATTTTCGAACGTTCCGTGCGCTTGGACCCACCAGGGATCCCGGTAACCCCATATGCGTATTCCCTGGGCGTGCCAGTTCTTGAATTCGCTCTTGGCGTACCAGCGCGCCACATCGACATAGTGCATCCCGCAATCATGGAACGGTGGACCTTCCGGATCGTGTCCTTCCAGCGGCATGTGTCCCGGCGTCATGTGGCACAAGCGGATCACCGCCAGGTCGCCGATCTCGCCGTCTTCGATGAATTGTCGAATATCTTTGTGATACCAGGCGTTCCGGTTGAACAAGTTGACCGTCACCAGCCGGTCGCTCGCTTCAATCTCCTCCACCAGCTTCCATTCCGTGTCTATATCTGCGCCGAGCGGCTTTTCTGCCAGCACGTGTTTGTGGTTCGCCAGTGCCCGTCGGATCTGTTGCGGTCGCGCATCCGCCAACGTGAAAAGCCCCACAGCATCGATGGTCGGGTCCGTGAAAATGGCGTCGGGGGAATCGTGAACACTGGCCTTCGGGACCTGCTGGCGGGCCAGCTCTCTCGTCTGACTGCTAATGTCGTGGATGGCCGCAACTTCCCAAAGCTCGCTTTCCTGCATTGCAGATACAAATCCGCGTCCCATCCGGCCGTAGCCGATAATTCCCGCCCTGATTTTTCTCGATATAGCCCTGGACGATTTCCGCACGTGACCTCGCTGCCTCTACGCTGAAAGGAGAACGCCAACGCGGGCCTTGCCATCACAGGAGCAAGGCCACCGAAGAACGGGAGTCAGCTTCACAGCAATTTCTCTCACAAATCTCATCGCTCCTCGTTCTTAAGACTGCTGATTCGGGAAATGACTGGCGACGTTTTGACGGTGGCCTGGTAATTCGGACCAGGCTCCTCAAGGGTGATGACTACTTTCGATTCGCGGGCCATGGTTTCACGTTCCGCTTGGGTGTAAGCCTGCAACATTTCGTAACTCATAGGACTACTCCACTGCACTTGTATTCCTACGACATTGGAAAGGCAATTCGGAGACCAGACTCGGACCTACTCTGGCGCCAACATAAGTGCTTGATCACGACTTACCAAACACTTACAAAGGTCGCTTTTCCGAGCGCGTTCTTTCCTTTTCACAAGCTTACGCTATGACTGCCGGAGGGCACTGACTCTATCCGGGCACATTTCTTTGAAAGGGCATGACGTCAAATACATTGCAACGTAGAGAGTTATGTCTTTGGCAACCGGAGTGCCACTAGAGAAGTGAGAAGTACCAGGAGAAGTGTTTATGAAGCTCAGGTCAACAGCAATCTTGGCAGCACTCGCCGCCATGAGCTTTTTTGTGGCAGTGGCAGCACCCACAAACAAAAAGACAATCAACTTCTATGACTCGACGATCGTCGGCAAGGTCACGCTGCAGGCCGGCCAATACACCATTGAGTGGAACGGACCCGGTCCTGACGTCCAGGTCAGTTTCTCACGAGGAAAGAACACGATTGTGACCGTTCCAGCAACGCTTGAGGCGGTACAGAATCCGCACGACATTTCCTACACATACCAACCCGGGGAGTCCGGGACGCCTTTGCTTGTCGAGATTGTGACAAAAAATGCGACGCTGCACTTTGCCGCGCCTGACGTTAGTAGCGGGAAATAGCAGTCGTCGAGGTTCGCCCGCTTTTTCGATTGCCTCAAGATTAGCGACTGAAGAGAGCGCATATCATTGGACAGAAAGAGGCTGGCGGTAGCCGCATTCTTACGTCATCAGTCCTGATGGCGGATGGAATCTTGACATGTGCAGAACATGTGTTCATGCTTAGAACATGTCACGTATGATCCAACTTCGAAATGTCCCCGAAGCCCTACATCGAACACTGAAGGCCCGGGCAGCGCTGGCAGGCATGTCGCTCTCGGATTATTTAGTCACGGAAATTCGCCGGGTTGCCGAACGGCCAACGATCGCTGAATTGAGATATCGCTTGGAACGTCGCACTCGGGTGAATACCCGAGTGTCGGCCGCGGATGCTGTTCGCGAGGCGCGAGACGCCCGGTGATCGTGCTCGACGCATCAGCTGCCATCGAGTGGCTGATCAAGAGTCCTGCGGGAGCTAAAGTAGATCGACGCCTTTTCGCGTTGCCTTCTGTCACACTGCACGTGCCCCACCTTCTGGACGTGGAGATAGCCCAAGTACTACGGCGTTATGTCCGAGAGAAGATGATGAGTAGCTCCCGGGGTGAAGAGGCTTTACAGGATCTGCTCGACCTTCCTCTCAATCGCTACCCCCACGACATTCTGATGCCGCGTATCTGGGAACTGCGGGCAGCGATGACGGCCTACGATGCTGTTTACGTTGCGTTGGCCGAATTGCTCGACGCCCCTCTCGTAACCTGTGATCGCAAAATCGCTTTGGCTTCAGGGCATCGCGCTACCGTCGAGGTTCTTTAAATTCGTGTTGCGGCGTTGGCGATCCACTGAGTGACTTTTTCTTTGGCGCCGGCGCGGGATTGCCAATCGTTTAGATGTCCTTTCTTTCAACCATGCCGAAATGAATGGCTTTGGAAGAGTTGGTAGCGATACCGGTATTGTCCGGCAGAATCTTCAAACACGCGGCAAAAACAAGGGAAATCCCGCTTTTCCAACGGGTTGGCGCTCAGGGACTTTCAATCGCCGATAGCTCCTTTTAGCGCTTAGCAAGCCCTGTTCCGCCCACTTTTAGTAAAAACAGTAAAAAGGAAACGGGCTCGAGTCAACGACAGAATTCGTCGAAAACTCTTATCGGACCAGCCCCCGTTAATCTCCCACTTGAACGGATTGCGCGTTTTCCAGGCCAACTGAGCAAAGGGGCAAAAAATCAAGAGTGTGGATCTAGCGGCAGAATCAAACGAGATTTTTCAGGGATATTCTGACGTGCTCTAGTCATAACTCATCGTTGACTTCACCAAAATACAGACCTAGCATGTGCTTAAAGGGGAAGGGGGATGGGACGCTTCTCTGTGCCCGCCGAGGCAGCAGGTCACGACTCCTTTATTGGGCGAACCATATCCCACTACCAGATCGTCTCCCGGATCGGTGGTGGCGGGATGGGCGTGGTCTACAAGGCCGAAGACACCAAGCTCAAGCGCACCGTGGCGCTCAAATTTCTACCGCCAGAACTATCCCGGAACCGGCAAGCCTTGGAACGATTCCAGCGCGAGGCGCAGGCTGCTTCAGCGCTCAACCATCCAAGCATTTGCACCATTTACGAGGTGGATGAATGCCTCGCGCAGCCCTTCATCGCGATGGAACTGCTCGAAGGCGAGACGCTCAAGGAGCGTATTGCAGGAAGGCCGTTGAAGACCGACGAACTGCTACACCTTTCCATCCAGATTGCCGACGCGCTGGACGTCGCGCACGCCAAGGGCATCGTCCATCGGGACATCAAGCCTGCGAACATATTCGTCAGCCGGCGGGGGCAAGCGAAAATTCTGGATTTCGGGCTGGCGAAGCTGGCACCGACACGACGGTATGCGGCGGGCGAAACTGGATTCTCAAATCTACCGACTGCCGGAACTGACGAAGAATCGCTGACGCGCGCGGGCATAGTCATGGGCACGGTTGCCTACATGTCGCCCGAACAGGCGAGGGGCGAGGAACTCGATACCCGCACCGATTTGTTCAGTTTTGGCGTGGTGCTTTACGAGATGGCGACTGGGAAGCAGGCCTTCTCGGGCACCACGTCGGCGGTCATCTTCGAAGCCATACTGAACAAGGCCCCCACCTCGCCAGTTCAATTAAATCCCCAGCTCCCGCCAAAACTGGAAGAAATTATCAACAAAGCGTTGGAGAAAGATCGCGACCTGCGTTGTCAGGCGGCGGCAGAACTGCGAGCCGACTTGAAGCGCCTGAAGCGCGACACGGATCCTCTACGCTTGCCTGTACTCGCAAGAGCGCCGATGGCGCCGCCGGCCGCTGGCATGCTTGCGCGCCGCCGGGTGGTTTTAGCGGCTCTTGCCGCAGTCGTACTGGGCGCGGGGGCATTCTTCGTCCTTGGCCAGCGCTGGGAACGCGGCCGAATGGCGCCACCCGTGTTCCGGCAGCTCACGTTCAGGCGCGGGACCATTTACTCAGCGCGGTTCGCTCCCGACGGTCGTACCATCGTGTATGGAGCCTACTGGGATGGCCGGCCGGTACAATTGTTCTCGGTGTGGCCGGAGAGCCCGGAGTCGAGCGCGCTGCCGCTGCCGGGGGCGGACATTCTGTCCATATCCAGCACGGGCGAGATGGCCTTGTTGCTGAACAGTCGTCCAACCGGATGGAGACCTACGGGGACGCTGGCGCGAGCGCCACTGGCGGGCGGAGCCGCGCGCCAGCTTTTAGAAATGGTCCAGGAGGCGGTCTGGAATGCGGACGGCTCCGCGCTCGCCTTGGTGCGGGCGGAACTCCCAGGGGGAGGCACCCGTCTGGAATACCCTGCCGGCAAGGTGCTCTACCAGACCGAAGGCTGGCTAAGCCATCCGCGATTCTCGCCGAAAGGGGATGCCATCGCGTTCGCGGAGCACCCAGTGAAGGCCGATGATAAGGGGCACGTAAGCCTCGTAGATTTGCAAGGCAAGAAACGCGACCTGACCGGCGAGTACCCTGGCGGCGTACAGGGGATTGCCTGGACACCCGCTGGCGACGAGGTCTGGTACACGGCGTCGGAATCCGGGAGCAATTTCGCGCTGCGCGCGGTGGGGCTGCGGGGTGAGGCGAGCCGGGTAGTGCTGCGGGTGCCGGGGCGTATTATTTTGGAGGACATCTCTCGAGACGGCCCCGTCCTGGTGGCGCGCGATACCAGGCGCGACTCCATGATGGTTCGGACGGCCGTTAACGGCCAGGAACAGGACTTGGGTTGGCTCGACTTGTCGAATGTTCGGGATTTTTCCCCGGACAATACCACGGTGCTCTTTACCGAGTCAGGCGTCGGCAGCCCGACCGAGAGCGCTTATATCCGCAAAACAGATGGCTCGCCGGCCGTCCGGCTCGGCGATGGTTACGCTTTCGGGCTGTCGCCGGATGGCAAGTGGGCTCTGTCAATCGTGTCGAATCCGCCACCGCAACTGTTCCTGCTCCCCACTGGAGCGGGGGAGCCGAGGGTTCTGCCAAGAGGCAACATCACCCGGTACGGAGGCTTCACGGCCGACTGGTTTGGCGACAGCCGCCGATTCGTCTTTGCCGCCTCTGACAACGGGCGCGAAACGCGGCTCTACATACAGGACATTCAGGGCGGCGAACCGCGTGCGATCTCGAGCGAAGGCCTGGATTTGCAGTTCGGCCGCAGCCTCTCGCCCGACCAAAAGTACGTTACCGCCATCGACGGCGAAGAGAAGATCCGGATTGTGCAAGTGGAGGGAGGCTCGTCGAGGCTCGCGCCGGGCACAGAGCCCGGTGAACTGCCGGCAGGCTGGACCGCGGATGGCCGCTCCCTATTCGTCTACCGCCCCGATACCGAGGCGCCAACCAAGGTGTACCTGGTGGATGCGGCCAGCGGAGAAAGAAAACTGTGGAAGGAGATCCTGCCTGCGGACCCAGCGGGCACCTACGGAATTTCAGGTTTAGCTGTCAATCCGGACGGCAAGTCGTACGTGTACACGCTGGCGCGGACGCTCTCGGACCTCTACCTCGTCGAAGGGCTCAAGTAGGGAACGAGGCTGAAGGGAGAGGTAAACGCATTAAACGCCGAAGCGGTCTCGTCGCGGTCTTCGTGACCGCCGTCGATATCAAATTTGGTAGCGATACCGGGAGTCGAGGCTCCAGCCCGTTGGATTTTGCCGAAAAAACTGGGTTTTTATTAACCTTTCTGCATGTTGAACTTACAACCATGCAAACTTCCCAGAATTTTGACAACCTCTTTTTTGCACAATTGAAGGCGGAATTCAACCCCTCTTTTGGGGGATTTTTTGGGACAAATTGGGACAAATCCGCGAGAGTATGATTCAACTGCATTGGAAAGGAACCTGAAGCAAATGCGAACGAGCACAGGGGGTCGAGATGAGTTGGCCGGAAGGGTCAGATACCAGCATGAATATTGCCACCAGACTCGCTACAATCACTTTCCTATGCATGCGCCAGACACGAGATGAAAAACGGACACGCCCGCCGCGTGTGCGTTTCGTGCGAACAAGACGGCCGGGGAATGAGTCGAGCTTAGTTGGCGGAAATGATTAGCTGGGCGTCGGCGTTGCCGCACATGCCCTTGACGGTGCCCGGGTGCAAGCGCCGACGGAGTAGGTGGGTGTAGCAGCCCGGATGCTTGGCGGTGACGGTAATGGGGTATGGTGGTAGGAGGGAGCGAAACTGCCCTTTTTTGCACAAGAATGGTGCAATTGGATGGAGAATACTTACTTTCGCACCCAGTACTCGGACACAGAGAACAACAAATTTCTCTTGATTGCGTTATACGCCAGCTGAATTGGTGCGATGCGGTATAACTTCGCACAACCCCGTTTTCTGGCCAGTAACGGGCCCGTACGAGTACCTGAATAACCGGGTATTGACTCGTCTCTAGTAATCGATTGTTACGCTCGCGGTTGTCATTTTGTTCGACCTGTGCGAGTCAGCCCTGAACTTGCAGAACCTAGGCTCTCATCACATCTACGTGTTCCATCTGAATTGATGCTTGTTCGCCGCGACCAAACTGAATAACATGCGCTAGAAAGGGTAATTGCCGTCCCAGGTTTCTGATTTTGCTGCCAGATTTCAGAATCCGCAAGAGCGAATCAAGTATGGGCCTGCTAGCAAACCTCAAGCTACGTCGAAGACTACTTATCGCTATGGCCCCTTTGGCAGCCATGGCGATACTTGCTGGCCTGTATTCTTCTATCCAAAGCAAGAGCATCGACACCTGGTATAGCCAGCTCATCGACAATGAGCTAAAAGCCGTCCACCACGTTGACACGATGCGCGCGTTCCAGCGGCGTTTCGCCCTCGATCTTTATCATCTGATCGCAGAGACTGATCCTGAGCGTAGCCGGGTCATCGACGGCCAGCTGGACGCCACCTACGCTGAATATAAAGAGCAAATCGCCGAGGCTATCCGACTGGCCCCGGCCCGAACCGCCGAAATCACGGCCGCTGCCGCCGAGTTCGATAAGGCGGTGCTTGATTCGCAACTCGTGCGTGTTGCCGCCCTTGCCAATGACAAGGTCAAGGCCGCGGCGATGATGCGCTCTACCGTTGATCCCGAACTTCAACAGGCACACGAACAAGTCATTAAGATCGCAGACGAGTTACAGAAAGCTGTGGATCAGCGTTCGGATGAACTCACCAGCAGGACGCATTATGCAATCCTGGTTACCTGGTTAGTCCTCGGGTTCGGCTTGCTCGTCACTTTCGCCGTTGCTTCCTATGTACTTCAAGTCGGCGTTGTGCAGGAACTCTTCTCCTTGCGCGACAGCATTCAGTCCCTCGCCTCTGGTAAGTTGGATCAGCCCATCCCTTTCCTCAATCGGCCGAACGAAATCGGCGAGATCAGCCGCTCTTTGCATACGCTTCAAGGCGTCGCCAAGGATCGGGAGACTCAGTCCTGGGTCAAGGCAGAAGTCGCCGCCACCGGAGTGCGCCTTCAGGCTGCTGAGGATTTCACCACTTTCGCTGCCAGCGTGCTCTCCCGCATTTCCGAGTGCATCCCGCTTCTTTACGGCGCTTTTTATGTAATCGACGATTCTCAATCTCGGCTGCGCCGCGTCGGTAGCTTCGCTCTCGACAGCCCAGCAAACACCGCCGGATTCGCGCTAGGCGAAGGGCTCGTGGGCCAAGCTGCTCTGGAACGGCGCGTACTTGACCTCTCTCCGGAGAAGAATGGCCATGACCCCGTTCGCGTCTCCACAGGCATGGGCACGGTTGTCCCTGGGAAGCTCCTCTTCCTGCCTGTTCTCAACCAAGAGGTTCTCATTGGCGTACTCGAACTTGCCAGCGTTTCTGCTCTCTCCAGCCGCCAACAAGCCTTCCTTGATGCACTTCTCCCCTCGGTTGCGATGAATGCCCAGCTTCTCTCCCGAAACCTTGAAACTAATCGCCTCCTTGAGCAGACTCGTGCGCAGGCCGAATCTCTCGCAGCTTCCGAGCGACAGATCACAGCTCGCAAGGTAGAGCTTGAGGCCAGCAATCGCGCTCTGGAGAGCTCTCAAGAGGAATTGCGCCGGGCAAAAGAAGTTGCCGAAGGTGCCACCAAGATCAAATCCGAATTTCTGGCCAACATGAGCCATGAAATTCGCACGCCGATGAATGCCATCATCGGCATGTCTCATCTGGCGTTGAAGACGGACCTCGATCCCCGTCAGAGAGGGTATGTTCGCAAGATTCAACAGTCGGGCCAGCACCTGCTGGGCATCATCAACGACATTCTGGATTTCTCGAAAATCGAGGCGGGCAAACTGAAAGTCGAAAGTATCGAATTCGATCTCGAAAAGGTTCTGGAGAACGTCAGCAATCTGATCTCCGAAAAGGCCACCGCCAAGGGATTGGAATTGATTTTCGACATTGACCCCGCCGTTTCCACCCACCCGAAGGGTGATCCTCTACGACTCGGGCAAATCCTGATCAATTTTTGCAACAACGCCGTGAAGTTCACCGAACGCGGCGAGATTGTCGTGAAAACCCGTGTACAGGAAGAAGACGAAAACGGCCAACTGGTTTGCTTCTCTGTTAGCGACACCGGTATCGGGCTCACGGACGAACAGATGGGCCGCCTCTTCCAGGCCTTCGAGCAAGCGGATGCCTCCACGACACGCCAACACGGCGGCACTGGATTGGGTCTGGCCATTTCCAAAAGACTCGCTCAACTCATGGGCGGTGACGTCGGCGTCTCTAGCGAGGTCGGCAAAGGCAGCACCTTCTGGTTCACCTCTTACCTCGCAAGAGGTGATGGCGTAACTCGTCGTGCGCCCCGGCCTGATCTCCGCGGCCGTCGTGTGCTGATCATTGACGACAATGCCCAGGCCCGTGAAGTCCTGTCCAGCATGCTCACTAGCATGACTTTCGTCGTACACGAAGCCCCTTCTGGCCGGGAAGGAATAGAATTGGTCCGTCAGGCTGCGGATCGCCGCGAGCCTTACGAGATCGTCTTTGTTGATTGGCAGATGCCGGGCCTCGATGGCATCGAGACTGGCAAACTCATCAGGGCCCTACCAAATCTCTTAACCCCACCTCATCTTGTCATGGTCACTGCGTACGGCCGCGAAGAGGTTCTCCGCCAGGCGGAGCAAGCCTCCTTCGAAAATGTCCTAATCAAGCCCGTCACTCCGTCCATGCTCTTTGACTCCGTCGTCCAAGCCCTCAGCGATGTCCACGGCCCGGCTCGGGAATCTCAGGCCGCGTCTGCCGAAATCGATCTCTCTGCCATTTACGGCGCGCGTGTTCTGCTGGTTGAAGACAACGAACTCAACCGTGAGGTCGCTCTAGGGCTTCTCGAGGATGCGCATCTCTCCATCGATCAAGCCGAAAATGGTGGCGTGGCGGTTCAACAGGTATCGAAAAAGGATTACGACCTAATCCTTATGGACATGCAGATGCCTGTCATGGATGGCATCACCGCGACCAAGGCCATCCGTTCGAATCCCCGCTTCGCTTCTCTTCCCATCATCGCGATGACCGCCAATGCCATGGATCGCGACCGTGAAATGTGTCTCGCCGCGGGCATGAACGGGCATCTCGCCAAGCCCATAGATCCCGATAAACTATTTGGCGCGCTTCTCCAGTGGATTCGACCACGCGCCGCCTCTGCCTCGGCTTCGGTTTCGAGTTCGACTGGGCCCGCTTCTGTCCCCGTCTCTGCTCCTCCCACCCCTTTCGGCGTGCTTCTGGTTCCCGGTATCGACACTGCGACCGCCCTCAAGCGCACCGGCGGAAATCGCAAGCGTTACGAATCCCTACTCCAACGATTCGCTGATTCCCAATCGCACGCCCTCGACGACATTCGCGCCGCTCTCGCCAACAACGATGCCTCCACCGCCCAGCGTCTCGCTCATTCACTGAAAGGCGCTGCAGCCAATCTCGGTGCCAGCGCCCTCGCTGAGGTTGCTGCCGTTGCCGAAGCCGCCATCGACTCCAATCAGTCCATCACCCCGGCTCTCGAATCCCTTTCCCGCTCTCTCGACAAGACAATCGCCGCCATTCGCACCGCTTTGCCCACCGACTTGGCCCCGGCCAGCACTCCACCTCCAAACGCTGACCCCTCCACTATCGTAAAGCCCCTCTCTCAACTGAAAAGACTACTTGAGGCAGACGACGGCGATGCCTGCGATTTTCTTCTTGAGGCTCGGTCCGTGTTCAGTCAAGTTCTTACTTCTGCCGAAATCGATTCACTTTCCGCGCACATCGGCAATTTCGCCTATACTGACGCGCTGCGTTCTGTTTCCGAAATCGCGTCTCGCCTTTCCCTGAGATTGGAGTGAACCCATGTCCGCTACACCACAGCTGGCCCCTGCCGCGCAGAAATTAATCCTGGTAGTCGACGACACACCTTTAAACATCAGCGTGATTTCAGGCGCTCTGAAGGATACTTATAAAACCAAAGTCGCCACCAACGGCGAAAAAGCACTCGCTCTCGCCTCCGCCGAAGAAAAACCGGATCTCATCCTCCTCGACATCATGATGCCTGGCATGGACGGCTACGAAGTCTGTATGCGCCTCAAGGCTGACCCGGCAACGAGTGAAATCCCGGTCATCTTCCTCACTGGCCAGACCAGCGCAGAAGACGAAACCCGCGGCTTTGAAGTCGGTGCAGTGGATTACGTCCATAAGCCTTTCTCTCCCGCTGTCGTAAAGGCCCGCGTCCGCAGCCATATCCTTCTTCGCGAAGCCCGGGCGCAACTCGCCGCGCAACTCCTCGCGCTCAACAATGAACTTGAGATGGCTCGCCAGATTCAACTGTCCATACTTCCTCACTCCATTCCTCAGTTGCCGGGCCTCGAGATCGCCGCTCGTTTTCTCCCCATGACTTCCGTTGCCGGCGATTTCTACGATTTCATCCAGATTGACGACAAGCACATCGGAATCCTCATCGCCGACGTTTCCGGCCACGGTCTTCCCTCCGCGCTCATCGCCTCCATGCTCCAGGTTGCACTCACCGGGCAGGCCGCCCATGCTTCTGAGCCCGCCAAGGTTTTGGCAGGTCTGAATCGCGCGCTTTGCGGCAAGTTTACTCACAACTTCGTCACTGCCGCCTATGTCTACGTGGACCTCGAGAAGAATCTCATGCACTATGCCGGCGCAGGGCACCCGCCCGTTCTGCAGTGGCGCAAATCCACAGGCAAAACAGCCAAGGTTTTGGAGAATGGATTGGTTCTTGGAATGTTTGAGGAGGCCACTTACGAGGCGCTCGAGTTTGCTCTCGAGATTGGCGACCGCTATGTCCTCTACACCGACGGCGTCCCCGAAGCCGCGAACTCATTTGAGGAGCAATTTGGCGTGGATCGTTTCATGGATTTCATCGAAAACAGCAAGCACCTGGGAGCGGATCAGTTCTCGCAGGCGTTCCTGACGGAATTGTCTGGCTGGACGAACCAAACAAGCGAACAGGGGCAACAGGACGACATCACCTTGCTCGTGATCGATTTCGAGCATCACTGAAGGTTTTAGCCTTCCGTATGCTGCTCTCCGAACACACTTGCAGATTCCCTGGCCACCAGATCTGAAATCCGGCATCCCTTCCCAGAAGTGATCCTTGGTTTGAGTTCCCCAATTCCATTTGGATGCAAGGTCCTTACTGATACTGAAGACATCTGCTGTCTACCGTTCACACAGTTTGTTCCTGATATCCCGTCAGTTTTGCCAGTGGAAACCAATGTCTCTGGTGAGGGATGCAAAGTCCCGCACGAATGTTGGTGGCGTAAGGCTCCGAGACATCCAGCGTGGATAGAATCTTCGGGACAGGGACTGAGGCCAGCCGTGGTTGAATCTTTTCGCGGTACGTTTTCTCATCAAGCCACGCTGGTTTGTCTGCGCGGCCTGCTGCGGCCAGCCCTCAAATCAATGATCGCTCTACGGGACAAATTACCGTGACACAGGCTTAGTTTCGCCTAATATTGTTCCGACACAAATCTCCGCTCCTTCAGAGTTGCTTGGTCGTTATACGCGCCTTTTTCCGAGCGCTTCGGCAGCTTAACCTTCTCGCGGGGAACTTTCTTGTAAGGAATGACGCTAAGCAAATGTGAAATGCAGTTCAGTCGGGCCTTGCGTTTGTCATTGGAGCGAATCAGGAACCACGGAGCGTGCTTTGTGTCGGTGGCCTCGAGCATTTTGTCTCTGGCACGCGAATAGTCGTACCAGCGGCGAAATGATTCCAAATCCATCGGACTGAGCTTCCACTGACGCAGAGGATCTTTGAGGCGCGCTTCAAACCGTCGTTGCTGCTCCTTCTGGCCGACTTCGAGCCAGTACTTGATCAGGATGATCCCCGCGTCAACGATGTACTTCTCGACCGTCGGGCAGAGTTTCAGAAACGCTCGGTACTGTTCATCGGTACAGAAGCCCATGACGTGCTCAACGCCAGCGCGGTTGTACCAACTGCGGTCGAAGATGACAATCTCGCCAGCGGCTGGAAAATGCTGCATATAGCGCTGAATGTACATCTGAGTTTTTTCTCGGTTTGAAGGAGCGGGCAACGCGACCAGGCGGAATACACGCGGGCTCACTCGTTCCGTCATTGCGCGGATGGTGCCGCCCTTGCCGGCGGCGTCGCGTCCCTCGAAGACGATGATGATGCGCAAGCCTTTGTGCTTGACCCAGTCCTGCAATTTACAAAGTTCCGCTTGGAGCCGCCGCATTTCTTTTTCGTATTTCTTTCGTTTCAAGGGCTCTGTGTCGTGTTCTACCTGTTTTTTTGCCATGGGAATTATTCCTCCGTGCGAGTGTAGACGTCTGCTAAACAACTACTGGTTTCAGGCTGTTGCGGATTGCCTTAATCGACATCCATAAGTGACCAGCGCCAGGGTCAAAAAACGGTTTCCGTCTACCCTTTACTCCCAGAGCTGCTATGGCGTAGTAGTCTGGGCGGTCGCGGGAGCTCCCCCAGTGTCAGCCCATTGCGTGTCGTTCAGATTCCATCCGCCGCCGAGGGCACGATAGAGACTGACAAGAGCAAGTTTGCGTCCGAGATCATAGGTGACCGTGGAACTCTCTGCCGGGTACAACTGCAGCTGGGCATCGATGATGTCGAGATAGCTGGACAGACCGCTGTCGTACCGGATCGTCGATAAGCGGACGGATTCGCGGTAGGCCTCGACGCTGGCGATCTCGGTCTGATAAGCGACAGCCAGCTTTTGATGCGCCGAAAGGGAGGTGGAAACTTCACCAAAAGCCTGCGTAACCGCCTTTTCAAAGGCGATTCTCGCCTGATCGCGCTGCGCCTGCGAAGCACGGTACTGATTCTGCAGCCGTCCCGCGGTGAAAATAGGCCCGGCCAAGTCTCCGGCAAGACTCCAGGTTTTACCGGAGAGTGTGAGTTCCGAGAGTTGAGGACTGACGCCGCCGAACAAGCCACTTAGAGAAATTGTCGGAAAAAAATTCGCTTTGGCGACTCCCACATTCGCATTGGCAGCAATCAGATTCTGTTCAGCTTCGCGCAGGTCTGGCCGCCGCTCCAGCAATGACGCAGGTAAGCCGGCGGGAACTTCCGGTGGGTCGAACTGGTCGGCAAGGGCCGCGCCTCTTGCGACCGGACCTGGATTGTGGCCAATCAGGAGATTCAGCAAATTCTCTTGCGCAATGATCTGTCGCTCGACATCGGGTATCGCAGCGGCAACATTGGAGAGCGCTGCCTGTGCGCGCGCCACTTCCAGACCGGAGGCAGCCCCACCTTCGAATTTGTGTTGAAAGATGTCCAGAGTGTCCTGGAAGCCACGCACGGTCCGGCGCGCAATCTCGAGTTGGGCGTCCAAAGCGCGTAATTGGAAATATCCCTGGGCTATTTCGGACATGACCAGGAGACGAATGTCTCGCCGGGCTTCGTCGGTGGAGAAATACACCGCGCGCTGGGCCTCATTCAGTTTGCGAATACGGCCAAAGAGATCGATTTCCCAAAAGGTCGTAAAACTGTAGGCATAGTAAGTGTGATTCGGGATCGTGGGCGCTTGCTGACCGGAGATATTCCCGTCATAGCCTACTTGCGGGTAATACTGCGAACGACTGACGCCGAGCAGGTCGCGTTCCTCTTCTACGCGCGACAACGCCACCCTTAAGTCGTAGTTATTATTCAGTCCTTCGCGGATCAAGCCTTGCAGGACCGGATCCTTGAAGAGTTCCCACCAGGCGAGATCGGCGGCGGAGTTGCCGGGTGTCTGCTGTTCGCTGTAGAAGTTGCCGGGAGGCTGGATTGTCGGCTTCTTGTATTTCGGCCCGAGGCTGCAACCGCCCAAGAGGAAAGGGAGAAGACAGACAGCTATAATCTTTTTCATTAGTCGTGACCTCCTTCCAGCACGGCGGGTTGTGTGACTTGTACGTGCGGTTTCTTCTTCCCGATACGCTCCACCACCACAAATAAGACAGGCACCAGAAAGATTCCCAGGATTGTAGCGGCCGACATTCCCGTGATTACGGAACTCCCCAAGACTCTTCGGCCGATCGCGCCGGCCCCCTTGGCAGTCCACAGCGGCACGCATCCCAAGATGAAAGCGAAGGAGGTCATCAAGATAGGTCGCAAGCGCAAACGGGCGCCTTCGAGAGCGGCTTCCACGAGTTCCTTTCCTTTCGAGTGCTCCAATATGGCGAACTCCACGATCAAGATGGCGTTCTTCGCCGTCAGTCCAATCAGCATGATGAGCCCAATCTGGGCGAAGACATTGTTGTCGAATTTGCGCAAGAGCAGTCCGGCGTAAGCTCCAAGAACCGCCACGGGGACCGACAGGAGTACGCTGAAGGGCAACGACCAACTTTCGTAAAGGGCAACCAAGATCAGAAACACAAAGGTGAACGACATGGCGAAAACCATGGCTTGTCCCCCTTCAGCCTTCTTCTCCTGAAAGGACATGTCGCTCCAGGCATAGCCGAATCCTGCGGGTAGCACCTCGTTGGCAACCAGTTCCATTGCGGCCATGGCTTGCCCGGAACTATAGCCGGGACTGGGGGAACCGTTGATCTGGATACTTCGGAAGAGATTGAAGCGCGTGGTGTATTCCGGCCCAGATACTCGTTTGATGGTGACCAGAGAAGCCAAAGGCGTCATCTCACCTTTCGCATTTCGAACAAAAAAACTGTTGATCTTTTCCGCGTTGGTGCGGTACTCCGGCTCCGCCTGGAGGTACACCTTCCACTGGCGTCCGAATCGATTGAACTGGTTGACGTAGGTACCGCCCAGAAACGCCTGGAGGGTCTGGTACACCTCTCCAAACTGCAAACCTTGTTTCAGTACGCGATCTTGGTCCACTTCCACGTAAAGTTGGGGCACGGACGGTCGGAAGGTGGCAACCAACGAGGCAATCTCAGGCCGTTTTCGGGCGGCAGCAGTCAGCTTATCCAGCATCTCTGAGAGTTGCGCGACACTGCCACCGCTGCGATCCTGCAACATGAACGTGAACCCACCGGCCGTGCCGAGTCCAGGAATGGCCGGCGGCCCAAAGGCAAACGCAATTGCTTCCGGAATTTCCTTCCGCATCCTCTGGTTCAAACTTTGCATGAGCCCGTTAGCGGAGAGTTCCGGAGTAACGCGTTCGTCCCAGGGCTCCAGCTGCAAAAAGTAGAAACCGGTATAGGAAGCAGAGGTGCTGGACAGCAGACTGAAGCCAGAAATTCCGCTGAAACTCTGAACGCCGTGGGTATGGGCGAGCATGTCGTCAATCTTGCGCATGACCGCGTCGGTACGTTGCAGCGAAGCGGCGTCGGGCAATTGGATCTGAAGGAAAGCATAACCTTGGTCCTCTTCAGGAATAAAACTGGAAGGCAGTTTTTTCCCCATGCCCCCCGCGAGAATGGAGATTCCTACGAGCAGCAGTAGGGCAATGCCCCAGCGGCGGATGAGCACGCCGCTCCAGCTTACGTACCCCCCCGTCAGTTTTCCGAACCAGCGGTTGAACCAGTCGAAAAACATTCCGAGAGGACCTCTGGTTTTCTTGCGTGGACGCAACAAAAGAGCGGAGAGCGCGGGAGAAAGCGTCAAGGCGTTGAAAGCCGAGATGAGTACGGAGATCGCGATGGTAACGGCGAATTGTTGGTTGAGAAGCCCCTTGATGCCGCCCATCGCCGCCATGGGCACAAACACCGAAGAAAGAATCAAGGCGATGCCGATCACTGGTGCGGTGACTTCTTCCATGGCCTTGAAGGTGGCGTCCTTGGGCGACAGTCCATGCTCGATGTGGTGTTCCACCGCCTCGACTACGACGATGGCGTCGTCGACGACAAGCCCGATCGCCAAAATGAGCCCAAACAGAGAGAGGGTGTTGATCGAAAAACCGAGGAGCGGAAAGACGGCAAAGGTCCCGATCAGCGAAACCGGCACGGCCAACAAAGGAATCAACGTGGCGCGCCAGTTCTGGAGGAACAGGAAGACCACAACGATGACCAGAACGATCGCCTCGAGCAGCGTCGTAACGATCTCTTTCATGCCTTCCGTAATGGGCAGAGTCGTGTCCATCGCCACGGTGTATTCCAGCCCATCAGGAAAGCGCGATTTCAATTCCTCCATTTGCGCTTTGACCTGTTTGGCAACCGCCAAGGCGTTGGAACCGGGAGCCTGATAAACACAAATGATGACCGCGGGCTTCCCATTGAACCGCCCGATCTGTTGATAGATCAGAGAGCCCAACTCAATCCGCGAAACATCTTTGAGCCTCACCGTTGAACCGTCTGGGTTTTGGCGCACGATAATATTGCCAAACTCTTCCGCATTGGTGAGGCGGCCTGCTGCCCGGACTGCATAAGTAAACTGCTGGCCCTTCGGGGCAGGCTCTGCGCCAATCTGACCCGCGGGGTTTACCGTGCTCTGTTGCTGGACAGCGTTGGTCAAGTCAGAAACGGTCATGCCGAGCTTGGTCAACTGGTCGGGCCTGACCCAAATACGCATGGCATAATCCGCGGCGCCAAAATTGGTAACTTGCCCGACTCCAGGAACACGCAAGAGCGCATCGTTCACGTTAATAGTGGCGTAGTTTCCCAGGAATTGACCGCTGTACGCGCCAGTCGGCGAATGCAGCGAAATTACGAGGAGCGGCAGGCCCATCAACTTCTTGACCGTCACGCCGTACTGATTGACCGAGGCGGGAAGATTGGGACTGGCCTGGGAGACGCGGTTCTGGGTATTCACCTGGTCGATATCAACGTTGGTGCCGACGTCATAGGTAACCTTGAGTGTCATGGTGCCGTCGTTGGCGTTGGTGGACATCATATAGAGCATGTTGTCCACGCCGTTCATCTGCTGTTCCAGGGGCGTGGCCACCGATTGTTCAATCGTCAGCGCGTCGGCACCGGTATATGTTGCGGAGACGTTAATCTGTGGAGGGACGATGTCTGGTAGTTGCGCAACCGGCAGTTTCGCCATGGCCACCAGTCCGCCGATCACGGTGAGAATGGCGATAACGATCGCGACGTTGGGCCGATTAATAAAGAATTTAGACATGGTTAGTTCCCACCCGTCACGGCGTTGGCCTGGGTATCTTTAAAAGCCGTAGGCGCAACCGTCATGCCGGTCCTGACACGTTGCAAGCCGTCAACGATGACGTTCTCCCCGGGCTGGAGGCCAGACTCGACCACCCACATGTCGCTGAACAATGGACCAAGCTTGACGGTCTTAATTGATACTTTATTGTCTGCACCCACGACTCCCACTTGATAGATGCCCTGCAATTCCGAGACTGCCTGCTGCGGGATTAGCATGGCGTTTTTGAGCAACTGCGTGACAGCGCGAATGCGCGCGTACTGGCCGGGACGCAGCACGTTTCCGGGATTGGGGAACTCGCCCCGTACTTGGATGGTTCCTGTTCGCGAGTCCACCTCGCGGTTCACGAAAAGAACCCGGCCACGACGGGGGTACACCGTACCGTCTCCCAGAATCAATTCGAGATTCGAGCTGCCCTTTGCAGTCACTTTTTCCCGTTGGAATCGCAAGTAATCCTGTTCCGCAATATTGATGTCAACATAAATTGGATTCACGTTCGAAATCGTCGTCATGACCGTGGTCGGTGTCATCAAATCTCCGATGGCAACCTTGGCAACGCCCGCAATCCCAGAGATAGGAGCGGTCACGGTGGTCCAGCCTAGATTTAACTTGGCATTGCTGAGTACCGCTTGATCGGCGTCGACAGTCGCCGCCGCGGCTCTTTCGGAACTCTGCGCCTTATCGAGCTCTGCTTGGCTCACTGCCCTCTGAGCAACCAACGGGGTATAGCGGCGAACATCAATCTGACTCTGCGCTAATGCCGCCTTGGCGCGTTCCAGATTTCCTGTGGCCTGCTCCACTGCGGCTTCCGCCTGACGCTTATCAAGCTGAAACATCGGCTGGCCTTTCGCGACAAATGAGCCTTCGGCGTATTGCCGACTCAACAGGAAGCCTTCCACCTTGGGCCGGATCTCTGCGTCCACATTGCCCACCATGGTGCCAACCCAATCGTTACGAAGCGCCACTTCCTTCTCGATCACCGGGGCTACGGTGACTCCGGGCGGGGGCGGAGCCGGTTTTTCTTCGTTCGAAGAGCACCCGGCGAGCGTGAGAAGCACAAGCAGTAATACGCTGAGAAATCTTGAAATCGCCAGCGACTCGCGACCGATCGCCCGCTTGTGTGAGGAAAGCAGAGTCAGTGCCTTCATTTCAAAATGCCACCTCAACGGAATGTGGTTCTTGACTTGTATACTCATTACGCTTCGCCTCCGGATAGCCAATGCCGTGGTCCACTATTGTGCGAAAGTGGCATCGAATTCAAGGTTTAACTCCCGGAAATATCTGGCGACGGCGAGCCAATCACTCTTGTGCTCCCGAAGCCGACGCATTCAATGCGTCCGGGGGCCAGTTGTCACCGGTGGGTTTCCAGGATTTGTCTGGATTATAGAGATCCATGTCCTTGAAGATCCTCAGTGAGTCAGGGCCCAAATCTTTCTGGTACACGATTCCTTCGTAGCTGACGATGAAACTTTCGACGCCTGTTACGCGGTAATCTCTGCAGGAGCGGCAGCGAGAGCGAAACCTCCAATCATTGCTCCTTCAACAGTATCTTGAAGAAGTAACCGTGAACAGGCTTGGCCTGTTCTGGCGTGGCGAAAGTTTTCTGCGTTGGCTTGGCTTCTTGTGCGTAAACGAAGATTGTCGGAACGGACAAGCCAGAGCGGACGAGATTAATAACATCCGCATTACTCCGAAAAGCCTTTTTTCTCGTAGTCTCATTTGTTTTTCCTTGCTCATGGTTCCATCACCTCCGCCGTCCGCCGCCACCGCCGCGAGCTCCCAAGCTGGAGCTACCTCGCGAGCTACTGGCACGTGCCGCACTGGCATTCCCGCTCGAACCACCATCGAGAGCGTTGCCCCTATTACTGGCATTGGCGCCGGATGATCCGCCTCGATTGCCGGCGCGATCGCCGCCGCCTGATGAAGTACGGCTCAAGGCAGGCTATCAACCGTGGTCTAATGAATCACTTAGGAAGAGTTGGTAGCGATACCGGGATTCGAACCCGGGTTTCCGCCGTGAGAGGGCGGCGTCCTAGACCCCTAGACGATATCGCCGATGGTGAGCTGTGAATCGAACGGAGAGGAAAACCGTGCACAATCCACAATTTTTAATTTTCGCACGAGCAGGCAGGAGCCGCAAGCGAATGTGTGCCAGGGCATGTTTGCCCGTCACAAAGGTTTAGCGAAAGCGAGTGCTATCCTTTTATGTTTGTCAACCAATATGACAATTCCACAGATCGTGCCAAAGCACCCGAAAGGCACACAAGCCAGGGTGTTGCTGAGTTCGGTGTTTGGACCCTACGCCCGAGACGACGAATTCGGGAGCCGGGCCATTAACCCGATGGAGCTGTACCACAACCAAGTGACGCGAGCGCAAGGAGCGTTCTCTCTGCGGATGTTCCACCGCTCGTGGGGCATCATGATGATTCAATCGAACATCACGGCCCCCTGCACAGTCATAGATTTTCCCACACGCGAATCGTTCCTGAAGGAACTCTGCTCCACGGAGTACGACATTGTGGGCATTTCCTCGATCATTGTGAACGTGGGGAAAGTGCGGGAAATGTGCCGGATTGTTCGCGAGCACTCGCCGCAGTCCGTGATTATTGTCGGCGGACATGTAACGGCGATTCCAGGAATCGAAAAGATCGTAGATGCGGACCACTTTGTGCGAGGCGAAGGCATTTCGTGGATGCGGCGGTATCTGGGCGAGGACCAAACGGCGCCCATCAAACACCCGGAAATTGTTTCCGGGTTGAGGACACGATCCCTGGGCATGAGACTGCCGGAGCGCAAGGGCGCCACCGCTGCCACGGTGATTCCCTCGGTAGGCTGTCCCATGGGGTGCAATTTCTGCACTACGTCTTCCTTCTTTGGCGGCAAAGGCAATTTCTACAATTTTTACGAGACCGGGGATGAGCTTTTCGAATTGATGGACGGTTTCGAATCAACGATGAAGGTGCAGACATTCTTCATCATGGATGAAAACTTCCTGCTGCATCGCGAACGGGCCATGGCGTTGTTGGAGCGGATGAAAGCAACAGGCAAGAGCTGGGGGATGGCGGTGTTTGCATCCGCAAATGCGATTCGCAAATATTCGATGAAGGAACTTGTGGAGCTAGGCGTGTCGTGGGTGTGGATGGGTTTGGAATCACAGAAGTCGGGGTACGCCAAGCTAAAGGGGACGGACACGCACGAATTGACCAGCGAATTGCGCAGCAACGGAATCCGCGTGCAGGGTTCGACCATTATCGGGCTGGAGCATCACACGCCGGACAATATCGAAGAGGAAATCGAACGTGCCATCAGCCATGATACGGACTTTCATCAATTCATGCTGTACACGCCGGTGCCGGGCACACCGCTCTATTTTGAGATGAAGGAGCAGGGACGGCTGCTGGACGGCGTGGACTTCGCCGACATTCACGGGCAGTTCCAGTTCAACTTTCAGCACGCGGCCATTTCCCGGGAAGATTCGCAGCGCTTTCTGGACTGGGCGTTTCTGCGGGATTTTGAACGCAACGGCCCGAGCTTGTACCGCATGTGCCGGACGATGCTCGAAGGCTGGAAGAGATATCGCGACTATCCGGACCCGCGGGTGCGGGAACGCTTTAACCGCGAAATGAGCAAGCTGCGAAGCGGCTACAGCGCCGCGCTGTGGGCTATGGAGCGGCAATTCCGGGAAATGAATGAAACCGTCGGCGCACAGATTAAAGTGCTGCGGGGTGAAGTGGAAAAAGAGTTAGGGTTTGCCGCGCGATGGAATGCCCGAACACTTGGACCGCTGCTGTTGTGGACGAGCCGCCGCGAAGAACGTCGTCTGGCCAAGGGAAAGACCTACGAGCCACCCACGTTTCTGGAGCGCAGCAATTGGGTGACGGCTTAACGATTCACCTGCATAGAACAGACTGACTCATCGAATAAGATTCAAATTCTGCCAAGATGGGGCGCGGCATGCTGCGCCCCACGAAGAATGTCCTGCGTTTTGTCCCACGTTTCAGAACTTCACCATGATGGCCATGTCGATGAAGGACTCGTCTTTGCGCAGGTCCGGGAACCACACGCTGCTGAGTCCGCCACCGCAAGACGTTTCGGCCGCGCTGAGCGAGGTTTGCCCTGAAGTAGCGCCGCTGCTGCAGACGTAGTATTGAGGCGAGCCGTTGTTGCCGCCTGGTGGGGTGATGCCGCCGCGGCCAGACCAGTAGGGCACGCTGGCGTGACGATAGTCGTACTCCCAGCGGAACGTAATGTACTGCTTGGGCATGTAGTCAAAGGTGATGGACGAGTCCCAGGCTTTGAAGGGATCGCCAGGATTGCCGGTAAAGTAAGGCGAATTCGTAGCGGCAGTGACGGCGGTCTCGCCGTTGATGGGCGGAATAAGCACGAGATAACGTCCAGGATTGTTGATCTGGCCGCCGCCGATAGTCAGGCCGAATAGATCCCTGTGGAACCAGAAGCGGTTGTAGATCATGTAGCCAATGAAACTCTGTTTAGGGCCACCGCTTTTGTTGCCGTAACAACTTACTCCGCCTCCGTACTCGCAGCCCATGTCGCCGGTCAGAGAGAAAGCCATCCTGTCCAGAGTTTTTTCGGGCTTGTCGTAATATTTGACCTCGACGCTGTCGTCGGTGTGAATGCGGCGGCGGCCTTGGACGAAGAGGTCGTCCTCGCCCACTCCGTAGTTGTTCGAGATGATGTTAATCCAGGGCTTGGGAGTCCACTTGATCTGCCCTCCGACGCCCGGAGTGTGATTGGCCGAGGCGTAGGCCTGCCAGCCGTTGATGAACCAAGGTTCGATCTTCAAATGGGCCGTCGGGAAAATCTGCACGCGCACTCCGTTAAAGAACCAGGGGGTGTTGGAAGAAACATAGGAGGGCTGATAAGCCCAATTGTCGAAATTGTAGTAACTGAACAGGCCAACGTAAGACATGAAGATCCCGGCGTCGACGTTGATGCCATGCAAGACATTGAAGTGATAGCCACCGTAGGCTTCGGAAACGTAGCGATAGGCTTGCGCGAGATCCCACTGTCCGTGACCGGGGCTGGGGTCGTTGCGTGGAGTGGTTGTCGAATACATGCCGAACTGAGTCATGAGCCGGGCGCGGACGTTGTCGTAGTGGAAATCGCCACCAACACCTAACTGCTCCAACTGGACTTCGTAGGAGCGGAAGAGTTCGCTCGATCCTCCAATGGAGTGATCCGTGGGATGGTTGAAGTCTGCGACATAGTGGGTATCCGCCCTGATTTCCGGAGTGAAAAACTTCGTGTCCCAGTAGATCTCTTTTGTGCGGGCGTTGCCGTTCAGCCAGGTCCAATCCGCATCGGAAAATGGTTCGACGACTGGAGGTTTTCCGGTGGTCGCAACCGCCGTCTGGGCGGTGGGTTGATCCTGCTTGACGGGGGCACTGGACGACGAGCCTACGCCAACGTTCGCGGGAGCGGCAGCAGCAACACTCGAGGACGCAGGAACCAGGGAAGCGGCAGGCGTACCGGAGGCAGCAGCGGGAGAACTCGCAGTGGCTGTGCCGGGGCTCTTTGTTTCGAGTTCGGCGACTCTCTTCTCGAGTTGCTCGATGCGGTCCAGCATCCATTGTTCGCGCTCGGTCAAGCCGGAGGCGGGCTTGGCGGATGGGACTGGTTTCGGAGCCGTTTTTGCGGTGGAATCGGTGTCTTTAGACCCGTCCGGTTCACCGTCTGCTGCAAAGACGGGCAAGCTCAGGACGCATAGAACAGCAAAGCACAACAAGGCTGCACGACCAAAAAATGTGCGCATAGATTCTCCCTTTACAGCCGTTTGGCAACGAATTTTTCTGGGAATGGCAGCGCAGAGCTGCCCTTGGCGGTCTAACGAATGCCTTCTCGTTGCCAAGGAAGGATAGCGTCGCAGACATAAGATTTCTGTGAGGACTGAATGAGCGTTGCGTAAGCCGAAGGGGCAGAGATCGACGGAACTGGCTGTAAGTACCTATTTTTGTGAGACTTGCAGTGTCATGCACCCGTGTTATCTGGCGTGCGAAGTGAGCCTGGGAGGCGTAGCGAATTCGGAGTGGAGAAACGGGAGAGCGAATGCGAAAGGCGCTTGACACTATTATTTACTTAATTATATATTCACTGGTGAGATAAAGTGTGACCCGACACTTCCGCCACGACCTTCAACATCTCCTCATGAATTAGACCGTTAGACGCAAGTATGGAAGGTCCGCCGAGCACGTAGCGCTGCCCCTGCATGTCCGTGATCTTTCCGCCGGCTTCTTCAACCAAAACTACCCCGGCAGCGGTATCCCATGGATTCAGGCCAAACTCCCAAAAGCTGTCGAAGCGGCCCATGGCGACGCAGGCGAGATCGAGGGCCGCGGAACCGTCACGCCGCACGCCGTGAGAACGCAACGTGAAATCCCAGTAGAAGTGGATATTGGGGTTCGCTTGGCGATCGTGATTGGGAAAACCGGTGCAGAGCAGGCTGTTTTTCAAAGCGTCTATTTTCGAGCACTGGATTCTCTTGCCGTTGAAGAACGCACCTTGGCCGCGAGCCGCGGTGAACAGTTCGTTGTAGACGGGATTGTAGATCACCCCGAGGAGCAATTCATTCTTTCGTGCAAGAGCCATGGACACGCAGAAGCACGGATAGGCATGGGCAAAGTTCGTTGTGCCATCGAGTGGATCGACATGCCAGCGATACTCCGAAGCGATGCTTTTCCCAGTGCCTTCTTCGGCGGCAACCGCGTGTTCGGGAAAGTACTTCTGGAGCCGGCTGACAATGAGGGCTTCGGAGCGGCGGTCGGCTTGGGTGACCAGGTCGAAGTCGCCCTTGTAGGAAATGGTTGGCGGCCGTTCCATCTCTTCGCGCAGAATTTTGCCGGCTTCCTGTGCGACGTCAACAGCTACTTCGAGAAAAGTATTCATTGCGTCCCGGGGCCCGTTCCCGCGTAGGGGCGTTATTGGGGGCCAGTGAGATAGGTCGTCCGGTGGCGCGCTGAATAACCGGGCAGAACCTTCACCTCAATTGTACGGTAAGTATTGGCCGGGCCGCGGGGATTCGGATAGTAAGCCAAACGGTACTGAGTGCGAAGTTCACTGTCGATGCGATCGAAGATGATGGGAAGTTCCTGGGGGGAGGTGGGAAAAAACATGGCACCGCCGGTGGTCTCCGTGATGGTCTGGAGGGCGTGCTCGCCGGCGGTATTGCGGCCATTCTCATTTTTCACAGGATTGATGACGATGGTGTAGAGGAGAATGCCGGCACGGAGAGCGGCCTTGCGGGCGGACTCAAAATCGGAGCGGCTGGTGGTCTCGCCCGCGTCGGTCAGCAGGACGATGACGCGGCGACGTTCTCCGCGCCTCTTCTGGAGGGCCTCTGAGCCGAGAAGGACGCCGTCATAGATTGAAGTGCCCGCGCCGTCCTGTATTTTGTGGACGGCTTCTTGAAGGGCAGGAACTTTGTCTGAGAAATACGGAGGTAATTGCCGGACCTGTTCATCGATGGCAAATACGCTCAAACGATCCTCTGGCCGCAGCACCTGTTGGATGAAGTGAGATGCGGCATCCTGCTCGGTGGCTTTTTCCATGTGGGCGCTCATGCTGGCATCGATCATCAGAGCGATGTCCAAGGGTTGCTGGGTCTCTGACTCAAAAACATCGATCTTCTGGGGCACGCCTTCTTCGAGTATCTGAAAAGCTTCGACCGGCAAATTGGGAGCGGGGCGGTTGTGTTCGTCGAGAACGCTGACCAGGACGTTGACGAGATTGACATTCACCTTCACGGTGTTGCGCGGCGAGGTGGAGTCCTGACTTTTCTCTTTGGTGGCCGGTGGCGCAGCGGGCTGACTCTGTTGAGGAGAAGAGGGCTGAGCCCAAGGCGGCCGGTCCGGCTTGTCCTGCGGGGCAAGGAGCAAAGGAAAAGCAAGCAGGGCGATGGCCGCTGCACATGGCTTATTGGTCAGAAGAATCATCTGTTGGCTAAGATGCGACCTTGGGAGCAGAAGGTGGTGCGGGAGGCAATTCGCCGTCGGCCCAGACCGCTCCATCCTCAAAATATTCCTTTTTCCAGATTGGTACGGTGCGCTTGAGAGTGTCGATGGCAAAGCGGCAGGCATCGAAGGCGGCGGCACGATGCGGGGCGCTGACAGCAATGAAGACGCTGGTTTCGCCGATTTCGAGGCGGCCGAGGCGGTGAACGATGGCGACCCGGTCGATGGAGAATTTTTCGTGGATCAACTGGCCAATTTCTTTCATCTTGGCGAGGGCCATTGGTTCGTAGGCTTCGTACTCGAGGTACAAGGTGCGTCGCCCGTGGGATTCGTTGCGAACAAAGCCGTCGAAGGTCACGATCGCCCCATCCTGGCCGTCGCGGACGATCGCCGCCATGTCGATAGGGGAACGACGCAGGGTAAAGAGGTCGTCTTCTGTAGCGATGTGCGACATGGACAGGTTTCAACCCCCGCTGACCGGCGGGAGAAACGCGATCGTATCATCTTCGGTGAGTGGCGTGTCCCAGGAAGCGAATTCCTCATTTCGTGAAGGCACAAGCGAGGCACGAAACGCTGCCAATTTTGGAAAGCGGGCTGCATAACGATCGAAAAGGCCGGCCAGGGTGGTTCCGTTGGGCAATTCCACGGACTCCTCGGCGATCCCGGTCAGTTCTCGCACGCGCCCGAAGAAGAGCACGTTGACGCGAAGATTAGGTAAGACAGGCGGCACCGGAAAATTGTAACCTGAGGTGGCGCGCCCTGCCAGTAAGCCGGGAGGATTTATCCCCGGACCAAGGAAAGAAACCTCATGAAGATATTAATAACAGGTTCGACCGGCCTGGTGGGTAGCGCGTTGGCGAGTGAGCTGAAGCAAGCGGGACATACGGTGTGCCGGCTGATGCGTCCGGGGCAACACGCCGAACAGCTTAGAGGGAATGAAGGCTTCGATGTGGGGTGGAATCCGGCGACGGGGGAGTTGGGCGCGGCAGCAGTAGGCGCGGACGCGGTGGTGAATCTTGCAGGGGCGTCCATAGCAGAGGGGCGGTGGACGGCGGATCGGAAAAAAGTGCTGCGCAGCAGTCGTGTGGAAACCACGCGGGCGCTGGTCAACGCGCTAGCGAAGATGGCGGTGCGACCGCGGGTGCTGGTGTCCGCTTCAGCGACAGGATTCTATGGCAGTCGTGGAGACGAAATCCTCAACGAAGAAAGCTCACCCGGCAGCGACTTCCTGAGTGAAATTGCCGGAGAGTGGGAAGCAGAAGCGGAAAAAGCGGAAGTGCTGGGAATTCGCGTGGTGCGAGCCCGGTTTGGAGTTATTTTGGCCAAGCATGGTGGAGCACTGCCGCAAATGGCGCGACCGTTTCGGTTCGGCGTGGGAGGAAGGCTGGGCTCTGGACGACAGTGGTTGAGCTGGGTCAGCCTGGAGGACGTCGTGGCGATTTGTAGGTTGCCGCTAGAGAACGGGGTGATGCGCGGGCCAGTGAACGTGGTGTCGCCACAACCGGTACGCAGCGTGGACTTCACGGCTGCGTTGGCGAAAGCACTGCACCGGCCGGCGATTTTACCCGCACCGGCGTTTGCGTTAAGGCTGGCGCTGGGGGAAATGGCGGATGCTCTGCTGTTATCGAGTCAACGCGTCGTGCCGGTAGAACTGGAGAAGCAGGGTTATAAGTTTTTGCGCCCAGATTTAGCGACGACGTTGGCGCATTTTTCCCGAGATCATTAGCTTCACCTCGCCAGATTTAGTGAGACTCCGAGTCTAATGACCTTGCCACTAACCGGGTCGGTAGCGAAGTTAGTTTCCAGTGCCTGACCCTCCCTAAGAGTCACGGTGCTGTCTGAACGAAATTGACGAATAATGGGCTGGTGAAATGCCCCCGCTCGCGCATCTGAATCCGCGGGCAAAGGCTTTGCATCAGAGAGGCTTTCTGTCTCGGGCCAGGACTCTCCGTCATCAAAGAAAGACGGTAGCGGCATTCTTTCCGGCTGGATCAGGACCAGCTCTTGCATTCTTGAGCTCCCTACCACTTAACTAGACGGCACCCTGCGGTTTTCGGTTCACGGGAAAAGAGTCAGATATTGAGCAATCCGAGGAGTTCCTCGAGATTCGTTTCATCGACTCTAAGGGGAAGAGCGTCAGCGGCTTGCGCGGTCAGAGGAACAGCCCCTTCGTCAAACGCCTGGAACAGCCGCATTTTCGCGACAGCGTATTCTTCGCTGCTGGTAAGGGGACGTCCGTTGGCCTGAGCCCAAGCTTCGAGCGCGGAGTGTTGCACGACGATTCTCAGGGCAAAGGTGGTTTTGCGGTCCGCGGAAATTGCGTAAATGAATTCTCCAGCGGCTCCGCCATTGATGGTGACGCGGTTCACCTCATAGAAACAGTACTGATAAACGTAGCCATTTGCCGCGGAGTAGCTCTTCACTCGGCGAACCGCGTCGGGACGTGCCATGGGCGGATTATTGGAGCCAAGGTGAGGAAAGTCAATGGAAGCAAAAAGAAGAGCAGTCCCAATGTGGAATGCAGAAGCGGAAACGATTCCAGAAGAGAACGCGGTGATTCAATCGGGGGCATGGACGAAGTTTTTCGTGGTATGCGGATCGTGTCGGCGGAGTTGTAGCAAGACCTTAAATCACCAGGCTTTAGAAGGGTGCAGAGGAGAATAAGGAGACACGCTGATCCGCGAGCGTTCTTATTTTTTGGGTGGTCCTCGGCATGCAAAAGATCAGGCATGCGGCCCCTTCCGCAAATGCACGCAGTGAAAGCAATGACGAAGAAGGCTTTGTCAGCAAGGCACGAATATGCGCTGGCAATCGTGCTCCTCGCGATGGGTGCGTGGACTCTGGGCTGCGGCGGGGGAGGCGCAGGCTCAGTAGCGCCCCCGCCGCCACCACCTCCCTCCATTACGGTGAGCGTGACACCCACAACGGGAACAGTGTTGCTCGGTGAAACACTAACGTTCGCTGCCACTGTTTCTAACTCTACAGATACTGCCGTGATCTGGAGCGTAAACGGGATCGCCGGGGGCTGCGCTCAAGCGGGCACGATTTCTGTCGATGGAGTGTATGCGGCGCCCACGGATCTTCCTTCGGGCGGGACGGTGCAAGTGACTGCCACGAGCCATGCCGACTCTTCCAAATTTGGCGCTGCCAGTGTGAGCATCTCGAGTGATGTTTCCATTTCTCTCTCGCCGAACGTGGCAAGTGTGGAACTCGGCGCAAAGCAAACGATCCAGGCGAGCATCCACAGTCAGGGACTACCCGACCCCGGCATTCGCTGGAGCGTAGCTGGACCTTCGTGCCCTAATTCGTGCGGAACGGTAGACGCGAATGGTGCTTATACGGCTCCGCAAATTCTGCCCACTTCCGCAGCAGTCAATCTGACAGCTACGAGCGTCGCCGACCCCGCCAAGCAGAGTACGGCAAGCTTGACGATCACCAGCCATTTCACGTTGCAATTGACCGCTCCTCCGAACCTTTCCGCCGGCACCAGCAGTTCTCTGGTGGCAGTGTTCACTCCCGTGGCGGGTTCTAACCCGAGCCCGGCACTGACGTGGTCCTTAAGTGGAAACGGCTGCTCCGGAAGCGCCTGCGGGTCGCTGAGCGTAACCACCACGCAGTCTGCCGGTGGAGTTCCGTTGGCGAACACCGCGGTGTACACGGCGCCGGTCACGCCACCACAACCCGACACCGTGCTGGTCACCGTGACACCGCAGGCCGATCCCAGCAAATTGGCTCAGGCGAACATCACGATTCAGGCGGGCACGAGCATCGGAATCACGCCGCCGGCGGCGACGCTAGCCGCGAACCACCGCGTGACGCTAAGCGCGGTCCAGGGCGGATCGTCGGGTTCGTCGTTCAATTGGAGCGTGAACGGCATAGCGGGCGGCAATTCCGTTTTCGGGGAGATCTGCGTGATGGGCTCCACTCCGTGCCAGACCTATGCGAGCGGCGCAGCATCGCAAGTGGATTACATAGCGCCCGGAGCCATGCCCTCGCCAAATCCGGTTTCAGTTACGGTAAGCAGTTCAGCAAATCCCACTCTGTCGGCCTCGGCGCAGATCACGGTGATGAGTCACGTTCTCGTAAGTGTTCTCCCCAATAACGTGACGCTGGCTGCGCTCGGCGTGCAAAGCTTCACCGCGTCCGTGCTCGGATCCAGCAATCAGAACGTAGTGTGGCAGGTGCAAGGAAGCGGCTGCGGCACGCCCGGTAGCTGCGGCACGGTGGACACCCTCGGGACGTACACGGCGCCAGCGGCCGCGCCCAGCCCCGATGCGTTGCAGGTGGTCGCACTGAGCCAGGATGATCCCACACAGTCCGGCAGCGCCAGCGTTGCCATTCTCAATGGCGTGAACATCACGACGCTTCATCCCGCCAGCGTGTACGCCGGAGGAACAAACGGCTTTACCGTGCAGGCGAATGGAAGCGGCTTCGTGGCCAGCAGCCCAGGTCCAGGATCGACGCTGATCGTCGGCGGCACGGCGCGAGTCACCAGTTGCACCAGCGCGAATTCCTGTTCCGCTCCGCTGAGTAGTGTCGACGTATCCCAGCCCGGCAGTTTGAGCATCAGCTTGAGGAATCCGGATTCGATCACTTCAAATGCCGTTCAGTTCGTGATCGTTGCGCCGGGCGGAGCCGACGACGTCATCAATCTGAGCAGCGCGGCACCGGCGGTCACTGGAAAAGACATCACCGTGGTGGAACCCACAACCGCGGGAATCGACACCGCCGGCGACAACCTGGATCTCGACGTCGCGGCGATCGGCATGTTCAGCACATCCAACAACAGTTGCAGTCTCGGCGGAAATCCGATCCCGTTGGCTCGTCCGTCAAGTGGCACAAATGCCGTGGACATTTGCCTGTTCTCGCAAGCCGGTTTCGACACCAGCATGACGTACATGATTTCCGGGCCAGGTGATATCGCCGTGATCGCCAAGCAGCCGGCCGGATTGGGAATCATTCACCTGACGCTACAGATCCCAGCGACGGCAGCGCCCGGTGCGCGAACGCTATTCATTCAGAATGCCAACCTCGATGAGGCGGCAGCTTCGGGCGTTCTGCAGATCCAATGAGTTTCCGGGAGGATTTATGAGTTTCGTACAACGCCGCCGGTTCCTGTGGGTGCTGCTACTGATCGGGATGGCGCTGATCGTGATCGTCGCCAATGCCACAACGCTGGCACGCCTGCAATTCTATCAACTGGTGGAGCATTCTTCGGCGATCGCCCGCGTACGTTGCCTCCGCGCCGATACGCGTATGGAGAATGGCGAAATCTGGACGGACACGGTGTTTGCCGTGGTGCAGCACGCCAAGGGCTTCCTGCCCTCTCCGATTGTTGTCCGGATGCCAGGAGGCAAGTTCCAGCACCTGAACTCTCACATCGATGGCGTGCCCGAATTCCGCCCCGGTGAAGAAGTTTATGTCTTTCTGACCGGCCAGCCGGGAAGGCAGTTTCATATCGTGGGATGGTCGCAGGGCACCTTCCGCATTCCGCAGAGATTCCCTTACGGGCATCGAGACCGTCACGCAAGACTCCGCCGGAGTGCCAGTGTTCGATCCGGAGACGAACAAGTTTACAAAATCGGGAATGAAAGCCCTGCGTATCGATCGGTTTTTGGAAAGGTTGAACACGGAGATTCATCGGCAGGCGCCATAGTCGCGACGCTGAGCAACCAAGACACCACAGGCGACTGTGACACGCAGGCGTGCGATGGAGCAGCACAAGGGGCAAGGAAAACTAAAGGCATGCGAGACACCGTCCGAAAACTGACAGCAACCACCATCGCGCTCTTTTACAGCTTATGGTCTGTCGTTGCGGCTCACGGCTACTCGTTCAACCAAATCGTGCCGGATGTGCGCCAGCCCTTGAGCGCTTCAGGTGGTTCTGCGTGCCCGATTGCGGCGCACCAATTGGCGGCGCCAGGAAGCATCGTTGTGCGGTGGAGCACCGCATTTGGGACGAATCCGCAGACCATTCTGACGAATGATCAGACCCCGGCAGGCCGGTTAAACGAGATCGAACAGGTGATTCAGCAATCGCTGGGTGTCTGGACCAACGTGGCCGGGAGTTCGTTGACCCCGAGTTCCCTTGCGCCCCTGACTCGCGTTACCGCGGCGAATAGTTGCGGTTCTGACGGGCTGAATTCCATCTGCTTTGATCAGCCTGACATGGCGTTCACTCCGGGCGTGCTGGCTTTCACGCGCGTCATTACCGCGGATGCGATCGGGATTCAGGTGGGCAGCGGAGCACCGTCTACGACGGTCGGGCAGATTTTGGATGCGGATATTTACTTTAACCCCAGCGATTCTACGGTGACCTTCGCAACCCCCGCGGCGCTCAGCGCCAATCCGAAGTCCTACGATCTGGAATCGCTGCTCGCGCATGAACTGGGGCACTTCCTGGGATTCAGTCATTCCGCTGTATGGAGCGCCATGATGTTTCCGTTCGCGCCAACTCCGGGCACATTCACAGGAGCAAGGCCCACAGCGCAAAAACTCGACGCACCACTGGCGGACGATGACCGCACCGGCCTTCGCGTGTTGTACAGCGACCCCAATGACACCGTCTATGTGGGCTCGATTCAGGGACGTATCGTTCCGGCAAACCCTCTCTCTCTACCCATGACACCGCCCGGCGTCACCGGAGTATTTGGAGCGCATGTTGTCGCCGTGGACGAAGCGAGCGGGGCTGTGATTGCGGGCACGCTCGGAGGCTGGAGTTGCCAAGCGCCGGGCCCGACACAATTCGACGGAACCTATCTGCTGGAGCATCTGCCTGTGGGACACAGTTATAACGTTTACGCCGAGCCGCTGGACGGCGCGGTTGCGCCGGCAGAGGTAAGCAACGCGCTGGTCACTTTATGTCGCAACTCCACGACGGACCCGGGTTGGCCTGCGACCCAGGCTTGCGTTGTGCCAGCGGTGAATCAGGAATTCACCACGCGCACACGGCCCGCACCGTGATCTGCAAGACGAAAATCGAATTGAACGTTGTGAATGTGTTGCGGCTTCTTCAGTGAACGTGGCAGGATTTCCCTTACGCTGACGCGGGAACCATCCAGCCCCCACCGAAGATCAACCCTGGACCGAGCGAAGCCAGGAAGACCGGCAAGCGCTGCTCGGCAGGCTGTGTCGCAGCATGATTCAGCGCCGCGTGCAGAGCTGCGCCGCACATCGAGGAACCCAGATTGCCGCGGGTGCTGCCGATCGGGGGGAAATTCTTGATGGACACACGAAGCTGCTTGGCAAGGAGAGTAACCAGCCGTGGGTTCGGCTGATGCGTGGCGAAGGCGCCTACATGATCGCGAGAAATGCCGCTGCGCTGCTCCACTTCGTCAATGACTTTTTCCATGCGGCTGACGGCCGCGCGGGAAAGCGCGTCGCCGTCGAATTGCACGTCCAACTTGCCCTTGCAGGATTCACTGATCGCGATGGCCTCCGCGTATTGCGAAGCGCATCCAAAGAAAAACTCGCCCAAACGGTAGGCAAGGCTCTTCGCGTCGCGCGGCTTCTTCGATAGCAGGAAAGCGCTGGCGCCGTCTCCAAAGAGGCCGCCGAATTCGCCGATGGCACGGCCAGGCCCCAGTGTGCGGCTGTGCACATCTGCCGTGGCCACAAGGATTTTCTTGGCGCGCCCGGAAACCAACAGAGCTTGTGCGACGGCCAAGGTCTGAAGCAGGGCAAGACAACCGCTGCCAACGTCCAAGGCATTACAGTCTTCCCGCAAGCGCAGTTTGGCGTGAAGAAGCGCGGAGAGCGAAGGATACGCGTGATGGGTTTCACTGGCAGCCAGAATCCAGTCCAGACTATCGGTTTCTTGTCCGGTTTCTTCCAACAGCCGTTTGCAAGCCTGAGCGCCAAGCGTTCCTTCATCTTCATGTTCGGAAACGTGGGCCACGGACACAATGCCAGCCCGGCTTTTCAGTTTTCCCGCGGGCATGCCGAAGGCGTGATCCACTTCCTCGGAAGGGACAACGCGCGAGCCGAAGGCACTGGCAGAACCAACTACGTAGACATCGGTGACAGTCAAAGCTGGAACCTCGTTCGTTTCCAAGTGAGCAGAGCGGAAAGAGAGCAGCTAGTGTAGCCTATTTGCGAAGCGCTATCTATCATGCGGCAGCGTAACGCGCATTTCCAGTCCAGAGAGAGCGGGCGTGTTCAATTAGAAATACTCGATGGCCTCGGGAGAACTCCGGAATCCGTATTGTTCGGACTGCAGGCGCAGAGCGTCTTCCAAAGCAGCGGCGCGACCTTGGGAAAACAAGGAATTGCTGGTGACATCGGCGAAACCATGTAGCTGCAACAGGCGGTCTTCCGCGTCTCTCTGGGTCTCCAACGCTGCTCCCCGTCTTAGATGCAAGGGCACGATTCCGCGCTGCACCAATGCAGGGCAGATCAGCAGGAACCGGTGGCAGTGCAGCGGATCCTCTTCCGCGCACATCAAGACGATGTTCTGGCTCTGCGCACAGCCGAGCAGGCGATCCATGGCCTCCAGAAAATCGGGTGCCTTGCGCCGCGCTGCGTAATCCACCAGGCCGTCGGGGCGGTAATAGCGTGAATCTAGCGGACGCCCGCCAAACTGGTCACCGAAAAACTGGTAGATGATTCTGGCGGTTGCCAGTTGAGCCATCAGCGGCTCACGGTTGAATTGAGGGAACCGGAAACTGCCCGGTCGGCTACGCACGTCGCAAACCATATGAATTTCGTGGCGGATGAGTACACCGAGAAGGTCCGGCATTTCCTGATTTGAGTGGCCGACGGTGAACAACCGGTGTGACGGTTTTTGGAATGAGCTCATTGGCAGGGTGCGCGCGAAAGAGAATTGTAGCGCGTTGCGTGTTTACGGCCAAAACGGGGACTGCGTCAGATATTAGCAGACTTCGCACCGCCGGCGAGAGATTCGAGCTCGGTCACCACGCGGTCCAGCTCTGCAACGAGTGGATTCCTTCCCGCTTTGCGAAATTCAGTAACGAGCGCGCGGTAATACCACAGCGTGCCTTCCTGCTTGCCTTCAAATCGCTGAAAGACACTTGCGCCCTGCTCGCGAAAATCGTGCAGGACTTCCCGTGTGTTGGAAAGCTTATCCGCCGCGGAAACCAAGCGTACATCCTCTGGTTCGCCTACCACGCGGGCGACGTAGGCACGCTTTCGCTCCATCCATGGCGGCTTTGGTGTTACATAGGAATCGGTGCAGCCGTCGACGATATGCGCGACGCGCTTGCCAAATTTTCTTTGAATTTCACGAAGGCGCGGCATGCCACCCTGATCTTCCACCGCATCGTGAAGCAATGCGGCAATGGCCATTTCTTCGTCGCCGCCATACTCGATCACGATCGAAGCGACGCTCAGGATGTGGCCGATATACGGCCGGTTGGTACGCTTGCGAAACTGCTTGGCGTGCAATCGCGCGGCATAGCCGAGGGCTTGCACAAACCTGCTCGAGAAGATTCGTTGTTGGGTCCGCTTGGCGATAGTGAATCCTCGTTAACGGCGGCGCGTTTTGCTCAGCAAGCGCAGGATTTCCAAATAGAGCCAAATGAGCGTGACCATCAGCCCAAATGCTCCGTACCATTCCATGTACTTTGGTGCGCCCATGCGCGCGGCGTTTTCGATCATGTCGAAATCAATGATCAGGTTCAGCGCGGCAATCACCACGACAAATAGGCTAATGCCGATGCCCAGAGGCGAGCTGCTGTACAAGAAGGACATTTGCGTATGGAAGAAGAAGCTCATCACCATATTCGCCAGGTACACCAGCGCGATGCCGCCAGTCGCCGCGATGACGCCGAGTTTGAATCCGCGAGTGGCGCGAATGATCCCAAACTTGTACGCCAGCAACATCACAAACATCACCCCGAAGGTCAGGCTGACGGCTTGTACGGCGATGCCGGGGTAAGAACGCTCAAGCACGGCAGAAATGCCACCGAGAAAAAGTCCTTCCAGTAAGGCGTAAATCGGCGCACTAATCGGCGCCCAGGTTTTCTTGAAGACGGTCACCAGAGCGACGACGAATCCGCCGAGGGCACCGCCAATCATCCACGGATACGCCGCTTCTGGAGTTTCGGAGTGGGCTAGTCCCCAAGTCCAAGCCGCCGCGACCACAACGAAAAAGAGCAACAGGCCGGTTTTGTTCACCGTGCCCTGAATGGTCATGGCCTCCCCGGTTATAGCCTGACCGGCGAAGGCCTTCTCTTTCA
Source organism: Candidatus Acidiferrum sp. (assembly GCA_035271845.1). Classification (GTDB taxonomy): domain Bacteria; phylum Acidobacteriota; class Terriglobia; order Acidiferrales; family UBA7541; genus Acidiferrum. Next base: position 92,587 of record DATERF010000135.1, read on the forward strand.
GAACAGGATTATTGGAGCGAAGCAGATCAGCCATGGACATGTCCTCCGGCCCACAAGGGCCTGAACCTTAAGAATAACATCTTTGAAGGAAAGGAAAGTTGGTAGCGCTAACGGGAATCGAACCCGTATTTCGGCCTTGAAAGGGCCGCGTGCTAACCGTTGCACCATAGCGCCACAGGCGGGAACTACAAGCTTTTAATTATACGGGATTCGCTGGTCACGCGCCATTCGCGCCGTCCGTGCTTATTTCTGGCGATCTTCCCATTCCTCGTGCCACGCCATCTGGATGGCTTCAAGTTTGCTCTCGTTGGACTTCTGCGGATCGCCTATGAAGCCTGGCAGCTCTGTGATCCACTTATGCATGTCTGTGAAGCGCACGGTCAGCGGATCCACGTCGGGAAATTTGTCGGTGAGGCCAATGGCGATGTCGTCGAGATTGTCCCAATCGAACGTCGGTGGCATCGCGGCCTCTCAGTGGTCCAGTTCTTTCGCGTAATTTTTATTCCATTCGGGAATCTCGACCACGATGTCGGTCGTGCCATCGGGAACCGTCTGGCAGCCCAGCCGTGACTTCGGTGTGATGCCTGGTGCTTCATCGAGTTCGTCGAGTTCGGCATCGGTCGCTTCGTTGCAGGATTCCAGGCCTTCCTTGACGATCACGTGGCAGGTGGAGCAGGCGCAGACGCCGCCGCACGCGTGGTCCAGCCCCATCTTGAAGCCTTCGGAAATGTCCAGGATGCTTCCGGGCAGGCCGTTGTGGCCATAGGGAAACTTCTCGGGGTCGACCTCGACCGTTTTGCCGCTGGGCAGGAAGGTGACTTTGAACTTCTGTGCGGCCTTTTTATATTTCACTTCTTCAATGTAAGGATTGCTGCCCCCCATATGCTTCTCCCTCCCAAACTAGTCATTCCGAGGGCGGTTTTTGCCCGAGGAATCTGTTTTTTCTGTGTTCTTGCACAAAGCAGCTTCCTCGCTGCGCTCGGAATGACGATGGATAGTGGCATTCCGCATGGCGCTAAACCTCGGCCAACTTCTTGCCTTCGAGCGCTGTTTGCAAGGCCGAATTCATCAGCACTTCGGCAAGATGTTCCGTGGCGTGATTCAAATCGTCAATCTGCCGCCGAATTTCTTTGTAGTCCGTGCCCTGCGCTGCTGCTCTCAACGCCGCGACAGACACATCGATCTTGGCGCGTTCCGGAGCAGAGAGATTTGACGCGTTCGGGTTTGCCAGCGCTTTCGCGGTTGCGGTAAGAATGGATTCCGCCTCGGTTCGCGCTTCAATTACTTGACGCTCGGCGAAATCCTGCTCCGCATACTCGATGGATTCTTCCAGCATGCGCTCAATGTCGTTGTCATTCAGGCCATAGCTCGGCTGGACTTCAATGGTGTGCACAATGCCGGTGCGAATATCCTTGGCGCTGACTTGCAGAATGCCATTCGCGTCGATCATGAATTTCACTTCAATGCGAGGCAGGCCCGCAGGCGCAGGCGGAACCCGCAGCGTAAAGCGGGCAAGCGAGCGGCAATCTTTGGCTAACTCGCGTTCTCCCTGTAACACATGAATGTCGATGCCGGTCTGATTGTCCACGCCGGTGGTGTATAACTCCTGCGCGCTGGCGGGAATGGTTGAATTGCGCGGAATGACTTTGGCTACCGCGCCACCGTAGGTCTCGATGCCGAGAGAAAGTGGAGTCACATCCAGAAGCAGCATGTTCTGTACGCCATGTTCGAGAATATTGGCCTGCACGGCTGCGCCCAGGGCAACGACCTCGTCTGGATTCAGTTCGGTGTGCGGCTTGCGATCAAAGAATTCCTGCACGGTGCGACGAATGAGCGGCGTGCGCGTGGTGCCACCGACGAGAACAACCTCGTCCACTTCGGTCGGCTTCAGGTGCGCATCGGCGAGCGCGTGCTCTACCGGCACCATGGTGCGATCCACTACCGGGCGGATCAGCGATTCTAAAGCGCCGCGCGTAAATTCATGAACGAAGATCTTGCCATTCGGCAACGGGAAGCGCAGCGTAACGGAATCCACTTCGGACAACTTGTGCTTGATCGCGATCAGTTCCTTGCGAAGTTCTTGGGCCAATTCGCCGTGAGGAGAGAAATCTATCTTATCGGTCTGGAGAATTTGTTCGTGGATGAAAGCCTGCAGCAGGTTATCAATATCATCGCCGCCCAGGTGCGTGTCACCGTTCGTGGAAAGAACCTGATAAATATCGCCTTCGCTGGTGGAGATGAGCTTCAGAATCGATATATCAAACGTTCCGCCACCAAGGTCGTAGACAGCTACTTTGCCGCGCTGCTTTTCATGTAGGCCATATGCCAAGGCCGCGGCCGTCGGTTCATTCACCAGGCGCAGCACTTCCAGGCCCGCGAGTTTACCGGCATCCTTGGTCGCCTGGCGCTGAGCATCATTAAAATACGCGGGAACAGTAATCACGGCGCGATCGACAGTTTCCCCGAAATACGCCTGCGCCCAGTTCTTGAGTTCACGAAGGATAAACGAGGAAATTTCCGGCGGAGTGAAAACTCTATCGCCGAGCTTCACGCGAATGACATGATTACTGGCAGGGTCGATGCGAAACGGAAACAGTTTCAACTCGCTCTGCACGTCCGCAGGCCCGCGCCCCATCAGGCGCTTCACGGAATAGATGGTGCGCTCGGGCTGACTAAGCAAGCGCCGGCGAGCCGGCTCGCCGACAATGATACTGCCGTCGGGATCAAGGCTAACTACGGAAGGACACAGCGTGCTGTCGGCCGGCCCAGGGATACACTTCGGCTGACCGGTCTGCGCATCGAGGTAAGCGACCAGGCTGTTGGTTGTTCCGAGATCGATACCAACGATTCTGCCCATCAGTCTCTTGCCTCTGAAGCTGAGTTCGTTTCCCGTGACCCGTGTTCCGTGTCCCGCGAAGAGCGCGACTTCGCAGTTCCGCTTGCACGGAGCCTCAAGGAGTCCCTACTCAAGATCAAAAAGTAACGCAATTCCTCCGCCGAACCATTCGCAATTGCGACAAACTGCAGGAACTCCTTCGTGGAGCGCCGCCCATAACCCTCTGCCAAGTTGGCAGGAATGGAATAAGCGGCTCTTCGAAGCTGCGACACGATTCCAAACTGCTCGCCCCGCGGAAACATATTAGTGAGTTTATAGATTTCAAGCACGAGCTTATGAGCCTTCCGCCAAACTTCCAGGTCTTGAAAGCCTTTAATCATCGACTAATGACTCTCTCCGGAATCCCCGGATCACAAAACACGGGACGCGGGTCACGTTCCCACCAGTTCCTTTTGTACGTTGACTACCAGGTTCCGGATGTACGAGCGGCGGTTGAGCAAGTCGTTCAAATTACCCATGATCTTGTTGCGGGCAGACTCATCCGCTTGATCGTCCAGGGCCTTGTCCCACTCCCGAGCGGCACCCTGCAACTGACCATCAACCTCGGTCAATTTCTGCTCAAAATTCTTTTCCGCGGCATCCAAACGGTGTTTCAGGGCCGCCGTATCGCCGCCCGATGACTTCGCTTCGCGAAGTTCATCCAGCGATTCGTTGAGTTCGAAGACTTCTTCGAGCAATTCCGGTGGAGCTTGCTGCTTGTTGTGGCCTTCCTTGCGCGCCCCTTCGATCGCCAGCAAATATTCCACGCGCGCGACCGGATCGCGCAGAGTGCGATACGCATCATTCAATTCCGAGCTGCGCTTCAGCGAAATTTCCCGCTCTTCCGGTGTAGCATTCACAAAGTTGTCCGGATGGAGCTTCCAACTGAGCTGAAGAAATTTCTGTTCCAGCGCGCCCATTTCAATCCAGAGCTTGCGCGGCATTTCGAACATCAGAAAATAGTCGCTATGCTCCGGAACTTGCAGGACTTTGCCGCAACCGGGGCAGAAATGCGTGCCGACGGTGCGCTCGTGGCAATTCCAGCAAACGAGCGGCGGATTCGTGATGGGAAGTGAACTAGCCATAAAAGCTCTGTCGTACTACCTCCGAACATAAAAAAAGTGGCTGGCGCTTGCGGTAGCCAACCACTCGTCAGACCGAGTCAGTACCAGTCAGGGCACAGACTGAAGTCCATGCCACCGCTACGCCGTAAATGAACTCCCACAGCCACAACTGCGCGCGGCATTGGGATTCTGGAACACAAAACCTTGTCGCATCAGCGTTTCCTCGTACTCCAGCGTCGTGCCGTTGAGGTATAACAGGCTCTTCGGATCCACAAAAATGCGCGCACCAAACTCTTCGAACACCTTATCGCGGTCCCGTGCCTGGGTATCCAGCCGCATGGCATAAGAAAGCCCGGAGCAGCCGCCGCCCTGCACACCAACGCGCAGCCCGCCGGTTTCCGGCGAGACTCCCTCTTTGGCAAGCAATGCGATAATTTTCTTCGCTGCCCGCTCCGTCAGGTGAATCACCAAGCCGGCCTTTTGCGTGACCTGAGTTGTGGTTTCCGTCGTCATCGCAAACATCCTCTACATCCTGGAGCGAAAATGTTGGACAGCATCCTCCGACGGCCGATATTTTCCGCCGGAAGACGCCACTAACACCGCGCGATGCTTCGCTTAGTGCGAAGCCTTTTCGTGCGCGGGAACTTCGACTCCGTGCTTTTTCTTCCAATCGCCGATGGCTGCCTTGATGGCATCCTCGGCGAGCACGGAGCAATGAATCTTAACCGGCGGGAGCGACAGTTCGCGGACGATATCCGTGTTCTTGATCGCCAGGGCCTCATCAACAGTCTTGCCCTTTACCCACTCGGTTGCCAAGGACGAGCTGGCGATGGCCGACCCGCAGCCAAAGGTCTTGAACTTAGCTTCTTCAATGACCCGAGTCTCCGGATTGATCTTCATCTGCAGCTTCATTACGTCACCGCATTCCGGTGCGCCCACCAGGCCGGTCCCGACATTGGGATCCTCCTTGGGAAGGCTGCCAACGTTCCGCGGATTATTGTAATGATCGACTACTTTTTCGCTGTATGCCATGGGCCCCTCTCTCCTTCAGTTTCTTCTGTCCGGAAAATTCAGCCCCTCGCCGCAGCGAGGAGATTGCCAAAACCTGCATTCTTCATCGCCTTTTCGGTCAGGGCGATGTTGGTTAGAAACGCGGAACGTCCGGCGGTAAGTTCCCGCAGAGCGTCGCGAACATACTGCGCCCCAATCCCCAAAACGTTCAGAAATTCCCGAACATCCTGGAGGTGATAAAACGCACGTTCCGCTGCCGGCGCTGGTTCGTCACCGTCCTGATACGCCTGATAGGTCACGCGGAACGGCGCGGATGTACCCGCGATAGACCGGTGAATACGAAGTGTTCCTTCACTTGCGATTGCGCTTGCCATTTTGCCTCTTCTCTTCATTCCTTAATCATTTACGCGGTCTGCCACTTGACCTTGGAAAGGTCGATGCCTTCCTTGGCCATTTCATAAAGTGGCGAAAGCTCGCGAAGCTTGGTTACAACCTGCACCATTTTATCCGTTACGTAATCCACTTCTTCCTCGGTGGTAAAACGCCCGAGGCCGAAACGGATCGACGTATGGGCCAGATCTTCGCCTACGCCTAGAGCTTTGAGTACGTAGCTAGGCTCCAGGGTTGCCGAGGTGCACGCGGAACCACTCGAAACCGCCACGTCATTGATCCCCATTAGCAGGGATTCGCCTTCGACATAAGCAAAACTCATGTTGAGGTTGTTCGGGAGTCGATGTTCAAGTGACCCATTGACGAAAACCTCGTCGAGCTTGGCTTCCAGACCCTTCTTCAGGCGGTCACGCAACCCGCGCAGCCGCTCGGATTCTTGCGCCATTTCCTGCTGACAGAGTTCGCAGGCCTTGCCGAGACCAACGATACCCGGCACATTCAACGTGCCCGAACGCATGCCGCGTTCGTGGCCTCCGCCATCGATAATGGCGGAGAGTTGTACGCGGGGGTTGCGCCGGCGTACATACAAAGCTCCGACGCCCTTGGGCCCGTAAAGCTTGTGGCCCGAAATGGCCAAAAGATCGATATTGTCCTTCTGCACATCCACGGGAATCTTGCCAACCGCTTGCACACCATCGACGGCAAAAATGATGCCGCGTTCCTTGGCAATTTTTCCGATTTCCGCAATCGGGTTGATCACGCCAATTTCATTGTTGGCGTACATGATCGAAATCAAAATCGTGGTGGGCTTGATGGCCTTGCGGACATCTTCCGGATCCACCCGCCCATCTTTCTGTACGGGCAGGTAGGTTACTTCAAAACCGTGCTTTTCCAGATTCTTGCAGGTATCCAGCACCGCTTTGTGCTCGATCGCCTGGGTGATGATGTGGTTGCCTTTTTCCCGGTACATTTCCGCGACGCCCTTGATCATCAAATTGTCGGATTCCGTCGCGCCGCTGGTGAAAATGATTTCTTTCGCCGTGGCGTTAATCAAAGAAGCGACCTGCTGCCGCGCATTTTCGACGGCTTCTTCACCGGCCCAACCGAACGAGTGGTTGCGGCTCGCGGCATTGCCGAACTTTTCCGTGAAATAAGGCAACATGGCTTGGAGCACGCGCGGATCCATCGGCGTGGTAGCGTGATTGTCCATGTAGATCGGCAGTTTGACGGCCATTTCCTGTTCTCCTCTTGGTTCCAGACTCCCGCTCAGCGTGTTACCGCGAGCCGGTCCATCCCCTTCAATTCCACCAGAGCCGGTTCCTGTTTGTCCTCGCTCAAATGAGCTACGGTCACCGTGCTCAATACTCCCAAAATGCTTTCATTCACGCGCTGCAATGGCTCTTTGACGGAGCAGCGCTCGGTTGCGTCACAATTCCCGTGGCTGGTTACGCAGGAGGTGATCAGCACCGGACCATCAATCGCTGTAAGAACTTCTAACGCGGTGATGCGGTCCGCCTGTTTCGCCAACTGGTAGCCACCGGTCGAGCCGTGCTTCGCAGCGACTAATCCGTGCCTCGCCAGCTTCTGCAGCACCTTTGCCATCAGGGTAGAGGAAATGCCGTATTCCTCGGCAATCTCGCTAGCGCTGCAGGCATGATCCTGACGATGATTCGCGAGATGCTTCATCGCGATCAATCCGTAGTCCGCCTTCTTAGATAGTTTGAACATGTCCTCAGTTCAGTTCGGGCACAAGTTAAGATGCCAATGCGACTCATTTGGTCGCATTTAAACTATACCCTGTTTCGCTGAAGATTGTCAAACCTATTTCACGCCACGTTTGCCAACAAACCCTTAATCTATGCACAGTTACAGTACGACTAATGCGGTCTTATTTCAATGCTTTTGCTCCGAATAGTCAGCCGCGAGCTTCGAATGGCAGATTTTTAGCGCTGAATGGGCAAGGGCGGTCCCTTGCCAGGCGCGGTATGCTGGAGGACGGATTGGGAACTGAAGGAATGGAATGTGATCGAAAATCAATGGGTGAAACTGAAGCTTCTGTCGCTAGTAATTTGCCTGCTGTGCTCCGCAACCTGCCTTAGGTCGCAAGGGGTTGGTGGCACGGTTCAGTCGCCGCAAAAAAGAGTGCCAAAGACCTCTCCGCGGAAAGATACCAACACTTTTACTCTGGTGGGCGCGGGGGATATCGCCGGGTGCGGAAATCTTTCCGGAGCGCGAGCCACCGCTCAGCTCATCGACAAAATTCCAGGCACCGTTTTTGCGGCGGGCGACCTCGCCTATGAGAAAGGGACCTATGAGGAATTCGAGAACTGTTACCAGCCCACGTGGGGACGGTTCAAAAAGCGAACCAAACCCGCGCCGGGAAACCACGAGTACAACGGTTCGGACGCGTCTGGCTACTTTCGCTACTGGGGTACACAAGCAGGCGATCCGCAAAAGGGTTACTACAGTTTCGACCTAGGTGCTTGGCACGTCATTGCGCTCAATACGAATTGCGACGTGAAGCCACTCGGCGGCTGTGACGAAGGTTCGCCGGAAGAAGTCTGGCTGAGAGAAGATCTTGCCGCACATGCGAATGCCTGCATTCTGGCCTTTGGGCATCACGCTTTGTTCAGCAGCGGACTATCTGCAAAGCACTCCCGTCACACAGAACTGCGCCCGCTCTGGCAGGATTTATACGCAGCTCACGCCGACTTGATTCTCTCCGGCCACGAGCACTCCTATGAGCGATTTGCGCCGCAGGATCCCGATGGGCACGCTGATGCCGAGCACGGAATCCGTCAGATCACCGTCGGCACCGGTGGCAGAAGCCACACGTTCCTCGGTTTCCCTCAGCCGAATAGCGAGGTCCGCAATTCGGATACGTTCGGCGTGTTGAAGCTGACGCTTTCCCCTGGAAAATTCAAATGGGAGTTCGTCCCGGAAGCGGGAGGAAAGTTTCGCGATTCCGGTGAGGGAACCTGCCACAACGCCACGAGCGCCCCAAACTGAGTTTTGCTTAACCGGGCGGCGCCGGTAACTCGCACACAATCCAAGGCAAATTACTTCGAGGTCATGCAGGCCCCGCCCGTCGCTGAGGCCTCGATCAGTTTCTGGAACGCGGCAAGTGTTGGAATCGTCAGTTGCGACTTGTGAGCCTGCGTTTCAAAAGCGGCCAGGGCATCGGACTGCAGTTTCTTCAGTGCGTCCGGCAGCGGCAGCCCTTGGCCGATACGATCCATCGCCGTCAACGCCAGTTCCGCGGCTTGGGAAAACGCTGCGGAGGCGGGAGCAGCGTTTTGCGCCAGAACAGAGTTCTGCGCGAGGGGCTGGACCTGACTGTCGATTGCTGCCCACTGCGAAAGCTGCGCGCGCAAGGCTGCGGCCTTTGCCCCGTCTTTGCAGGAAGAAGCAAGGAACTGATCCACGGCTACCGAGAATTGGCGAGATACTTCGCTTTCCGGGTGCACCGCATCCACCATCTGGTTTAAGGGCTTCAGTTGGTTTGGTTCCTCGCCGGGCGTGTTTTCACGGTTGTAATCCTTCACAGGTTCCAAAGCTTCCGCGAGAGTGCGCAGCGCCTCCACTTGACTGGCGGACGCGGTGGAACCCGCCATGCGCTCAATCATGGGCCGTTGGTAGGAGCGATGCGTCAGACCTAACCATTCCAGACGCGAGCTTTCCGCCTCCATTCGGAAATACATCGAAGGCAAGTCCGTCGGGTTCTGCGGCGACCAGAAGCGCTCGGCGATCGCCGCCATGCGCGGCCAGATGCGCGAATCGATATTCTCCCAATTGACGTACTCCGACCACATGGTGGCTTCACCACCCAACACGCGCTGCTTCTCTTCCGGGGTGAGGTTCGCGGCCGCTCCTCCGAGGGGATCGACGGCGTAATGGCGAGCAGCACTCCACCCGAGATCGATGTAGTAGCCGTTCGAAAGGATCCCGCTGTAACCCTGCTTGGCCGCGGCCGCAAGCGCATCCGGTCCGCGCCAGGAGTGGATCACGATGTTCTTGGACACACCGGGCACGAAGATCTCGTCCCAGCCGACGGGCGTCTTCCCGTGTTTAACAACCAGTTCCTGGACGTGCTGGCTGAAATACGCTTGCATTGCTACATTGTCTTTGATGTTATGCGACTTCATGAACTCCTGAATTTTCGGATTAGCGTCCCATTCCTTGCCGTTCACTTCGTCGCCGCCGATATGAAAATAGTGATCCGGGAACAGCTTGGCCATTTCCGCGATGAAGTCGTTCAGAAACTTGTACGTTTTTTCGTTCGTGGGATCCATAGCAGGATCGAACACGCCCCACTTGCGCTCCAGTTGATAGGGGCCTGGGCCGCTGGCAAGTTCGGGATAGCCGACAAACCAGGCAGTGCTGTGGCCGGGCATATCAAATTCGGGCACAACGCGAATGCCGCGGTCGCGCGCATAGGTAATCAGGTCGCGGATCTCGTCCTGGGTGTAGTAGAGGTTGTCGGAACCTTCCTCCTGTAGTTTCGGAAATTTCTTGCTCTCCACGCGAAAACCTTCGTTGTCCGACAGGTGCCAGTGGAACACGTTGAGCTTCACGGCTTCCATGCCATCCAAGTTGCGCTTCAACACCGGCAAGGGAATAAAATGCCGCGAGACGTCGATCATCAAGCCACGCCACTCGTACCGCGGTTGGTCCTCAATGCTGATGGCAGGAACCACGAAGCCGTCCTGCGCGATGGAAACGAGTTGCAGAAAGGTCTGTAATCCACGTAAGACGCCGAGGGGGTTCGCGGCGTGGAGTTTCGCGCCGGCTGTGGTTACGTCGAGCGTATAGGATTCATCCTCGCCAAGTTCCTGAACCGGTTTACTGTCACGATCCGTGGTCACTACCAGCGTGGCCTTCGCCGGATCTGCTGGGCCATGACCCAAAACCAGCCCCGTTTGGTGGTGCAACGTGGTCAAAAATCGTTGTCCCGCGCGATCCAATCGTGCGTCTCGAAATCCGGCAAAAGCCACGCTGAATTCGCGGTCGATTTTGAGCGAGCCGCTGCCCATCTGCACCTTGGCGGGCAGAGGCATCACGTTCAAATCAGATGTGGATTGCGCGCGCGTAGACATACTGGCCACCGCCAGCGACAGAATTACAAATAGAATTGTTCGTTTGCAGAAAAGTGCCTGGTTCATGGAACTTGCCTCCGGCAGTACCCATACAAACTTCCGCCATTAAATCGTTACAACTCAGAACAGATGAGAGTGGCACATTCCTCCCGCATCGTACAATAGTTTTCATTCTCCAAGATCCATGGGACCACCCTAAGCTCACTCTCTCTTCCCTTTTTAGGTTAGAATGTGCCGCGGAGATCCCTCAAATTCATTATGAAGACTTCCGTGGCGATTTATCCCGGCTCCTTCGATCCCGTGACGAATGGACATCTCGATCTGATCGGTCGTGGTGAGAAGATGTTCGACCACGTGATTGTGGCGGTTCTCAAAAACGTGGAAAAAGAACCTCTTTTTTCCCTGCAGGAGCGCGTCGATATGCTTCGAGAGGTCACAAAGCACTGGGAAGCAGTCGAAGTCGATGTCTTCGAAGGGCTGCTGGTGGATTATGCGCGCAAACGCGGCGCGGGAGTCATCCTGCGCGGCATCCGCGCCGTGTCCGATTACGAATACGAATTGCAGATGGCCCTGATGAATCGCAAACTTGAGCCGCGGCTGGAGACCGTATTTATGCTGCCGGGCGAGAGTTATAGCTATCTCAGCGCGAAACTGGTCCGTGAAATCGCGCACTTGGGCGGGCCATTAACAGGATTGGTCCCGACAATCGTGGAGCAGCGGCTGCGCTCGAAAATCTCTTGAAGTGCCAGCGATTAGCCTGCCAAATTGTCTCGAATGCAGACAGAGTTCGGTTCCGCATTGAAATTCTTTGCAATTTCCTGAACACTGTAGATCTGTCAATCCCCCTTTGCTCCAAGGAGAGGTTGTGGAACTAACCAATCGCATCAACCGGATACAGGTATCGCCAACCGCCGTGGTGATCGGCGCCGCGGAACAATTAAAGGCCAAGGGCGTGGATATCGCCGACTTTGGTCCCGGTGAGCCTGATTTCCCGACGCCGGATCACATCAAGAAGGCGGCCATCCGGGCGATCGAAGAGAATCGCACCAAGTACACACCGACGGGCGGGATCATGCCGCTGCGTGAGGCCATTACTGCCTGGCACAATCGCGAACTGGGCTCCAGTTATAACGCCAAAGAATGTGTCGTCAACGTCGGCGGAAAGCACGCCATCTTCAATACCATGTGCGTGCTCATCCAGAATGGCGATGAAGTGATCCTGCCGGCGCCGTACTGGGTCAGCTTCCCAGACATCATTAAATATGCGGGTGGCACTCCAGTTGTCGTGCAAACGCGGCAGCAAGACGGATTCAGCGCCAAGGCTACAGCCATTGAAAAAGCCATCACGCCGAAAACGAAAATGGTGATCGTCAATTCCCCGAGCAACCCCACGGGCGGGGTCGTTGACGGCGAGGAATACGAGCGCATCCTAGCGGTCTGCAAAAAACACAATGTATGGCTGATGGGCGACGAATGCTATTCCCACTTTGTCTACGAGCCGCATAAGCCTTTCTCCATTGCCAGCGCCAAGGATTCCAAAGAGCGAGTCATTATCATTGGCTCGGTCTCCAAGACTTTTGCGATGACGGGCTGGCGCATTGGCTACACGCTTGCGCCCGAACCGCTCATTCAAGCCATCGTCAAGATTCAAAGCCAATCGACTTCGAACCCCACGTCAATCGCCCAATACGCCGCTCTCGAGGCGATGCGCGGCACCATGGACACTGTTCCGCCGATGCTCGCTGAATACGCGAAGCGCAGAAAACGCATCGTGGAAGGTTTGCGGGAAATTCCCGGAGTCGCGTGCGAATGGCCGGGCGGCGCGTTTTATGCGTTTCCAAACGTTACGGCTCATCTCCAAGGCCGGCATGCGGTCGCAAAAAGTTGCACCGAGCTCGCTAAAGAGCTACTGGAAAAGGCCCATGTCGCGTTAGTGCCCGGCGAGGCGTTTGGCGCTCCCGGTTTTCTGCGGTTGTCGTATGCCACTTCTATAGAAAGGATTGAGGAAGGACTCCGGCGGTTGAACAAGTTCTTTGCTCGCGCTGAAGCTGCGTTCTGATCGTGCCCGAACCTGTCCTAACACGCATTGACCCATTCTTTAGTCCGCGGCCATGGGGAAGCCGTTCGCTCGCGCCGCTCTTCCCCGAGAAAACCAATCTGCAAGAACCGATCGGGGAGGCATGGTTGACCGCGCTTGATTCGCGCGTGGCGAATGGCCCGTTCGCGGGAAAACCGCTGGGCGAAAGCTGGCGAGCGATGCCTGCGGAATGGCGCGGCACGCGCTCCGGCAGCTATAGAGACTTTCCACTTCTGGTGAAGTTTCTTTTTCCCAAGGACAAACTCTCTATCCAGGTGCACCCCGACGACACCTTCGCGAGCAAGTTTGAGCAAGCCGCTGGGGGCCGTGGCAAAACCGAAATGTGGCACATCGTTTCCGCTGAGCCCGGCGCCGAACTTTTGATCGGACTGAAGCCGGGGGTGACGCGGGAAGATTTTCTCCGCGGCGTGGCGCACAAAACTGTCGAAGATCTTTTTGTGCGCTATCCCGTGCAGCCGGGAGACACTTACTTTGTGGAAGCGGGAACGCAACACGCGATTCTGCCTAGCATGATTGTCTGCGAAATTCAGGAATACTCGGATCTGACCTACCGCGTTTATGATTATGGACGGGTCGACGCGCACGGCAAACTGCGGGAGTTGCATCTGGAAAAGGCGCTGGAAGTAACTCGCTTCAATGGGATTCGTAGCGGTAAGATCCCTCCGCTTCCATTGCACTCACCGGACGCGAACAAGCACCTACTGGCCGCTTGCGAATTCTTCGCCACGGAGCGGTGGGACTGCGACCGGACGACTCCCATTGAGAGTGACGCTTCCGAATTTCAGTTGCTCATTATCCTAAGTGGCTACGGGGAACTCCACGATCCGGAATCATGCTATCCGTACGTGCCCGGTCAAGCCTGGTTCCTGCCGGCCACTTTGCCGATCACGCTGCTGCATCCCAGAGAAGCAACTTCGCTTTTGCGCGTGATCGTGCCGGACAAGGATTCACTGTTCCGGCAGTTGCAGCGCCAGGGGTTTGAAGGGGAGGCCATCTCTCGCGTCTTGATGGTGTGAATCCCATGGCTGATAAAGAACTCCGTGCGCATGCCGTCATTCTCGCTGGAGGGCGTGGCACGCGTTTTTGGCCACGCAGCCGCACACGCACTCCCAAGCAATTGCTCAACATCATCGGGAAAAGCACTATGTTGCAGCAAACCGTGGAACGCCTGCGTGCTTTGATCCCATCGGACCGTATTTGGTCGGTGACCAACGCCGAGCAGGCCGCTGCGCTTCGAAAGCAGTTGCCACCTGCTGCTCGCAAGAAAGTCCTTACCGAACCTTTGGGGCGAAACACTGCAGCCGCTATTGCGCTTGCGGCCATTCATATCCGGCATGCAACCAAGGGCGATGCCCTAATGGCCGTTCTTCCCGCAGATCATTACATTGCGCAGCCGGAGCGTTACCGGAAAATCGTCAGCGCCGCACTGGACGTGGCGCGCGCCGAGGATCGCATGGTGGTGCTCGGTATTCCGCCGACACGGCCAGAGACCGGATTCGGCTATATCGAAAGCAAGGAGCTGCCGTTCGCCGCAGATGGGTTCTCCGTCTTTCCGGTCCGACGTTTCACAGAGAAGCCGGAGCTCGCGGTCGCCAAGGAATATGTAGCGTCGGGCAGGTATCAGTGGAATGCCGGGATGTTTTTCTGGCGTGTATCTACGTTTCTGAATGCGCTGCGGAAGTTTCTGCCGGAAACGCATGAGGCGATTGAATTGCTCTGCACGCATATCGGAAAGCATAGCTATGAATCCCAGTTGAAAAAAATCTATCCCAAGCTGGAAAACATCTCAGTGGATTACGCCATTCTGGAAAGGGCGGCAGCTGCGGGCGAGAGTGCCGCACAACAAACAAACAATGTTTTCGTGATTCCCGCCGACGTTGGCTGGAGCGATATCGGTTCCTGGGCGGCGGTTTACGAACTGCTCGCGAAGACGCCTGGAGAAAATATTCTTGCCGGACCCGGTCAGACACTCGACGCAGAGGGCAATTTCTTATGGAGCCCCGGGAAATTCGTCGCCGCCGTCGGAGTTCGCGATCTGGTGGTTGTCGAAACCGACGACGCGCTCTTGATCTGCCCGCGTGATCGCGCCCAGGACGTGGGTAAAATCGTCAAATCGCTGGAGCAACGCAAACTGACTGGTCTGCTCTAAGATTGCCGCGCGCGGGCAAATTGGCATATTCCTTCGTTTGCCTCTCACTCTTTAGTGCGTTCCGCGCTTCGCGTATACTCACATTGCATGAACACCATTAAATTTGGCACCGACGGTTGGCGCGGCGTCATTGACGAAGATTTCACGATTGCCAATGCTCGCATCGTAGCCGCTGCGATTGCACGCTACGTGGTACGTGCTGAAGATCCGCGCAAAGGCGTGATTATCGGCTACGACCACCGCTATATTTCCGACAGCGTGGCAAGCGAAATTGCCGATGTATTCAGTTCCATCGGCACGCCCGTATGGCTCACGGATAAGCCGTGCCCTACTCCGGCCATCTCTCTTCTCGTTCGTCAACGAAACGCGGCGGGAGGAATTGTTGTCACCGCGAGCCACAATCCCTATTCCTGGAATGGCATCAAGTACAAAGCCAGTTATGGCAGCAGCGCATTGCCGTCGATCGTTTCGCAAATCGAAAGGGAATTAGTGCGGGTGCAGGCCAACAGCGTGCCGCCATTGCCACCGCGAAAAGAATTGATCCATTCGCTCGATCCGCGCACGCCTTATCTCGACACCATCGAAAAGCTTGTCGATTGGCAACGGTTACGCGACGCGAAATTCCGTTTCGTCGTCGACCCCATGCATGGTTCGGCGGCGGGTTTGCTTCATCAGCTTTTTGTCCGGAATGGAATCGCCAGCGAAGAAATTCGCGGCACACGGGACCCCCGTTTCGGCGGCGTTCATCCCGAGCCAATCGAGCCGCACATTGAAGCTCTGCGCAAAGCGGTTCTGGCTGGCAAATTTGACGCCGGATTTGCGGCGGACGGCGATGGCGATCGCATCGGCGCGATCGATCGCGATGGCACGTTCATCAATCCCCATCAGATTTTCGCCCTGCTGGTCTGGCACCTGATCGGCACGCGCAAGCTTCCGGGAGACATTGCCAAGACTTTTTCGGTGACCAAGCTTATCGATGCACTCGCGTCCAAATACCAGCGCAAACTTCACGAAGTGCCTATCGGTTTCAAATATATTTGCGAACTGATGCTGGAGCAGAACATTCTGATTGGTGGAGAGGAGAGCGGCGGTATCGGCACCAGTCTGTACCTGCCGGAACGCGATGCCACCGTGTCTGCACTACTCTTAGCTGAACTTATGGCCTGGCACGGGGAGTCTCTCGGCGAACTGATAGGCGCGCTGCACCGAGAATTTGGTGAATTTCACTACGGACGCATTGATTTAGATGTTAAACCCGCGCAAAAGCAGAATGCCATCGCTTATTTTTCTGACGAAAAACTGAAACGGTTTGCGGAGTGGCCCATCACGCGGCGGGAAAATTTGGATGGCATTAAACTCTACCTCGACGATATTGGCTGGGTGATGGTACGCGCTTCCGGCACGGAAAATCTGTTGCGCATCTATGCCGAAACCTCGCAAGCCGCGTCGACCCAGAACGTTCTGCGCGCAACTGTAGCGGCCATTCAGAAACTCCAGGGGTAGGCATGCAGCCTGTAAACATTGCGGACAAATTCGGCAACATTCAGGACTACTGGAACCCTCGCATCATTGGTGAGCTAAACGATTTCGCGGTGAAAGCGGTTAAACTGAAGGGCGAGTTTGTCTGGCATCATCATGACAACGAGGACGAGCTGTTCCTGGTCATAAAGGGCACACTGCGCATGCGCTTCCGCGACCGAGAAGTCGTTGTGCACGAAGGAGAATTCCTCATCGTTCCTCACGGCGTGGAACATCAACCGGTGGCCGAGGAGGAAGTTCATCTTATTTTGTTAGAGCCAAAGACTACTTTGAACACGGGCAATATCAGCAACGAAAGGACTGTTCGCGAACTCGAGCGGATCTGAAACTCGTCTCCCCGCGAACGGAAACGGCGCCGCCATGGATCATCGCTTCTACACGCTGGACGTTTTCACCACCACGCGGTTCCAAGGTAACCCTCTGGCGGTCATCACCGATGGGGACGGACTCTCTGCCGACCAGATGCTGGCCATCGCGCGTGAAATGAATCTCTCCGAAACGGTTTTCGTGCAGAAGCCCACGGAAGATCGGGCGCTGGCGCGTTTGCGAATCTTCACCACCAAGGAAGAACTGAAGCTGGCGGGCCATCCCGTCATCGGGACTTGGTTCCTGCTCGCGGAACTCGGCGTCGTTCCCGCGCAAGAGGGAGGTGTTCACGTTTTGCAGCAGACTGGCGCGGGCATTCTTCCGGTCGAAATTCGATTTAAGGATGGGCGTCCGCAACGCGTGACCATGACCCAGAAAGAGGCTTCGTTTAAGCCCTGCAAAATCGACAAGAAGAAACTCGCTGCCGCGTTGGGACTTTCCGCGAAGGATCTGGATCCAAAGCTCGATCCGGAGTTTGTTTCAACTGGTATCTACAATTTGATGGTGCCTCTGAAGAACCGCAGCGCTTTGGGTAAGATTCAGATGAACATGGTGGAGTTGGCGCGCCTTCTCGGCAAAGATGCTGCTCTGGCCTACTGCTTCACGATCGGCACAAATCATAGCGTATGCGCGCGCGGCATGATGCCTTGGGAGCTTTATGAGGATGCCGCCACGGGTTCCGCGGCAGGTTCGCTCGGCGCGTATCTGGTCAAAAGGGGCCGGTTTGGCGCAGGCCACACGTTGCATGTCACCCAAGGAGTTGAGATGGGCCGTCCTAGCCAGATCGAAGTGGAAGTCACGCAGACCGGCAAGAAACTTACACCCAGAGTCAGCGGCGCCGCCGTGAAGGTTTTCGAAGGTGTAATCCGAACCTGAGGACTATTCGACGTTCAGTGTCTTGCGGTAGGTATCGAGGATCCCGTTCACGAAGCTGCCCGCTTCTTCCGAGGAAAATTTCTTCGCCAAATCGACGGCTTCATTGATCACGACTTTCGCGGGCGTGTCGGTGGCACGCATTTCGTGCATGGCCAGCCGCAGGATAGCGCGATCAATGGCGGAGATGCGTTCCAAACGCCAATTGGCCGCGTGTTTTGTAATGATCTCGTCGAGTTCTTTGGCGTCGTGCGCTGCGCCTTCGAACAGCTGGTTTGCAAACGTGCGCGTCTGTGCGGCTGCCTTGGCACTTTTCCAGAATGTCGTTTCCAAGCGCGTGGGGTCCTGCTCGCTCATTTCCCACTGAAACAGCATCTGCATGGCAAATTCGCGGGATTTTGTCCGGAGCGCCACGTTATTTCTGCCGCCCCTTGCCGGAAACCGCTGGCTTCGTACCGCCACGTAGTTTCCGCGAAAGGTGCGCCATCTCTACCGCACCAAGTCCCGCCTCGAATCCTTTGTTTCCGCCCTTCAAGCCCGCGCGGTCGATGGCCTGTTCGAGCGTGTCGCAGGTCAGCACGCAAAACATCACGGGCACGCCGGAGTCCATCTGCGCCAGTTGCAATCCGCGCGCAGTTTCCGAACAAACATAGTCGTAGTGTGCCGTTTCACCGCGCAGCACGCAGCCAATCGCGATGATGGCATCATAGCGGCCAGTTTCCGCCAGTTTCTTGGCCGTCAGTGGTAGTTCGAACGACCCCGGAACGTGCACAACGTCGACATCCTTGCCGGCCGCGCCGCTGCGTTCCAAAGCATCCACCGCGCCTTGCAACAGCCGCTCGGTAATAAAACTGTTGAAACGGCTGACCATCACGGCGAATCGCAGTCCAGCCGCGTCCAGTCCGCCATCGATTTTTCCAGGTTGAAGTTTCTCGGCCATCTCTGCGCTCATTTTCCTTTGAATTGCGCCGCCCGCTTCTCCAGGAACGCCTTGGTTCCCTCGCGCATATCCTCGGTGGCGCAACACAGACCAAATAGTGTCGCCTCCAAAAACAGTCCTTCTTCGAGTGGCATTTCCACGCCACGTTCGATTGCTTCCATACAATATTTCACGGCGAGCGGCGCCTTTTCGATGATCTTCCTGGCCATCGCTTCCGCCGCGGGCAACAATTCCGCTGGTTCGTAAACGTGATTGACGAGGCCGATCCGTTGCGCCTCTTCCGCGGTGATGATTTCACCCGTCAAGCAGAGTTCATGCGCGGCGCCTTTGCCGCACAGACGAGCCATGCGTTGCGACCCGCCGTAGCCGGGTAGAATCCCTAGCTTCACCTCAGGCTGGCCCAGCTTCGCGGTCTTGCTTGCCAGCCGAATCGAGCAGCACAGAGCCAACTCGCAGCCGCCGCCAAGCGCGAATCCATTAATGACACAAATGGAGGGCTTGCCCAAGGTCTCCAGCAGGTGAAACACGCCTTGGCCGAACAGCGAAAACTCTTTCCCGTGCACCGGCGTCTGCTGCGCCAGTTCATTGATATCCGCCCCGGCCACAAACGCCTTTTCACCGGAGCCGGTAAGAATCAGCACGCGCACGGCCGCATCGTCTCGCGCATCTACGAGCACATGTTGCAGTTCTTCCACCGTTTTGCGGTTGAGCGCGTTCAACACTTTAGGGCGGTTGAACGTTATATATGCAATTCCGTCCTTCTTCTCATACAGCAAATTTTCATAGGACATTTTCAGGTCCTCACAAACTCATAGGTTTCGGATTCGCGGGATCCGCGTAGTCGTAAAATCCGCGGCCGCTCTTCTTGCCGTGCCAGCCCGCCAGAACCATTCGTTTCAGCAATGGCGGCGCGGCAAAACGCTTTTCCTTAAACTCATCAAACATAATCTGCGCAATGTAGTAGGTGGTGTCCAACCCCACAAAATCCAGCAGCGTGAACGGTCCCATCGGGTAGCCGCAGCCGAGCTTCATGGAATTGTCGATATCGATGACGGAACCCACGCCTTCTTCTAGTGCCCGAATGGCGTCCAGTAGGTACGGCACCAATAAGCGGTTGACGATGAACCCGCCGCTATCCCGAGCATGGACCGGCGTTTTCCCCAATTTCGCGCCGAAGTTCACCATCTCTTCATACACCGCCGGATCGGTGGCGATCGTCCGCACCACTTCGACCAGCTTCATGATTGGCACAGGATTGAAAAAATGTAGCCCGACAAAGCGCTGCGGCCTTTTTGTGGCTGCCGCGATTTCCGTGATCGTAAGGGAAGATGTGTTGCTGGCGAAAATAGTGTGCGCCGGGCAAAGCGCATCAAGCGCAGAAAACAATTCGCGTTTCGCCGGTAATTGCTCAATGATCGCTTCCACGATCAGGTCACAATCTTTTAGTTCATCCAGAGAAGTGACGCCCTTGAGGCGTCCCCGAACTTCGCTCTTCGCGGCTTCCGTAATCGTTCCCTTTTCCACCAGCCGCGCCAGATTTTTCTCAATTCCCTTCAGGCCCTTCTCCACCAACTCCGGGCTCACTTCCCGCACCACAGTCGGGAATCCGGCCTGAGCGCACACTTGCGCGATTCCCGAACCCATCAGTCCACACCCAACGACTCCAACTTTTTGAATCGCCATCCTCTTTCCTCACGTCAGAAGAATCATTTACATCCGGCGGGAGACTACCACCCGTCAAAGTGTACCAAAGACGGGCCGTCTGTGCGGTGGAACAACGTGCAGCACTTTTCCAATCTTCCCGTTCAGCTGCCCAGTGCTTCGACGATCATGGCAATGCCCTGCCCGCCGCCAATGCACGCTGTAGCTAGTCCGTATTTCAGCCCCTTGCGTCGCAGTTCGTTCAGCAGGGTGAGTACGAGGCGGGTGCCGGACGCGGCTAGCGGATGCCCAAGGGCGATGGCGCCGCCGTTGACATTGGTTTTGTCGCGCTGCAAGCCTAGCTCTTTTTCCACCGCCAGATATTGCGCCGCAAACGCTTCATTCACCTCTATTCGGTCGATTTGCTCCAGTTTTAGTCCCGCCAACTGAAGCGCCTTGCGCGTGGAAGGAACCGGGCCAATTCCCATGATGCTCGGGTCCACGCCGACCGCCGCCCAGGAGATGATCCTTCCGAGCGGTTTTAGCCCGCGCTCCTTGGCCGTTTTTTCTCGCGTGACAACTACCGCGGCCGCGCCGTCCACAATTCCGCTGGCATTTCCTGCCGTCACGATGCCGTCCTTCTGAAAGGATGGCGGCAACTTTGCCAGGGTCTCCATGGTGGTCTCGGGACGCCGGTGATCATCCTCAGTCACTAGAATCGACTTCTTGCCCTGCTTTACGTCCACCGGCACGATCTCCTCTTTGAATACGCCGTCCTTCGCCGCCGCGTCAGCTGCTTGCTGGCTGCGCAGGGCGTAAGCATCTGCATCCATCCGCGTAATCCCCGTCTGAGCCGCCAATTTTTCCGCGGTCACGGCCATGGGCAATCCACAATAAGAATCCGTCAACCCCACGAATAGAAAATCTTCCAGAACGCCGCCGCCAAGCTTCAGGCCCGTCCTCGCGCCGCGAATCACAAACGGGGCTTGCGTCATATTTTCCATACCTCCGGCCACGACCAGATTCGCTTCACCTAGCAATAGCCTCTGCGCCCCCTGCGCGATGGCTTCGATTCCGGAGCCGCACAAGCGATTGATGGTCACCGCGGGAGTTTCCACCTTCAATCCGGCTTTCAGCCCAACGTGCCGCGCGCCGTAAATCGCATCCGAACTTGACTGCAGCACGTTGCCAAACACTACATGATCAACTTCCCCGGGATCAGCACCCGAACGCTCTACTGCGGCCTTCGCCGCG
Organism: Candidatus Acidiferrum sp.; assembly: GCA_035271845.1. Classification (GTDB taxonomy): domain Bacteria; phylum Acidobacteriota; class Terriglobia; order Acidiferrales; family UBA7541; genus Acidiferrum. The sequence goes on from DATERF010000135.1 coordinate 113,883, forward strand.
TGCGCTCCCAGATCAATCGCTGATACTTCGGAGAAAACGCCGGTGTATCGCGCCATAGGTGTGCGCGCACCAGCCACAATAACAACATCAGTCGGAAACATAGCTCTCCTCGTTAATCTAAGCCTGGGATTTGATGCAATTTGCCACGGGAAAGTCGCACTCAATGCCCTGCATTTATTATCAGCCAGCCTTCACTGCTGCTTGGCCGCGTCCGCCACCACGACGGTGTCTCCGCCGAGCTTGCGTGCTTCTTCAATGGTGAATTCCGCGCGATTGATTAAATCAGTGACGATATCTTCGCTCTCGTAATCCTGCCGGGCCGCAGCCTCCACGATTCCCGCGCTCAAGGTGATCTGCGTGGAATCCCATGGAGGCCGCACTCCCGCGGCAGCGCGCCGCAACTTCTCCACCAGATTCTGTGCACCGGAACTTGTCGTGTCCGGCAGGATGAAGGCCAGCGCCCAGGAAGTGTATTTCACCGCCATATCGTTCTGGCGCACCATTGGTTGCAAAGAACGAGCCAGTTGCTCCAGGAATTTCTCCAGCGGTCCCTCGCCCTGTTGCCGCAGCATTTCCGAGCCGCGGTCGATTTGCAAAATGGCCAAGGAAAGCGTTGTACCCTGAGTGCGCGCGCGATCCGCTTCGTTCAACAGACAGCCGACATACGAGCTGCGGCTCAGTAATCCCGTGCGATCATCGGAAACGCCCATGCGCCGGACCAAAGTACGGAGCCGCGTGTGGCTCACGCTCATCATCATCTGATCGCCAATGGCTTGAAGAAAATATGTCTGATTGGGTTTCCACTTGTGAGGCGTCGACTGTCCGACAATGAGCATCGCGGCAGGCACCTGAGTTTCTTTGTCCGTCAGCGTGACGCCTAAAGCCGTTTCCAGCCCCAACTCCGCCAGAATTGAACCTTCTGTGGAGTCCACCACCATTCCACCCAATTCATCCGGTACAGCCTTTTCCATCTGCGCCAGCAGCAGCACCACTTGCGAGCCAGGAGCAGGCTTGAGCCCAGGCGCACAATATTCCGCCGCCATTTCCGGTGGCCGTCCTGGCGTGCCGATCACTGCCAGGGTTCGAGCTGCTTTCAAGTACGTACCCACTTCCGTCACGGTCGTATTCAACATCGCTCGTGGTGTCTGCTGCCGGAATGTTTTCTGATTGATTTCCGAAATTTTCGTGAGATCCCGCAGCGTGTCAGCCGTGTACGTCCCGGTGCGGCCCGTTGGCGGAGTCGGTTGCGCTTCCACAGTCGGCACGATAGGCACTTTTCCAGAGGCTTCCGGCTTCGCCTGAGCCTTGGGCCACCAGTTTGCCATCTGATACAGGCCCTGCAGCCGCGGATTGCGCTCTTCTTCCCCCGGAAACATTGCGGCGATTTTCTGCAACCGCTCCACTGCTTTGCTTTGCAGTGAATATTGCAGAAAAATCTCCGTCTGCACGATCAAGTCTTCCAGCGCCTGCTGTTTTTTCCCCTCTTCGGTCACTGGGTTTTCCGGTGCCATCTCATGGCTGGTTGCGGATTTGGGCTGCGCGTCGGGGTTCTGCGTGACAGTCGCCGTTTTGGCCATGCGTCCCGCAATTCTTCTCAGAAATGTTTCATCAACGCGCCCGCGCAGCTTTTCCAGGCGTTGCTGGTTCCTATAATCATAGGAATCGATATCCACCAGGCGTTCCAGGACTTCACTGGACTTCGCAAAGTTTCCGGAATTGTAATTGGCGTCAAACAAGCGGATCAGAACTTCGAAATACTGCGACTCACGGTTCAACTCGTTGTACAACGCGGCCCAAAACTCCAGGATCGGTAAAGACTCCGGGTGCTTGGCCGCTAGCTCTTCCACCTGCGTCGTAAAATCGGTTTGCTTCTTGTCCGCAAACATTCTGCGCTTCAGGGTCAGTAGAATTTCCACGGACTTGGACTCCTGCCCCGCGTCCGCGAAAGTATCGGCCAGCCCGAACAAGCGCGTGGTGCCCTCGTTCTTTTCGCGCAAAAGCTTCTCGAGAATGCCACGGGCACGATCCAGCTGACCGGCCTGATGCAAAGCGTCCGCAAAAGTCTCCAGGAATGCCACATCGCTTTCATTTGCCGCGAAGGGTTCCAGCAATGCCGCAGCCTCCGCCGCTTCGCCGTTGCGCAACTTGGCTTCGGCGTACAGCAGCGCCACGCTGCGTTCCTGCGGTGCCAACGCGTACGCTCGACCCAGAAGCTTCAGCGCCTCCTGCGGAGATCCCCCCGCGGCCGCCAATGTTCCTGCGCGCAAAAACGATCGTGCCGCCAGCGCGTTCTTCCCCAGTTGCGATGCGGTTTCCGCCACCTTCAACTGCCGGTTCAAATTATCTGGCTCCAGTTGAGCCGTGCGCTCCCAACAGAACAGCGCATCTTCCATGCGGTTCGCCTGGCTGAACAGTTCCGCGGCCTTGATATATTGATCGATCGCTTCTTCGGGGCGATTTTGCTTCTGCTGCAAGAATGCGTAACGCGCGATGCGTTCAGGTGGTTGCGGCGTAAGCGAATTTCGCAGGAAGCGATTGTAAATCGCCATGGCTTTGGATTCATCGCGGGGATCCACCAGCAATTCGAACAAGTGCCCATAGTACACAGCAGCGCGGTCCGGATGGTCCAGCCGCGTATAGAGATCGCCCAACATCTGCGCCGCTTCTACATTTTGTGGCGAGTCCTGGAGCACGGCTAGGTACGCTTCGATGGCGTCCTCGAACCGGTTCTTTTCGAGAAGCTTCTTCGCCCGCTCCAGATTCTTATTGACGTCTGCGGCCATCTGCCAGCTTGACCCTCAGCTGCATCTTCGTTGTCGGAGTTGATCGGTTCGTGGTTGGTTCGAACCAACCTCCACTATATACCGCAGCGCAAACCCGGCCAAACAGAGGTCGCAACGCCGATGTGGAATCGGGCAAGGGGCACTACCGGTAGCGCCACGGCGGCTGCGGGAGCATTGTATGATGCGAAGCACCATGCCCGTTCCTGCCAACAGGCGTCGGAGATTCCGGCTCCTTGGTCTATTCCTGATCCCGTGCCTACTTTGGGCGGCTTGGTTCCACTATGGCTATCGCCCTATACATCGGTTACAGGGACCACGCCTCATCTATTGGGCCGGGGAGCGCCTTGAGGATTTGCGTTTTCTGAATCCCCAAACCGAGGCCGTGGCGTTTCTAGCTTCTTCGGTGGCACTGTTGTGGGATTCCGTCGGCGTTCAACCGCGTGAGCAGCCGCTGTACTTGCCGCCCGGGCTTCAGCGCATCGCGGTGGTGCGCATTGATTCGCACGCCGACAAACCCGCCACTCTCGACGCGGCACAATTGGCGGACACGTTGCGGGCGCTGGTCGCCGCAGCGCACGAGCCGGGTACTTCCGCAATACAGATCGATTTTGATGCACGGACGCGGGAGCGCGCATTTTATTCCAAACTTCTTACGGAGCTCCGACGGCAACTCGGCCCTGCGTTTCCGATTTCGATCACCGCCCATGCCTCCTGGTGCATTGATGACCGCTGGATTCACGATCTCCCGATTAACGAGGCTGTGCCCCTGCTCTTTTCCATGGGCTCGGAGGAGCCGCTGGTCCGCCACTATCTCAATGCATCAGACATATTTCCCGAACCCCTTTGTCGCGGAAGTCTAGGAGTATCTACCGGGGAATGGTGGTCGGTACCGGTTCACAGGCATACGCGGGTTTATGTGTTCAATCCAGTTACGTGGACGCACGAAGCGGTGGAAAACGTTCGTTCCCATATTCACCGGGGAGTGTAGCGCGCTGGCATAAGTGCCTCACGTCGCCGGGCTGACGGCATCTGTTACTTGTGGCAAACTAGAAGTTCACACGGCATGGTTTCAGCTGGGTAGGCAGGCACCGCCTCAGCGAAGTGCGCGCCGTCGTACACTCTACGCACACCCTCAGGTAAATCCTGGCGGAATGGGAAGCGAATGAACCCGAAGTTCATACGGAATTTCTGCATCATCGCGCATATCGATCACGGCAAATCCACGCTGGCCGATCGTTTGCTGGAAATGACCGGTGCGCTCTCTCAGCGTGAGATGCACGAACAGGTGCTCGATTCCATGGATCTGGAACGCGAGCGCGGCATCACCATCAAAGCCAAGAGCATTCGGCTCCACTACACGGCCAAGGATGGCAATACCTATCGCCTCAACCTGATCGACACGCCCGGCCACGTGGACTTTTCCTATGAAGTTTCCCGCGCGCTTTCTGCTTGCGAAGGTGCGCTCCTGGTCGTCGATGCCAGCCAGGGCGTAGAAGCGCAAACTGTGGCTAATACGTTTCTCGCCGCGTCGCACAACCTTACGATTCTCCCGGTGATTAACAAAATTGACTTGCCCGCGGCTCAGCCCGACTTCGTCAAAGAGCAAATCGAAAACGTGCTGGCGATTCCCGCTGCGGATGCCCTGATGATCAGCGCAAAGAGTGGCATCGGCGTAGAAGACGTTCTCGAAGCCATTGTGCACCGCATTCCGCCACCAAAAGGCAGTGCGGAAAACCCCTTTCAGGCGCTGGTGTTTGACTCCTGGTTCGACATCTATCGCGGAGCCGTGGTTCTCGTGCGAGTGATGGAAGGCCGCATCACCAAGCACATGAAGATTCGCCTGGTGGCCACCAATGAAGTCTATGAAGTCGAACAACTCGGCACGCTTACGCCAAAACCCGTTGCCCTCGAGGAACTGGAGGCCGGCGATGTCGGATTCATCGTCGCCAATATTAAACGGGTAGCGGATGCGCGCATGGGTGATACCGTCACCGAAGCGGCTCGTCCCGCCCCGGCCTTGCCCGGTTTCGAAGCCATCAAGCCGATGGTTTTTGCTGGAATTTTTCCTGTGCTCGCGGATGAATACGAGCCTTTGCGCGATGCCCTGGGCAAGCTCCAGCTAAATGACGCTGCCTTCTTCTACGAACCGGAAAATTCCGTTGCGCTGGGCTTTGGCTTTCGTTGCGGCTTCCTCGGGCTACTGCATCTGGAGATTGTGCAAGAGCGTTTGGAGCGCGAATTCGGTTTGAACCTGATCACCACCGCTCCTAGCGTGCGTTACCGCATCACCCGGGTTACGGGCGAAGTCATCGAAGTGGACAGCCCGGCCAAGTTTCCGAACCCCAGCGATATCGAAAAGATCGAAGAGCCGATCATCAAGGCGATGATCATCACCAACGACGAATCCGTCGGCGGCATCCTGCAACTCTGCCAGGACAAGCGCGGAACGCAGAAAAACTTCGAATATCTCTCTCCCACCCGCGTCATGCTCACTTACGAGTTGCCGCTCAACGAAATCGTTCTCGATTTCTACGACCGTCTGAAGAGCGTTTCCCGCGGCTATGCCTCGCTCGATTACCACCTCGCCGGCTATGTCGAATCGGATTTAATTAAACTGGATATTCTCGTGGGCGGCGAGCCCGTTGATGCCCTGGCCCTGATCATTCACCGCGAGTTTTCCGTCGAACGCGGCCGCGACCTGGTCACGCGCCTCAGGAAGCTGATTCCGCGACAAATGTTTGAAGTGCCTATTCAAGCCGCGATCGGTAGCCGCATCATCGCTCGCGAAACTGTGGCTGCGATTCGCAAGAATGTGCTCGCCAAGTGCTATGGCGGTGACATCACTCGTAAACGCAAGCTCCTCGAAAAACAAAAAGAAGGTAAGAAGCGCATGAAGCGTGTCGGTCAGGTGGACATCCCGCAGGAAGCCTTCCTCGCCGTCCTAAAAGTTTCGGGCGACGAAGAAGAATAGGCTTGTCCAGACAGCTCACCTGTTTTTGTCTTTTACTTCCGTGGTGAGCCGGCCTCGGCGAAGTTGAATCTTCACTTCATCGCCAAGTGCGACCTGTGTTGCGTCGCGAAGGATATTTCCCGAGGCGTCTGTTGCGATCGCGTAGCCGCGCTCCAACGCTTGGAGAGGGCTGCGTTCCTGCAACTGGATCGAAAGCCTTTCCCAGCGCTCGCGTTTCAACCTCACCAACCGTTCGGCTCGCAGCCTCAGTTCGTGAGTCCGCTTTTCCAGCCGCAGCCGCAACGCCGCCATCTTAACGCGAAAATCAAACGAGGAAATTCGCAGGTGGGCCGCGGTAAATCGCCTTCGCGAGGTTTCCAGTCGAGCGCGCAAACCCAGCGCCAGCCGAGAAGTGAGTTCATCGGCGCGCTGCCGGCTCTGCCGCAGCAGGTCGTGTGGCCGGCGGAATCCGCGGCGGCTGGACAGTTCGTGCACCCGGCGCGAGAGCTCCATCAACCGGTAGTGAATCAAGCTATCCAGCGTGTCGCGCAAATCCGCCACGTGCTTATCGAACTCACGCCTGGTTTGCACGACCAGTTCCGCCGCGGCCGATGGTGTCGAGGCGCGCACATCCGCGGCAAAATCGGCAATGGTGAAATCCGTTTCGTGGCCAACGCCGCAAATGACCGGAATCACGCAATCCGCGATCGCCCGCGCTACCGACTCTTCGTTGAACGACCACAGATCCTCGATGGAGCCGCCGCCCCGCACCAGGAGAATCACATCTGCCGCCCGTTTGCGATTGAAGTACGTCAGCGCTTCGATGATTTGTCCGGCAGCTCCCTCACCCTGAACGAGCACCGGATATAGGGTCAGGTGGACATTGGGGAATCGGCGCGTCAGGATGCGCACGACGTCGCGGACGGCTGCTCCAGTGGGCGATGTGATCAGTCCAATCCGGCTCGGCAACAGCGGCAGCGGCTTTTTGCGTGCGGCATCGAACAGGCCTTCCGCCTCCAATTGCCTCTTCAGTTGTTCAAACGCGAGTTGCAGCGCCCCCCGGCCCAGAGGTTCCACGGACTCGACATAGACCTGATATTCGCCGCGCGATTCGTAAACACTGATGGTTCCGCGGACGCTAACCTTGAGTCCATCTTCGGGCCGGAACTTCATTCCTCGCTGTTGTTGCTTGAAGAAAACACAGCGAATCTGCGCGCGATCATCTTTTAAAGTGAAATAAATGTGGCCGGAAGCCGCAGGACGGCAGTTTGAGATTTCTCCCTGCACCGTGATGTCCGTGAAATTCTTGGCCAGCAGGTCGCGAATGCGCGCGGTCAGGTCGGTGACCGTGAAAATGCGGCGTTCTGGCTGCAGGTTAAATTGCAGTTGATTCATATGTCAGAGAATCTGGCCCGCGAAGGTAAAGGAGTCTGACGCTGCCGCAATTCCGGGTTATTCCTCTTCTTCGTTCTCACCCATTTGCATGGTCAGATAGCGCTCGTAGCCTAGTTCCTTGATCTGATGGATCTGTGCTTCGAGCCAGTCAACATGGCTCTCTTCATCCTTCAGCAACTGCACGAACAAATCGCGGGAACCATTATCCTTCTCCGCTACGGCGATCTGAATGGCGACGTTATAGTCATGCACAGCGCCCACCTCCAGATCCAGATCGCTTTGCAGCATTTCCTGCACATTCTTGCCCACCGTCAATTCCAGGGGCTTCATCGTCGGCGATCCGTCCAGAAAGAGAATTCTCTCCATCAGCGATTCTGCATGTTTCATTTCGCCGATCGATTGCATCTTGATGTATTCGGACAGCCTCTCATAGCCCCAGTTTTCGCACATTTCGGCATGCAGAAAATACTGATTAATGGCGGTGAGTTCCTCACACAGTGCTTTATTCAATTGTTCGATAACTATTGCTGAGCCTTTCATCCTGGCCTCCCTTGTTGACCTGAGTCTAACGCAGCAAACTCAACGACGCCATCTTTGCTTCAGCGCCGCAAGCGAGACAGCAGCCATAAGAGGACAGTCAGCCCCACGCTTAGAAGCAGGCAGGTGACAATCGGAAAATAGAAAGTGGTGTGCTCACCTTTGTGAACGATATCTCCTGGCAAACGGCCCAACCGGAACGGCAGTTTCCAACCGAAATAGAAGAATGTTCCGGCCAGCACGAGCAGTGCACCAAGTGATAAAAGAATTTTGCCGAGTTCACGAAAGGGATCCATAGTCGCGCAGTTTAATCCATCGTGCACGCGAAACAAACCACGCCACACCGCTCAGTGCTTCGATTTTCTCAAGCTGCGGCAGAGATCCGCTTCATCAGGTCCGTTTGCTCATTGATGGATTCGGCGCCGATGGTGAAGGCGTCGAGCAAGCCCAGGCCCAGCGCATAGCGAATCGCTTCGTCTTGTTTGTGGCGCAGGTCTCCTGCGCCAAGGATTTTCATCCCGACGATTCCCTTGCCGGCAGCGCGCATCTCTCGAATCACGGGTACGACGGTTTCGGGGCTGCCGTCCATGTATGCACCGATGGGGTTGATGCGGACCAGGTCCACTTCCACCCACGGCGACTTGGCCGCCGCACGCAGCGCTTCGATCGAATGGCAGGAGCAACCGTGCGCCCGGATAATTCCCTTTTGCTTGGCTTCGGATAACACATCCATCGCGCCCTGAAACCGCGTGGTCCAATCGGCTTCCGTCACGCAATGTACCAACACGATATCCAGATAGTCCGTGCCCAACTCTTTCCGGAAGCGGTCCAGGTCCGCGCGCATCGCCGGCGCCGTGCGCGCCCACGATTTCGTCAACAGGGTAACCTTGCTGCGGTCCACGTGCTTCAGTGCATCGGCGACGTGCGGATGACTTCCGTAGGAATCCGCGGAATCAAAAAAGCGTAGTCCATTGTCGTATCCGTTTTGCAGGAGGCGGGACAACCCATCGATCCCCAGAGCAGTTTGATGCGAATGGTGATCGACGCCCACGGTGCCGGTGCCCATAGCCAGCATTGAGGTTTTGATGCCCGTCTGTCCTAGCGTCACGCTATCCGTGGCGTTAAATTTGCGGTCGAGACCCGGCAACGCTGCCAATCGTGCTGCCAAGGATTTAGGAGTTAGCCACGCGGCGGCGGCAACGGACGCGGCTGACTGAAGGAAATGGCGACGGTGAATGCGGCGCATAGAGCCTCCCGGAGCGAATAATCGCTCTATACTACTCTCCTTGGCGCTCATGGGAAGCAAAAAATGGGGCACGGGAATCGCGCCCCACAAGAGAATAACGATATTGCTTGTTCTTTAAATCAGCTCTAGCCCGGAAAAGAAATAGCCAATCTCAAACGCTGCGGTGTCCGGTGCGTCTGACCCGTGCGTACAATTGTTGCCGATGCTGGTGCCCAGATCGTGGCGAATGGTGCCCGGCGCGGCTTTCTTCGGATCCGTCGCACCCATGGTGTCGCGCCACCTGCTTATGGCTCCGTCCGCCTCCAGCACCATCGCAAAAATCTTGCCCGAACTCATAAAGTCGGTTAGCTCACCAAAAAACGGCCGCTGCCGGTGCACCGCATAAAATCCTCCGGCCTCTTCCTTGGTAAGTCGCATGGACTTTATCGCTACGATATTGAATCCTGCCTTATGAATGCGCGCCAGGATTTCTCCCTGCTGGCCGCGACCAACTGCATCCGGCTTAATGATTGCAAATGTACGTTCAATGGCCACAAGAATCTCCTCGATGAAATAGACTAACGTAAGCAGCTGATGGATTGATTTATTTTAAGGCCGCTGCGACGGTTGTGCCCAGATCTGCAGGAGTTTCTACTGTGTGAATTCCCGCGGCCTTCATGGCAGCGTATTTGTCCTTAGCGGTTCCCTGGCCGCCGCTGATGATGGCTCCCGCATGGCCCATGCGGCGCCCCGGAGGCGCTGTTTGCCCGGCGATGAACCCGACTACCGGCTTCTTGACGTTGGCCTTGATCCATTCCGAAGCTCGCTCTTCGGCATTTCCGCCGATTTCGCCAATCAGCACGATGGCGTGCGTATCGGCGTCCTCATGAAACATCTTGATCGCATCCAAGAAGGTAGTGCCGATAATCGGGTCGCCGCCAATCCCGATACACGTTGATTGGCCAATCCCAAGCTGGGTTAACTGGTGGACCGCTTCGTACGTCAAGGTTCCGCTGCGGCTGACCACCCCCACATTTCCCTGTTTGTGAATACGCCCCGGCATGATTCCAATTTTGCATTTACCTGGCGAAATAATACCCGGACAATTGGGCCCAATCAGCCGCGTTTTGGTTTCTCCTAATACTTCTGCCACGCGCACCATGTCCAGCGTCGGGATTCCTTCCGTGATGCAAACCACCAGCGACAATTTCGCGTCGGCGGCTTCCAGAATGGCGTCGGCTGAATATGGCGGCGGCACGAAAATGACCGAAGCGTCCGCTCCTGTCGCTTTCACGCCGTCGGCAACGGTATTGAACACCGGCCGCTCCAGATGTTTGCTGCCACCCTTGCCCGGCGTCACTCCACCCACGACATTCGTGCCGTACTCGATCATCTGCTGCGCGTGAAACGTCCCTTCGCGTCCTGTGAATCCCTGAATCAGCACTCTCGTTTTTTCATTGACTAGGACACTCATTTTGAGGTTTAGGAAGTAAATGAGATAAAGGAGGTAAAGGATGTCCTCCCCAATCTATAGTTTCCTCCACTCCTTCCAAAGATTGTGAATCATTAAACCTAACTTTCCGTAATCCGCCAGAAACGGGTCAGCCGTCGGTTTGGAAATGAACCCTTCATCCACCGCCAGCCCGATCCAAAATCCGCATTCCGCCGCCTCTCCCGCTGCTATCACTAGATGGCGCTTGAATTCTGCCGGAGAGTTTCGCTTCGTCCATCCTTCCACGACATTGGCAGGTACAGATCGCGCGCAGCGCCGCAACTGGCGTCCAAGCTCAAATTGCTCTTCTCGCGGGAACAGCTTCGTAAACTTGGAAACTTGCAACGCCAACCGATATGACTGCCGATAGACCAGCAGGTCCGTATATCGTTTCAATGGACCGCTCCGCCGGTCTTTTTCCTTTACCTCCTTCACTTCCTCTACTTCCTCAACATCGTTCATAGCGCTCACGCTTTTGCCAGACTGACGACTTTCTGCGCTCCGTCTTTCATTCCGTCTGCGATTGTGAAGTTCAATCCGCTTTCCCGCAGGATTTGCTGACCTTGTTCCACGTTCGTCCCTTCCATTCGCACTACAATTGGCACTTTGACTTGTAGATCCTTCGCGGCCGCCACCACCCCGGTGGCCAGCACATCGCAGCGCAGGATACCGCCAAAAATATTGATGAATACCGCTTTCACCGCCGGATCGCTCAACAGAATCCCAAACGCGTTCTTTACCTGGTCCGCAGAAGCGCCACCGCCCACGTCCAGAAAATTCGCTGGTGAGCCACCTGCGTACTTGATGATGTCCATCGTCGCCATTGCCAGTCCTGCTCCGTTCACCATGCACGCTACGGTGCCGTCCAGTTTGATGTAGTTCAGCCCGTACTTCGACGCTTCCACTTCGAGCGGGTCTTCCTCGTCCAAATCGCGCAATTCCCGCAGATCCTTGTGGCGGAACAGCCCGTTGTCATCGAAGGTCATTTTTGCGTCCAGAGCCACGAGCTTGCCGTCTCCTGTTAGGACACAGGGGTTAATCTCTAGGAGGGATGCGTCCGTATCGATAAACGCGCGGTATAGTGCCTGCAAAAATGGCGTTGCGGCGGCCGCTTGCTCGCCGGAAAGCCCCAATCCAAACGCAATTTTGCGCGCTTGGTAAGATTGTAAACCCACCGCTGGGTGAATCGACTCCCGCAGGATTGCGCTAGGGTTTTCCTTGGCCACCTGCTCAATTTCCATGCCGCCCGCGGAGCTGGCCATGAATACCGGCCGGCCAGATTCGCGGTCAACCAACAATCCCAGATAAAGTTCCCGCTTGATATCCAACCCTTCTTCGATCAACAACCGCTTCACGATGCGGCCCTGCGGACCCGTCTGCGCCGTCACCAGATTCATGCCCAAAATGTGCGAAGCAATTTCCGCCGCTTCGTCCGCCGAGCGCGCCAGCTTGACCCCGCCGCCCTTGCCGCGACCTCCCGCGTGAATTTGTGCCTTCACTACCACGGTATGCGCTTTCAGCCGTTGGGCGGCCTCGCGCGCCTCCTCTTTGGTATAGGCGACTTCTCCGCGCGGAGTAGTCACGCCGTAGCGCGAGAGGATAGCTTTAGCTTGGTATTCGTGGATCTTCATGTGAGGTTCTGCCTTTTGAACGGCCCGGTGCTACGAAGGCCGACATCCTGTGCGACGATGGGACAGTGCACAAATGTTAGAATTTGAGGCTCGTAAAACAGTCAAGTTTACTTGAGAGGCGCATCCCGGGCAAGGTTAAGCCGACTTTCCCCCGTCACCACATGAATTCTTCGTTTCAACTCATTGACAAAACCGAGCGCCTCGAAGTCCTGACTCGCCCGGAAGCCGAAACCCTCATGGAAGAACTGCTCTCTGGCCGCATCGACACGCCAGAGATTGTGCGCTTTCTCCTGGCGTTGAACCGGCGGCCGATTAGTTCCGTCGAACTCGGCGCTTTCGCGCGCATCATGCGGCATCATGCCGCGCAGGTTTTTGCTACCGAGCACGACCGCCCTCCACACATGGTCGATACCTGCGGCACCGGTGGCGACGGTTGTGGCACATTCAACATTTCGACGGCAGCAGCGTTCGTTGCGGCCGCGGCAGGCGCTCATGTTGCCAAGCATGGCAATCGGTCGGTTAGTTCCCGTAGCGGGTCCGCCGATGTTCTGGAAGCGCTTGGCGTTCGCATTGATTTGCCCTTGCAACAGTGCGGGCGCGCCATCCGCGAAGTCGGCATTGGCTTCCTCTTTGCACCCGCCGCCCATGCCGCAACGCGCCATGCCGTTGCCGCTCGCAAACAGGTCGGAAAGCGCACCATCTTTAATATTTTGGGTCCGTTGACAAATCCTGCCGGCGCGCATTCGCAGATTCTCGGCGTTTTCTCCGCAGAACTGATCGACTTAATGGCGGCCACGCTCGTCGAACTCGGTGTTGATCGCGCCTTAGTGGTCCACGGCTGCGGCGGACTCGATGAGATTTCCCTGGCCGGTGAAACGGAGGCTGCGGAGGTGCGCGATGGAACCGTACGGCGACTTATCCTGAAACCTGAGGACTTCGGGCTCACGGCAGCACCTCTGGATGCGCTTCAGGGGGGCACGCCTCAGGAAAATGCCACGATGATTCGGAACCTCTTCGAAGGTCAAAACGGACCGCGCCGCGATGTTGTCGTTATGAATTCCGCTGCAGCCCTTGTAGTCACCGGCATCGCCGACAATTTTCAGGAGGCGGCGGCTGTGGCTTCCCGAGCGCTTTCTTCCGGCAAGGCACTCGCAAAGCTTGACCAACTCAGAGCTTTCGCCAATACAGAGCGCTAATTGTTTTGCGAGACAATTCGATTGTGAAGAGTTGTGAAGGGGCCTTATGGCTTTGCCGGACTGATGGGCAGATTTTCCGACTTGAGCGCATTGTGAACGCCCCACGCGATGGTCCCGGCAACTCCCGCACTCACGATGAAGTAGGTGACCTTCGTGGCGACGCCAGCCTTCTCCACGCCCGCCCCGATGCCTTCCTGCGGTTCGCCCGGAGCATCCAGATAAATTTGATACGTCTTCCCCTCCGGCAAATTCCGAAATTCCCCGTGATAGCTGAAGTTCAAGCTCCCGCGTTCGGTCGTAATCTGCAGAACCTTCGAACTGACAATGATGACCGTCCCTTGCGTCGGTCGCGTGCTCGCCGGCCCCAGGATAGCGTCCTCAGCATGTACTTCCACGATTTCATTCTCTGCACCAGAAAAATGCAGGGCGCCAACGCTCATGTCTACATGGAGCCCGCCATTAATGGATACTAATTCAACTTCGGTCTTTGGGCCCAGTGTCAGGATTGAGTGACCGGCACGAACGCCCAGCCTTCCTTCGCCGTCCGTCGAGAGGCGTTCGCCCTCGAACACTGACAGCCCCGGAAACGCCATCGCCTCGTTGAGATGCGCGTGAGTCGCCAGCGTCAAAATGCCTATCGCAGAATGTGCCGCCGGTGCCGGAGGAGTGCCCCAAAACAAAAGAGAAGAACCAAGCACTACTGCCAAAATCGAGCGGAAGTATCGCATGTGGAACCTCCAAGGGCTGGAGCGATGGAGGGCGACTAACCCTTGGAAGCCAGAATACGCTTATTTAACTATTGGGTCAATATATAACATTATCTAATATCGTACTCCTATTTTACGTCGCTATTACCTATTCGTTAGCACAACTCTCTCGGCTTCGGCCCGGCAAATCCGCCTTCCTCATACCATCTGTCATCCTGAGGAGCCGCCTTTTGCCTGCTCGTCGCAGGCAGGCGCGACGACGGATCTCAACGCATGAAATCAAGCGCAGCCCCCGACTGGCCGCATTTTAAGACTCCAGACCTAGAGCTCCAGAAAATTCTTCAAGATCTGCTTGCCCGATTCCGTGAGCACCGATTCCGGATGGAACTGCACTCCTTCGACTTTGTACTTCCGGTGTCGCAGCCCCATGATGATCCCGTCTCGCGTCTCCGCGCTGATCTGCAATTCACGCGGGAGCGACTTCCGCTCCACAATCAGCGAGTGGTACCGCGTCGCGGTCAGTGGATTTGGCACCAATCGGAAGATGCCTTTCCCATCGTGCTCGATTTCGCTCGTTTTGCCGTGAAATAGTTTCGGTGCTCGCACAATTTTCGCGCCGAACGCCGCGCCAATCGCCTGATGCCCCAAGCAGACTCCCAGAATCGGGAATTCCCCCGCCAGCTTCTCGATGAGCTCAACCGAAATGCCCGCTTCCCGCGGTGTACACGGCCCGGGAGAAATCACGATGCGTTCTGGCTTGCGCCGCACGATTTCTTCCACCGAAATCTTGTCGTTGCGGTGCACTTCCAGCGCGCAACCCAATTCGCCCAGATATTGCGCCAGGTTGTAGGTGAACGAATCGTAGTTATCCAGCAGCAGGATCACGCCTTGCGCCTCGCTTCCTTGCCTTTCTTCGCCGTGTGCGCGGTTTCCAGCGCCCGCAGCAGCGCTTTCGACTTATTCACCGATTCGTCGAATTCTCCAGTTGGCGTTGAATCCGCCACTACCCCTCCGCCGGCCTGGACATGCGCCACTCCGTTTTTGATAATCATGGTTCGCAGCGCGATGCACGAATCCAGATTCCCCGCGAAATCCAAATAAAGAATCCCTCCCGCGTAAATTCCTCGCCGCGTCCTTTCCAATTCCTCGATAATTTCCATCGCCCGTACCTTCGGCGCGCCCGACACGGTGCCGGCCGGAAAACAGGACATCAGCGCATCAAAACAGTCCACATCCTCGCGCAATCTACCACGCAAGCTAGACACCAGATGCATCACGTGCGAATACCGCTCCACGGTCATCAGCTTTTCCACTTTCACGCTGCCGTATTCGCACACTCGCCCCAGATCGTTTCTACCCAGATCCACCAGCATGATGTGCTCGGCGCGCTCCTTCTCGCTGGCCAGCATCTCGCGTTCGAGGCAAAGGTCTTCGGCGTCGTCTTTCCCCCGCCAACGGGTCCCTGCGATTGGCCGGTAAAACACATCCTTCCCCTGCACCTTGACAAGCATTTCCGGCGAACTGCCCACCACGTACACATCGTTCAATTGCAGGTAGAAAAGATACGGCGAGGGATTCAGGGCGCGCAGTTCCCGGTAGACGTCAAATGGCTCAGCCTGCGTTTTCGCGGCAAATCGCTGGCTGATCACCGCCTGGAAGATATCACCCGCTCGAATGTATTGCTGCGCCTTACGCACGGCACGCATATACTCGCTGCGTCGAAAATTAGAATTTACCTTCGGCGCGCGCGCTGTCCTCTTGGTCGCTTTCGGTGGCTGTTCCCCTTCAACAGGAGCTTCCAGCAATTCCCGGGTCCGGCGAATCTCTTTCACTGCATCGTTATACTTCGTCCGCAAGGTGCCAGGCCCCTCGGTGTAGACATTGCGAACAATCCACAGCCGGTGCTGCACGTGATCGAAGGCAATCAGGCCGCGAAAGAACATCAGCATCGCATCATACAATCCGATATCGTCGCGCAGCCGCTTCGGCAGGCGCTCGATCAGCCGCACCATGTCATAACTGAAGTAGCCGATCGCACCCGCCACCAACGGCGGCAATCCTGGCACGCGCACCGGCTGAAACTTCGCCATGTGTTCGCGCAAAAACGAAATCGGGTCGCGCTCTTCCCAGATCATCCGGTTGCGGCTTTCCAGAACGCACGCCCCACCGGCATAGCGGAACACCTCTTCCGGGTGAGCTCCCGCAAACGTGTACCGCGCAATCTTTTCGCCACCCTCGACGCTCTCCAGCAGGAAGGAATACCGGGCCCCTTGCGCCAGGCGCAGATACGCGCTCACCGGCGTCAGCAAATCCGCGGAGAACACGTCGTAGACGGGGATCAAATTTCCCTGTTTTGCCAGTTTCTGAAATTCCCCAAACGAAGGTTGGATCATCAGTTCACTTTCGAGCGCTTCTCAAGACCTCAAAGTATATCCCGACTGGCTCACGGAAGTTGATGTGGGGAAGGCGCTTGGCGATGAGCGTTGATCGCCCTAGCTGATGCACTCGTATTCGAACACGGGATCGGCAGTGATCTTCCCCCGATAATGGGTCCTGGCGTCTGCGGTATCATAGTGATATCATTATGATATTCACGGTGCCGTAGGGTCAGGGAGGAGAAATGGCAATGAATACTAAACAAGCTGTGGCAAATGCGGAGCGCGTGGTGCTTGTCCAAAACGGTTGGGTAATGCTGCCTATAGTGGTCGCACTTCTTTTAGCTGATCTTGCATTGTTGATTTTTTCCATCGGGGACGAAGCTTTCGTCACGGGGCAGGTGCGCGCGGTACTCATTGTGGCTGCTTCCCTGGGTCTTGTGGTCTGCGTCATCCTATTGAAAGGCTTCTTCACCTTGCAACCGAATGAAGCTCGAGTCCTCGTGCTCTTCGGAGACTATAAGGGCACAGTTCGCACAAGCGGGTTTCATTGGGGAAATCCGTTCTACACGAACGGTTCCCTGCACATCGGGACTTTCACGGTCGGTTCCGAGATGCAAAACAAGCAGGCAGGCGCCAAGATGGTCCCTGCTGCTGGTTCACGGCAAACTTTGGGCCGGAACAAAATGTCACTGCGGGCTCGCACGCTCAACGGCGACAAATTGAAAGTGAATGACAAGCGTGGCAATCCGATTGAAATCGCCGCTGTTGTGGTTTGGCGGGTCGAGGATACGGCGCAAGCAATGTTTGACGTCGACAACTACGAAAATTACGTTCCGACGCAAAGCGAATCGGCGCTGCGTCATTTGGCAAGCCTGTACTCATACGATTATGGGGAAGAAAATGAAATCACCCTGCGCAGTGGTGTTGAGGAAGTCTCCCAGGCTCTGCGCGCCGAGCTACAGGAACGATTGGCCAAGGCTGGCGTCGTGGTAGATGAGGCGCGGTTGACCCATCTGGCGTACGCACCTGAAATCGCCCAGGCGATGCTCCGCCGCCACCAAGCCGAAGCCGTCATAGCCGCGCGACAGAAGATTGTTCAAGGTGCGGTCAGCATGGTTGACATGGCACTTAAGGAATTAGCCGAAAAGCACGTGTTGGTGCTTGACGACGAGCGCAAGGCCGCCATGGTCAGCAATCTCATGGTCGTGCTGTGTGGTGAGTCCGAGGTTCATCCAGTGCTGAATACCGGCACACTTTACAACTGAACGGCCAGACTGATGGATCGAAAGCCTTTTCTACTTCGTATTGACCCAAAGTTATGGGCTGAGCTGGAGGCTTGGGCGCAGGACGAGTTGCGTAGTGTGAATGGCCAGGTTGAGTATCTCCTGCGACAAGCGGTACAGAAACGCAAAGGGACTCAGAAACAAAGTAATCCAGACTCGATTAAGCCGTCAGCTGGAAAGTGCTGACGGGGCTCGCGCCTCACCTACTCACAGTGTAGCGCCTTCAGGATTGCGCTGCGCATGGCTGCTTCTGGCGCGCGACTGCCCATCCACAACTCCCATTGCGCGATTCCCTGTGCCAGGAACATATCCACGCCGGACACCGTCTTGATTCCTCGCGCGGCCGCCAACCGAAGCAGCTTCGTCTGCAACGGCCGGTAGATCAGGTCCATCACCAGCCCACAATTCAGCTCGGCCGCAGCCAATGGCGAGTTCCTCTCGTGAGGATGCATGCCCACCGGCGTGGTATTCACGATCGCGTCAAATTTTTCTTTTCGCAGCGCTGCACGCCTTAACACACCGCCATGCACCGCCCGCGCTAACTCCTTCGCCGCTTGCTCTCGTCGTGCACATACCAGCACCTGCGCGCCAGCTTTGGCCACCGCGAATGCCGCAGCTCGCGCCCCGCCGCCTGCGCCAAAAATCAGAATGCGGCTGTCTTTTAATTTCAGCTTCCCTGCCAACGCCCTGAGTACGCCCACATAGTCCGTATTGCTCCCAGCTAATTTCCCGTTGTGGCGCACCGTCACGGTATTCACCGCGCCAATCTCTTCTGCCAGCGGCTCGCATTCATCCAGATAATCGAAAATCTTCTGCTTGTGCGGTATGGTCACACTGAAGCCGGCCACGCCAAATTCGCGCCGCACCTCCAAGAACTCTCCCAGGTCCTCCACCAGAAACGGGAGGAACACCGCATCCTTCCTTGCGGCCACATAGCCAGTGTTGTGCATCAGCGGCGACAGCGAATGGCCCACCGGATTACCGATTACTCCGTACACCCGCGTCTTCTGCGTGAGCTCGTGCGCCCGGTACAATTGCAGCAGATCGCGCAAGCCCACTTGTCCCGGTGCCGTCGCCGCCCCTACGGGCGCATAAAGCAGCGCGCTGCCCTCACGCAACGCCAAAATCCGTGCGGGCAGGCCAATCTCACCCATAGGCACGGCCACCATGTTTCTTGTTCCGTGAGCCAGTCGCAGCAGGCGCGTGCTGTCCGACAACCGCAAGGACATCGCCGCCACTTTCACCGCCGCGACCCGGCCGCGCGCCGCAATCTTCACCCTTCCAAGTCCCTTCGGTGTCTGCCGGAAATCGTGAATCGACAGCAGCACCTTGGGCGGCAATTCACATCCGTCCGCGGTTTTCCCGGGCAATTCTCGCAGCGTCTCGACTTCCAAATCGCACCATACACACCCTGCTTCCTTCGCCTTCCGTAACCAGAACAATTCCTGCTCCGCGCTACCTGAAAATTCCCCCCCTCCGCCGCGCCTCCGGCAGGTGGCCAGGAAAACAGCCTTCTTTCGAGCGAGCCGCTTTAGCCATTCCAGAGCCTTCCGCCGCTCGCGATCGTTGGCCAACCAGTCCAGCCGCAATTCCACCGTCAGTGTTTCCTGCAGAGCCACCCGCACCATCCGGCGGAATTCCCGCGCGCTCGGCGTGGCCACAACCGCACAGACCCTCCGCACCCCTTGACCGAACACGCTCATACGCGGAAATCGCTCCAATCCATTGAAAATACGGCTTGTAGCACGTCTTACCTAAAGTGTAAAGTCGCCCCATCCAATCTGTTGACGCGCCCCGATGCCCTTGTTAGTTTCAAGTATGCAAGTCCCCGCACGGCCCTTTTTGGCGTGACTCGAAGGAGTGTTCTAATGCGCGCAATTGCAGCAGGTATGGGTCTCGGCATGTTACTGGCAGGTGCGAGCGCCTGGACGCAGAGCAACCCGCAGTCACAAACAGTCGCTTCCACGCAGCCCGTCACCGGCGCCACCTCCCCGGATTATGCCGCCGTATATTGCTCGAATTTCGTGACCACCGACCTGGGCGGCGACGACTCTCGCGTTATCTCCGGCGAGGAGTCCAACTCGAAGATTGCCTTCAGTCTTCGCGACTACGTTTATATCAGTAAAGGCTCCAGCCAGGGTGTTCATGTCGGTGATCGTTACTCCGTCTTTCGCCCGGAGAAGGATCCCATCGATGTCCAGTGGTTCAAATGGCAAGACAAGCTCATGAAAGCAATGGGCACTTTCTACAAGGACGTTGGCCAACTCAAAGTCGTCAACGTTCAGCCCAACGTTTCCACCGCAGAAATTACCTTTTCTTGCGGTTATCTCCAGCGCGGCGATTTGATTCGGCCCTGGCAGGAACGGCCTTCTCCGCCTTACAAGCCTGCCGATCAGTTTGACCGCTTCGCCCCCGTCAGTGGGAAATCCGTGGGCATGCTTGTGGTCGGCAAAGATTTCAGTCAAGTCTATGGAAAATTCCACACCGTGTACGTCAATCTTGGCACCAACCAAGGTGTAAATGTCGGCGATTATATGCGCGTGTTCCGCTATCAGGGCGGCAATGCCCAAACGGCTCATTATTACGACGATTACCAGTACAAGATGTATGGTTTCGGCAGCACTCCAGTGGCTTATAAATGGAACGATCTGCCCAGGGAAGTGATGGGCGAAGGCATCGTGGTTAACGTCAGCCCAAATTCCTCGACGGTTTTCATCACCTACAGCCGCATCGATATGTATGCGGGAGATTATGCCGAAGTCGAGTAACGCTCACAACTTGTTGGCTTCCCCGCCCGCGTCTGAGCTCCAGGCGCGGGCTTTTTCTTTCCGCTCTCACTGTTTCTCTTCCTGGATGATTTCGCAGGTGAATCCGTAAATACGTGTGTCCGCCTCTTTCCAGGCGTCCAGCGACAATCCTGCTTTATGGCAGGTTTCCCTCAGAAACTGTTCTTTTCCCAGATGATGTTCCACGGCCACTTGTGGCAACAGCAGACCTCTCCGGATTCCTTCTTCCACCAGCAGTCCATGCTTTCCAATTTCAACGTCTTCGGGTCGAATCCGTTGCAAGGGCGACAGCAGCGAAACCTCAATTTCCATGCCAGGCAGTTCTTGCGGTTCCATCGGGTGGAACCGCGGGTCCTCCAGCGCCGCCCCCGCCGCGCATCGGACGATACTCTCTCCTAGCCGCTCCTTTGCTTCGATCACGCCGATGCAGCCGCGCAGCTTCCCTCCCACGTGCAACGTCACAAATACCCCGCAGCGTGGTTCAAATACCGGTGTCTTCGGAATTTCTTCCAGTAACTTGCGTCGGAGAACAGCTTCCACCACTGCCTGGCGCGCTAACTCCAGGATGCTTTTGCGGTCGGTCTCAGAGAGGGACTGCATCCTGCGGCTTCTTTTGTACTTCCAACACGTTCAGTTTACGTCGTTGCTTGACGCGGTCATCCAGTTGACTCCAGAACCTGTAGAAATACTGCGCGGCGGACACCAGCGCGCTGATCACCACCAGCCAGAGCAGCGCTAGCCCCAAGGTGCGTAACGATGTATGGCTCGCCCCGTAGATCAGCACGGCCGCGGCACAAACTTGCAACACCATTTTGGTTTTGCCCAGCGTCGAGGCAGCGATCGTGAATCCTTCCGCCGAGGCAATATTCCGCAATCCGAGAATCACCAATTCGCGTCCAATGATGATAACCACCATCCACGCTTTCGCCAGGTGCATGTCCACCAGCGATATGAACGCCGCGCAGATCAAAAGCTTGTCGGCAATGGGATCCAGCAAAATCCCCAGCGTGGTCACTTGCGCATTGCGCCGCGCAAAATAGCCGTCCGCCCAATCCGTTG
>DATERF010000136.1:0-3644 GCA_035271845.1 Candidatus Acidiferrum sp.
CCTCTCCCCGCGCCCGTAGTACCTCTTCCAGCCCTCCGGCATAAGACAACGCCAAAACCACCACACGTAAAACCGACCCTTCGACTCTGCTCAGGGCAAGCGTGTGGGGCACCCACTGCACCATAACGCTTCACTCAACTATAAAGGTGGTATCCTAAACCCGGCGATGTAGTACGCATGACGAAAGTCGCACCAAGCATCAGTGACCGGCCCACCCGCCCACCACCCCTAACGACGGCAATTATATACTTGCCGCACGTGGAAGGTTCTTACATACTTGGCGGGTAGATGCGGCCCATTAAGTTCAGCAAAAAAGAATTGTGGAGTCTCGTTCTAGCAATAGCTTTAGCGCTAGCGTCCGTCCGCCCCTCCGATCCATGGGTATATGGCCCCATGCTCTTGGTTTCTTGGTTAGCGTGCTTAGTATTGGCTTATTACCATGGAGGCCAGCAGTTGCATCGCTACGGTTTCGTAGCGATTGCTTCCATCGGTTTAGCGTTTATTGCGTACAGAAATATTTACACCTACGCGCTGGAGGTTTCTCCAGCGGAATTTCAGTTCATCAATCCACCAACGCCCAACGAGACGTTCACGATAACAGCCTCAAATAAGGAGGGTCATAGTATCTATCTGGTTCAGTTCTGCTTGAGGGTGGAAGATAATACTGCAAAGCTAAATGATTTTATCTTTGGGATTCCCTATAGAAGCATAAAGCTAGTAGGTCAATCAAAGGACGGGCTTCGGAGTGTGGCTGACATATTACTATTTCCGTGTAACGACAAGGCTGGGCGTCCATTGTTCGTGTTCTTTATTCCACGCCTGAATGCAAGAGAGTCACGAGATGTGACGATCACATCAACAAAGCGTTCAATCGCTGTAGTTCATGCCGATCCCGTGTATTACGATGAAAAGCCGCATTCTTCATCAATGCAGGACGGCGATGTGAGCTTCGATCTACGGTTATCTAGCAAATCTGGCGCGCGCAACTGCCAAGGGCCGTCGCTGTTCTTCATAGAAGGTGAACATGGAGGGTTTCAAAGACCAACTCGATAATTATGATGATTTCCTAACTATATCGAAGGCAAACAGGCTTCTGAGAATTTTGAAGAAGGTATGAAAGCCCTCTTCAAAATTACCAAAGATAAAGTTGTCGGTGGGTGGCTCGGGCGCTAGGCCCTGAGGAGGAACTGGGTACCCCACACGTCGGTCTTACATGTGGGGATTTTGGCACTCTTCGGTCCGCGCTTCCTACGGATTCGGCCTCTTCAAGGTTGGTCTGTCGCCGGAGGCTGGCTCGGGTATATCGGCGGGCTTCGCCTTTGCCGGCGTGGAACTCGCATCCGTCGGCGTGACCGCAGGCATGCCATTTTCCGTGTAGGCTTTCTTCACCAGCGCTTCCACAACGTCCTGCGCGCCCCCAATGTTGTCGTTGGTTTGCCGCGCCTTGCTGTATTCGTTCAACGCGCGCTCACGCTGCCCCAGCAAATCGAAAATCTTGCCCAGGTAGATGTGGCCCCATACCTCCGTCCACTTCTCGGAAGGCTCCGGCACCGTGGCCAGGGCTTCGCGAAAGGCGTTGGCCGCAGCCTGATAATTTTTCTGGTAGAAAAACGCCTCGCCCATGCGGAAGTTCGCCAGCGCGCGGTTGGGCTGGATGCTCAGCGCCCGCTGGTACTGCTGCACGGCATCGTAATACTTGCCAATTTCGGCGAGTTCTTCGCCGCGCGCAATCGCGGCACGCGCGCGCAAGCTCGGCGAACTCTTCAAAATCAAATTGTTGGGATCGATGCGAATGCCGCCGGATTTCGGCCGGCCAAAAGTCTCCACGGTGAAGTCGGATTCGGCGCCGACCACGTCGATGGTTTTCGACTCCGGATTTCCTTCGGTATCAATGTGCACTTGCACGGGCATGGCGAAGGTGTCCAGCGGCTGCTTGATCTTGCCGATGATGCGGAAGCCCTTGCGCGTCCTGTAGGTCACATACTCCAGCGTGAATTCCGGAATGCCGGTGGAGTTCAGCCATTGCGAGAAGTAGCCCTGCAAGTTCACTGGCGCTCCACCGCGCTTTGCCGCGGCATCGGCGGCGGCGATGGCCATGCTCTCGAAAGCCAGCATGGTTGCCGTTTTGCCCTGGTACGTGGTGTAGAAGGCGTGCAGCAGCGATTTAAAGGCCACGTCGCCCATCTGTGCGCGCAGCATGTGAAAGAGCATCGCGCCCTTGTTCATCACCACGGAGCGGTATTCCGCGGAGTAAGGCACCAGGCGCGCCGATTGCGCTACCGGCGCCGAATTGTCAAACATCAGCGCGCCAACCGCAAATTCGTCAATGGCCTTCAATCCGGCTTCTTTGCCGAAATTCTGTTCGGCGTAAAGCTCTTCCGAATAACGCGCCAGGCCATCGCTGATCCACTCATCCGCGGTCGAAGCCGGCAGCACCTCGCTTCCCCACCACTGGCCCGCCACCAGGCGGCTCAGCGTGCGATCGCTGTACTTGGGGTCCCACGCGCGATGCCCGAGCATCACCACACCCGGCGCGGAAAATTCGCGCAGCGTGCCGTCGGGCAATTCCACCACGGTGATATCCGGCTCCGGGAGCGCCCCGAATAAATCCGAAAAGATAATTTCCTGGTGCGCCACGATATTTGCGAACTCCTGCGCCTTGCCGGAATCGGCGCGCGGCGCATACACGGCCACGCTGATCCCCTCAGCCTGCTTGGGATTTAATTGCAGCGGCCCGGCCACAAATGAACCGTTGGGCTCCGCGCGTTCGCAATGAAACGTGTAAATCAAGCGGTTGCCCTCCGCAGGTGCGCGCGGCGCGACCGGTTGCGGCGAATCGGCTTTGCCCGTGCCCGTCAACGCCATCGTGTCCGGCACATTCAGGCGGAACGTCCCCGTGTAACGGTTCGCCGGATAATCCGTCAGCGGAAACCACCGCGATGGCAGCAGCAAGTACACCCAATCCTTTCCGATGGACGCCAAGCGGATATTGGGCACCGGGCTGTTCTCTTCATTCGCCAGAAGCCCGGCGTAGCTGAAGGTCAGCGTCACGGTTTTGCCGACGGCCACCGGCGCGGGAAGCGTCACGCTGACGAACAAGGGGCTTTCGTTCTCGCGCTGAAAAGCGAGCGATTTTCCATCGGCGGTTTTGACGTCCCGCACGTCAAGATTGGGGTGTAATTCGACGCGCAGATTCGTGGAAACGTCCACGGCCCGGAAATCGATTTTCACAACCGCGTTGATGGATTGCCCGGTGGTGTCCAGATAGGCGGCCAGTTCGTAGTGTTCCGCGAGAAAGCTTGGTGGACGCGCCGTCTGGGCGCCTAGGGGCGGGCAGAAAGCCGTCAGAATCAGGAACAGGACCGGCAGCACCACAGGGCAGCCCAATTGGCGTCGCTTCATCGTTTACCTTTCCGGAGGATTCCCGTCCGGTGCATGTACATAGGATAGCAACGCCTTAGGAAGCGTTGCCAGTGCCCGGGCCCAGTAAAGCAGCAATATGGCCGGCGGCGCGTTCGATAGCCCCTGGCGGCCCCAATTTGCGCCGCACCTCGGCCAGCCCGCGCCGCAATTCTTCTCGCGCCTTGGGATCCTCCAGGAGCAGCAGGGTTTCCGCCGCCACATGCTCCGGGGTAAAGCCATCC
>DATERF010000137.1:0-2961 GCA_035271845.1 Candidatus Acidiferrum sp.
CTCCGTGATGGCGAGCACGAAACCGACGGCTATGTAGCGTTCTCATGGATCCACACATTCAATGCAAACCTGCTGCTTACGGTTTCTCCTTTTTATCATTACAACAGCGCCGACTACCAAGGCGGGGCGAACGATTATCCCGTCATTTCGACCATGGATCAGACCGCCAATTACGGGGGTTTACAGGCGGCCGTGAATGCAAGCGTTTGGAAAAATGACGTTGAGGCAGGCGTGTACGGATTCGCTCAGCACCAGTACAACCTCTTCGATAACCAATTCACGGACGGCAGTCAAAATTTCCCCGCCTCTTCGGTTGGGGTAACGGGAGGGCTGGCGAGCATATTCATCAACGACAAGTTCAAAGTGACCTCGTGGTTGACCTTCATTGCCGGCCTTCGCCAGACACACTTTACAGCGGACGTCGTGGAGAACGCGACGGACCCTCGCTTTGGCGTGGCCGTAAGAGTTCCGCACCTGAACTTGGTCTTTCGCGCCTTCTACGGTGACTTTTACCAGGGCCCGCCACTCGTGACGGCCACCGGCCCACTGCTCGGTTTAGCGAACAGCCAGAATTTTACTTTCGCGCCCCTGCGCGGCGAGCGGGATGAAGAGCACCAGTTTGGGCTCACGATCCCGTTTCGCGGCTGGGCGCTTGACGCCGATACTTACCAAACACGAGCGACGAATTGGCTGGATCATAACAATATCGGAGAATCGAATCTCTTCTGGCCGATCACGTGGGATGCTGCCTTGATTCAAGGCTGGGAACTGACCCTTCGGTCCCCCCGCCTCTGGCATCGCGGCCAGTTTCACCTTGCCTATGCGAATCAAATCGCGCAAGCAACCGCACCGATCACCGGGGGCTTGATCTGTCCTAGTCCCGTGACGCTGGCATGCCCACTAGATATAGCGCCTGGACTTTCACCGGTAGACCATGATCAGAGAAACACATTGAACCTGGGTTTCCATGCAACTCTTTCCTGGCGGTCGTTCGCGTCCGTGAACGTGTACTACGGTTCGGGGTTCACGAACGGAATTCCGGACACGCAATATCCCGGGAACTACCTGCCGGGGCACACCACGTTTGATCTATCGCTAGGGAAAAGCTTCGCGGAGAAATACAGCGTTTCCGTAACCGCGCTGAATGTGGCAAACCGTCGCGTGGAGCTGGACAACAGCCTGACGTTCGGAGGATTTCACTACAACGACCCGCGGGAAATCTACGCGGAATTCCGGTATCGTTTTCATTATTGAGGAGCAACGATGAGACCATTCATTTTTCTTGTGCTGGGGATGTTGGTGATGGCGAGCGTTGGGTGTCAGACGACACCGGTGAAACATTATGCGATCCAGGCGGAGGTGATCTCGGTGGACGTGCCGAAGAAGATGGTAACGGTGAAGCACGGCGAGATACCGGGATTGATGCCTGCAATGACCATGGATTACCTGGTGGCGGATGAGAAACAAATCGAGGCGCTGAAGCCAGGGGACAAGATCAGCGCGGACCTGGTGGTGGGGGAGAACGTGGGGCATTTGGAAAAGATTGTGCTGGTGGAAAAGGCTGCGGGGCCGCTTTCCGCGGGCGATGCGCAACAGCATGTGCATTGAGCACTTGCGCTCATGCTGGGAAAAGAGACTTGCCTCGAGGAAAGGGCGTAGATAAACTTTTCAGCGGGAACACAGATGGCGATGGAGTTCGCCAAAACCGCCGCGGCTGGAATGCCGGGGCTGATGACTCCTGGCTGCCGGAGGGCACCAGGAGTTTTTTGTTAGCGGGAGCCAGAGCAGCCGGACAGGAGAAACGTTGCGTTTATTTCTGATTGCGGTGTTTGGAGCCATGGGAACGCTGGCGCGCTATGGATTGCAGGGGCTGGTGCAGGTAAAAATGGGGAGCACGTTTCCCTACGGCACGCTGGCGATCAATCTCACGGGCTGCTTTTTCTTGGGACTCATCGGGCAATTCACACTGAATCGCATGGTGATCTCACCGGAATTGCGTATGGCGATTGCGGTGGGATTTTTCGGCGGGTACACGACATTTTCGAGTTTTGGCTGGGAAACGGCGAAGATGCTGGAAGCGGGCGAGTGGATTTGGGCGACGACGTACGTGGCAACGAGCGTGGTGCTTGGGCTGTTTCTTTCGGTGGCAGGGATACGGCTGGCCAGCCGGTTCTAGCTGAGGATGCAGGCAGCCAGGATGAAAGGCCGACGGGAGTGCACACCATGACACATCAGAAATTTGAAGGCGAACGGACGCTGATGCGCGTGCATATCGGCGAATCGGACAAATGGCACGGCAAACCACTGCACGATGCGATTGTGCAACTGTTGCGCAAAGAGGGGTTTTCCGGCGTGACGGTGTTGCGGGGAGTGGGCGGTTATGGCGGCTCGAGCATCTATCACACGGACAAACTGTTGCGCATGTCGCAGGACCTGCCCATCGTTTTGGAAGTGGTGGAGACGCAAGAACGCATCGAGCAGATCCTGCCGCGGCTGGATGAGATGGTGGACGGGGGGCTAATCACACTGGAGAAGGTGCGAGTGATATTGTACCGGCCGGCGTCGCGGCAATAGCGAAGGGCGGCGTTTTCTTTTTCAGCGGTGTTGTTTATTGCGGGGACGATTTTGATCGCGAGGTTGCGGAAATAAGGGGGTTCGCGGCAAAAGAAACGGCCGCGACAAGAGCAAAAGAAACCCAAGAGCGGCCCGCCTCAGAAGGACGGGCCCTACAAGAGCACGAAACCCAAGAGCCGATCTGAAGATCGGCCACTACATGAGGATCGCGCTTCATGAGGACTTAGTGGCGAGGAATCAGGCTTAGGAGTTTTTGTTGGCAAGGGCTTTGGAGACGCGCATGCGGCGCTGGACTTCCGCCTGAAGATAGCGGCGCAGGTTTTCCGGGACGATGCCGGGATCCGCGAGTATGCGAAGATCCGAGACGGTGAGGTCGGGTAAAAAGGC
>DATERF010000138.1:0-7198 GCA_035271845.1 Candidatus Acidiferrum sp.
CTGGGCGCACTGCTATAGCCCGGAGGCGATTGCCCATGCTGTGAATTCGCTGGGCCACAAGGAGGTGGGTTACCGCATCAATATCCTTGTCTCGCGCCTCTGTTTCCGTGGAATCTATTTTCCCCAGATGAGCCCGCTGACCTGGCTGAACGTAATCGCTCAAAACTGGCGAACTATCTTGCAGGTCATCAAGGATGGCTTCGGCGACTGGTGCAACGGCTTCAAGAAGAACCGCGTGATCCCCACCCCTGCAGATCGAGAGGCTATGGCGAGGCTGAAGTACGCTTGCCCTCCTCCCACGCAAAGCACCGAATACCGCAGTAGTCCTCACCAAGCAGCGAACGACTGAAGCGGCCCTAACTCATCCTGCAGTTAGCTCGCGCGCTCGTTTTTTCGCGCCGTAGCGTTAGCGGAACAATTTTCCCGCGATTTCCGCGACGTGCTTGCCCTGGTACCGCGCAATCTTCAGTTCGTTCTCGCTGGGCTGACGCGCGCCGTCGGCGCCGGCCAGGGTGGTGGCGCCATAGGGCGTGCCGCCGGAAATTTCGGACATATTGGTGAGGCCAGGCTCGCTGTAGGGCACGCCGACGATGATCATGCCATGATGAAGCAGGGTGCTGTGAAAGCTGGTGATGGTGGTTTCCTGGCCGCCATGCTGTGTGCCCGTGGACGCAAAAACGCTCCCTACTTTCCCAATCAGCGCGCCCTTCATCCAGAGCTGCCCAGTCTGGTCCAGAAAATTGCGCATCTGGGCAGCCATATTGCCGAAGCGCGTCGGAGTGCCAAAGATGATGGCATGTGCTTCGGGGAGGTGCTCGACCTTCGCGATGGGAATTTTTGCGAAGGAAGCTTTCGCCGCTTTCGCGCCATACTTTTCGAGCACATCATCGGGGATCAGTTCGGCCACCTGGTAGAGCGAGACTTCCGCGCCCGGAACTTGCTTGGCCCCTTCGACGACCGCTTCCGCCATGCGATACACGTGGCCGTACATGCTGTAGAAAATTACCTGAACCTTGATGCTCATCCTTCTTCTCCTTTGCATTGCAATTTGTGAAATTCGTGCTACTGGCCGTTATGACGTAATCGTGGTGAGCGGATACCCTTTTTCGCGCCACGCTTCCAAACCGCCCTGCAAAGGCCGAATGCGGCGGATGCCTCGCCTGCGAAGGAGCAGCGCCACACGGGCGCTGGTGGCTTCGTTTGGTCAAGTACAGTAGAGAATTACCTCGCGATCCACCGGCAACAGCTCATTCTTTTCCGTCAAGTCTTTGGAATCCAGATGCACCGCGCCGGGAATGGTTTCCGGGTCCGCCTCAAAATCCAGGGAATGGCGTAGGTCCACGATGGAGAGGGTTTCCCCGGCGTCGAGCTTCTGCTTGAGTTCGTCCACGCTGATGCGGCCGATGCGGAGTTCGCGAAGAAACCTTCTGCGAGCCACGAATTTATAAGCAATGTAGCTGGCGAAAGCAAAAACCAACAAGACCACCAGCCAGCCGCCAAGCGACGCGGCGTTTTGCGCAATCCGCTCGATCTGGCTGCGGAAGAAGTAGCCAAGGCCCATGTAGGTGCCCAGCCACAAGAGCGCGCCCAGTCCATCGAAGAGCAGGAATCTGCGGAAGTGCATCTGGAAAATGCCGGCCAGTGGTGTAGCCACGGCGTTCAGGCCCGGCAGGAATTTGGCGATGAGCAGCGATTTTGCGCCTTGTTGTTCGAAAAGGCCTTCGGTGCGGCGGACGCAGGAATCCGGCTCCAGGGAAATGCGGCACAGCCACTGGACAACTTTGATTCCTTTTCGGCGGCCCATTTCGTACCACATCACATCGGCCAGCACGGTGCTGAACGCGCCAGAGGCTAGCGCAGCCGCGAAATTCATTCGGCCTGTTCCGGACAATGCGCCGGCCGCCAACAAGATCGGAAAAGAGGGAAGCGGAAGGCCAACCTGCTCCAGAAACACCCATGCGGCCAGCAGCAAGTAGCCATGACGGAGTAGGGTATCGACCAAAGAGGACATTTCAACCGGCCTTGCAGCTTCCGACCACCTACGATTTCAAAAACGGCGCGGGCTGACCCCAGCTACCGGACATGACAAACTCCGTCAGAGGCTTGCGCGTGCGTGGAGCGAGTTCGCGTTCGCGAAGAGTTTCCGGCAAGGATTGCGGATCGCCGGGATAGCCAATGACGAATGCGGCGATAGGTTCCCAGCCTGAGGGAATGGAAAAAACTTCAATGGCTTTGTGCGGATCAAACCCCGCCATTTGGTGGACAAACAGGCCGCGCGACGTAGCCTCCATGGTCAGATCAGCAACCGCCGCGCCAGTGTCGTAGAACGCATTGCGATTGGGATGGCCGTTGCGGGCGAACGCCAGTTCGGAAACGGCAATCGCCAGGACCGGCGCTTGCTTCGCCCAAACCTGGTTGAACTCCACAAGCGTGCTCAGCAACTTGGCGTGCGTCACCTGGTCGTCCTTGGTGCCCACAATGAAAGCCCAGGGTTGTTCATTGCTGCTGGAGGGCGCCCAGCGCGCAGATTCGAAAAGACTGCGCAGAACTTCAGGCGGCACCGGTTTATCCGCGAACGCCCGGGGGCTCCAACGGTGGCGAATCAGGTCGTGGACGGGATGATCTGTAGCAGCGGGCTTGTTCATGAAGTGTCTCCAGGTTTTGCGTCAACTCAAAGCAAGTACCAAGCAAAAGAAATTGGCGGTGGCCGAACACCGCCCCGTGTTTCTAACTCGGCTAAACCAAACCGAACTTACTTTGCGGGAGGAGGAATAATCATTTCGACGTCCAACGTGATGTCCACGTTGTCGCTGACGACCACGCCTCCAGAATCCAGAGTTTTGTTCCAGGACACGCCGAAATCCTGGCGGTTGAGCTTGGTAGTCGCGGTAACGGCGGTGCGCTGCAATCCCCAAGGATCTTTGATGGGGGTTTTCGGGACTGTTACTTCGAGAACCACAGGTTTCGTGTTGCCGCGCATGGTGAGGTCGCCGGTAACCTTGAGCTTGCCGGGCCCAGCCGATTCCACCTTTGTGGATTTGAAGGTCATAGTGGGGTGATTGGCGACGTCGAAGAAATTAGCGCTCTTGAGGTCCTTGTCGCGATCCGGTTCGCGGGTATCGACGGTGGTGGCATCGATCGTGACGTCGACGGAAGACTTGGAAACGTCGCTGTCGTCGTAAACGACGGTGCCGTTGATGCCATGAAACTCGCCGCGCACGGTCGAAATCATCAAGTGGATCACGGCGAACTGCGCATCGCTATGCTTCGGATCGATCTTATAAGTCGTGGTAGCGGCGACGAGCGGCAGCGATAGCAGCGCTGCGGCGCCTGAACTTACTACGAAACGACGAATATACCCTTTCATTCCTTTTTCTCCTTTTTCTGTTGTGAAATTGTTCCTTGGATGCCTGAGCCCGTTAACCGGGTTCACGCTTTTCCACTTCGACCAGCAATTCCGCCAATTGCTTCAATTGGGCGGGCGACATATGGCGAAATTGATTCTTGTGGAGTTCGTGAACCGGGCGATCCAACTTCTTCAGCAGCTTCAGCCCTTCGGGGGTGATGCGGGTCTTGATGACCCGGCGGTCTTCTGTCTGACGCTCGCGGAGGATGAGTTTGTGGCTTTCCATACGGTCGAGCAGGCGAGTGATATCCGGATCGCGCGAAATCATGCGTTCGCTGATGCCGCGGCAGAGCAGGCCGTCGGGCTGCGCGCCACGAAGTATGCGCAGTACATTATATTGGGCGGACGTGAGGCCAGCGGCCTTAATGAGCTGTTCAGCTTCCTGCGACAGGGAATCGGCGGCCTTCAAGATCGCCACGAACAAGTGATCCTCGAGGTGCGTAGTGGGGCAGGAGGCGTCGGATCGCGAACTCATGCGTCCAATGTAGTTGTTATAACGACTATTGTCAAGAGGAACGTTTTGAATTGTCGGAAGTGCTCCGGCGGCAAGCTTAGGGCTTGGCCACCGGACGCAGGTGTACTTCGCTGACGAAGCTTTGTGGCCCTTGCAGCGCGATCATGGCCACGGCATGCGCCACATCTTCCGGAGTAAGCACTTTCGACGGGTCCTTCGGCCCACGGCCGGAAAATTCCGTGGCCACGCTGCCGGGGCAGATCGCGCTGACGCGGATCCCGTACGCGCGCAGGTCTTCCGCCATGCATCCCGTCAATCCCTGCAGACCCCACTTGGACGCGCAATACAGGCCTCCACCCGCAAATGTATTCTTTCCAGCGAGCGAACTGATATTAATAATGTCGCCGCGCCGGCGCTTCATCATCAGCGGCGCAACCGCGCTCGAAACCAGAAATACGCTCTTCAGATTTGTATCCAGCACCACATCCCAATCCGCTTCACTTTTCTCCTGTACCGGCCCGAATCCGGGATTGCCGATTCCCGCGTTATTGACCAACAGCGTGATCGGGCCCAGTTTTTCTTCGGTGCCTTGCACCAGAGCGGCGACATCCTTGCCGTTGGTCACATTTGCCGGAATCGCGAGTACACGAGGTGAGAGTTCTCCCAGTTCGCGAGCCGCGGCCTCCAATGTCTTCGCGTCGCGCCCACACAGGCATATCGCGGCGCCGAGTTGCGCCAATTTCTGGGCGATGGCTTTCCCGATCCCGCGGCTGCTCCCGGTAACCAGGGCAACGTGATCCGACAAAGGCTTTGCCGGGGGCGCGGGAGTGTTTGTGCGGTTTATGTAGGTCATTTGATTTCTTCCTCGCCGAAGCTATGAATTTTGTGCGAAACTCATGATACTCCCAGGGTGCCGCCCGTGTTTGGATGCCCTATAGTTGCGGTGCAGCAGGCTGTATTCGAAGATGGAAAATACTATACTCAACGAATACTTGCGTTATATAGAGAACGACTTGCGAACGGGCATCAGCCGCCCCTATAATTCGTAGGTTTCCGAGAGAACCATTCTTCTTTGCCGGGGCGAGTAGTGGGACTGGTGGGCGCCTCCGGTGGCTGCCAGATTGCGTTATTCTAAAGTTCAGCAGTGAGAGCGAGGAGATGACGGAATGAATGCAACACGACGGATAGCAAGCGTGGCGGTCCTGACGGCCATTTGCCTGTGGGGCATGAATGCGACCCCGCTGGCGGCGCAGGATGCCGGCGCGGGTGGCGCCGCAGCAGGCCAGAAGTACACCATGGCGGAATACAACGCATACACGGCAGCGGCCAACGAGAAGAATCCGGCGGCGCAGCTGAAGGCTTTGGACGACTTTGTGGCGAAGTATCCGAATTCCAATCTTCTGAATTACGTTTACCCGCTGTATTACCAAAATTATGCGGCGCAGAAGAACTATCCGAAGGTGATCGAATACGCCGATAAGGAGCTGGCGCTGGGCGACAAGATTACGCCGACAGAGCGCTATCAGGCCTATTCCGCTCGCGCGTTCGCTTATAACAACACGCCGAATCCGGATCCGGCCACGGCCAAGGCCGCCTACGATGCGGCCGTGAAAGGCGCAGCATCCGTGGCGGACTTGCCGAAGCCCGAGGGCTACGACCAATCGAAATTCGACGATGACAAGAAGAAAGCGGTTTTGAGTTTTAACGGCACCGCGGCTGGCGCAGCTTTCACCGCCAAGGATTATCCGGACGCAATCCAAATGTACAAGACCATCCTGGCGAGCAATCCGGATGATTTCATTTCCAATTTCAACCTCGGGCGCTCCTTATTGGCAGTGAACCCGCCCCAGCAACTCGATGCGCTCTGGGCCTTTGCCCGCGCGGCCACTTCGAAGAGTGCCACCGAGCAGCAATCCAAAACCGTGAAAGCCTACATGCCGAAGGTGATTGCCGCGTATCAGGGCGGCACGGTGTGTGACGCGCTGACGCAAGCGGAGTTGAATGAATTGCTGCAGCTCGCGGCGAACTCACCGGAACGTCCGGCGAGTTACAAACTGCCCAGCAGCGCCGACTTGGATGCCGCGCGCAAAGACATGACCATCGCGTCGGTGGTGACGGACCTGAAAGCCGGCGGGGACAAAGCGAAACTCACTTGGACGGCAGCCTGCGGACTGGAGTTTCCCGATGTGCCGGGGAAGATCATCGAAGTTACTCCCGGGCCGGACACGATTGTGCTGAAGAATGCCTTCGTGACCAGCGACGCGGAATTTGAAGCTGCGACTACCCCCAATATGGAAGTGAAAATCAAGACCACCGATCAACCCGATGCCGCCAAACTCGAAAAGGGCAACGCCATGCGCTTCACCGGCACGCTGGAAGCCTATGATCCCGACCCGGCGTTCATGCTGCACTGGGATAAGGCCAAGGTGAACGAGGAAGATCTGCCCAAGGCCGGCAACAAGCCAGCTAAAAAACCGGCGGCGAAGAAGCCGTAACGCAAACCATCTCAAACGGACAGGCGGCCCTGGGAAAGCAGGGCCGTTTTTCCTTTTTGGCGGTGTGTGAAAGAAATACGCGCCGTGCCCGTTACGTCGAGCGTTTTCGAATCTTAGGTTGAGATCCTTCGGGCCAAAGAACGGCCCTCAGGATGACGGCTTTATAAATTTGGCGGCACTCTTGTAGTGATCTTCGGCCCAATCAAGCCATTGCGGGTTCATGGATTCGATCAAGCCGACCTTTTTTGATCTTCGCCAGCCCTTAATCTGCTTTTCGCGACGGATCGCTTCCCTGATGTCGCCGAATCTTTCGAAGCAAATCAATTTAGCAGATTGTATTTCTGCGTAAAGCCCGCGACGCTCTTGGATTTATGTTGCAAGGCCCGCACCTCGACATAATTCGTCACGCCCGTATACAGCATCTTGGAACTGTTGCTCATTATGTAGACGAACCAGGTGTTGCTCACGATCCCTTGCACCATACGATTTCAGTACTTCTTTTAGGAGGTTATCATCCTGAGGAGCGCGCCTTTTGCGCGATGAAGGATCTCGACTTAAGGCGCACCTCGAACACAACGAGGAAAGCCTCGCCCTGCTGTTAACGCCCGCGCCCGCGGCGATTGTCCAGCTTGTACTGAACCACTTTGCGGCTCAGCGTGTTGCGGTGAATGCCCAGCAGCTCCGCCGCGCGAGACTGATTGCCGTTGGTGCGATCCAGCATGCGCTTGATGAAGCGTTTTTCGAATTCGCACACTGCTTCATCGAATAAAATTCCACGCTCCACCATTTGTGATACCAGGCCTTCTAGTTGGTCTCTCACGTCGGCACTCTCCGCTGCAGAAT
>DATERF010000139.1:0-24271 GCA_035271845.1 Candidatus Acidiferrum sp.
CTCGGGCTCCGTTGCGCCCAAAACGCGCCAAAAAACGGCGCTGGGCTCCACTCCGTCCGAGGCCAAGGAGGCCCATTCATGAGCTTCAAGGGTGGGGAATTTTCGACCGGTACAACGGGGAATTTTCAACCGGAATTGACATAGTGACCCGCGAAGAGTTACAGAAGCGGCTTTGGACATCAGACACATTCGTGGATTTTGAGCACGGACTGAACACGGCTGTCAAGGAGTTGCGGGGAATTCTGGGTGATTCAGCAGCAGAACCAACGTACATCGAGACCTTGCCGAGGGTGGGCTACCGGTTTCTCGCTCCGTTTGAAACCGTGGCCGGCACGGCGAGCGCGAAGGATCTCTTGCCTAGTGTGGGGTCAGACTCTTCGGCTGGAACTGTGCCAACCACTGAGGAAGCCAGTCAAAACAAAATTGGTGAAAGGGCTCTTCTTCATCCAGAGAGACGCAGAATTCCGCGGTGGGCGCCAGTCGCGGGAACTCTGGCGATGTTACTGATCCTTCTATCTATTGGGCTATCTGTCGGGTACCGTCGCTGGGGTCATCCAGAGACGCAGCGGCAAGCGCAGGCTGGACGGGTTATGTTGGCGGTGCTGCCGTTTGAGAATCTGACGGGAGATAGCGGGCAGGAGTATCTGAGCGATGGACTGACCGAGGAAATGATTGCACAACTCGGAAGGGTCGATCCAAGCCACCTTGGAGTGATCGCGCGGACCTCGGTAATGCGGTACAAGAAAAGCCCACCGCAATTGGAGCAGATTGGACGCGAATTGGGAGTGCAGTACGTGCTTGAAGGAAGCCTACGACGGGACGGCGACTCGGTCCGTGTAAGTGCGCAATTGATCGAGTTGAAGGATCAAGCGCATCTGTGGTCGCGGCAATACGATCGCGAAATGGGCAGCCTGCTGATACTGCAAGGCGAAATTGCGCATGAGATCGCCGACGAAATCGAGCCGATCTTGGGTCATGCAAACGTGGCGCCACCGGCCACCCCCACTAAGGTCACACCTGCCCGATCAGAAGCCTACGATCTGTATTTGCGAGGCCGTTACCATTGGAATAAGAGAACCGAGGAAGACTATCGGAAAGCAGCAGAATACTTCGAGCAGGCGATCCGTCAGGATCCCGACTACGCCAGGGCCTACGCAGGGCTGGCAGATACCTACGCGTTGATGTGCACGTGGCATATCGTTGGCGCAAAAGAATACATGCCGAAGGCGCGCGCGGCGGCGCTGAAGGCTTTGCAAATTGACGATAGGCTAGCGGAGGCGCACACGCCACTGGCGCTGGTAGCGGAAGCGTACGAGTACGACTGGCAAACAGCCGAGAGAGAATTCCAACGGGCCATCGAATTGGATCCTGGGTATGCAACGGCGCACCAGTGGTACGCGGAGTTCTTGGCGTGGCAAGGGCGGTTCGACGAGGCGCTGGCCGAAAGCGAGCGCGCCCGGCAGCTTGATCCGTTATCGTTGATCATAGCCACTGACCACGGAGCGATTCTGTACTATGCGCGGCAGTATGATCAGGCGGTCATGCAACTTCGTAGTGTACTCGGCATGGATCCGAACTTTGCGCGCGCCCGCGGGATGCTGCTTGATTCCTACATTCAAGCAGGCAGGTTCGCGGAAGCGCAAACTGAGATTGAACATCAAGTTGAGCCGAGGGCCTTGGCAGAAAAGGTCTATCTGTACGGGCGCTCAGGCAAGCCAGAGCTTGCTGAACAAGGGTTCGTAAAACTGAAGGCCAAGCTCCGGCAGTCCCGTGAAGATGACACAGCGGCTTTGCTGATTGCTTACCTTGGCACGAATCGGAAGAATGAGGCCATAGAGCTTTTGGAGGAGTATTACAGAGCGCGGTCTGTAGCGGTTGTGAGTGTAAAGGTTGATCCATTCTTTGACCCGTTGCGCGATGAACCCCGCTATCAGGATCTGGTACGACGCCTGCGTCTGGACCGATGATGGGTCCCTGCGTGGCGTTTGGCCAAGCAACAGCGAACTCGTGGTTGTCTAGACGAATTGGCAGCGGATCTGGGCTGCCGCATTGACGCCCAAGAAGAGCGATCGGGCTCTATTGGAACGCTGGTTTACAGAGCGCGATACAGCACCAAGGCGTCCACGTATCCCAACTTCGGATGCAAAAACGCGCCGGGCAAGCGGCCCACAATTGCAAAGCCACAGCTTTGCCATAGGTGAAGCGCATTCACGTTTGTAGCCACTACAAAATTGAATTGCATGGCGCGAAAGCCGCGTGCTTTGGCGCGTTCGATGGAATGTTGGCACATCATCCGCGCAAGCCCTCGTCCCTGTGCCGCTGCAGCGGTCACGTAGCCGCAATTGGCCACGTGCGCACCACCGCCCATTTGATTAGCCTTCAAAAAATACGTGCCGACGATTTTTCCATCTTCTTCGGCGACAAACACTTCATGGCCGGGTGACATCCAATAGGCCAGCGCTTGGCCTTTGCTCATTTCGCGCGGCAGAGTGTAGGTCTCTCCTGCGCGAACGACGGGCTGCAAGATCCGCCAGATCGCGTCCGCATCCCGAAGCTTCGCGGCTCGCACAATTCTCATGAGGCTAATTTAGCACCGGTCGGGCGAAGTCAACCAAGCGGGTGAAGCATTGCGAGGACGCATCGAGGCTTCAGGCGGGAAAACAGAGAACATTTAGGAGGGCTCCTAAGAGATGTTGGGATGAAGGTCGCTGGAAGAGGAAAGTGGGGCACGTTCGATCAGTAATATGGTGACATCATCTTCGTTCAATGCTGGGTCCACCAAAGATTTGAGGGCAGCCATCTTGCTTGGCGAACTGCCGGCCAGAACATCGCGCAAACGGTCTTCCGGATTTTTCGCGGCAATCGAGTCCGTCAATCCATCGGTGAACAGGAGGAGCGTGCCGTCTGGTTGGATAACAGCAGTACGAGACTCATACTCCGCCTCAGCGATTAATCCTAGGGGAAGACCAGTGGCTTCGAGAAAGGTGGTTGTTCCAGAACAGAAAAGGATGGGAGCGTTATGACCGGCATTGACGTAGAGCAGTTCTCCCGAATCGCGGCAGAGCACGATGAACACGGCGGTCGCAAAACGGTCACTTGGGGTGTAACGACTGAGGTGTTTGTTGATCTGGTTTGCCATGGTCAATGGGTCCGCGCCGGTGCTGGCGCTGCTTCTCACCAGCGCTTGTATGTTCGCCGCTAGAAGGGCGGCTGGAATGCCCTTACCGGAGACGTCAGCCAGTGCGAAGAGTGTTCGGCCATGGGGAAGTTCGACGACGTCATAGTAGTCGCCACCGACATCGCGGAAGGGCTTGTAAAACGCCTGCAAGGCGTAACCCGGCAATTCTTCCAGTTTCCCGGGATGGAGGGTTTGCTGGATCTGGCGTGCGGCTATCTGGTCGGTTTCGAGTTGCGTCTTGCGGACGAATTCTGAAGTCAGCATTCCGTTCTGAATCCAGTGGCCGATGTAAAAGAGCAGAAAGACGAACGCATAGCTGAGTGGGCGTCTGGGAAGTACCACAAAATACGAATACCACCACTGTGGCAGCGCGAAGGCCCACATGATCGCAAAGTAAAAAGCATAGCCCTGAAGGATGATGCCGATATAGGTGATGATGCGTTTGGACCTGGGCATTTCGCGGGTCCAATCATAAAAGCCATACTGGAGCGCGCGGCGGAAGGCGCCGGCAGATTTGTCGAGCTTGGCGGTCTTAGGAAATGGAAGCGCAAGGCGGAGTGGCATGGCAGGAGTTTAACAGGGGACCTTGTGGGCGGTAAGTCTGATACGCTGAAAACATGAAACGAGAAACTGAATTATTCCTGGCACTTTTTCTGGCGCTTATGTTCTCGAGCGGGGCTTTCGCTGAACAGAGTGAGCTCTGGCAGAAGGTCGGTAGCTTCAGCCCGGTGCACCTAAAGACTTTCGTTCCGAATCCAGCAGAACTCGTAAAAGTTAGAAAAGCTCTGCTGGCGCGGTCGCGGCGCGACGGGTGGCCGTGCGCGGACGTTACGGAGCCCGACTGGACGGAAAATCTCAAGTTCGAAGAACTGCCGGTATCTGCGAGGAACAAAACAGTGCTGGTAGAAGCAGGGATGGGGTGCGCCCGTGGAGGTCAAGGGGCAAATGGGGCAATGTGGATAGTCGATTTTCACGGGGACAACTTTACGTTTCTGGCGACACCACAGATGAAGTTTAATGGCTGGCTCTATTCCATTCAGGAAACGACCAGTCATGGATTTCGAGACCTGGTTCTTGGTTGGCATATGAGCGCAGCAGAAGCTGGGTTAACGTATTTCCGTTTTAACGGCACGACCTATCAGGCAATAGGTCAAGCTACGTGTCTGAGCGACGGGGAAGGTAGTGAAAGAATCATTCCAAAATGATTGTTTCGAGCTCTCCACGCCTCGGTTACAATCGGAGCACTCGACATTCCTGTCGACATCGGCGTTCCTGCCGAGAAGGAGGTGATCCAGTGAGGTACGGTTTACGTTGACGCAGTAGAGGAGGCGCTTGTGAGGTTACCGAGCGCCTCTCTCCTTTTATCCCACCGGTCTGACTTCGCTATGATTGATGAATTCATTGTGCGGCTTATGTTTGGCCGATGCCTGACGTGCGCGGAGGACACCCTGCGCGCGGGGCGCTGCACAGTCGAGTAGCCCTTAAGCCAATAAAAAGGCCCGGTGCCGTTGCGCCGGGCCTCTTACATATCGCGCCTTATCTACTCGAATCACGCCTTGTCAGAACACGTCTGAGCAAGCCGGTTGTCTTCCTGCGGAAGACAATGTGCGCGACAAGTTCCGTGTACCACTGCGAAAAGCAGATTGCAGTGATGGTTGTCACCTCGGCGCAAGTTCTGGTAAGTGCGGGCAGTGGAAAAGTGGAGGCTAGTACTCACGTGTGGGGAGCCGGCTTATCGGGCACTCATGGCAAATCGTGGTAAGTTTGGACTTAGATGAAGGGGTGGCGAAAACAGAAGCCCAAGCGGAAGGGATTTTCCGTCGATGAATTGAGGAGAAACAATGCAGAAGCGCAAACTTGGAAAGAGCAACCTGGAAGTTTCAGCGATCGGACTCGGCTGCATGGGAATGAGCTTTTCCTACGGCCCGCCCAAAGATAAGAAGGAGATGACCGATCTTCTGCATGCCGCTGTGGAGCGCGGGGTCACGTTCTTTGACACCGCCGAGG
Organism: Candidatus Acidiferrum sp.; assembly: GCA_035271845.1. Taxonomy (GTDB): domain Bacteria; phylum Acidobacteriota; class Terriglobia; order Acidiferrales; family UBA7541; genus Acidiferrum. The sequence continues at coordinate 5,186 of DATERF010000139.1, forward strand.
TGTACGGCCCGTTCCTGAACGAAGAGCTGGTGGGAGAGGCGCTGGCTGCGTACCGCGGCAAAGTGGTGATTGCGACCAAATTTGGGTTTGATGTGAGTGGCGGCGATAGCCGGCCGGGAGCGGCAGGTGTGAATAGCCGTCCGGAGCACATCAAAGAGGCGGTCGAAGGTTCGCTGAAGCGGCTCAAGGTAGAAACAATCGACCTGCTGTATCAGCACCGGGTTGACCCGAACGTGGCGATCGAAGACGTGGCCGGCGCAGTGAAGGGATTGATTCAAGCGGGCAAGGTCAAGCACTTCGGACTGTCCGAGGCAGGCGTGAACACGATTCGCCGCGCACACGCAGTCCAACCGCTCACTGCTCTTCAGAGTGAATACTCGCTGTGGTGGAGGAAGCCGGAGCAGGAAGTGATACCGACGCTGGAGGAACTCGGGATTGGTTTCGTGCCGTATAGCCCGCTTGGGAAGGGCTTCCTGACGGGAGCGATCAAGGAAAGCACGACGTTCGAGAGCACCGACTTCCGCAGCACGCTGCCTCGTTTTACGCCGGAGGCTCTGAAGGCGAACCAGGTACTGATTGAGCTGCTCGGAAGGATTGCGAAGCGGAAGAAAGCGACTCCCGCGCAGATCGCGCTCGCTTGGCTGCTGGCGCAAAAACCGTGGATGGTTCCAATCCCGGGAACAACCAAACTAGCTCGCCTGGAAGAGAACATCGGAGCAGCGGCAATCCAACTGACGCCTGAAGACCTGCGCGAGATCGATGCCGCCGCCTCAAAGGTCAAGGTGGAAGGGGCGCGTTACCCAGAACGCCTGGAGAAGATGACCGGCCTGTAAGGGTACCGCGCAACGGAAAAGCGCCGCGCAGATTAACAAACCACAGGTGGGGGAATATAAACATGGAGATCAAGAGAGTTGGCTCGCAAGCTTCGATGAAGGGCCCGTCCGAGTGGTTCACGGGCACGGTGCGCATCGATCCACTTTTTCAGACGCCCGAGCCGGCGCTTGCTTCTGGCGCCAGTGTAACGTTCGAGCCTGGCGCGCGGACGGCGTGGCACAGGCATCCGCTAGGCCAGACGCTCATCGTCACGGCTGGCTGCGGCAGGGCCCAGCGGGAAGGAGGACCTATCGAGGAGATCCGGCCCGGTGACGTGGTGTGGTTCCCTCCCGGCGAGAAACACTGGCATGGAGCTACGCCAACGACGGCCATGACGCACATCGCCATTCAGGAAAAGGTCGATGGGAAGGTTGTCGATTGGATGGAGCAGGTCAGCGACGAGCAATACGATGAAGGATTAAGAGCTACATAAGAACGGCCTGTCAGGGTAGAATCTAGCAACGTTTCCGGAACAGAAGTTGGACCCAGTGAATTGATTGTGAGTTTCTGTACTACCGGCGGCCTTCAGGGAGGCGGTCAATGAATATTCGCGAAACAGTATTGGTCAGCGCTTTGGTTCTGATGCCGTGGGCCAGCAGAGTGCAAGACAAGGGGACGCCGGCGGTACCGGCCGATGTGGCGTCGGGCAAGCTGACATACAAGGATTATTGCGCCGCGTGTCATGGGGCCGACGGCAGAGGCCATGGCCCTGCCGCGTCGGCGCTGAAAACACCGCCGACGAATCTGAGGACACTGGCGATCCGGCACGACGGCAAATTCCCGGAAGAGTATGTCAGCCGCCTGGTGCGCTCCGGCGATCCAATTTCCGCACATGGTTCGTCCGACATGCCGGTCTGGGGGCCGGTTTTTTCCATGCTGGAAAACGGTGACGAGCTAGGCGTGCGGCAACGCATCAAGAACTTGTGCAGCTATCTGGCGTCGATTCAAGACAAGAAAACGTAGCCTAACCGATGTCACCCACAGACTCCGCTGGTACGGTGACGAAGGCAAAGCATCGCGTATTGACAGCCACGAAACGCTAAGAATACATTGGCGGTAATGAAGACGTGTCCAGCCTGCCAACAAGACCTGGGCCTGAACGTACGAGTTTGTCCCTATTGCGGACACAAATTTATCTCTGCGATCGGGTGGGTGGTCGTCATGGCGATCGTGTTGGTGGCGCTCGCGGGAGCGGTGCTGTTTCAGATTCGTGCTAAATGAAAAACCGGAACGTGGCGATTGGATGAACGACGGCACCGGAGTTTTCTTCGAACCGTTTGGAAATCGCGGAGACCCCGTTTGAGCCATTCAATTTGCTGCTCATAACCCCCATTCCCCACTGAAGATACCTCCGTAAAGCAAAGAAAGGATTTCCGCTGGTTTGGGCTGTGTGAGTCATTGAGTACTTGCGAACAGGGGGTGGCCCGTGGGTCACAGACTTGGTGGATTGGGGGGTGCTAGGCTTGGCGCATGGGCGGGCCGCTAATCATTGGTGAGGCGTTGTTGTTGGGGCTGGCGTCCGGGCCAGCGTGCGTGGCGTCCTGTGGCCCGGTGGTGGTGCCATCGCTGCTGTCGGAGGGTGAGGGCTGGCGGTTGAATGCGCGGTACCTTTCGTACTTTTTGGGTACGCGGTTGTTGGGGTACTTGGTGTTTGCGGTGGCGGCGTGGGAGCTGGGCGTGCTGGTGTCTCCCGCAGGGGCGGTTCGAGTCGTAATTTACGGCGGGATTCATGTGCTGCTGGGGGTGTGTTTGTTCTGGTACGCGTTCTCTGTGGGACGGGGGTGTGCGCACGATTGCGCGGGCGCGGGGCTGGTGACGATTGGCGAGAAGGGGAAACGCGGAGTGCCTGGGGCGGCGGTGCTGGGATTTCTGACGGGAGTAAGTTTGTGTCCGCCATTTGTGGCGGCGGGAGTGCGGGCAGCGGAACTGGGAAGCCTGGTGGCGGCGCTGGGATTTTTTGCGGTGTTTTTTGTGGCGACGACGGTATGGTTTGTGCCGTTTGTGGGACTAGGATGCGTGAGACGAAATGAATCGGTGATTTTTGTGGCACGGGCGGCAATGGTGCTGGTGGCGGCGTATTACTTGTTGGCGGGAATTGGGATGCTGGCGGGACGGAGGATTTATGGCTGAGGCTGCGTGCGCGGCGATGGCCGGAAAGATGGAGCCACGAAGTTGGGGGAAGGCGGTACTGCTGACGGTGCCGATGGCGGTGTGGTCTGTGCTGATGGCCATGGGCGGACCGCTGAGGCACCAAGATCGCGCGGTGCAGATCGCGAGTGGGCTGACGGCGGCGTTCCTGACGGGTTTGTTTTTGATGATGATGAAGACGGCGAGCACGTACCGGTGGAGGAGATGGTATTTCGTGGCGCTGGGAGTGCTCTTCCCTGTTGGATTCATTCACATGGTGATGGTGTTGCGCGGGAGCATGGGAATTCCGATTGAGGAGATGATCGCGGGGCGGACACCGTTTTGTTTTCTGCCCATTCCCTTGCTGATTCTGCCGGCAGCATTCACGAAGACGCTGGTGTTTCCGGGGTCGATCTTGCCCGGGAGTGGGATGGCCGGTGGCGGGATGGCGATGATGGTGGCGCTGTGGCTGGCGCTGACGCTAGTGATGGGAAAAGGATGGTGCAGCTACGCGTGCTTCTTTGGCGGGATTGAGGAAGGAATGGCGGCGGTGCCGAAGAAGGCGCAGTGGAAGAAGATTGATCCGCGATTGAGGCTGGTACCGTGGGCCGTGCTGCTGGCTATGGTGCTGCTATCGCTGGCGCTATTTGAGCCGGCGTACTGCATGTGGCTGTGCCCGTTCAAAGCGGTTTCGGAATATGTGGCGGCGCGGAATATGGTGGGGTTGGTGCAGAACGTGATTTTCGTGATGTTGTTTGCGGCGCTGGTGATTGTGCTGCCGATTTTGACGAAGAAGCGGACGCAGTGCACGTTTCTGTGCCCGTTCGGGGCATTCCAATCGATTTTCAATAAGACGAGCGTGTTCGACATCAAGATTGATCAGACACGATGCTCGCCGTGCGTGCTGTGCCAGAAAAGTTGCCCAACGATGTCGTTGAGTGACGAGTCGATCAAGAAGGGGGAGACGCTGCTGTCTTGCATGAAGTGCGGGGCGTGCGTGGATGCGTGCCCGAAAGGCGCGGCAGTGTGGCATATCAAGGGAACGGACGTGGCAGTGAAACCGGAGCGGGCGCGGCTGATGTTCTTGTATGCGGCATGGGCAATGGCGGCGATGTTTGGAGGATCAATCATCACGGAGGGGCTGGCGACGATTCTGCATCAAGTACTGTAGGAGATTTTTATGAAATGGCTTCGTTCGAAACTTGGGTATGCGGGCGCGGGGTTGACGTTGGCGTTGGCGATGCTGACGCCGTTTCTGCTGATGGGATTGTTCGCGCAGGGGTTCACGCGGCTGGGGCTGCATGTGGACGAGATCTACTCTGGCGGGCCGACGGTGCGGACGATCCAGGAGAATGGTTACACGATTGAGGTGCATCGCGCGGTGCATCCGCATTTGTGGCAGACCGAGAAAGCGTTCGTGGAATTGGAATGGAAGCCGGTGAGTGCGTTGCCCGAGCGCGTGACGGAGTTGGTGGACATTGATGGAGATGGGCAAGCGGATGTGCGAGTGAGCTTTGACGTGCCCAAAGATGCGAAGACGCCGTTGCGGGTGAATGTGGAGGCACTGAATCCGCGGTATGAGGCAATGAGGGGAGTGGGAAAACCGAAGTATTCGGAATTGATTGTGCGGGTGGATGACGCGATTCTGGTGCGGGTGCCGCTGGCGAAGGGTGAGGCGGAGCAAAAATAGAAGTAGCCGAACGCTATTGAGGTTTGGGGGAAGGCGGCGTAGCCGGCTTCGGCGCGGGAGTGGGCTTATTTGCGGGCACTGCGCCGGCAGCCTTCGCGGGATAGGCTTGGTCGTAGAGACGAATGACGTCTTGGGTGATATCGAGGTTTTTTGCGACATACAGAATTGGGGAATTCTGAACGGAGGAATCAAAGACTGCGACGTAGTTGTTCTCTTGCGCGAAGCGGTTGAGAACATCCATCATTTTTCGGCCGATGCCGTCGACGACTTCCCGTTGCGCCGTGCTGACGTCTTCCTGATACTCGTTTCTCTTGCGATCAAGCCGCTGAGCCAGCCGAGTTCCCTGAGCGGTAATGCGAGCCCTTTCTTGTTCGTTCAGTGTCGTCGCGCCTGCGCTCAGGCGCTGCTGCAAATCATTCACTTGCTTCTCCAACGTTTCCAACTCTTTTTGCCGCGGTGCGAACTGCGCGTCGAGTTGAGCAGCTGCCTGCTTCCCTTCCGCGGTTACACTGATCGCCTGGAGGATGTTGATGACGCCGATCTTTGTAGCAGCGCCTGATGGGGCGCTCTGAGCAGGAACGACGGTTGTGCCGAGCAGGCAAGCCAGGATCAGAGCAGCCACACGAAGAACGCTAATGGAATGCATGGATTCCTCCCTATTGGGGCACGCGCAAAGCTATGAATTTTCTTGCGATCCAACTGGCCGAGACCACTGCTTTGCAGATGCGCGGTAAGATTAGAGAATCCATGTGAATGGTTGCTTGAGCAGGATACTTTCAGCTCATCGTGCGGGAGTTGGTCTGCGGGCTTTGCAGATCATTTCTATGGGGAATGGGTGTCGAGGGAAAAGAAGGTGTGTCCTTGGAGGAGGGCGTCGACGGCTTTCAGCAAGAGGTGGTGGATGCCGAATTTGGGGATGAAACCCTGGGCGCCAGCCTGCTTGGCCGCCAGGATCATGTCTTCGTCGCGAGCAGTGGAAATCATGAGGATAGGAATGTGCGGCCGGGAATTTTTGATTTCCGCGGCAGCAGCGAAACCGTCTTTCAAAGGCATCCAGACATCGAGGACCACCAAATCGGGGTCGAGTTGCAGGGTTTGCTGAACCGCTTCCTGGCCATTGGCCGCCTCGCCACATATATAAATGTCTGGACGAGTTTGGAGAATGGAGCGGATGGCCTTACGAGCACCTTCGTGGTCATCCGCAATCAAGATTCGGAGCAGAGCTGGCGGTCCCTTTCTGGAATTTGTGAGGCTAAGAAGAGGCTAGCAACCGAGGGGATCTGGGTCAGTAGAAGAATCGCAGTAGGCGTGGGAGTTTAATTACTTACGCGAATGCACTCTGGGCTGCCGGCGGTGCGCTCCGCCTATTGCTGGTGACCGCGAAAGCGGGAGCAGGGCTCCCGCACTCCAAAACAGCGCGCTCAATTGGAGGGCGCACGACGCGGATAACGGCCGGTGATCTTGCGGATAAGGCCGTGAAAGCGATGGTAGGCGGCAGCGTTCGGCAGAAACATGAAGGGACATTCTCCCGGAACCACATCGATCCCTTGTAGCTGGCAGAAGTCAATGGCTTTGGCGCTGACGGAGCCTTGGCCGGTGGCGCGGTGCATCCATATACGGCGGATGCCCGCCTCGGCGCAGTCCTTCACAAGTATGTCGGTAACCTCTGGGGACGTCATAAGCAACACCGCATCGACGGGAGGCTGGACCTCCTGAATGCGCGCGAAGGAGCGGCGGCCCTGAAGCTCCGCAGCGTTGGGATTGACGGGGACAACGTCGTATCCGCGGCGGCAGAATTCCTTGAACACCATGGCGCTGAAACTTGCGGGATCGCGGGAGACGCCGGCGATGGCAATGCGTTTCTGGGCGAGGAAATCCTGGATGGTTGCGAGCGAGGCGGGCTGAGTTGCCATAGAAGCTCCTTGAGGCTGGCGGATGGACTGTAGATAGCTGATTGGGGGTGGAGGCGCAAGGACGGGGGTCACTGGGTGAGTGAGTGATGGACTACGGTAAAGGCTCCGGAGTGACTGGATTATTTGTGGTGACCGTAAAGGCGGGAGCAGGGCTCCCGCACTCCAAAGCTATTTCCAGGGGCGGACGTTGACGGCCTTGATGTATTGATTGCCGTAGCTTTCTATCTGGTACTCGCCCTTTTTCTTGTCGAAGCGGATTCTTGCAGCGGCCATGATTTGGCCAGTTCCCTGACCGTTGGCGTCAAGCTTGACCTGAAGAAACCCGAAGGGGTAATCGGTCGTGCGTCCGTTGTTGTAGAGCTCGATAAAAGGCATGGTGCGGGCGGTAACGATGGTGATGATGGTGTCTGAACCATGCTGTTTTTTGCGCGCGACAGCGATCTGATTGCCGGTGGAGCCAGCGGCATTGATGCGGCCCTTATCTTCCTTTTCCAAGGCGCGGCGAAGGGCGTCGGTGCCCTTGTCCTTTACGAGTTGAGCGAAGTTCTGGACTTCCTCATCGGTAGTGTATTGGGTGATACGGAAATCAAACTGGATGGTTTTGCCGCCAACGCTGCCGCCAGTGCCCATGGCCACGCCGGAATAAGCCTCGGCAGGAGCTTTGTCTTGTGTGAAAGCGGTGAAGCCGAGACACAGAAGAAGAGATGAAACAAACAAGACAACGCGAGAGAGCTGGAATTTCATGTGCGAATCTCCTGGGATATCTTGGGTGCGTGCTTCCCTTCTGGATTGGTGTTAGAAGGGGAAGCCAGAATAGATAGTAGTCGAGTGGCGGGTGATTTCTATTGGCAGAAGTGACAGTACGGCCTAGCGAGAGATGAAGCGTCGTTTGACGCATCTGACTCTTATGTTGCCCGACTAGACCCGAGGGTGCGAAGGCTTGTCGTCCAAACTGGAATGGCTATCTTGTGACTAGCTCGTTGGAATTGATGTTGTATCCATAGAGAGCGGCGTCGTTGTCCTTTACATGCCAGACAAATTTCTCCAAAGCAGTTCCGTCGGTGAACTTGGTTTCGTACACCAGGGTAACTGTCGCGCCTTGGCCCGCGAACCAAGCGACGCCGGTGTTCCGCAAACTGGACTGTTGAACGTTGCCGAGTTTGCGGTGCACAGCGTCCAAGAGGCTGACGAAATCTGATTCGCTGGTAGCCTGATGGAATTTCTCGTCGCAGGACGCGTAAATGGCGGTGAATTGTTGCGAATCAAGCTGCGAGTGAAACTGCTCGACATTTCGCTGTGCCATTTCCACGCTGCGGGTGGTCGAACCACATGCGGCGAACAGCATGCACGCGCCACAAAGCAAAGCGAAAGCGCCGTGCATTCGTAGCCCGGGGAAATTCCGTCCTGTAAGATTCGCCATGGAAAGCCCTCCCTCCAGACTGTAGGCCAAGCATCCAGAATGAGGAACTGGCCAAAGGCACAGGTGTTGCCATAGTGCTAACTTCTTACGACGCTAACCAGCAGGTGAATGCTTGCAGTCTTGGTAGTCGCCGGTGGGGTTTGCTCACGATTGTCGGGCGTAAAAGCGGGAGCAGGGCTCCCGCACTCCAAAGTACTGGAAAGCCTCCGTTGTCCTTAGGTATCCCGTCGTATGGCAAACGTTGGAAGGTGACGGGTAGTCTGGGGCGTTGGGCGGTGACTTCATTTAGACCACAACTGAGGCGAAATCCGAAGATGTTCAGAAACGGGCAGAGCAGCGCGGCTGGGGTGCGCGGAGGCGGGGTAATTCCCTTGCGGCCGTTTGGAAAGCATGCGGACGTGAAAGTATCGGCGCTAGGCATGGGCGGGCATCATCTGGGCGATGCCAAGGATGAGCAGACGGCGGTGCGGTTGGTGCAGGAGGCGGTCGACGGGGGCATCACGTTTTTCGACAACTGCTGGGAATATCACCGAGGGAAAAGCGAAGTCTGGATGGGCAAGGGGTTGAAGGGGCGGCGGGACAAAGTGTTTTTGATGACGAAAGTGTGCACGCACGGGCGCGATGGAGCGCTGGCGATGCAGATGTTGGAAGAATCGCTGCGGAGATTGCAGACGGATCATCTGGATTTGTGGCAGGCGCATGGGGTGTCGTTCGAAAACGATCCGGAGCTGTTTATTCGTCCAGGTGGCGCGGCGGAAGTGATGAGGAAGGCGAAGGAGCAAGGGAAGGTACGGTTCCTGGGATTCACCGGACACAAGGGTCCGGGAATGCATTTGAGCATGTTGAAGACGGGATTTCCGTTTGACGCGGTGCAGATGCCGCTGAACGCGTTTGATGCGAGCTTCCGGAGTTTTCAGACGCAGGTACTGCCGGAGTTGAATCGACGAGGGATTGCTGCGCTGGGAATGAAGCCGATGAGCGGACATGGGGAGCCAATCCAGAATGGCGCGGTTAGCGCGCAAGAGGCACTGCGTTACGCGATGAGCCTGCCAGTGACGGTGACGATTACGGGAATGGAAAAACCGGAGATTCTGAGGCAGAACCTAGACGTGGCGCAGAATTTTCAGCCGATGACGCCGGCGGAAATGCAGGCGCTGCAGGAACGAGTGAAACAAGCGGCGGCGGACGGGCGTTTCGAACTGTACAAGGTGTCGATCAAGTTTGATAACCCAGAAGCACGGATCGCGCACGGGTTTCCGTTCGATATGCAGTCTGTGGAAGTGAAGGAGATGGTGATGTCGGTGGAGAATAACGGGCATCCTTATCCAGAGCTTCCAAAACCGTAGCGTGAATGACAAATCCAGAGGGGAGCTGATGGCGCAAGAGACGGATGACAAATTTTCGAGGAGGGATTTCGTGAAAGGGGCAGCGGCGTTTACGGCGACGGCGGGGGCAGTGGCGCGAAATGCGGCGGCGGCCGGCGATGCCAAGAGCGGACAGGCAGGCGGGAGTAGTAGTTCGTCCGGCGAAATTCCCAAGCGACCATTGGGAAAGACGGGAGTGCAAGTTTCGATTATTGGCGTGGGTGGGTATCACCTGGGGTCGACGCGGGACCAGCAGGAAGCGAACGAGCTGGTGGCGAAGGCGTTGGACGCAGGGATTACGTTTTTTGACAACGCGTGGGACTACCACAAAGGCTTGAGCGAGGAACGGCTGGGGGTAGCGTTGAAGGGGAAACGCGAGCAGGCATTTTTGATGACGAAGGTGTGCACGCACGGCCGAGGAAAAGACGTTGCGATGGAAATGCTGGAACAGTCTTTGCGACGATTGCAGACGGATCATCTGGATTTGTGGCAGATCCACGAAGTGATTTACTACAACGACCCGGATTTGATTTTCCGGCCGGGCGGGGCGGCGGAAGCGCTGCTGGAAGCAAAACAAAAAGGCAAAGTGCGGTTCATCGGATTTACCGGACATAAGGACCCGGCGATTCATTTGCGGATGCTGGCGCAGAATTTTCCGTTTGATACGGTGCAAATGCCGCTGAATGCATTTGACGCCACGTTTCGAAGTTTCGAAACACAAGTGCTGCCGGAAGCGAACAAGCGCGGGATGGGCATATTGGGGATGAAGAGTCTGGGGGGATCGGGAGAAATGGTGACGAGTGGGGCGATCACCGCGGAAGAAGGGCTGCGTTATGCAATGAGCTTGCCGGTGGCGACGACGGTGAGTGGAATGGATTCGCTGGCGGTGCTGGAACAGAATCTGAGAGTGGCGCGAGGATTTCAGGCGATGTCGGCGGGAGAGATGCAGGCGTTGCGGGAACGCGTGAGGGTGTATGCGGCGGATGGACGGTTTGAGTTGTTTAAGACCACGAAGAAATATGACGGGGATCTGGGGAGGGAGCAGCACCATTATCCGCCGGCGGAGAAGTTGCCGGCGTAGAGGTGGGGGACCGAGGAAGGGGTTAGTGGTTGCGGGTCTAAAGACCCGCGGCCACATGAGTTGTGGCGAGTCATCAGATAACAGGAAGAAGAAAACCCAAGACCCACCCTCACAAAACGAGGATGGGGCACCCGGAGCCCCCCGGGGGCTCACGAGGTCAGAGGGACTCCTCGCTCCGCGGAGTGCGCTCGGAATGACGGGTGGTTTTGTGGAGTTTAGTGGCAAGACGCGGAGATTGAGATCCGAACGGGTCAGTGGTTGCGGGTCTAAAGACCCGCGGCCAAATGAGTTGTGGATGACAGGAAGAAAAGAAAAACCCAAGACCCACCCTCAAAAAACGAGGATGGGGCACCCGGCGGATGGGCCGAGGAGGGGCTTAGTGGTTGCGGCTCTAAAGACCCGCAGCCACATGAGTTTACAAGGCGAGAGGGATTCCTCGCTCCGCGGACTTCGCTCGGAATGACAGGTGGTTTTGTTGCGCTACAGGGTTACTACGATTTTGCCGATTTGGTCGTTTTTCTCCATGTAGCGGTGGGCTTCCACGATTTCGGAGAAGGGGAAGACGCGGTCGATACGCGGTTTGAAGTGGCCTGCTTTTACGTGATCGAAGACGTATTGCTGGGCTTTTGCGCGAATGGCCGGGTCGACAAAGATTTCGCCGAGGGTGTAGCCACGGATGGAGAGTCCTTTGCTTAAGGCGGCGAAGAGCGGGAAAGGAGTCGGCTCGGGGGCGAGCGCGCCGTATTCGAAGATGATGCCGTGCGGAGCCGCAACTTGAGCTAGCTGCTCGATGCCTTTGCCGGCGATGGGATCGAAGATCATGCGAGCGCCTTGTTTGTTGGTGATTTCGTTGACGCGCGCGACGAAATCTTCTTCCTGAGCGGCGATGACGTGGTCAGCACCAAGCTCGAGTAACGTGGACTTTTTCTTCGAGGTTCGCGTGGTGGCGATGCTGATGGCGCCTTCGGCCTTGACGATTTCGATGGCGGCGAGGCCGACGCTGCTGCTGGCGGCGGTGATGACGACGAAATCACCCTTTTTGATTTGGCCGTAGGCGATCAAGGCGCCGTAGGCGGTGAGATATTGCATCCAGATGGAGGTGCCTTGTTCGGGGGTGAGGTTGTCGGGGTAGACGGCGAGGGCGGTAACGGGAACAATGGCGACTTCGCCATAGACGCCGTAGCGGGACATGCGGAAATTTGGAACAGTGCTGACTTTTTTGCCGAGCCAACCTTTGTCGACGTCCGGGCCGACTTCGGCGACGGTACCGGCGGCCTCGTAGCCAAGCTTGGTGGGGAGGGTGGGAGACTCGAGGTATTGGCCCTTGCGAAACATGACCTCTGCACGGTTGAGTCCAATGGCTTTGACGTTGAGGCGGACCTCGCCTTTGTTGGGCTCGGGAATGGGCAATTCTTCAATCTTTAATACTTCAGGTCCACCGGTGGAATGAAAGCGGACAATTTTTGCGGTTGGATTGGACACGGCAAGCTCCCTTACGTGCGTTAGCAGCGATGATTCCTTGGAGATAGTGAGATGCACGCGAGTCGATCATGGGTATGTGAAGGTCGAAGGAGTCGCACTTTTGAGTTGCGGACGCGCCACTAGGAATTGGGGACAGGAATTTCCGCGACTTGGCCTTGGCTATCGTTGTAATCGATTCTGACAAATTCGCCAACTTGGGGAATGCGGGAGAGAAGATTTTTGGGGTGGACGATGACACGAGTGGGAGAGAGACACTGAGCAACGTAAATGGGGCCTACGGAAATGATCCTGCCGACGTAAAAGCCGCCTTGGGAAGGCTGCACCGTTCGCGTTTCCGGGGTGCCAAATTCCTGGACTTTTTGTTCGATCTCGCGGTAGGAGGCAGAGGTGGGGTCGACGGTCCAAGGAGCGAGGCTGTGACCGTATCGGGCTTTGTCGACCAAGTCCTGCTGATTATTGGCGAGGCGAAACTGAATGAGGGCGTCGTTCAAGGTTTTGACGAGGATAGGCTTGGCGCAGGGCTTGGTCAAGAAGCGGAAGATGTGGCCTTCGTTGACGGCCTGGATGGCGGTTTCCTGATCGGAGTTGCCGGTCAACATGATGCGGACAATTTCTGGGTGTGTGGTGCGGATTCGAGTGAGCAAGCGGACGCCATCCATTTCTGGCATGCGCATGTCACAAACGACGACGGCAAAGCGGGAGTTGTTCTTTAGTTTACTGAGAGCTTCGGCGGCGCTGAGGGCCGTTTCAATTTGAAACGTCGGCTGTAACAAGCGCTGAAAACCCTGGAGCACCCGCCATTCATCGTCCACAAATAGGATTTTTTCCTGCATGGAATCCGTTCACGGCCAAGAGAAGAATCGGCCAGAAGTGGGATCACATTAACGAGGATGCGAAACGAGTGTGGATGGAGTGTGGCGACACCGACTGGGCTGAGGATTTCGAAAGCTTTGGCCGATATATAAGCGAGGTTGAGGGCGAGGTTGTCCCTATGGAATTAAGACCGCCCGGTGACAGGCACATCTATATAAAAGGATACGGCACGAGGTGCGGATGACAAGTGTGATTGAACAATCGAACAGGAGCAAACCGGCGGAGATCTTTGAACTGGCGTTCGAAGTGGCAGCCGTGGGCATGGGGCTTGTGGGAAGCGGAGGAGTGTGGACGCTGGTCAACCAGGCGTTTTGCAATCTGCTGGGGTACGAGAGGGAGGAACTGATTGGGCGGGAAGTGAAGTCCCTGACACACCCCGACGATGTGGGGGAATCGATCAGGCTGATCGGGGAACTGATTGAGGGGAAGATTGCGAGCTACCAACAGGAGAAGAGATACATCCACAAAAGCGGACGGATTGTGTGGGCACTGCTGTCGACTACAGTAGCGCAAGGGCCGGATGGTGGGCCCGTAGTCATCGGACAAGTTCAAGACATAACGCAACGAAAGGAGGCGGAACTAGCGTTGCGAAGGAGTGAAGCGCTGTTTCGGACGATTGGGGAGAACGCGGGCGACATAATTTTTGTGGTGAGGCTTCCCGACCTGGTTACGGAGTACGCCAGCCCCACGTTCCGAACGCTGCTTGGACACGCTCCGTCGGAACTGGTGGGGGCGAACTCGATGGAGTTCATCTATCCCGAAGATCGAGCTCAGATCGTAGAGCGCGTTCGCGAAATGCTAAATGAAAAATCGAACAGTCATATGCTGGAAGTCCGGTTCCTGGACTGCGGGGGCAACCCGCATTACATGGAAGCGCATGGGTGTGCGGTGCGGAATGAAGAAGGGGAGATCGAGCAAGTCGTGGTGATCGCGAGAGCGATTGAGGAGCGCATTGCAGCACAGAAAAAGCTGAAAGCACGGGAACAGCAGTTGGAATTATTGCTGGAGGAACTGCGGTGCGCGCACCAGGAAGCGGAGCTATTCATCAACTCGGTGCCGTCGATATTGATTGGCATGGATGGCGAGGGGCGAATCCGGCGGTGGAATTCGACGGCGGCGAGTACCTTTGGCCTGGAACGCGAAGAGGTGTTAGGACGATCGCTGGACGGATGCGGGATTCATTGGCTAAGTGCGGACATGGAGGGCAAAGCAAGAACGCTGTTGGGAACGAAGACGGAAGCGAAGTGGGAAGTGTGGTTCGAGAGGGGCGGAGAAGCACGGCAACTGGGGCTGACCGCGACGTGGATTACGTTGCCGCACAGTGAAGACGGCGAGTTGCTGCTGGTGGGCGCGGACATTACGGAGCGGAGGCAAGCAGAAGAAGAGCTGAGATACAAGACGGCGTTTCTGGAAGCGCAAACGAATGCCACGCTGGACGGAATCCTGGTGGTGGACGTAGACAACCGGGTGATTCTGAAGAACCGGCGGATGGCGGAAATCTTCGAGATCCCGCCGGAACTGAGCGAGGAACAAGACGACGAGACCCTGTTGAAACACGCGATGAGCAAGGTGAAGGATCGGGAGGCCTTCGTGGAGCAAGTGCAGCACCTGTATAGCCACAAAGAGGCAACCAGTCATGACGAGATCGAACTCAGGAACGGAACGGTATTGGACCGGTATTCCTCGCCGGTAATCGGGAAGGACGGGACGCACTACGGAAGGATGTGGATTTTTCGGGACATCACGAAGAGAAAGCGGAATGAAAACGCGGTGAGGCAATTGTCGCAGGCGGTGGAGCAAAGCCCAGCGGCGGTGTTGATCACGAATCTAGAAGGAAATATCACATACGTGAACCACCGATTCAAAGAGAGCACGGGATACAGTTTCGAGGAAGTGGTGGGAAGAAACCCGCGATTCTTGAAATCGGGGCATACCTCAGCAAACGAATACAAGCAAATGTGGGAAACCATTCACCAAGGGCGCGAATGGCGGGGAGAATTCTGCAACAAGAAGAAGAATGGCGAGAATTATTGGGGATCGGTGGCGATCACACCGATCAAACATGACCACGGCAACCCGACGCACTTTCTGGCGATTGAGGAGGACATCACAGAACGCAAACTGATGGAGAGTCAACTGCGACAAGCGCAGAAACTGGAGGCCATCGGGCAATTGGCTGCGGGGATCGCACACGAAATCAATACGCCGATCCAATTCGTTGGGGACAATACGCAATTTGTGAAGGATGCGTGGAGCGCGCTGGATCCGGGCCTGTCGCTATTGCGAGCACTGTCGAAACAAGGGCCGGGAGAAGCGCTTGCACCTGAATTGCTGGACCAAGTGCAAGAGGTGCTGGGAGCGGTGGACACCGATTATCTGCGGGGGGAGATACCGATGGCGCTGGACCAGTCGTTGGAAGGAATCGGGAGAGTGGCAAGAATCGTACAAGCGATGAAGGAGTTTTCACATCCAGGTTCGGACGAGAAGCAGTTCACGGACATTAATAAGGCGATTCTGACGACACTGACGGTGGCTCGGAACGAATGGAAGTATGTGGCAGAGATCGAGACGGTTCTGGGGAATGAATTGCGGCCAGTTCCCTGCTATGCCGGCGAACTGAACCAGGTATTCCTGAATCTGATCATCAATTCCGCGCACGCGATTGCGCAGGCGATGCGAGACGGACCGGAGAATAAAGGAACCATCACGATTCGGACAACGCAGGATGAAGAGTGGACAACGATTTCGGTACAGGACACGGGCGTCGGAATCCCAGTGGAAATCCGCTCGAGGATCTTCGAACCGTTTTTTACAACGAAGGAAGTGGGCCAAGGAACAGGCCAGGGGCTGGCGCTGGCGCATAGTTCGATCGTGCGAAAACATGGGGGCCGAATCTGGTTTGAGAGCGAGGTTGGAGTGGGGACAACTTTTTATATTCAACTGCCGATGGCGGCAAGGATCAGCTAGAGATGGCGAAACGAATTTTATTTGTAGACGACGAGCCGTTGATGCTATCGGCGCTGGAACGAAGCTTGTTTTTATTGCGACCGGAATGGGAAATGTCGTTTGTGAAAGGAGGCCAGGAAGCGTTGCAGGCGATGGGCAAGGAGCGATATGACGTGATTGTGACGGACATTCGCATGCCGGGGATGAGTGGCGTACAACTGCTGGAAAAAGTGAAGGAGCGGTATCCCGACTGCTTGCGATTTGTGCTATCCGGCCAAGCGGACAAGCAAACGATCTTGAATACCGTGAGCCCGGCGCACCAGTTTTTGTCGAAGCCGTGCAAAGCGGAAGAGCTGAAGAGACGACTGGCGGGCGCGTTCGCGGTGAGAAGCTTCATGGGGAAAGCGGGACTGCGGGAGGTGGTGTCCAAACTAGGATCGCTGCCGAGCTTGCCAACTTTGTTTGTGGAACTGACGAATGAGATTAACAGCGGCGACCCACGGATGGCGAGAATCGCGAATCTGGTGTCGCGAGATATGGGGATGACGGCGAAGATTCTGCAACTGGTGAATTCGTCGTTTTTTGGACTGCGGACGCAAGTGTCCAGTCCGTCGAATGCAGTGCAGTTGCTGGGCCTGGATATTTTGAGGGCTGGTGCTTTCCACACACGTGTTCAGCAAGTTCCGAACGGACATTCTGGACGAAGGGGACATCGCGCACTTGTGGGAACACAGCCTTGCGGTGGCCGGGTATGCGAAACGAATCGCGCTGATGGAGATGTCGGCACAACCTGTGGTGGACGATTGTTTTACGGCGGGCTTGCTGCACGATGTGGGGAAACTGGTACTGGCCTCGTCGGTGCGAGTGAAATATGCGGATGTGCTGCGAGTAGTGAGGGAGAGCGGACAATCTTTAGGGATGGCCGAAACGGAGGTCCTGGGATGTACGCACGCGGATGTAGGAGCGTACCTGCTGGGATTGTGGGGATTGCCAGACAACATAATTGAAGGGGTGGCATTTCATCATGCGCCGTGGGATAGCTTTCAGGAGAGATTTTCGCCGGTGGCAGCAACCCATGTGGCGAGCGTGTATCACCGGCGGCAGAATCCGACATGGTTTCAGGACAAAACGGAGCTGGATGTGGAGTATTTGCGAAGGATCGGATGCGCGGAGAAAGAGGAGAAGTGGAGAGGGGTTGTAGAGGAAACAGCGGAGAATGGCGAGTGAGGGGAACCTGACGGCGCTGACAACCAACAAGGTTAAGGCGGGAAGTTTTGATTGGGATTGGATAAAATCGCACACGCGAAAGGCCATTGAGCCCTGCGAGGCCCGCGCAGCAGAATGAGGAGCACGTTCTTGTAGATGCCGTGAGAACAACCAAATGGGCGAAGAGCAGTGGTTCCCCATTGACTCACGTTTCGGACGGTACAATTTCTTGATGTTCATTCTCAGAGCGCTACTGGTGATTGTGGTGCTGACGCGGATTGCCGTGGCGCAGGAGCACGTCTCGTTTCCGACGGGGGACGGAGGCGTGGTGTACGCCGACATTTACGGAAAAGGTGAACGCGGAGTGGTGCTGGCGCATGGTGGGCGCTTCAACAAAGAGAGTTGGGAGAAGCAGGCGCAGGAGCTGGCAAAGGCGGGATTTCGTGTGATGGCGTTCGACTTTCGTAGTTATGGCCAGTCGCGTGGACCGCAATCCAAGTCCGGATACGACGGGGTAGAGTATGACGTCCTGGCTGCAGTACGTTATTTGCGCAAGACTGGGGCGAAAAGCGTATCGGTGATTGGGGCAAGCTTTGGGGGATCGGCTGCGGCGGATGCGTCGATCGTAGCGAAGCCAGGAGAAATTGACCGGCTGGTGTTACTGGCGGCATGGACCGACGGACCAGCGGAAAAAATGAAAGGTCGCAAACTGTTCATCGTGGCACGAGATGACGCAAACGATGACGGACCAAGGCTGCCGAAGATTCGAGAGAATTACGAGAAGGCTGTGGGGCCCAAGGAACTGATTATTCTAGAGGGGTCCGCGCACGCACAGTTCCTATTCGCAACAGACCAAGGAGAGCGGTTGATGCGGGAGATTCTGCGATTTCTTTCGGAGCCTTAGGCGGTTCCATGGATCTGCGCAAGATTGGGCGCTTCCCGGATTCACGATCAGAGTTTTGGGCCGTGGGAGTGAAAGGTCCAGCCGAGGAGGAGTAGACCGGCGGCGACGATCCAACTTCCAGCGACTCGAACGACGATCCGCGTCCAAGGGGCACGGAGGGAAGCGACCAAGGCTGCCGCCAGCGTGACAAGCACGAAGAGCGAAGCCGCGGTGCCGAGAACGCCAAGGGTACCGACATTCGTCGGGGAAAAATCGGAACCATTTGCATAGCCTAAGGCCAGGCCGAAGACCAGAGCGAGGCCGGCAACAAGGCGTGGAGAAAGATCGGCGTCGGAGGCTACGAGAGCGCCGAGCACGAGAAACGAAAAGCAGGCGAGCAACGTGAACGGGCCGGCGACGGGCCAGCGCAGGCCGATCAGTCCGCCAACAAACCAGGCGGTGGGAAGAAGAAAAAGAGCAATGCGACCGGTTCGTTTACCGCGGAGTCCCGCAAAAAGTGAGAGCGCCAACACTGGAATGATCTGTTCGGGCGAGAGGAAGAAGTGGGTGACGCCATCATAGAAGGGGCCAAGTCCAGTACCGGTGAGATGGGCGTCGGCGGCCACCGGTAGCGCGAACAGGCTGGCTGCGATGACAAGCGTCCTGTGAACGGCGCGCTTCATGAGGCCAACGCGATCCAAAGGAATCGTGCTCCGGCGATGGCCACGACAGCTCCAGAGAAACGCAAGGCCCAGCGTCCCCAATTCCAACGATGGACGATGCCGGCAGTAATGCCGGCAGCATGTAGCAGTCCGGTAGCGATGACGAAGCCGATGCTGTAGAGCATGCCGCTGGCGCCGGGAGGAAGTTCGGTGCCGTGGGCGTGGCCATGAAAGATGGCGAACATGCCAACGACGACAGCAGCGGCCCACAGCGGGGGTCGCCACTCTGCTAACACTGCCAAGCCGAGGAGAATTCCAGAAAGCGCGATGCCAATTTCCACGCCAGGCAACGGAACACCCATGAGACCCAACATGCCGCCAAAAGCCATGACCACCGGAAAGGTGACGGGCAGAAGCCAGATGGCCGGTGCGCCGAGTTGAGCGCCCCAGAGGCCAACGGAAACCATGGCAAGAACGTGGTCGAGACCGGAAATGGGATGGTGCAGGCCGGCAAGAAATCCCTCAGCACGGCCGGATTCGGCGTGGGCCCAAACAAAAGTGGGCCA
>DATERF010000140.1:0-13386 GCA_035271845.1 Candidatus Acidiferrum sp.
GGCGCGGCCTTCGGCGATTACGACAATGACGGCGATATCGATGCGCTCATCCTGAACATGAGCGATGTGCCGTCGCTGCTGCGCAATGACGGCGGCAACGCGCAGAACTGGATCAAGGTGAAATTAATCGGCACAAAGTGCAACCGCACGGCTATCGGGGCTCGCGTACGCGTGGTGACGGGCAATCACACCCAAATGGACGAAGTGCACAGCGGCGGCAGCGTGATGTCGCAATCCGATCTCCGCCTGCACTTCGGCTTGGGCAAAGCTCAAGTGGTCGATGCGCTCGAGGTGAAATGGCCCACCACCCAAAAAGTCGAGCGCTTCACCCAAGTGAAGGCCAACCAGATCCTCACCATCCGCGAAGGCAGCGGCATCGTGGACACGTTCAAGCCAAGCTCAAAGTAGCGCGTCCCTCGCACGCGCGAGAATTTAGCCTGTCTTAGAGTGCGGCGGCTCGCCGCCGCTTTTACAACGGCAGCTAACTGATACGCAATAATCCTGCCGCCAAGCGTGGCATCCGAAAAAATCCTTGACAAGCCAACTGTATCGTTGTATTAATACAGCATGCAATTGCATGTTAGCCCGGCCACAGGGGTTCCACTCTATCTCCAGATTGAGTCCCAATTAAAGCATGCCATCGCGGCAGGGGCCTTGAAGCAGGGTGACACTCTGCCATCCGTTCGGAAGCTGGCAGCAGACCTTCGGATCAATCCAAACACGGTCGCTCGCGCCTACCAGAACCTTGAGCGGGATGGGGTGATCCGCACTGTGCCAGGAGGGGGAACCTTTGTTGCGGACAACGTGCCTGGGCTTTTGAAATCGGAAAAGTTGAAGCGCTTAAAACCATTCGCATTGCAATTGGCAGTCGAGGGAACGCAACTCCGGCTGAGCCGCGACGAAATTCTCAAACAGGTTCACGTTGCGCTGGACGAACTAGGAGAAAGGTCATGAGCGAATTCGCGATCTTAACTGACGGGCTGATGAAACATTACTCTGAGACCCGAGCAGTGGACGGATTGCACCTGCACGTGCCACGCGGTTCGCTGTACGGCTTCCTGGGACGCAATGGCGCCGGAAAAACCACCACGATCAGGACGCTCATGGGATTGCTTCGCCCGACGGGTGGGTCCGCACGCATGCTGGACATGCGTGTGCCGGAGGAACAGATTGCCATTTTGCAACGGACAGCCTACGTCAGTGAGAAGAAGACCCTTCCGTCCTCGATGACAGGCGCACAGCTGGTTCGCTTCAACCGACCTTACTATCGGAGCTGGTCGGATGCGTCGGCGGCGAAATGTGCGCAGCGTCTGGAAATCCCTATGGACCAGCAATTCAAGAGGCTCTCGCTTGGAAATCGAACCAAGCTGTGCCTCCTGATGGCCCTGGCTCAGGGCGCGGAGCTGCTGATCCTCGATGAACCTACTTTGGGGCTTGATCCTGTCATCATGGACGAACTCTTGAAGCTTCTGATCGAAGATTATGCCGTTGAAGGCCGCACAGTTTTCCTTTCTTCGCACCGTCTCGCTGAAGTCGAGCGAGTCGCCGATTGGGTTGGGATTATCGACCACGGCAAACTGCTTCTGGAAGCTCGCCTGGACGATATCCGCACAGAGTATTGCCGGATCAACGCTTCGGGCAATGCGCTACCCGTGAATATAGGTCCACAGATCCTGTCAGCCGTCTTTTCCGGCTCGCTCTGTGAATATGTCGTAAGAAATGACGCAGATAATTTCGTCGCCGAGCTTCGCAGTCAGGGCGCAACGATTCTCGATGTCTCTCCCCTCAACCTCGGGGAAGTCTTTTTGCTTCTTGTTCGCAAGGAGGAACCATGTACTTCTGGAAATGTTGGCGCGACACCCGCCGCGCTTTCTCCATCTACTTAATTCTGGCGGTTGGCGGAACTCTGCTCTGGTTCATGGGCATGAGCCACGAACTCCTGCGCGGATCAGTCCGCGCCGCGCCTGAAGAAGCCCTGTGGTTTTTGGTTGTCAGTGGTGGCTTGGCATTCGGGCTTCCCTTTGCCGCCGTCATGGGCCTCGGGTTAGGTAGCCGCAGCGTAGGCACAGAAGTTGGGGGAGAAGGCGGGGATTTCCTGATGACACGTCCGCGCTCTCGCAAATACTTTGTCTGGGTGGGCTGGACTGTCGGTCTAGCGGAAATAGCAATCCTGTTGGCCGTCACCGCTTTGGTTGCGCTGGCTGCCCTATATTACGAAGGCGGTGCAATCTGGCGCCACATGCCTGTCGCCACTCATTTTGGACCGGTGACTCAATCTCCTACCGGCGGACAAGCTGTGAATATTTCTCTCCTCCTCACCGTCGTGGATATTCCTCTGCTGCTCGCATCTGTCGCAGTCATTGCCATTGTCGTTCACGGACTGACTTACTTCTTGAGCGTGCTCACACGGAGCGGCCGTCGCGCCGTCACTTACAGTCTCGTCCTGATTCTCGCTTTTTGGACTTGTGCGAACTTGCTGGACCGTTGGGGGCATTTCTCGTTGCCGAATATTGCGACAATTTCCCTTTACAGAACGCATCTTCAAGGTCCCCCAATATGGTACCTGGCTCCAGAACTACAGCTGATTGGCTGGCTGGTTCTCGCAGTGGCGTTCCCGGTTGCAGCACAACGTGTGCTTGAACGCTCCGACATTTAGCGGCTCTTCACGGCTTTCCATTGGATACGCAAGGGAGATTTGACAATGAAACGACAACACGATGTTCGCTCGATTGAGGAACGAGTCGATTATCTCGAACGGCGGCTGCACCTTTTTCGGCTTCTCGGCGCGGTCGGCTCGATATGTTTTTTAGTCGCTGTTTGCAGTGAATTACGTCTTCGCCCCGCTCGCGCAGACGGCTCAGGACAAGTGCTCCGCGTGCGAGGTTTGATTGTTGAAGATGCTCAAGGAAAGCCTCGCATTCTATTAGGAGCTCCAGTTCCTAAAGTGGCTGGCCGGAAGCGCCAGGACGACAATACGGGCATCATTCTCATGGGCGAGAACGGAGCGGACCGGATCGCCATTGGTGTTCCCACCCCACCTCCTCAAATGGGAGGCAGGGTCGCCCATCGCATATCACCGGGGGCGGGTTTGGTGCTCGATGATCCGAACGGAAACGAGCGAGGCGGAATCGCCGTTCTGGACAACGGCCGAGGCGTGGTCTGCTTGGACTATCCCGAACCGATTGAGCGCGAGGCTGTCTGTCTCGGTGTGATACCTGACCAAGGGACTACAGGCCTCATTATCGACGCGGAGAGCGGCAGCGAATCCGACCGCGCGACGATGGCTGTGCTCAAGGACGGCACTTCACTCATCAAGCTTGCTGATACCAACGGAGTAGAGCGAACAATGTTATCGGTCCACGGTGACAACCCTGCCCAGTTCCTGGTTCTCGATCCGAAGACGAAATCGAAGGTGGACATTCTGTCAAAGACAAAGCCGTGAGCCGACTACACATCCGTGGAGATACGTATGCACGCTCCAACGGTTCGGACAAAAGCGATTTTCCAGAAAGTTGAGGTTGAGATCCTTCGGCGCGCATGTTGCGCGCGCCTCAGGATGACACTGCGTTGCCGTGTGAAAAGCAAGCGG
This sequence comes from Candidatus Acidiferrum sp., assembly GCA_035271845.1. GTDB lineage: Bacteria > Acidobacteriota > Terriglobia > Acidiferrales > UBA7541 > Acidiferrum. Next base: position 3,590 of record DATERF010000140.1, read on the forward strand.
AGTTGCCTCTGGCCGCATAGCCTGCCTAGCGGTGAATGCGCGCGGCCCAACCGCCGCCGGGCGCCAGCTTGATTTTCAGCTTGGTCGTGCGGGTCACCTGCGTCTTCACCAGCTTATAGTCGCTCCCCATGCGGTCCGCGTTCACGCCATCCTGATAGGCATCCATCTGGAAATTGCCCTCGGGCAGGAAGGAGAAATCAAGCTCCAGTTCCCTTCCCGTCCAATTGGTCATCGCGCCGACGTACCAGTCCGCACCATTTCTCCGCGCGATCGCAACGTATTGCCCGATGCGTCCATCGAGGGCCTTCGATTCATCCCACTCTGTCGGCACCGCGGCCAGAAACTCCATCGCTTCCGGCTCGCGCAGGTAATTCGATGGGCTGTCCGAGAGCATCTGCAAGGGGCTCTCGAACACCACGTACATCGCCAATTGATGGCAACGCGTGCCCTCGCTCATGGGGCGGCTGAACACCGGCCTGAAGCTGGCCTTCTGCGCATTCAGCATCGCTCCCGGCGTGAAGTCCATCGGCCCCAGGAACATCCGCGTGAACGGCAGCGTGACCGTATGATCCGGATCTGTCTCCGCGCTCCACTTGCTCCACTCCATCCCGCGAACGCCTTCCGTGCTGATGAGGTTGGGCCAGGTACGCGTCATCGTCGCGGTTTTTTGGCACCCGTGAAAATCCACCAGCATGTGGCGCTTGGCGGTTTCGCGGCTGACTTTGTGATAGTAGTTGATCAGCAACTGATCGCTGCGCTGCATGAAATCCACCTTGATTCCCTTGACGCCCCACTTCTGGTATTGATCCAGCGCCGGTATCAGCTGATCGTCCAGCGTTTTCCAAACCACCCACAAAATCACTCCCACGTTTTTCTGCTTGGCGTAGGCCATCAATTCTTCCATGTTGATTTCCGGGACCACCTCCAGCACGTTGCCAAGCTTGTACCAGCCTTCGTCCAGGATGATGTACGGAATGCCGTACTTCGCCGCGAAATCGATGTAGTACTTGTACGTTTGCGTGTTGACGCCGGCTTTAAAGTCCACGCCGTACACATTGTTGTCGTTCCACCAATCCCAGGCGACCTTGCCCGGTTTGATCCAGCTGGTGTCCTGCACCTGGGAGGGCTTCTCGAGCAGCCACACGATAGGATTCGTGAGCAGGTCCGCATCCCGGTCGGTGATGCCCAGGACGCGCCAGGGGAACGTGCGTTTCCCTGTGGTCACGGCAATATAGTCGGCGCTTTCGACGACCCTGAAATCACGGTCGCGGGTGAGTTCTTCTTTCAGCGGATACGGCGGAAAGATTGCGGAAAGTCCGCTGCCGCCCGTGCCGTGCAGCCAGAGCCCCGGGTATTCCTCAACATCCGATTCCGCGATGGCCACTTTTGCGCCATCTCCTGCGTCCACCACCGCGGGAAGAGTGGCTAGAAATGCCGGGTTGATAGCCGACAAGAGTTGCGGCAGATATTTGCGCTCGTTGTGCGAGAAGAAGCTGTCTTCCTGCGGATAGAAAACGACGAAATTGGAGGTGAAGCGGAAGTTTGCCTCCTCGCCGTAGATTTTCACCTGCTCCGCGGGCAGCGAAGTCTCGAAGCGGTAAGCGACGCCTTCGTTATACGCGCGGAAGACCACGGCATACCCGCCTTCCATGTCCAGGCGGAGTTCATTGTAGTTGTCGCGGATTTTCGCGAATTTCTGGCGAACCACCGGCTCAAGCATCTGGTCGTTGTGGCGTTCCTTCGATCCCGTGACCTTGACGTCATGCCCCAGCACCTTGTGGTCAACGTCCATCGAGAGGGAGCTGTCCTGCAGCAGCGCCACGCCCTTCAGGACCACATCGTAACGAACGCCTTGCGCCGTGCGGATTCGCACTTCGATTCTTTTATCCGGTGAACGCAAGTCGTAGCTTGCCTGAGCCCTGCTATTCACTGCGAACCCGATCAGGGCAATTACCAGCAAAACAGACTTCCACAAAATGTTCTTCATGGTGCAGTTCCTTCTTTCTTTCTGCTATCGCGAAAACTCGATCGGATGCGGCCAATCCGTCTCAGGCTAGGCCGTTTCCGGAGCGACGCTCACAATTTCAAACTGAACTTGCTGTGTTCCCAGCACCGGGTGCGTCGCCGTCAACCGCACGGTTCCCGGTTGTTCCTTCGCACGAATCCAAATGGCGCCGGTGCCGCCAATCAGCGCAAATGGATTGTCACCGATGATCTCCGCGGGACCTTCCAGTTTCAGCTTGATGGCGTCGTTTGCGAACGGCCGGATAGCGCCAAATTCGTCCGTCACGCGAAGAACCACGCGCGTCGTGTCAGCACCGTCTGCATTCAGTTTTGTATCGTCTGGCAACAGGGAAAATTTCTGATCGATCCCTTTGCCGGAAAGCGTCTTGCTGATCACCTGCTTGCCTTCAATGAATCCTTCAATTCGCAAGTCTCCCCACTCGCGCACAGAACGCCGGAAATCCGCCGTGAACGGCGCATAGCGAAGGTATTGGAATTGTTCTTTGTCCGGATCGGCCTCCGCCACTAGCTTGTCGGCAACATAGAATTTCAGATGGTCGCAGTTTGAACACACCATCGCTTTTGTGAAGCCGATCGATTCATCGCCCCGGGCCCAGTGGAAAGCCGGCTCCAGCACGATTTCTTCCGCAGGATCGCACTGCGACTTGTAAAAGCCTGCCGCGGGCTTGGGCTCGCGAAACATGTCGGTCACACCGTGGTAACAGATACGGTCGCCGCTGCCGAAATCGCTGTGCGTGTTGTAGTCGAAAGCGCACCAGCCGATGCCGCCGGCATATTGCGGATTGGAAGCCAGTTGATCGTGGACGCGCGCATGGCGGACCGTGTGCTCCATCAGCCGCTCTTTGTCGTCGATGGTCTTTGTCGGATAGGTGTGGCCGGCAAATTCGGTGATCAGATAGCGGGGGTGATTGGGCGGTTTCAGTGGCCAGCCGAAATCGTTCATGGTGAAAACGTCTTCCAGGAATTCAGACTCCTGGAAATAACGTATGCCCCCGGTTTGCCGCGTGGGATCGAGTTTGTGTGCAGCTGCATTAGTGCGCACATAGAAGTCGTGATCGTCCAGCGATTCGTTGATGCGCACGCCCCACAGGATGATGCTGGGATGATTCCAATCGCGCCGGATCATGCGCCCCACGTTGTCGATCGCAATCAGCTTCCAAGGTTCATCCCCGATGTGCTGCCAACCGGGAATTTCTTCCAGAACCAGCAGGCCCATTTCATCGCACGCATCCAGAAAATGCCTGGATTGCGGGTAGTGCGAAGTGCGCACGATGTTGCACTTCAGCTTCTTGCGAAGAATCTCCGCGTCGCGCCGCTGCGGCTTGGCCGGCATGGCTTGCCCCACAAATGGGAACGTCTGATGCCGGTCGAGACCCCGCAGCTTGATGACCTTGCCGTTCAACTCGAAGCCGTGGTCGGTAAATTCCGCCTGCCGAAAAGCAATCCGCCGCGAATCCTGATCCACAACTCGCGTCCCGCGCACTAAACGAACGTGCACGGAATACAGATTGGGGTTAGTCAAGTCCCACAATTTGACGGTGCCCAGGTTCTCGAGCACCACGCTGTGCGCCACGCTCTCTGTCGTCGCCGCCGACGCCGCAACCTGGCCTGTGGCTTTTGCAAGCACCTGCTTCCCATCGCGCAGTTCAACTTCGAGCGTCAGGGGTTCCCGCAATTCTTCCAGGTGCTGCACGAAACAGTCCACTTCCACGCGAGGTGACGCGCTCATAACGTCCTTGGGTTTCGCAAAAATGTTTTCGATAGACGTCCCCGGCACTACGCGCAGTGCGACCTCGCGGTAAATCCCGCCGAACGTCAGGTAGTCGATCTGATAGCCGAAGGGCGGGATATCCGGCCGCTCGCTGGAATCCACATCCACCGCGAGCACATTCTCGCCCGCAAAATTAATGTGCGGAGTCAAATCAAACGAAAAAGGCGTGTAGCCGCCCTTGTATTCTCCGAGCTTCACGCCATTGATCCACACCGTGGACGCCGTCATCACGCCTTCAAAGTCCACAAACACATGCCGCCCGCGCGCCTCTGGCGGGAGCTTGAATCGCCGCCGGTATATCGAGACAAACTCATAGTCCTTGTCGTCGAAACTATGCCAGGGCAGCTTGACGTTGGTGTGGGGCACCACGACGCGTTCAAACGCGGAGTCGTCGAACTTGGGCTCGTGCGCGCCTTCGACGAACTTGCGGTTGTAGCGCCAGTTGCGATTGATCGGGAGGATCAGCCGTCCGCCGGCCGGGGAATCTCCGGAATGTTGTGCACTGCCTGCAAACGCATCGCGCGCCAGCGTGGCGCCGGCGATCACCGTTCCTGTCGTTTTCAGAAAATTGCGTCGGTCCATGGCATTCCTTTCCTTGGGGAGCGATGTGCAACGTGGAATTGAAAAAAGTGTGCTGCAGAATCTTAGCAGGTCTGTCAACCGTTTTCAGAAAGCCGTCCAGGAATACTCTGTCAGTGCGGCGCGGAAACTGCCGGCTGGTCTTTCAAAATAATCAGGAATTGTTGTATTTCACGCCGCTGCCGCTCCACTTCATCGGCTTCGCTTTTCTCCACCTGCTTGTAGAGCTGAATTTCCTGGTCGGCCTTGGCTTTTTCGCCGCTGCGTTTGTAGAGCTGGCTCAGCCGGTAGTGCGCTTCGCTGAGGCCGGGCGTAACTTCGACGGCTTTCTTGAATGCAGCGATGGCCTGCTCGTTGGCCCCCTGCGCCGCGTACAAAATCCCAAGCTGCAAGTACGCTTCGCCCAGTTTGGGATCGATCGCCAGCGATTTCTTAAGCAGCATTTCCACTTGTTGCGAGTCCGCTGGACTTATCGATTCCCGGTCCCGTTTTAAGACCGCCATAGCGAAATAATAGTTTGCCAGTGCATTTCCGGGCTGGTTCTGCGCAAAGCGCGCGAGCTTCTGTTCGCCGCAGGAAAACGAGGTGGGTGAAGTCACTTCCATTCTGCCCAGGAAGAGATACGGCGTGGCATCTTCCGGCTTCAAATCTGACGCGCGGCACAGCTGGCCGGCCGCTTCCTCGTAAGAGCCATCGGCATACAGAGCGGCCCCGAGTCCTACAAGCATTCTGGCGGAATTGGGGTGAGCATCTGTGCCCTTCTTGAACACGATTACTGCGGGCCTGACAGCGCGGTGCAGAAGAAGCTCGGTCCCCCACTCGAAGTAATTCGGCTCGCTGGGGTCGAGCGTGGCCGCACGATCGTATTCGCGGACCGCACCAAGGGGATCACCCAATCGCTCGTCGAGGTCGCCCAAAAGCCCATGCAGCCCGGCATGGCCCTCTGCCTTCGCGAGGGTCTTGACGGCAAGGTCGCGAGCCAAAACCAGGTCGCCGTTGCCTCGGTAAGCCAGCGCCAAATCGTAAGCGTTGGCAACATCTTCGCCCTTGATTTGGTATGCGGCTGCAAGGGATGAGATGGCTTCGCGATATTTGCCGGAGCGCAAATAAAATTCGCCAAGCTGATGATTCGCCTCGAAACTGTCGGGAGTCCGCGCGGCAGCGGCGCGCAATTTATTCTCCGATTTCATGGATTCGTGTCCCGCTGCGTTTCCTCCTGCAGCACCGCGCGAAGTCTCGCCTGGCCCGCTGGATTTAAGCGCCAGGGTCTCTCGGGCAAGCGCTTCGCTGGTCCGCAAACTAGTGTCTGAGCCATGGCCTCCCGCGCCAGACCAGTCGGTAACTCCAGCTACGGTGAAATTTGGCTCGTCCTTGAATTCCATCGCGCCGGAAGAGGCGGCTGCACTAGAAGAGGAGGGCTGCTCCGCCGTGGCAGGCTGCAAGCGCAGTTCGAGCTGTTTCTTCTGACCGACTGACAACAATGGCATCGGGTCCGTGACGCACTTGCCGAAGCCCGGCTTTTCCACCGTCGCCGTGTACATTCCAGCATGGCGAACGATAAAGCTGAATCTTCCTTCTGCATCCGTTTTCGTTTCCAGCCTGCGCGTCCCACCTTTTTCCTCAAGGACCACAGATGCCCCCATTACGGGTTCGCCTGCGGAGTTCCGAACAGTACCGTCCACGGTGATCGCATCCAACTGCGATGGCGAAGGAGTTTGCGCTATCGCCCCGGCCGCCGCCAAACCAGCCAATAACGCGGTCAACAAATGGAGAAACCGGGGATAACAATTCACTCGATTTTGAAAGGGTAGCCGCGCCATGCAAAACCAATTCATTCTGGAGACCCAATTCCCTTCTCTACAGCCGCCAGCGCACTTCTTTTCCAACTCAAACTGCATTCTATTCCCTGGCATTACCGCCCGCAACGATTGACGGTTTGGGAGGCGGATTTGTTTTCTTTTCCCCTGCTGGGGAGATATCGTGCAGTGGCCGGATCGTTATCCCGGGTACCAAACATGCCGCGAGTCGGCTGCATCCCGCTGGTAACTCCAGGCTTCCTCGATCAGGCGCTGGAGATCATAGCGAGGCCGCCAGCCCAACAGAAATTTCGCTTTGGTGTTGTCCAGCCAAGTCGAGTGATAGGGAGTCTTAATCTCCGCAGAAGGCAGTCCTCGTGTCTGCCGCAGATAATCGGCCACCTGCTGGTAATCCACCGGTTCATCCATGCAAATGTTGAAGGTCTGCTGACGCGCCCCGGGATTGTCGAGCGCTTTCAGAATGGCCGCCGCCAGATCACTGACGTGAACGAAATTGCGTTTGACGGGATGGCCGTCAGCATCAAGCATCACGGGCACCGCGCCGCTCTTGTGATAAGCGTCAGCCTGTTCTGGCCCGACCAAGTCCCGCCAGCGCGGGCCGCCAAAAACGTCCTCGCCAAAGGAAAGTGTGTACTTGAAATCATCCTTTTCCATGATCCAGGGCGCGCGCAGGCAGCATCCATTGAGGCCGTATTGGATGAAATATTGCTCCAGCATCACTTCTTCAAGAACTTTCGAGAGTGCGTAGCAGCCGGGATAAGCGCTGTGCTTCTGCTCTTCAGTAACCGGAAGGGGATGCGGATAGAAAAAATGGCCAACCGCGCAATCGCCGCCGAGCAGGATGAACTGCTGGAAAGCAGGGCTTGTGCGGCACTCTTCAAGGAGCCAGAAAAGCCCCTTCACGCTAACGTCGATAATGTCGTCCGGGGTTTCCTTGCACGTAGCGCAGTGCAACACATGAGTGACGCCGTCCATGGCCTTTCGCGCGACACCACGATCGGAAATATCGCCCTGGACAACCTCGAGGCGCGCGTGCGGCGGCAGCAGCCGGTTGTGGCACAACGCCCGGATCTTCGCGCCGGGCAGTTCGCCGGATTGAAGAACTCGCTCAATAAAATGGCGGCCGACTTTGCCGGTCGCTCCGGTAACCAAAATCTGCCTCATGCGCACCGCCATTCACGGCTGCTCTAGAATTTGTGTGAAATGATAGCCCGTCGTTGCCGATCCAACCTGCCGGGTTCAGCGGGCGAATCTCTTCGGACACGCGTTACACATCGCACAGATCGACGGCTTGCCTCAGGGAGGTAAGCGGATCGCGCGTCGGCAAGAATTCTTGCGCCACATAGCCCTGGAAGTTGGTGGCCAGAATGCCGCGCATCACGCCGTCCCACTGCACTTCCTGCGTATTGTCCAGTTCGTGCCTTCCGGGAACGCCCCCGGTGTGGAAATGGCCCAGCCACTGGATGTTCTGCTGGATGGTGCGTATCACGTCGCCCTCCATGATCTGCATGTGATAAATGTCGTAGAGCAGCTTCACGCGCGGCGAGTTCACCGCCTCCACTACACGCACTCCCCACGCGGTGTGGTCGCACATATAGTCCTTGTGATCCACTTTGCTGTTCAGCAGCTCCATGCAAATCGTGACGCCATGATCTTCCGCAACTTTCTTCACGCGGTTGAGCCCTGCAATTGTATTCTTCGCGCCCTCGTCGTCGGACATTCCCTTGCGGGTGCCGGAAAATGTGATTACGTTCGGGACGCCGGCCTTGGCCGCCAGGGGGATATACTTGCGAAAACCTTCTTCAATCCTCGCATGGTTTTCCACGCGGTTCAGGGCGCTCTCAATCTCCCCGCCTCCCGCGTAACCCATGCTACACACCAGGCCATAGCGCCCGGGCACCTCGTACTCTTCCGGATTGAGCAGGTCCACGGCCTTCAAGCCCATCTGCGCGGCTTTGGCGCAGAGCTCCTCGAGAGGAATCTGCGGGTAGCACCAGCGGCAAACCGATTGCTTTATGCGGCCTTTGCGAGGCACGGGACCAATCTGTTCAGACCACAACGTGGATGGAATGGAAGCCACGGTCACTCCAGTAAGCGCACTCTTCAGCATGCTGCGTCGCGATACGTTTGTCATAGAGATTTTTCAGAGCGTATCGGAGAAAAACGCCCGCGGCGAGTTCATCCCGCTTAGACGCCGTCAGCCTGATTGACGATTGCTGACGCGTCGCAGCACAAGCGACAGTCCGCCGCGACGTTTTCCCAGACACTCATCCTTTCACAAGATAGCCCGCCGCCACTTCCTCAAAAAGTCGTATTTGCTTTTCCTGCCACTTCTGATCGCGCCCCAGTTCTTTCGCCAGGATTTCCGCCACGCGGGGAGCCATTTGAATGGCCGCCCTGGCATTCAGGAAGAGTGCGCGGGTACGCCGCGCCAGAACATCTTCCACGGAGCGCGCCATCTCCTCGCGCGCGGCCCAAACAATTTCCGCGGCGCAGTACGGCAAGGCCGGGTGCATGGCTTCGCCTAGACTGGCATCGCGGCGGATAATCTCTTGAATGAATGGCGCGTCGGACCCATAAAACGCGAGCGAGCCGAAGCGTTCCGCGTGCTGGTGAAAGCCATGGATGTTCAGTTGCTTCGTCACGCTGGGGCGTTCGGTCAGCCCCGCAAGAGTAGCGGCCTGGTCCACGCAATGCTCCGCCATGTTTCGATAAGTGGTCCATTTGCCGCCCGCAATGTTCACCAAGCCCGACGCATCAATAAGGATGGCGTGATCGCGAGAGAAGGATGCCGTGTTTTTGCTGTCCCCGGAACGCAGCAGCGGCCGGATTCCCGCGAATGTGCTCAGGATGTCTTGCTTGGTGGGTTTCTTCGCCAGGTAGAGGCTGGCAGTGCTGAGCATGAATTCGATTTCTTGTTCCATGGGCACGGGTTCGAGGTCCGCGTGCTCGATGGGAGTGTCCGTGGTGCCCACCAGCGTGTGTCCGTGCCAGGGAATGGCGAACATCACGCGGCCATCGCTGGTGCGCGGCACGATGATGGCGTGATCTCCCGGGAGAAATGATTTGTCCAGAACGATGTGCGCTCCCTGGCTGGGGGAAACCATGTTTTCTGCTTTGGCATCGGCCAGGTGGCGCACGGAATCGGTGAATGGGCCGGTGGCGTTAATGACGACCTTGGCCTTAAGCGTGAATTCTTCGCCGCTCTCGATGTCGCGCGCGATGACGCCGTCCAGCAGGCCGTCCGCGTCTTTGGTCAGGCCCGTCACTTGCATGTAGTTGAGCAGGATCGCGCCTTGCTCGACGGCGGTTGCAGCCAGATCGATCAGCAATCGCGCATCGTCAAACTGCCCGTCGTAATAAATCACCCCGCCGCGCAGCCCGTCCGTGTTGATATTTGGAATGCGTTCGACAGTTTCTTCCTTGGACAGTAGTTCGGAAGGCCCGAAGCCGTACTTGCCCGCCATGGCTTGGTACAGTTTGAGCCAGATTCCGTAGAACGGCCCTTCCCACCAGGAATAGTTGGGCACGACGAATGGAAGCTCGCTGACCAAATGGGGCGCATTCTGGCGCAGTATGCCGCGTTCTTTCAGCGCCTCCATGAC
>DATERF010000141.1:0-32642 GCA_035271845.1 Candidatus Acidiferrum sp.
GGCTTGCGCGAAGACGTAAAACCGGAAGACTGCCGCTGGGAGACCGAAGTAGCGCCACCGGGGACGCCCTCCGTGACAGCCTCGGAAAATCCAAATGTGGTACATGCGCCGCCCGTTGTAGGAAAAGTATTAAGCACAACGGCGCAGATCGAGTCGGAACTGTTCAAGGGCCGCGCGGAAAACGTCACGCTGGAACTGGACGGCAAGCGCTTCCGTCTGAGCAATTTGAACAAGGTATATTTTCCGGAATCGGGCTATACCAAGCGCGACCTGCTGGCCTACTACTATCGCATGGCCGATTTCATTTTGCCTTTTTTGAACGATCGTCCTTTGGTGTTGCGGCGGTATCCGGACGGGATCAAAGGCCAGGCATTTTTCCAGAAAGACATGCACGACAGCCTCGGTCTTCCCGATTGGTTCAAAACCGTGCCCATTGATTCCGAAACCCGCGGCCAACAGATTCACTACGCCATCGCCAACGACCGCGCGTCTTTGCTGTACCTGACCGGGCTAGGCTGCATCGACCACAATCCCTGGAGCAGCCGCTACGAGGACCTGGAACATCCCGATTATTTCTTTTTTGATTTGGATCCCTCGGAAGGCACGGAGTTTCCCGTGGTGGTGAAGGTTGCCAAAGCCTTGTATGAGAAGTTGGAAGAATTGGAGCTGAACGTTTTCTTAAAGACCTCTGGCGCCACCGGAATGCACTTATTTCTCCCGGTCGAGCCGGTCTACACCTACGAGCAATTGCGAACCTTTGCGGAGATCGTGGCACGCCTGGTAACCGCGGAGCATGCGAATCTGGTCACCAATGAACGAAGCGTGGCGCGGCGTCCCGCGGGCCGGGTGTTGATCGACGTGCAGCAAAACGCACAGGGCCGGCCGCTCGCTGCGTCCTACGTGGTTCGCGCCTTTCCCAAAGCCCCCGTTTCCACCCCTCTGCTATCCAACGAATTGCGGACAAACCTGAAACCTGAAAATTTCAATATAAAAACAATGCCTGCGCGCCTGAAAGAAAAAGGCGACTTGTGGGGCGATTTCTGGAAACAGCGGCAGCGGTTGGAAGATGCCATCAACCGGCTGAGCAGTAACATCGCACCGGCGGCCAAGAAAAAAAAGCCAAACTGAGCCGCTTCTAAGGTTGAGATGTCAGAGTAAGTGGCCAGCGGCGAAATCAGCAAACCAGCTTGGTTTCCGGTGACATGGCCGCTGCGGCCATTTTACGCCACTTTGGCAGCAGCTCTGTGGCGCCCGCGTCTTGTAAAAACTCCTCCTCGAACTTGGGAACCAGAACCCCTTTCTCAGCGGCACAAACTTCGGGGGCCAGAAGATTTGCAGCGTACCGGATCATGTCCGGACCCTTCGCAGGAACCCGACCCAAACACGATCAATGGGCAAGAAGGGCAGAGCGAGAACCGAGGTCGCGTGAGGAGGTTCCCAAACCGGAACAGTTCGTGCCGATCTCGCACTACCCTGCTTCACCACTTCCGCTACCCCATTTCTCACTTGGCCCGCCCCAGCGCCTCTTCCACATTCCGGCGTCCGGCCTACTTAAGGCTGGTTACCCGACGGTTGCTTACAAGCCACTTTTTCTTAAGTAGATGAAGAGAATGCTCGGAGTTTGAGGAACCGTGCCGAACGAATCCGAAACATTTCTGAGCGATTCCTCATCAAGCGGAACGCCGAACTCCACTGCCACTCCCCTCTTCTTATGGCTCTGTTCATGCATGTAGGGAACCACAGGCGGGAGGGACAAACGTGAATCCGTCAAACTCTTGATCCCAACCTCACACCCAGCAGCAGCGCAGCCAGCGAATCCTGTTGTCGGTTCCTATCCTGGTATCGGGGCAGCATGCCAACGGGTCGCCCTTCTCGGAGCGCACCAAGACCCAGGTTGTCAATCCCCACGGTGCGCTGATCCATCTGCGCGAGCCGGTGCTTACTGGCCAAAAGCTGCGAATCAAACATCTGGCTACCAATGAAGAGGTGGGTTGCACAGTAGCGGACATCAGTGCCGGGTCCACGGATACTCCCGAAGTTGGCGTGGCCTTCTCAAAGCCTTGCCCAAGTTTCTGGCGTGTATCCTTTCCACCGGAGGACTGGAGCCCGAAAAGTCCAGAGGCCAAACGGGTTTCCTCCGTAACCATACCGGCAAAGCCGATCATCGTGAAATAGCAGGCAAAGCGGGCATTCTGAAGAACTACACGTGTAGCTGCTCCACTTCCATTCGCATCCAACCCCAGTGTGAAAGCCAGAGAAAGTCTGGTATTGTCTGCGGGGGTGAGGGTTATGAGGCAATTGCGTATGATGTACCTGTTGGCTGCAATCGTCGTAGTGGGAGCGCTGGCGCTGCTGGCTGTAAATCTGCGCGCAGGAGATAAGGCTCCAGCCGTCGGAACAGAAGCGCCGGACTTTACGCTGAATTCGCAAGATGGCAAGCCCGTCAGCCTGCATGATTTTCGAGGCAAATGGGTCGTTTTGTACTTTTATCCGAAGGACATGACTTCCGGGTGCACCATCGAGGCCCACAATTTTCAGCGGGACCTGGCCAAATACGATGCGAAAAACGCGATCATTCTTGGAGTGAGCGTGCAGGATGAGAAATCGCACCAGGAGTTTTGCGCCAAGGAAAGCCTGAACTTTAAGCTGCTGGCAGACACGAAGCACGATGTTTCCGAGAAGTACGATTCCTTGACCAATTACGGCGTGGCGAAGCTTTCCGCGCGGCACACCTTCCTGATCGATCCCACTGGCAAGGTCCGCAAAGTCTGGACCGACGTGGACGTAAAGAAGCACAGCGACGAAGTGCTCGCGGCGCTGGACGAACTCAGCAAATAAGATTGTGCTGTCGTGAGACAATCCCCTCGCTGGCATTTCCAGTGACGGCTCGCTACAATGCTGAGCGTTTTCCTCCAGGAGGCTGTCATGATTCGCCGCCGCGCAATACTCATTGCGGTTCTTCTGTCGCTGGTGATGTGCTCCGCCGCGTTGTTGTCCGCTGTGGCGGCAAACACGCAAACCGTCACCTATAAGAGCGGTAACGAAACGGTCAATGGCTATTTGGCTTCGCCGGAGGGCGGCGGAAAGCACCCCGCGATCATCGCGATTCACGAATGGTGGGGATTGAATGACTGGGTGAAAGGACAAGCGCAGCAATTTGCGTCGGAAGGCTACGTCGCATTGGCGGTGGATCTGTACCGTGGACAGGTGGCTAGCACGGCCGACGAAGCGCACGTCCTGATGCGCGGATTGCCCGACGATCGCGGGATGCGCGATTTGGAAGCCGCCTTTGCATATCTGTCGTCACGGCCAGATGTGGATGCAAGCAAGATTGGAGCAATTGGCTGGTGCATGGGCGGCAGTTGGTCGGTCAAATTGGCGGAAGACCAACCGAAGCTCGCGGCGTTTGTCGTGAATTACGGCGCGCTTCCCACGGATCCGGCCACCATTGCGAAAATCAAAGCGCCGATGATGGGAAACTTTGGCGCCGACGATAAAGGCATTCCGCCGGAAAGCGTGCATGCCTTTGAAGCCGCGATGAAGGCGGTTGGAAAGAACCCAGACCTCAAAATCTATGAGGGTGCCGGGCATGCGTTTCAAAACCCGAACAACAAGGATGGCTACCGCAAAGAAGCGACCGAGGACGCCGACAAGCGTATCACCGAGTTCTTCCAGCACAATCTTCACTGATTTCGGCGCCCTGTTCGCTTTGCACCAACGAAGCACCGTGCCGCGTAAAGTATGCCCAGCTTAAGAGTCCGGCCTGTTCTCCTGTCTGCTTTGATCCTAGTTCGCGTCAAAACTGCGTTGAACACGGATTCGGTGAATATGCGGTTGAAGTCGGCTAGTGCCCCTTTCGGGTCGGCGAACACCGAACCGGAGCACGTTCAAAGATTGGCGAGGGTCTTTACACCGGGAACGCGCTGCAAACGCTGGTCCGCGGTGACGAGCGTGAGATCGTGAGCCTTTGCCGTCGCCGCCAGAAATCGGTCAGCAGGATCACTGTACCCGAGCATCATATACCGCAGTTCGTGGACTACCTTCCAGTCCAGCGGCGCTTCCTGCAACTCAAAATCAATCCGTGATTGTTCGAACCATTTTCCGAAGTCCCGGTCAATCGCGATGCGCTTCTTTTCTATTAGAATGATGACCTCCCAAATACTCACCGGCGAAAGGTAACAGGTGTTCCCGAGATCGGTGATGGCGCGATGTATCGCCGAACTGAGTTTGTGAGGCTCGTTCGTACTCCAAAGCCAGATATGAGTATCCAGAAGGAGGTCCATCACGATTTGCTTTCGGGATCTGGATCGTGTGCAGCCTCCCAATCGGAGATGTCTGAGATGGGACCGACGATATCCCCCAGGATTTTCATTGTACCGGCCATCCCGCCCAACTTGATACGCTTCGCAGGCTGGGCTGGCGGCTCAATGCGGGCGATGGGCTGGCCGAAACGGGTGACCATAACGGGTTCACCGGTTTTGCGGACCCGCTCGAGTACGGCAAGGCATGTGGCTTTGAATTTGGAGATAGCGATCTCTTGCATTCATAACTCCTTATGCAAGAATAGAATACTATATACAGTGACCATGGTCAAACCATAGTCTGAACGGCATATTCGTGAAGCTCTGCGCTAACGTCTACTGCTGGTATTTACGGCTCATCGTCTCCGTCGGAGGCTCCGCCAAGCTCCTCTTCCAATGGCTTCTTTGGATCGAGAGGGGCAAGCCCTGCCTTCGTCAGCCCGCGGTTCAAATCGGGGATATCCCGTTCGCGAATGGCACTCCAACGCCGGCGCAAGTCGGTCTCGCTTTGTTCCAGTTCCTGGTAAGCAGCTGTAGCCTGAGTGGTCGGAGCAGCGTCGGCACTATTCGCGACGGCTAGCATTGCGGCGAAATGCTGGTTAAGAGTGGAAAAATTCTCGGGCTGCTTTCCGCTGCTGGGCATGCCATAGAAGCTATGCTGCTTCGCACCTTCGAGTTCCGCGCATTGATTGTCTAGGGCCGCCAAATTCTTCGTCAGCTTGTCTTTGGCAGGCACATTTTTAGATAGGTCTTTGATCTGGGCGCGCACAGACTTTACCTGCGCCAGCGATTCATAGCTGGCGTTCATTCCCTCGACCGCGCCTATTTCCATTTCATGTTGTTTGCGCAAGTCTTCCAGCGGTCTCTGAATGCGCGGATCCATTTTCAGTGTCAGCGGCTGGGTGTAGCTTTTTCCGTCGACGGTGAGTCTGACCGTGTAAGAACCGGGAAGCGCCCAGGCGCCGAGCGGAACAAGCGGTGTGTTGTGCACGATGGCCGAGATCGGGAATTCTCTCTCGAGTGCGTCCGGCGGAGCATGGTGCACGTCCCAAACGAAGCGGTGCATGCCCGCCTCGCCCGAAAGAATCTGCGTTCGCCGAACCCAGTACATCGGTATCGGATGCTCTTCCGCCAGTTTTTCCATGGAAGGTGGCTTGTCGGTACTGGCGTAGCGGCGCACCAGTTCACCGTTCGAGTCAAGAATTTCTAGCGTCACCGCTCCTTGCGCGTTGGCCGCCAAATAATAATCGAGGATCGCGCCATCAGGCGGATTCTTCCCCGCAGGAACCTCCGGAGGTAGGGGCGTATCGGGATTGCGATTCCAGCGCCAACGCAGTGCTACCTCTGGCGCATAGAGGAACACCGGTTGCTGAGTTAGCTTGTCGCTCAACTGCCGCAGCGGCGTGATGTCGTCCAGTATCCAAAACGAGCGGCCATGCGTGCCAACGATCAAGTCGTCCCCGTGAATGGTAAGGTCGCGCATGGACGTATGCGGCAGATTGAGCTGCAGCGACTGCCAGGAATCGCCGTCATTGAAAGAAACGTAGACGGAGTTTTCTGTACCCGCAAAGAGCAAGCCCTTACGCATCGGATCTTCACGCACAACGTCTGACGGAGCATTTGTGGGGAGACCCGCAACAATTTCCTGCCATGTACCGCCGTAATCTCGCGTCCGAAGGATGTGCGGACGAAGATCATCCAGGCGAAACGTGTTGATTGCGGCATAAGCGGTACCGGGATCGAAGTGCGAAGCTTCCATAATGGAAACTTTCGCCCAGGGCCGCAGCGACGGCGGAGTTACGTTTTTCCAGGTCTTTCCGCCATCGCGCGTGAGCTGAATCACGCCATCGTCGGTGCCTGCCCAAATCGTGTCCGGTTCCTTGAACGAAGGAGCAATCGCATAGATCGTGCCGCGATGCTTGCCCTTTTCCGGATCGCCAGCAGAGAACACGCCAAGGTTTGCGGGCATCTCGTACGTTTCACGCGTGAGATCCGGGCTGATGACCGTCCAGTTGTGGCCTTGGTCGGTCGTCTTGAAGAGCACATTCGCGCCAAAGTAGAGCACCTTGGGATCGAGCGGCGAAAAAATTAGCGGAAGCGTGCGATTGTAGCGATACTCTCCGCGGCGGATGGGTTCGGGCGCAACATCCGCCACTTCGGCGATGTCTTGTTGCGTGCGGGTCAATTTCGCGCCGAATACAATATTGGGGTCCTTGGGATCGACAGCCACTCTGCCGTATTCGAATACGCCGGGTAGACTCCAATCGCGAAACGAAATTTCGCCGTAGTCGCTGCGGCTCTTCGTGGCCACGCTGCCGGATTCCTGTTGTCCGCCGTAAACCCAGTAGGGAAAGCGATTGTCGGTGGTCACATCATAAAACTGAGCGGTGGGCTGGTTGTACCAACTGCTCCAGGTCTCGCCCCCGTTCACGCTGATCGCCGCGCCCTGATCCGCGGAAATCGCGATGATCTGAGGATTTTCGGCGCTGATCCAGATGCGCTGGTAATCGTCTCCACCTGGAGCGCCCTTCCAGCCCACGAAAGTTTTGCCGCCGTCCGTTGATTTCCAGGAAGCGGTATTGGCTACATACAGCACGTCCGGATTGTCTGGCGCAACAGCAATGCCCATGGCGCCGGGACCACGTCCGCCGATCCGGTGATCACTGTTCACGAGTTGCCAGGATTCTCCTGCGTCGTCGGAGCGATAGACTCCGGCTTTGTCCTTCTTCGTTTCGACATTGAGATACATGCGCTTCGGATTGCTCGGCGCGATGGCGATGCCGATGCGCGATAGGCCATTCTCCGCCGTAGGCAAGCCTTGCGTGATCGGCCGCCAAGTGCTGCCGCCATCAGTGGATTTGAACAGGCCGCTGCCCGGAACGATAAAGTACTCGCCGCTTCGGACTTCCCAGGGAGCCACACGCGCGGCCCATAGTGCGGCAAAAAGTACCTGCGGGTCGCTCGGATCCATCACCACATCAGCGGCGCCGGTGTTTTCATCCTTATAAAGGATCTTCTCGAAGGTTTTTCCTCCATCCACCGAACGAAACACACCGCGCACGGCATTGGGGCCATAAGGGTGGCCTTCCACGGAAACAAAAACGCGATCGGGATTTTGCGGATCGACAACAATCGCGGTGATTTGCTGCGCATCACTTAGATCCAGGTGCGTCCACGTCTTCCCAGCATCCAGGGATTTATAAATTCCATCTCCCACCGAAAGGTCGGGCCGCTGCAAGCCTTCGCCGCTGCCGACATAAATGATATTTGGATTAGAAGGCGCCACCGCGATAGCGCCGACAGAGCCCGTGGGCTGATCGTCAAAAATGGGATTCCAGGTATTGCCAAAATCGTCGGACTTCCACACGCCACCATTTACCGCCGCCATATAAAAAACATTGGGCTGGCGCGGCACGCCGGTAATCGCGACGGTGCGTCCGCCGCGGAACGGGCCGATGCAACGCCAACGCATCTCCGAGAATAGTTTCTGGTCATACTGCTGCGCAGAGAGCGGGACCATTGCCATCACCGTTAAGCTGGCAAGCACAATCCCGCGAGCGAACTTCATCAAACGCATCGGATTCCTCCAGGGAACAAGCGAGAATACTCCGGGCCACTCCTCAGGGCAAACTGGTCAAGAAATTTCTGCCTGCACAGCCGGGCACTCGGCTCACCAGACGAAGGATGGCCCGAACGTTAAAGGACGAGCACACTAAACGCAGAGCAGCGGAACCGCGTTCACGCAGAAATCAACCAGAGGTGCGGCGAAATAGGATAGAATGCAGGCATCGCCGATCGCCCCTCGCTCGGCCAAAAATGGCGATCGAACCCATCAGGAGTGAGACAATGAAACGTTTTTCGAGAGTATTTCTGCCCATCGTGGGCGTGTGCCTGGTCGCCGGTTCCGCCATGGCGCAGCAGAAAAGAGAGATTCCCGCGTCGGATGTCATTAGTAAGTCCATTAAAGCTGTTGGCTATGAGGTGGGTGGAGGCGGCACCAAAGTCATTTTCATCGGCACGAGTGCTGCGCCGCAGTCCAGCGGCGAAGCCAAGGTAGACGCGAAGAAGGGGGGCACGGACATCGACCTCAAAGTGAAATCTCTTCCCCAACCCACATCGCTCGGTGCGGAATTTCTTACCTACGTGCTGTGGACCATCACCCCAGACGGCAGCACCACCAATCTCGGCGAAATTCCCATCGACAAGAATGGCGACGGCAAGCTCAGCGTAACGGCGCAATCGCAAACCTTTGCGATGATCGTGACGGCGGAGCCGTATTTCGCGGTGCAGTTGCCCAGCGAAATGGTCGCTCTTGAAAATGACACCAAGAAGAACACTAAGGGAAAAATCTTCCCCGATAACGACTATAAGCTGATGAAGCGCAGCCAGTATGCCAAGCTCGGGAATCCACTGGCGTTAACCCCGGACCTCAAGAAGGTCCCGCTGGACATGTATGAAGCGCGCAACGCGGTGGACATTGCCAAGTCACAAAAGGCAGAACAGTACGCACCCGAAGTTTACTCCAAGGCAACAAGTAGTCTGCAGATGGCAGAGAACGCGCTGACCTCGAATTCGGACAAATCGAAAGTCATCACCGCTGCTCGCCAAACCATTCAATTCGCGGAAGACGCTCGTGCACTTTCCGCGGAACGGCAGGAAGCCGAGCGCATCCAGAGAGAAAAGGATGCCGCCGCTGCCGCTGCCGCAGCCAAAGCCAAGGCGGAAGCGGATGCAGAAGCCAAGCGCCAGGCAGAATTAACGGCTGCCAAAGAAGCTCAGATGAAGGCGGAAGCAGATGCAGCTGCAGCCCGACAGCAAGCTGCCGCGAATGCCGCGGCTCAGAAAGCTGCCATGGAACAAGCTGCCCTCCAGGCAAAGGAACAAGCCGCGAGAGACGAGGCGGCACGCGCGCAAGCCCAGACGGCTGCGCTGCGCGCTCAAATCCTCAAACAGCTCAACGATATCTTGCAGACCACCGACACACCACGAGGCTTGGTGGTGAACATGGCCGACGTTCTGTTTGAAACGAACAAATATGCCTTGAGCCAGGACGCCCAGCTCAAGCTGGCCAAACTCTCCGGCATCATTCAAGCACATCCGGGATTGAACCTGGCAATCGAAGGTTACACAGACACCACGGGCACCCCGGACTATAACCTTAAGTTGTCCCAACAACGCGCCGATACCGTCCGCGACTTCCTGATTTCCCAAGGATTGTCGGCGGATACCATCACTGCCAAAGGATTGGGACAGGCTAATCCTGTAGCGGATAACACCACGGCGGCGGGGCGCAAGGCCAACCGACGCGTGGAAATCATCGTGTCCGGTGAAGTGATCGGCTCAAAAATGGGCAAGTAAAAACCGAAAAAGAAGAACAAACAAGGCCGGCCTCCGTGCGAGGCCGGCCTTGTTTAATTATTAGCATCAGCCCGATGTGTCGTGGCCGAAGCAGATGACGTAACCATTGCAATCTTCAATCTCTATCTCCCGCGTGTCATAAAAAGTGTTCTCAGGCCCTCGAATGATCTTGGCACCTTTGGACCGAACTTCCTCGAGGAGAGCGGCCAGATCGTCTACCCAGACGTAAGCATCCCAAGGCGCATCTGCATGGACATTTCGATTTGACCGAGGGGAGCAGACACCAGGGTTACTCAGCGAGATCTCAACGGAATCCCTCAGCAAAATAACGAAACAAGGTGGCTCGCCCCAATACCGATCGAACTGGAATCCCAGAACGTCCCGGTAGTACTCCGCCGTCTTGACTACATCTTCGACAAGAAAGCACGGCGAGATGCTGCGGAGCTTTACAGTTGAGTGAGTAGCAGGATCAGCCATGAGGCATCCCGAAACACGGGCGAGTCTACGGAACAATTCCGGAAATGGTCAAGCCGATTTTTCCCGGGCACGCCTGACGGACCTGCTCCAGCATTCCGGCTTCGCTAATCCGCAGGTTTCAGTTGAACGGCCGGCTTGTCTGTGGGCCGGGCTGGGGTTCCGTCAGCTTTAACGTAATGCGCGTACCAAGCCAGGTAGCGCTCGTTTAGGTCCTTGATGTGGCTGGGCGTTTTGAATTCGTGGTATTCGTCCGGGTAGACGACCAGTAGTGTATCCCGCCCCAGCGCTTTCAGGGACATGTACATCTGTTCTCCGCCCAACAGCGGCACGTTCCAGTCGATGTTTCCACCCACGAACAGAGTCGGTGTGTGGATGTTCTTGACGCGCCAGAAAGGCGCAACGTGGTCCCAAGTTTCGCGATGTTCCCAAGGGAAGCCCAGCTCGGTAATGTAATCCCTCACGTACTGATCGTGGCCCCACAAGCTGGTGAACTCGGCAGAGCCGGCCCAAGACACCGCAGCTTTAAACCGATCAGTCTGAGCAATGATGAAATCGGTTGAGATGCCACCATAGGAATGGCCACCCACTCCGAGCTTGTCTGGATCGGCGATACCTCGTGCGATAGCGTAATCGACCATGGCCATGTCGTCCTGATAATCTTTATTGCCCCAGTCCGCATAGATAGCTTTGCAGAAGTCCTGGCCGTAGCCAGTGGAACCCCGGGGGTTAGGGTAGAGAACCACGTACCCATTGGCGGCAAACAGCTGAGCTAGATCTTGAAACTCAGCCTCGTACTCTTCTTGCGGGCCGCCATGGGGCCGGAGGATCGCCGGGTATTTCTTGCCGGAAACGTAATCGACAGGCTTGTACAAGTAGCCGTGGACTGTGGTGCCATCCTTCGACACGAAGGAGACATATTCGGCAGTCGAAAGTTGGAACTGGGCGAGCCAGGCATCATTCAGCTTGGTTAAACGAGTCAGATGACCACCGGGGATGGCGAAGAGTTCGTAGGGACGATCCGGGGTAGAGAGGTTGGCGGCCAAGGTGCCATCTTTCGCCAACGAATAACTCTCAACGGTCACGCGACCCGCGATCGGACGAGTGATTTTGCCGCTGGCGATGTTCGCTTGAGCGAGATTCTGTGTACCGTCATCATCGACCACGAAGTAGATGGATTTGCCGTCCGGGGCAAAGCGGGGATTGGTTCCATTGCGGTCCAGCTCTAAGGTGAGCACTTTGGCTTGACCACCAGTAGCAGCGACCACGGCAATTTGCCTGGTGCCGTAATCGAAGAGTTTCGGATCGAGCTGAGTGGTGTAGGCGATCCATTTGCCGTCGGGAGACCACGCAGGTTGGTGATCCCCGCCGAGTCCGGTTGTCACTTGCGTGGGCGTGGCGCCTTTGTCGGTGTTATCCGCAGCTATGGCCCAGATATCCACGGCATACGTGACGTCAGGATCAGGCTTCGAGCGATTACTGGCGAAGGCGAGAAATTTGCCATCGGGAGACCACGCAGGTTCGGTGTCGTCGTAATCGCCGGAACTCACCTGCTTCATCGATTTGGACGCCACGTCAAACACATAAAGATGCGTGCGGCGACGCTCCAGGTAGCCGACTGTGTCTTCCTTGAAATAGAGCCGGTCAATCACCCAGGGGCGCTGAGACTTCGACTTCTTTGATGAGGCAGGTTTATCAGCGCCGTCCTCATCCTTTCCCTTTGCCGCGGCGCTTTCGAGTTCCTCTTGAGAGGGGTCCCGAAGGATCAACACAAGTCGCTTGCCGTCCGGCGACCACGCAAAGTCGTCGACATCCTGAATTGTATCGGTCAGCCGCTGCGCTTCGCCGCCCTGGCGGTTCAGCAGGTAAACCTGCGTTTTTCCGTCATCGCCGTCCGCGTCTTTGCGTGAGGACAGGAAGGCGAGGAACTTCCCGTCCGGCGACCACCGCGGATGATCGGAAACCACGTCCTCGGTAGTGAGTGGTATGGCATCGCCACCGCCCGTGGGCACCATCCAGATCTGCGTTCCGTTCTTATCGTCTTTCAGCGAAGTCGAGGTGACCGTGTAAGCGATGAACTGAGCGTCCGGCGAAATTTGTGGGTCGTGCACTTCGCGCACCCCGAATAAGTCGTCCACACCCAGAGGATGCGGCGGGGCAGGTTGCTGCCCACCGGTAATGGAACCAGTTAGCGCAAAAACGAGCAGAAACAAGCTTGGGCGAAGCTTCATGTGGATGATTTCCCCCAAAAAAATGAAGAATAAATTCGAATAAAACGAGTGTAGCACTCCAAGCGCCTTCCTCAACCTCCTGAGGACCCGAATCCGCGAGCGCCTCATGCGATCCATACGGGCAACCACGTAGTGCCGAAATCGCTGCGTACCCGTCCCACAGTACCGTCACCGCCGCAGAACTTTTTTTGCGTTCCATGCGTTTTTTTCTTGCGTGCGCGCACAGACCTTGTATTCTCGAAAAAGTGCACTTGCTTTGCATAAGGGGATAGCGAGATGCGCTTATTAGGAGGATGAGAGAAAAAAATTGAGCACTATATCGCTCCCCGCACAGACTCCCTCCCAAGTATTTCCCTCGACAAGAAAGGCAGTCGCCAAGCTGACCCTCTGGCCGCTTGTTGCCGCGACGTTCTTCATGGTGTCCGGGGGCACTTACGGGACTGAATCCATCATTGCTGGCGCGGGATATGGTCGCGGAATTCTGGTTTTGTTGTTTCTTCCGGTGCTCTGGTGCTTGCCGACGGCCTTCATGATCGGCGAACTTTCCAGCGCACTGCCGGAAGAAGGCGGTTACTACGCCTGGGTGCGCCGTGGTCTTGGAAATTTCTGGGGATTCCAGGAAGCGTGGCTGTCCCTGGCCGCCAGCATCTTTGATATGGCCATTTATCCCACATTGTTCGTCTTTTACCTGAAGCAGATGGCGCCGTGGTTCGGCGAAAGTCATCATGACATTTACGCCGGCCTGTTCGTGGTAGTGACCTGCGCAGCGCTGAACCTGGCGGGCATTCGCGTAGTGGGAATCACTTCGCTATGGTTATTCTTCCTGCTGTCGCTGCCCTTTGGATTGATCGTTCTGCTTTCACCGGTCAGGGCTGGATTCTTCGCTGAACCGCGCGCGGCATCTGCCGGCGTAAGCATGGGCCTATTAGGGGCGGTGTTGGTGGCCATGTGGAACTATATGGGCTGGGACAACGCCTCGACCATTGCGCAGGAAGTTGAGCGCCCGCAGCGAACCTACCCCAAGGCGATGATCGCCGCCGTCATTTTGGTTTCGCTCACCTACATTCTTCCCTTTGTGGCGGTGTACTTCACTGGCATACCGGCGTCGGCGTTTGCCGAGGATGGTTCCTGGGCTTCGGTCGCAGGCCAGCTCGGTGGCACCATCATGGGCATTCAGTGGTTGCGCTTTCTGGTAACCATTGGCGGCATGATGAGCGCCTTCGGCATGTTCAATGCTCTGGTGATGAGCTATTCGCGATTGCCGCTGGCCATGGCGCGTGACGGGATGATGCCGAGGCTTTTCGGCAAAGTGACCAGGAAGAACGAAACGCCGTGGGTGGCCATCGTAGTCCTGGCAAGCTGCTGGGCACTTTGTCTGGGTCTTGGCTTCAAACGCCTGATCACCCTCGACATCATGCTTTACGGCGCGGCATTGATGCTGGAGTTCGTGACGCTTGTAGCACTGCGCATTCGTGAGCCCAACTTGCGGCGTGCCTTCCGCGTGCCTGGGGGCATGGCGGGCGCGGTTAGCTGCGGTATTTTCCCACTGGCTCTGCTCATCCTGGCCATGGTGGAAAGCGAACATGAGGCCATTTTGGGCATGAATGGCCTGGTCTTTGGCGTCTTCATTATCCTCGCCGGGATCGCGCTCTACCTCGCGACCAGTAAACTGCGCGCCCGTTACACCTCCGAACTCGGCGTGCAGCCCAGCCAGGCGGATTAGCGAGGTCGTGTAGCGGCCGTCTTCTGCTCTCGCTTGAGCTTTGAAGGAAGGCAACCCGTAACTTGCAGGTCCCTCTTTCGAGGCGCGTAGCAACGACACTCACCAGCCAGGCAGACAGATTTGGTATTCTGCTCGTCGTGAAAGTTTCCCAAAAACAAAGTGAAGTGGTTCTCGCCGTCGTGCTCGGGCTGGCGCTCAGTTTAAGTGCCGAGGGCCAACGTGCAAGCGCGCAGACCCCGGTCACGCCGCAAACTGCTTCACAGACCCCGCAAGCGGCTCCTCCACGGCTGCCCACGCAGACGCCCCCTGCGAGTCCGTTGGTTCCCCTTCGCGAAGCTCCCAGCGTGGGTTTGAACATTGTCGTCCTCGATCCTGCGCACGGTGGCGCCGATCTCGGCGCACGCGGCACCGAAGGCATTCGCGAAAGCGAAGTGCTGTTGCAGTTCGCCGCGCAGACCCGTCGCGCTCTCGAAGCACAAGGTTTTCAGGTCTTGCAGACGCGCGAAGGCAATGAGAATCCCTCGTTTGACGATCGTTCCGCGCGAGCCAATGCGCAACGTGGCGCGGTCTTCATCTCCCTCCACATCGCGTCCACCGGGCTGGCAGGAACTGCGCGGACGTACGTAATGCCAGACACCCCGGTTGTCCACGACGCTTCAGGGTTAATCCCCTGGGATCAGGCGCAGGCACCCTTCGTGACGCTCAGCCACAAGCTCGGCGACATGGTACAAGCCGAACTAGCTAAACGCTTCAAAGGCTCTCCCCCGACAGCACAGGTTGCGCCCATCCGCCAGTTGCGCACCACTGCCGCTCCAGCCATTGCCGTGGAAATCTCCAGTGTTTCCGTGGAGAACCGCGCGGAGTTGGACCGCATGGTTCCTGGCGTGGCGGAAGCCATCGCGCACGGAGTGGCGGCGTTCCGGCCTTCCTATGTGGTGCCGGTAATGCCAGGCACTCCTCTGGTGACCCAGCCATGAATGCCACGTGGCGCGTCTGGTTGGCAGGAGGCTTACTCGCTGCGGTGATTGGCGCAGCGCTGTACTTCCCCGCTCTGCGACGCCAAGTGGACAAAGCCAAGACCTTGACGGAAAAAACCGCGGAGCAGGCCCGGCGCGAGCTTCTGCCTCCGGTTCCAGTGACCAGTGGCGAACCTCGGGTGAAGGCCAAAATGTTCTGGGGGTCCAGCAACGGCGATGGAACCCTCGTGCCCGTCACCCTGGATCTGCCGCTTTCCAGCGAGCCGTCTTTGCGCGCCAAGGAGATCCTGAACACTCTGCTGGCGGGCCCGGTCGACCCGGAAGCGCGCACCCTGCCCCCTGATGCCGCGCTTCTGGCGTTCTACATTCTGCCAAACGGCATCGCCGTGGCCGATTTTTCCGAAGCGCTGGCCAACTCGACTCCCTCGGGAATCCAGAGCGAGGAGTTGGCCATCGACTCGATTACCCGCACGCTCGAAGCAAACGTGCCACAGGTGCAGCGGCTCAAGATCCTGATTCATGGCCAAGAGGTGGATACACTCGCAGGGCACGTGGACTTGACTCAGACCTTCCAGGTCAATATGAACGGCGCGGGAACAACCGCGCCATCTCGCTCGGGCGTGTCCGTTCTCACCGCGCCTATCCAGAACCCAATCGACAAAGTGGAAGGCGCCACCAAGCGTCCGTAGTGCCTCATCTAGCGCGCCGCGCCTTCAACCCGGCATCTTGGGGTCGTGTTTCCGACCCGACTTTCCGAAGCCAGGAATTTCTCCTGGCTTTTCATCGCCACACACCCATAGCCCCAGAACTCATTCCGGACTATTCTTTAGGCACCAAACTCCCAGGAGGACCATTGAGAAGCGACGGTCGTAGCGCGGACCAAATTCGCCAATTGAAAATCACGCCCGACTTTATTTCCCAGGCCGAAGGCAGCGTCTTGATCGAACTCGGAAAAACGCGGGTGATCTGCACAGCAACGGTGGATGACGGTGTTCCTTCCTTTTTGAAGGGCACCGGCAAGGGCTGGGTGACCAGCGAATACGGCATGTTGCCGCGCGCCACCGAGGAGCGTACGCAGCGCGAGGCCACGCGGGGCAAACAATCCGGTCGCACACTGGAGATTCAGCGCCTCATCGGCCGCTCTCTCCGCGCCGTCACCGACCAGGAAGCCTTGGGCGAAAAAACGGTGTGGATCGATTGCGACGTCATTGAGGCGGATGGAGGAACACGTACCGCCTCCATTACCGGCGCTTTTGTGGCACTATCGCTGGCGATGGAGCGCCTGGTCGCAGCGGGCATGCTGCGCACTTCTCCGTTGATCGATACGGTGGCCGCCACCAGTGTTGGCATTGTCGATGACGTGTCGCTGCTGGACCTCTGTTACGAGGAAGATGCGCGCGCGGAAGTGGATATGAACGTCGTGATGACCGGCAGCGGCGATTTCGTGGAGATTCAGGCCACCGCGGAGGGCCGGCCTTTTACCGGCGGCGAGATGCAGGATCTATTGGCGCTAGCTGCCGCTGGGATCCGCCGCTTAAGCGAGGAGCAGCGCACGGTCCTGCCCACCAAATTCCTGGGCGGCCGATGAACGAAACGCCGGGACGGAAGAAATTGCTTGTGGCCTCGGGTAATCCGGGAAAATTGAAGGAATACCAGATTCTTGCGGCGGGCCATCCCCTGGACTTGCGGTTGTTGCCCGGATTTGCCGCGTTGCCCGAATTTCCCGAAGACGCGCCCACCTTTGCGGAAAATGCCGCGGGCAAAGCGCTGTACTACTCGAAGCATTCGGAAGAAATGGTGTTCGCCGATGATTCTGGATTGGTGGTTCCGTCCCTCGACGGCGCACCGGGCGTTTTGTCCGCACGCTACGCGGGTCCCGGCGCAAGTAGCGAAAAACGAAATGATAAATTGCTGGCTGCACTGAGAGGCAAGCAGGGCGCGGAGCGCACGGCGTATTTCGCATGCGTCATCGCGCTGGCCCAGCAAGGCCGTTGTCTGGCGGTAGTCTCCGGGAAAGTGGACGGCGAGATACTCGAACAGCCCTGCGGTTCCGGCGGATTCGGCTACGACCCCGTGTTTTATTTTCGGGCGCTTGGTAAATCGCTCGCCGAATTGCCCGCGGAGGAAAAGAATCAGCACAGCCACAGGGGCAATGCCTTCCGTCGCCTGATGGATGTCGTTGTAGGGCCCGCCTTCTGAGGCGGGCCGTTTCACCTCAGGACAGCAAGTCGCGTAAGCTGTCCCTGCAACACAGCAGTTTGGAGAAAAAGTATGCCGGCAAAGAAAAAGGTGAAACCCGCAAAAAAGAGAACGGCCAAAAAGGTGGCACCGCGCTCGAAACCGGCCGCAAAGAAGCCCGCGTCCACAACGGCGGGAACCGACCCCAAGCGCGTGGCCACCATTCTGGCGAAACTTGATGAGGCTTATCCCGCAGCCACCTGCGAACTGAAGCACGAAAATGCTTTTCAACTGCTCATTTCCACGATTCTCTCCGCGCAATGCACCGATGTGCGTGTGAACCAGGTGACCCAGGAACTCTACAAGAAATATACGAAACCGGAAGATTTCGCCTATGCCAACCCCGCGGAACTGGAAAAAGAAATTCGCCCGACCGGCTTCTTTCGCAACAAAACCAAATCCATCATCGGCGCCAGCAAAGGCATCATCGAGAAATTCGGAGGCCAGGTGCCGCGCACGATGGACGAAATCCTGACCCTGCCCGGCGTCGCGCGAAAGACCGGCAATGTCGTGTTGGGCACGGCTTACGGGATCGCCTGCGGCGTCGTGGTCGATACCCACGTCATCCGCCTGTCGCAGCGCCTGGATCTCACCCGCAACCAGGATCCCAAGAAGATCGAACAGGACCTGATGGCGGTCATTCCGCAAAACAAGTGGATTATCTTCTCGCACCAACTGATCTGGCACGGCCGCCGCGTCTGCATCGCTCGCAAGCCGAAGTGCATCGAATGCAACCTGGAATCTGTGTGCTATTCAAAAGACAAAACGCTATGACCGCTTGATTTGATCTGTCTGTATCGCTGTCACGCCTTGGGCTTGTAGGCCCTCTTAAGTAACACAACGAACGATATGAGTATGGCCATGTTGGCGATGCCCGCCAGGGTGAGCACTTGGTATGGCACCCGCCCTGCAAATTGAAAAGCGACCAGCATCGCGGCGAAATACAGCACGGCGCAGGTCCACAGTATGCGAATCTTGCTGTGGCCTGATTCCACAATCGCGCCCGGCGCTGGAAATATCTTTTCGTTTATGTCATGACTCTGTTCGTCAGAGTGTCTGGTCTCTAGGGGTGAAGCATTAGTTGCGCTTCCGAGTGCATCCGCGAGATCGAAGGCTGGTGCTTGATCTAGCCACTGCGGGTTCTGCGTTGCGGCAAGGCCCTCGAAACGCGAATCATAAAAGTCAATCATGCAGGAAAGGTCCGGATTGCTTGGGTCATACCGAATGTCGAGGGGCGAGCTCGCGAGGCGTTTTTGCACCTCGTCCACTTTCCCTTCTTCCCCGTAGAGCGCAAAAAAACCGGCCCGACGTGTTCCCTCGACTAGGTAGGCATAGCCGAGGAAACAGGCTGGGGCCGAAGCGCCTCGTCCGAATGAAATGCGACCCACTGCTCCCTTTTGGATCGTTGCCGTAACGTTCGGCCAGCGCTTACTTGCGGCGCGCCGCTTCAGGTATCGGATTTCAATGAAGCACCACCAGCCGCATCCTGCCAACAGGAGGCATTGAATGACCCATCCGAAGATCGAGGTCCCATCCATGAGAAATCGCTCCAACAGCAAGCTTAGAGCGTTGTCTGGCTATCTCGGTTGAGATTCAACGAACTGGCTTCTTTGGTTACCTGTACTTGGGTTCAGCCGATTCACCTTTTGCTCCTCCGGTTTCTTCTATGCTGCCGATCGACAATCTTCGCCAGTAGCAAAATTGTTGCATCTTTGACAGCGCGAACGACCTGTGCGATAAGTTGAGGCAATGGCGGATACGAGGAACACTCGGTTCGCTCCCTCCAAAGAAACGCTAATCGCCGGGTTCACGCTTGTTGCAATAGCCTTGCATGTCGTCCTGAAGTACGCCTTCCACCTCCCTGCTCTCACCTTCAATTCACCACTCTTCGCCGCGCTCATCGTCGGCGGCATCCCCATGTTATGGGTGCTGCTGAAAAAGTTCTGGAAACGCGAATTTGGCTCCGATCTGCTTGCAGGCGTTTCCATCGTCACGGCGATCCTGTTGCGGGAATATCTGGTCGCGGCCATCGTGGTGTTGATGCTCTCCGGTGGAGAGGCGCTCGAAGAATTTGCCACCGCGCGCGCTTCATCCGTGCTGGACGCGCTGGCGCGGCGCATGCCCAGCGTCGCCCACCGCAATGAAGCTGGCACTCTGGTAGATCTAAAACTCGCCGACATTCGCATCGGCGACGAACTTACCGTCCTGCCTCACGAAATCTGCCCAGTGGACGGCACCGTCCTCGAAGGCCACGGCGTCATGGATGAGGCCTACCTGACCGGCGAACCTTACGAAATTTCGAAAACTCCGGGATCGATGGTCATCTCCGGCGCGGTCAACGGTGAAGCGCTCCTTGTAATTCGCGCAGAAAAGCTGGCGGAGGATTCGCGCTACGCCCGCATCATGCAGGTCATGCACCAGACGGAACAGCAACGGCCCAAGCTGCGTCGCCTGGGCGATCAACTTGGCGCGTGGTATACGCCCATCGCGCTCGGGGTCGCCACGGCGGCGGCCCTCCTCAGTGGCCACTCAGAGCGTTTCCTCTCCGTCGTAGTGATCGCCACACCGTGCCCACTTCTGCTCGCCATTCCCACAGCGATTATCGGCGCCATCTCTCTTGCAGCACGTCGCGCCATCATCATCAAGAATCCGGCGGTGCTGGAACAAATCGAAAAGTGCCAGACGCTGATCTTCGATAAAACCGGCACGCTCACTTATGGCAGGCCTACGCTCACCGAAGTGCTTTGCGCGCATGGCTCTGACCGCACCCAGGTACTCCAACTCGCCGCAAGCCTGGGGCAGTATTCCAAGCACCCGCTGGCTGGCGCCATCGTCTCCGAAGCGAAACGCCAGAAAATCGCCGTTTTGCCGGTCGAAAAGATCAGTGAGCGCCCCGGCGAAGGTTTGCGCGGCAGCGTTTCCGGCAATTCCGTGCAGATTACCGGTAGAAAAAAAGTTCAGTCCTTGGACCTTCCCCTCCCCCCGCTCGAAAGCGGCCTGGAATGCCTGGTGTTCATCGGGGGACAGTATGCCGCGGCAATTCGCTTTCACGATGCGCCCCGCAAAGACAGCGCCTCCTTCATCCAGCACCTCGAACCGAAGCACGGCGTTCGCAAAGTGATGCTCGTCTCCGGCGATCGGGAATCCGAAGTGAGATATCTTGCCGAAAGCGTTGGAATCACGGAAGTGCATGCCAGCAAAAGCCCGGAAGAAAAAGTGGCCATCGTGAAAGCAGAAACGGCGAAGGCGCGAACGCTGTTCGTCGGTGACGGAATCAACGATGCGCCTGCGCTTATGGCTGCCACCGTGGGCGTGGCGTTTGGCTCGCAGAACGACATCACCACCGAAGCCGCCGATGCCGTGGTGCTCGAAACCGCGCTCGAAAAAATCGACGAACTGATGCACATTGCCCGGCGCATGCGGCAAATCGCCCTGCAAAGCGCACTCGGCGGAATGGCTGCGAGCATCATCGGCATGCTTGCTGCGGCGCTCGGCTATCTGCCGCCGATTTGGGGCGCGGTGGGACAGGAAGTCATCGACCTATTGGCCGTACTAAACGCAGTGCGCGTGGCGTTGCCCACGGAAGACTTGCAGGATTTTTGACGCTCAAGATATCAGAGATCAGCGACCAGCTATAAGGTCCACAATTCCCGCCGAGGCGGGCGTCGGACTCTCATCCACCCACCGGCACCCACACGAAAGGTTCCTGCTATCTGAAATCTCTCAACAAATATCGGCGCTCACGGCTTCGTGCTGCTCGAGGGCTGCTTTACCGGAGGCTGGCTGGTTGGCGCCTGCTGTGTCTGCGCCGGTGGCTGCGCACTGTTCAGGATGGAGTTGAAGTCCGGATGATTCGGCGGCATCTGGCCGCTGGTTCCGCCGGTGGCCGGATGACCTGGAGGCAAGCCCTGAGGCGGCATCTCCCCCGGCGCAGGATGTTGCATTCCCCCCGTCGGTTGGCCCTTTAGCACCACCCACTCGTCCCCCTGTTTCTGAAGATCGTAGGTGAGTTGCATGGCAGGCGTACTCGGATCGCTGTTCTTGGCCCGAATATCCACGTCGGCCTGAGCCTTATCGCCATTGATGGTAGCTTTGGTAACCGTGATGGTCATGTTGTTCACGTTCAAGCCGTTCATGGCCGCAATATGCTTGACCACCCCGTCACGGATGCCGTCCTTACTTTCCGTCTTCGCTTTGCAGCCGCCGGTCAGGAGCAGGGAGCCGCCGATGAGCGCCGCAAGTAATGCCCGATTCATCAAGATTTCCTTTCGCACAAGGAAGATGGAGCTGGATTTAGACCTGCTGCTTTCATGGTAGCGCAACCGCTGGAGGAACGCGAAACGGTAACAGGCGGACGTTGCAATGGCAAATTCAGGCACGGCGGTGCGCTTTGCCGATGAACTGGCTAATAGAGCTATTCGTAATGGCCAAAAACCCTCCGTGGGGAATTGCGACTGCATGCCGGGTTAATCGACGGGAGGTGACGGACATCACTGCAAATTATGAATCTTTCGTGAAAGTGTGTGTTACCACTCTGCAGGGACGCCACAACACCACGCCCACGCAGTAGCGGAAGTAACTTCCGAGACAGAACAGACCTGGGAAACTAAAGAGGTACCACATGAGAGGATCCCCTTCCATATTCCTCGCAAGTGTGGCAGTTCCTAAAGGTCTGCTTCTTTGCACTCTTGCGATTTTCTTTTGCCTTCCTTCCTTGGCGCAGGATGTTGAAATTAACCGTTACACGGTCTACACCGGTTTCGACTATATGCTTAGCCCAGCGCGAAACCTCACCGAACGCGGCTTTGACGTTGATTTTGGAGTTACCGTGAAACCGTGGTTCGCTTTGGGTGGAGATGTCAGCGCCATCGGCGACAACATCATCAGTGGCGCTGGAACCATCAATGGAAGCGAGACAGTCTACGCCCCGACGGTGGGCGCGGTTGGTATTCCCCCAAGCTCGATTCATGTACCGTTTAGGTCGACCACGTACACGTTTGCCGCTGGACCGCAGTTTTACTGGCGCAAGTGGAGAAAGATTACATTTCTTGGCCGTCCGGGTTTCGGGGGAATTCACGAGTCGGCAAACCTCAACTTTCCGCCTCAACTGGGGCCCCTGTTTACCGAATTGGGGATTCCAATCCCCAGTTCTCACCAGACTGATACGACTTGGTTCATTGGCCTGGGTGGCGGGTTCGACCTCAACGTGAGCCGTCACGTTGGACTACGGTTTACAGCCGACTGGGTGAACACTCACCTGTTCTCCGATCTGCTGACCAACCGGCAAAACTACGTCAGGTTCACCGTCGGCCCCACATTTCGTTGGGGCCATTTGTAGTAGGCGCGCAGCCGCGCTTCTAAAACTGGGAGATAGGCTTGGTTAGCTGACCGGTCGGCACGCGTCCTCGGCCAGGAGCCCTTCTTCGTCATGAAACCTGAGACTCTTAACGATATATTCTCCGCCATCGTGGATCGAGGGCTGGCCCGGGTCATGATGACTCGGGAAGGAACGGAATGGGTTCCGATCAGTTCGCGCAAGCTGTTTCAATATGTCACAAACACTGCGCGGGCACTCAACCAATGGGGAGTGATCAAGGGAGATAGGGTTGCGATCCTGAGTGAAAACCGGCCTGAGTGGGCGATTACAGACTTTGCCTGCCTGCAATTGGGAGCGGTGGTTGTACCCATCTACTCGACCCTGCCAGCCCAGCAAGCGGCTTACATTTTGTCCCACTCCGGCTCGAAGATCGTTTTCGTTTCCACGCGGGAGCAACTCGAAAAGGTACTGTCGATCAAGAACCAAACCTGCCTGGAACATGTGGTGGTAATGGACGAGGTCGCGACGGCTGACGCGGTCCAGATGCGACCATTAATGCAGGATGCTCTCATCGAGCATGACCCTGAATTGGAGGCCCGCGCACGCGGGGTTACCTCAGGCGATCTGGCATCCATCATTTACACTTCGGGTACCACCGGGATTCCCAAAGGGGTCAAGCTAACTCACGGCAACCTGACCTCGAATATGCAGCATTCGCTTGACGGTTTTGATGTTAGCCCCGGGTTGATCAGTGTCTCCTTCCTGCCGCTGTCGCATGTGACGGCGCGGCACGCCGACTTCGTCTTGCTATACAGGGGCGTGACCTTGGCCTATTGCCCGTTCATCGAGAATCTGCCACAAGCGCTTCTAGAGGTGCGGCCGCAAATTCTGGTCGCCGTGCCGCGGGTGTACGAAAAGCTTTACAGCCAAGTGGAACAAAACGCCAAGGGGTTTCCGAAGCAAACGATCTACCGCTGGGCTTTGGCAGTAGGGCGTGCGAATGCTCCTCAGATTTTGGCGGGAAAAATACCAACCGCCCCGGCGTGGAAGCTGGCCAATAAACTGTTGTATTCGAAGGTGCGCGCCCGACTGGGGGGCAGAGTGCAATTCTTTGTCTCGGGGGGAGCACCGTTGGGCAAAGAACTGGCAGAGTGGTTCGCGTCCATTGGGATTCGCATTCACGAAGGTTATGGTCTGACGGAGACCTCGCCTGTGGTTGCGCTGAATTCGCCGCAGGCACACAGGCTGGGTACCGTCGGCCGCCCCCTCCCCAACGTGGAAGTTCGCGTTGCGGAAGACTCGGAAATTCTGGTGCGGGGCCCTTCCGTGTTCAGCGGTTACTGGAACCAGCCCGATGAGACAAGAGACGCATTTGTGGATGGCTGGTTCAAGACGGGAGACATCGGGAAGGTTGACGAAGGTGGATTTCTCCTTGTCACGGACCGCAAGAAAGATCTACTCAAAACCTCGGGTGGGAAATTCGTCGCGCCGCAGCCCATCGAGAATTCTCTGAAGCTGAATGCCTTAATCGGAGCTGCGGTGGTATTGGGAGACGGGCGGCGGTACCCCTCGGTGATCATTTCGCCGCACTTTCCCCTGCTGGAGGATTGGGCTCGCAGCAAGCACATCTCCTGTTCGTCGCGCGAGACGCTGATTGCCAATCCCAAAGTTCGCGAACTGTATGACGATATCGTTGGCCAGGTGAACCGGGACCTCGGCCGCCACGAAATGCTGAAGAAGGTACTACTCGTGCCACATGAATTCACCGCCTCCGATGGCACCATGACTCCGACCATGAAGGTTCGTCGCAAGGTAGTTGAGGAGCGGTATTCCAAGCAGATTGCACAACTGTACGAGGAACGGACGAGGCGCAATTTGTGAGCGGTTCGATTCGGAGCATTTCACGGAATGGAAGGGCGCAGTTCATCACTGACACTCGTGATTCCTATCACAGCCCCCGGTCATCCAGTAGCGTACCAACAGTCCAGAGAACAAAGGGGCCATTGTGAGTAGGCCGGGGCCAACTCGTGGTATGTCTGCGGCAGACGCCGCATTCCTGTACATTGAGCGAAAAGAGATTCCCCTGCACATTGCAAGCGTTTGCATTTTCGATGGACCCATCCCTTTTGAAAAATTCGTTGCAAACATCGACTCGAAGCTGCATTTGCTTCCACGGTATCGGCAGATTCCGGTGTCGCCGCCGTGGAGCCTGGGCTTTCCGACCTGGCAAGACGATCCACAATTTGATGTCCGCCGGCACGTGTTTCAGGTGACGCTCGAATCGCCGGGTGGAGAAGCGGAATTGCAAGCGTTCGCCGGAAGCATTCTCAGCCAACTGCTCGACCGGAAAAAACCGCTTTGGGATGTGCATGTTGTTGATGGCCTGAAAGACGGACGTGGTGCCTTGGTCTGGCGAGTGCACCACTCCCTTGCCGACGGAGTCTCCGGGACGGAATTGATGAAGCTGCTGCTGGATCCTACTCCTGACAGCAGCCCGGCCCCGAGGCCCCGCTATCGGCGAGCGTGTCGCAAAACAGAACAGCACTCTCTGGCGGACGGTATCTCTGGCGTGATTAACAGTACGCTGGGAAGTCTTCTTGAATTTGAGGCAGGAATGCTGCACTTTGCGCAGACCTTGCTCGATGGCAGCAAGGAAAGTCCTCTCAAAGGGCTGTTCGGATTGCTTCCAGAATTTGCCGCTTCGATAGAAAGACTCCCTTTCAATAAACCCTGCACCGGAGCGCGGAAGTTTTGCTGGACGGAATTAGAAATGGCCGATGTGCAGAAGGTGCGCGAGGTCGCAGGCGGCACGGTGAACGATGTCATCCTCTCGATTTTGACACGCGCACTGTCTCGTTACGTGAGGTTGCACGGTCAGTCGGTAGTCAACCGTTTCGTGCGCATCGTCTGTCCCGTCAATCTCCGGTTGCCGGACCAGAGCCAAGGGATGGGGAACCAGATCTCGTTTCTGCCTATCGCGCTGCCGATGGACGTGCACGGACCGATTCGGATGCTTCAAGTCGTCACCGCGCGTACCGAAACTTTAAAACAATGCGGAGCGCTCGGCTTCGTCGGCCTCGCCGCGAAGTGGCTGGCCGCCGCACCCCCTCCCCTGCAGGCTCTTTTCTGGAGGAGTATCCCGGAAATTATCCTGCCTGTGCCCGCCCTGAATATGATCTGCACAAATGTCGTGGGATCACCGACTCCACTTTACGCTGTCGGCAGGCGGATGCTGGTGGCCTACCCGCAGGTGCCGACGGGGTATGACTTGGGCGTAGGCTGCGCGGCTTATAGCTATGACGGGAAACTCTGCTTCGGACTCATCGCCGATACGCACGCTGCACCTGACGTGGATCGTCTCCGCGATTTTCTGGTGCTCTCATTCCGCGAGCTCCAGCGGTCAGCCGCAATGAAGAGAGCTCGAGGCGCCAAGCGAGCAGCGCGTGCAGTCCAAAAGCAAGAAGAGCAGTCGGCCGAAGCCGTTCAGCCCCCTGCTCAAGAATCTACGAGAACCGAACCGCCAGCGGCGGCTGGTCCGTCGCCGGCCGTCGAGCACAGCAAGGAAGCTGCGTAGGCAATCCCACACATTCAGAAATGGGTCACATGAATATCCCTGCTTGGACCGTTACTTGTCCGCCAGTCGACGCGCCACAATGCTATACACGAGTGGACTGAATACCATGCCGATGTGCGTCGCGGAAACCTCGATGTCCACGCGCGGGTCACCTGTTTGACACACTCGCCAGTCCAAAATCCCGTCTTTCTTTGTATAAATAGCGGTCTGGCGCACCGAATTCGGAATTTCGCCTCGCAAGGACTCAAAGAACTCGCAGGTGCACCTCGACGTATAGCAATTTGGCAGCACACCCCGGCCATGCTTTTCGAGGATCTGTTTGCGCACCATATCGGCGGCATTCATTACGGAAGCCCGAGCCCCAATGCCACGAATTGGCGCACCTAGCGTAATCACCGAAGCAATGCGCTCCGGCATCTGAGCGGCCGCCGCGCGAGCCAGCGAGCCGCCGAGACTGTGACCTATCAGATGGATTTTTCCCTTAGAGGAAGCGTTGGCTTTCTGGATGGCATCGTTCAGGTTTCGGCGAATTAACAGGTTCGGACAGTCGGCATTGATCGAAATGCCGGAATAAAACGCTTGGTAGCCGATCCGCCGTAGCCAAACGGCGAACTGGGACAAGTACAGATCCGTACCCAAAAAGCCGGGAACCAACACGACTGCGGATCCGTCTCCGTGCGGGATTCCGTATCCCCAATAAATGGGGGAAACCTGCAGAAAGGCCAGTTCGACTCCGGCAAGCCATTCTTGCCAGACAGGAAACTGTACAGATTCCTGCTTCGTGTGGGGCTTCCGTCGAGAAGCTTTCATTCGAAGATAAGTCTACCCGACGTGTGCCGCGGCGCAAAGCAACCGCCGACCTCGTTGTTAACGAGGTTGCAATCTTCGGCTACTGCTTGCCGTTGTCGGCGAGGAGAGGTAGGTCCCTCAGCAATAGGAAATCCGGGACCTGTTCTTTGCTTCTCTTCGGATCAGGCCACGTGGGCAGCGGCTTTTCCTTCTCCGGCCGCTTTCTTCGCGCCACGATGCATTTTCTGCCGGCGTTTCGACACCTTCCGGCCGTTTTCTCCGCCGAGTCCCTTCATCGGTTTCATTGCCAAATCCAGCAAGGATTTCTCGGCGGTCACGAAATTCTTCATGCTCTTTTCGGTCAGCTCTCCGAACGACGGAAGCGCTTCCTTGCGCGTAACTTCTTTGAATCTTTCGCGACCCGCTTTCGCGCTCTCGTCCAACTGTTCGATGGCCAACTCCATGATTTTCTTCTGCGTTTCGATATACTTCTCCGCGCCCTCTCGCGCCACTTTTGTCAACACTTCCATGCGGTCCCGAGGCGGCTTGTGCGTGCGCTTTTCACCCTTCGTTGCAGCACTCACTTCCTGGGCGGCCAGGTCCAAAAACTTCTTTTCGCTCTCCACGAACCCTTCGATACCACGCCGCGCTAGTTCTGCCACATGCGCCGCAGCCATCAGTTTTTCACCTTCGCGATAAGAGTCAGCCACTGCATGTGCCTGCTCCGCCGTTGCATCCAGCAGATTCTTCTGCATTTCGATGAACGTGCCCACCCTGTGGCGCGCCACTTCGGCTACCGCCCCTGCAGCGGCAGGAAGACGCAACCCTTCTTTTACTCCATCCACGGCGAGCGCCGTTTCGTCAGCCGCCAGGTCCAACAAGATTTTTCCCACCGTGGTCAGGTTCTCGACGCCCTTCTCCGCGATCCCTGCCACGGAAGCGCCGAGATGGGCACCTGGCTTGCTTAACCCTTCCCTCATCATCCCGATCAACAATGCGTTCTCTTGGGCCGCCAGATCCATCAGGATTTTCTGCGCGGCTACGAAACTCTGTACGCCCTGGCGAGCCCAGCCCGTCAACAAACTGGGCGAGGCCGGTTGCGGAGCCTTCTTCTCTCTCGCCTTCATGATTGATTCTCCTCTCAAGCTTCGGTATACTGCACTGCAGTATCCAACCTCACTGTACGTCTGGGGTATGCCCGTGTCAAGCTGTTTGTTAGAGAATACGGCGGACCCGCTGCCTCCTCGGAGAACCCATGAGCAACCCTGAAGTTCTCATCCGTAAATACAGTGATCGTCGGCTCTACGACACCGGGGCGAGTCGCTACGTCAAGCTCGATGACATCGCTCGCATGGTCCGGGATGGCATTAACGTTCGTGTCGTGGACGGTCGCTCTGGCAAAGACCTGACCCACCTCGTTTTCACGCAAATCATCGTGGAGAACGCCCGCCAGCAGGAAATTGCCCTGCCTTTGCAGCTATTGACGCAGCTTGTCAGGGCCTCCGACAAGGCCACCCACGATTTCTTGACCTGGTACCTGAACAACACTCTCGATCTGTACAAGAAGGCACAGGAAACTGTCCACACTCGGCTTTCCACGGCAAAGACTGCTGTTGCAAGCCCGCTGGAGTTTGTGCGCAATCTTCTCGCAGGACACTCCTTGCGCTCTCAAGGACCGGGGGCGGAAACAGAGGAACTCGAACAACTCCGTCGCCAAGTCGAAGAACTTCAGACACGTTTGCAGCAGCGTAAGAAGAGCGCCCGGCCCGTCACCAAACGCAAGCGACGCGCCCGGCGCGTCAAATAAGACGAATGGGTCGCCACTCCAATTTCACGCAGCGTCCGCGTTTGTGGCGAGACTCCTGAGCCAATGCCAGGGGCGAAACAGCGCTCTCGTGCCCACGCGAGAGGTAAATGTCAGCGCGCTCCAATCCAGCGTGACCCAATCGCGAGCGGAGAGCAGTGAAAATAGACAGGCGACCGTATCTTTCCAATTCGCCAGGGTGTGATTTGCCATCAGCGAATCCAGTCGAACTCGGGCTCCCGCAACATCTTCTACCACGCCCTCGAGCGTAAAGGACGCTTTTCGGAACATCAGCAGCGCCGCAGGGAAGCGGATGCCTTCGAGCGCGATTTTGTCCAGTAGCCGCATGGCATCCATCGGGCCCGGTAATTGTGTCAGCGGCAAGGCATCCAGCAGTTGGTCAATGTGTTTGCGAATGTCGCGAACTTGTGCTCGATGTCCCCCGTCGCGCAACTGGCACAATTCTTCAATCGCTTTGGCCATACCGTCGGGGTCGCGCAACATCATCATGAGCACCAGCAGCACCACGTTTTTCCGCTGCCTCCTGCTCAGCCGCTCAGTCAGTGCCCAATCCAGGATGACTAGTTCATTTCGTTGCCTGTCATACAAAAGATTCCCAGCGTGCGGGTCGGCATGAAAGATCGCGTCCTTTTCACGGGAAAGTGCGGGAACCGCCAGCAGCGCTTTTGCTAAACGATCGGCCACGCTCATTCGCAGCTTCGCCGGCACCACATGAGCTTCCGTGACTTTCTTCCCCTTCTCGAAAGTAAGTGCCGTAATGGTTGTCGTCGAGAGCCGAGGAATGACGCGGGGCACGCGGACTCCGCGAAGCGCGCGATACTCGCTTAACGCGCCTGCCAATGTCGCTTGTTCCCGCGGGAAATCCACTTCGCGTTCCAGTAGCAACCGGATCTCTGTGAGTGTCTCCGCCAGGCGACCCAGATGTATCCCTCCCGTCCGGTGCTTGCGAACAAGATGTTGCGCAAGTTGTCCCAGGATTTTCATATCCTCCGCATAGCAGCTTGGGATGTGTGGCTTCAGAACCTTGAAGACACCGCGCTCCCGCCGCCGCGTTGCAGGATTCTTCCAAGTGAAAGCGACTACGGCGCTGACACTCGCTTCGGAAAGGATGGCAGGCTCAACTTTGATCCTGTAGGTGCCAATCTGCGACTGCAAGTTCTGGGCAATGATGGAGCAGATCTCTTCTGCAGACACGTCGGAAATCCCGTTTTCGAGTTTAATCAATGCCCGCCGTAATCGCGGATGAAGATGGCGATTCCGCGCCAGAACCTGACCGATCTTCTGCAGGCCGGGAACTTTCGCAATGAACCGTAGCAGTCGCACTTCAGCAGATACCTCTGGCCCCAATTCCATCTGTTCCACGATCTTGGGCGCCAGGCGGTAAGCCGATAATTTGGAGACCACGAACAGGATCGCCTCACGAACCAGAGGACGCCACTCGCGGTGAACGTCGGGTACCAGAAGTTCGACCGGCACCATCTGCGCGGCCCATCTCCCCAGCTCTTCCCGCCAGAGTTTTCCATCCGCGCCCTCCAACGCAGTTTGCACGGCTTTAATTTTCTCCGTGGTGGTCGCGGGTCCCGTCAGAAACGGATATAGGTTCTGTTCCAGGGGAACGTCTCTGACTGTGCTTCGGTTTCCCACTTTGTTGTCATCCGCTCTGTGGCTGGCTTGCCGCGATGAGAGGAGGTCCAGAGAGAAGGTGGTGAAGCTCCCGTCTCGCGGTCTTTTCGCATCCCGCCACGGGTTCAAGCTACTGCATCGCAGTATCAACTCGACTGTACGGCCCTGTGGTGCTCCCGTCAAGCCTTTCTCTCACTCCTTTCTCTCACTCCTCTTCGGGATTTGCCTCCGCGATCGCCTCGGCCTTGCGTATCGCTTTCTCGTGCAGTTCCCAGGAATGGATCGCTTTCTTGCATCCTTCTCGAGCCAGACTGGTGCTCCTTAGTCTTTCTGCTTCGTCGAAGGTTTCCTCTGCGCTGGCTCTGGCGCGGTGCGCTGCTTTATCAGCCTCGATAAACTTCTCAATCAGAAGATTGATCGGATCGCCGTTCGACTCCGCTTGTGGTTTGTCGTTCTCCGGTCGTTTGGCATTCCTTCCGCCTGCCGCCGATAACTGCTTGTAGGTTGCCTTGACCTCATCGCTCCACCGCGCTTTAACCGCCCGGTTCAACCGGTCTAAGGCAGCATTGGCTTGATCGGCGGCCTTCCGCACTCTTGGCTTTTCAAACAACCACTTGAACGCCGACCAGTCCATGGCGTCGTTCATTATTTGTTTGGCCTCCTGCACCTCTGCTAGCTTTCGCATAGAATCTCCAGTTCCTCCGCGTGCCATCCCGTGTAATCAGGACTTCTCTTATTTCACTTCACCCAAAGAAGGCATCTCGCATGACAACTATGTGTCGATGGATGCCTCTTTCACTGGACGCGGGGCGGCAACAGGTAAAGTGTAATAGCAAAGATCAGGTAAACCATCAGCAGAAATACCCCCACGCCACGCCGACCGACCACTGTTTGTGACCGGGCATGCCGTAAGGGTGGCGATGAAAATCATCACCACCGCGCCAGGCCAAAATAGCAGGTCCATCGGCGCCGGTCCGATGACGTAGCTCAGCAGGACGAGCACTGGCGCGACAAAGAGCGCGATTTGGGACGCACTGCCCAACCCGATACCCACACTCAGGTCCAGCCGGTTCTTCCATACGCCGGAAAACGCCGAGCCCATTTCGCCGGCGCCACCGACCAACGCCACGACGATGAAATACTCGGGTGAATGGGATAGACTCCAGCACAAAGCCCAAGCTTAGGCTCTAGCCGGCGGGTCGGTCCCAGCACTCGAATCAGGTGAAGAGTTGCCGCCGCAGCTCTTCACCGAAGTTGCAAGAAAATTGAAGAAAGAGGAGAAACTATGACTAGTTGCAAATGCCTACGAATCTTGAGCAGCTCGCTCGTTCTGCTGCTGTTCGCCGTGCTATCCAGCGCGATTGCCTCCGCCCAAACCAAGCTCGAGGGAGTAATCAAGGGGAGAAGCGGCGCGGAAATCATTCTACAAACGTCGGATAACCCTAAGGTCATTGTGATGCTGACCGACAGCACCGATGTTGGTCAAGTGGAGGGCGTGCTCAAGGCCCGTAACAAGAAAATGTCTATGGCTGCCCTTATTCCAGGACTCCCCATTAAGGTAGAGGGAGCGTACAACGAGAAGAACCAACTGGTTGCAAAGACCATACGGTTCAAGGGAAATGATTTCGAACAAGCGCAGGCCATCCAGGCCGGGTTGGCAGAAACGGCCCAACAAGCGCAACAGAATAAAGAAGAGTTAGAGAAGCAGAATGCCGCCCTCGCGGAGCAAAATGCAGCGCTAAAACAACAGCAAGAGGCGTTGACCGAACAGGAGAAGAAGGTCGCGGCCAACAAGGCGGCGATTGCCGCGGCCAGCGCGCGATTCGGTCAGCTGAACGAGTACTACATCCTGGACGAAGTCACCGTGTATTTCGGCAACGGCAAGGTGAAAGTCGACCCGAAATACAACCCGCAACTGGTGGCGTTGGCGGAAAAGGCAAAGACCGTCAACGGCTACATGATCCAGGTCAAAGGCTACGCTTCAGCGTCCGGCAGCGTTGAGCTGAACCAGAAACTAAGTGAAGAGCGCGCCAACAACGTCACCAACATCCTGCTGCAACAGGGGCACATCCCGCTAACCAACATGCTGGCTCCGGGCGCCATGGGCGAGAGCCGCCAAGTTGCCAGTAAAGACAATACTGCCGAGAGTGAGGCGGAGAATCGCCGCGTTGTGGTGAGGATACTTCAGAACAAGGGAATCGCGGGACTCTAG
>DATERF010000142.1:0-39430 GCA_035271845.1 Candidatus Acidiferrum sp.
ACAAGATGAGGTTTTTGCCGATTTTGACTTTTTTGAGGATGTTGACGCGATTTTCGCTGCCGTATCCATTGCTGCGCTTTGCCATGTCTGCGAGCCCCTTTTCCGGTGAGCGTAAGCCGGAAAGTCATGCATAGCAGACACCATGATAGACACCACGCGTTGTAAGTATAAGAAAATAAATGAAATGGCGGAGAGGGTGGGATTCGAACCCACGGTAGGGGTTAACCTACACACGCTTTCCAAGCGTGCGCCTTAAACCACTCGGCCACCTCTCCGTACATGTGGTCAACCGCCCAATTCTAGCAAAAATGAAGTCGGGCTGCATTTGACGAATGAACCGAATGAGAGGCGCTCCGCTTGGTAAGCCAGGATATCCCGCACAGCAACTATTTCCGCGAGGCGGATTTGCCTGTCGTGAAGTATCAAGTAAACTAGGTGGGTTACCCTACGACTCCGGGGTCGTCTAATTGGTAGGACACCAGCCTTTGGAGCTGGCTATCCTGGTTCGAGTCCAGGCCCCGGAGCCACTTTTGTCGGTCAAAGTGGCCGGCACTTAATGTTGCCGCGCTGAAGTGGAGTGGCGTCCAAAGAGCGCGTCTATGTCTCCGGAAGCGAGGGGATGACCGTGCAGCGAATCCAACCATCCAGGAAGTTTCCACTTACCAGGCGCTCAGCCGAGGCCGGCATGACCCTCCTCGAGCTGATCATCGCTTGCACCATTCTTCTCATTTTGGCCGGCGCCGCCGAGCCCATGATCCGCGTCACCATTGTGCGAAGCCGCGAAGCGGAGCTGCGTAGAGATCTGCGTGAGATCCGGAACGCCATCGACCACTACAAAGATATGGCGGACAGCCTGGCTTTTCGAGTGGAATTGACCAGCAATGGCTATCCACCGGACTTGGAGACCCTGGTCAATGGCGTCACCATTGCCGGCAACAAGAAAGTCCGTTTCTTGCGGAGAATTCCTGTGGATCCCATGACCGGCCAGCGCGACTGGGGCATGCGCTCTGTGCAAGACGATCCGGATTCGACCAGTTGGGGTGGCGGCAATGTGTTTGATGTCTTCTCCAAGTCGCAGGGAACTGCGTTGGACGGAACAAAATATTCGGATTGGTAGGTCGGGCAGTTCCTATTTGACTCCAAACAACCACTCAGCCTTCAAGACTGCTTCGCAAACAGCTCGCCAACGGCGCGAAACGCCTGATCGATGGCAACGTCTGTGTAGGCGCTGGCACCCGCATCCGAATTTGCAATGGTGATCCGGCCAAATGGTTGCCGCCCCCTCACCCATGGTTCTTCGCCTTCCTTCCATTCCGGCGTATCAAGGCCAAATGGCGTGTAGGCATAACCGTGCGCCCATCGGTTGACGGTAATGCCGTCGATATCGGTGGATGGATCAAAGCCCGCGCCACCCAACATGCGGCCTAGCTGATCGCGAATGTTGCGCTCGAATTTAGAGAACGGCGTTTGCAGAAGTTCGGTGCGTCCAGCTCGATTCTGGTCTCCGACCGGCAGTCCCGGCTTGCATGGCGTCCTGAGCATGAAGAGCACCGCGGCCTCCTCCGGTTTGCCAGGGAATTTATAGCCGCCAAGACTGACAGGAAAATCGAGCGCAGTGTACGTGTGGTAGCTGCCGGGCGACACAATTTGGTGCACCCCAAGCTTCGAGAAAGCGGTCCAATTGCGGATAGCCACATGCGAATAAACAAGTGGTGCTTTCACTAAGTAGGAGAGTGCTTCCTTCTGCGCCTCCGGTAGTTCCGGGCAAATATACGGGATCATCACGTTGTAGCAGGCAAGGACGGTGTAATTCCCTTTCACCACGTAGGGCTTTCCGCTCCGCGTGTAGGTCACTTCAACTTCTTTGGCTGCTCTGACGGTAGGGGCATGTTTAACGTTCACGACTGTGCAGTTCAAACGCACGCGCACCGGATTTTCCGCGCGATCCAGTCGACTGTAATACGCACGCGCTGTGACTACATCTTCCATCGTGATTCCCGGGACCGCTGCGGGAATTAGCGCGC
Organism: Candidatus Acidiferrum sp.; assembly: GCA_035271845.1. Lineage (GTDB taxonomy): Bacteria > Acidobacteriota > Terriglobia > Acidiferrales > UBA7541 > Acidiferrum. The sequence continues at coordinate 2,025 of DATERF010000142.1, forward strand.
GCACCAGCAATCGCGCGATCGAAGCGTTTCCATCGGGAAAATGAAAGATGTAGGGCTCCTCTTTCTCATGGGGAGGAAAGCCCAAACCATCGAATCCAGCATAGGTGAACGAATTGTAGTCGTCCCCGGCTTCGTAACAAGCGAAAGCCGGTACTGCCTCGATTCCTACACAAAACAGGTCGTGGGTAAATGTCTGAAAGAACGGCAAAGCATTCTCTGAGAGCTTGCAGTACTTGGTCAGATAGTCCGCATAACTGATCTTCTTTAGTCGCGCGACCTTTTCCTCCAGCGTCAGCCCTTTCAGGTAGTCCACCTTTGCGGTGTACACTTGGGCAATCTCTTTTTGTACCGAATCGCTCAGCGGGCTCTTCGCCAGAAATTCTGGCCATGGCGTAGCGTTCATGCCCGTCACAAGCCGGTCGTCCCCGAACGTTTCCTTGTCGAAAAAAGCAGCGGTGCCCAAATGGCTGTAAAGCTTCCGATCGTAGGCCTTGTAAAACTTCCGCGTATCGATGCCGAGTTCTTTGAGCAGCCCTTTTGCATCCGCGCTGTAGCTTCCGGGACTTTCGATGGATTGCGTGCCGCCGTAGCTGAGAAGCATTCGGCCGGCCACCTGGAACTCGTTGCGCTTGGCGTGTCCGCCGAAATCGTCGTGGTTGTCCAAAATCAGAATTTTCGCACTCTTCCCCACCTTTTGGCGGAAACGGTAGGCTGCGGCCAAACCGCTGATTCCCCCGCCCACAACGACCAGATCGTACGTTTCGCCAGTCTGCGCCGGCTCGCCCAGCGCTTCTGCATTTTCGCCATCGCGCATTCGATGAGCCATGGTGAAGCTGCCATCATGATTGCCCCTCATGCCGGTCTTGGCGGGAGGATAGTAGTCGGGTTCTTTTTCCGGTGAACGCTCATCAAAGATGCCAGCGGCGATTAGCCGTTCCGCGCCCAAGGAGCCGGCGAGTAGATTTCCTCCCACTCCGACCGCAACGCCGTTGAGAAAATCGCGTCGAGAAATTCCTCGATCCATTCCTAATTCTTGATCTTTTTTCTCTTGGTCCATCCCCTGCCTCGCAGCCTCGTAAGTAGCGTAGTATACTGCGCCAGGGCAATCCTTACATATTTACAGCAAGCTTTGAAAATCTGGCCATACAACCGTGAGTCCGGTCTGGCCGCTTCGGATTCTTTGCCAGGACTGTTAATCTTTAGTGCTGTTTTCTGGATCCAGGGGAATGGAAGAACACATCGCTCACGCGCATCCGGAGAAAGAAACAGGACGGCTCGAGGCCTTCAGCGATGGAGTATTTGCCATCGCCATCACTCTTCTCGTCCTGGAGTTGAAAGTTCCCAACCTGGCGGTTGCCAGTGCATCTCCCGCGGAATTGGGCAAAGCCCTGCTTCGGCAATGGCCGAGCTACGTCGGTCTAGTGACCAGTTTCTTCACCATTCTGATTATGTGGGTGCATCATCATGCCATCCTCCGTAATGTCTGCCGGACCGATGCCTGGCTTCATTTTGCGAATGGCTGCCTGTTGCTTGGGATCACCTTTGTTCCCTACCCAACGTCAGTGTTGGCAGCTTACCTGCAAACACCTGCAGCGAAAATGGCCGCTGGATTCTATGCCGGCACCTTCGTGTTCATCGCACTGTGCTTCTACCTCTTCATCCGCGCGGCTTTTCGCAAGCCGATGCTTTCGCCCAGCGCTTCGGAGGCATTCATTGCCAAGACCTGCCATAGCTACTTGTTTGGGCCGCCAGCCTATCTACTGGCAACCTTGGCGGCGGTTCTCGATGTGCGCCTATCCTTGGCCATCTGCACTATTCTGTGGATTTTCTGGGCTGCGAGCATTACGAAGAACACTCGCGCTTGATCTGTGCCACTTTCAATGGTAGGTGGTCACCAGTTCGCCGTTTTCAATGTGCATATCCGCGACATCCGGTGGCAGCTTCAGCTTTTCGCGATTCTCCGGCGACTCCATCAGACGTTGCACCGCGGCCTCCAACGTGGACTGCGGAATGGGCAAGGCACCGAGCTGGCCGCTAACCGGCTCAAACTTCAGATATCCGTCTTGCGCGCCCACCTTGCCGACTAATTGCAACGTCATATCCTTGCCGTGAACATCGAAGACCACATAAGCGCGTACCTGGTCACCTTCCATTTGCACTTTGATATCTCTCACCGTGGACCGCACTTGCTCCACGTCGGAGGCAGATGGAGCGCCTGGCCCCTCCTCCATTTGCGTTGCGTCAGGCGTGCTGGGCACTGAAGCAGCTGCGCTTTTCGCCAGATCGAGATGCGATGCCAAGTAGGAATTCAGTTCACTTTCGTCCAGCCTCAGCGTAGCTTTTTGCCCTTGCGAGAGCGACTCTTCCACCTTTTGGAGTTTCTCCTCCGCGCGCGCCGCCGCTTGTGGAGAGGATTGCACCGGCGGGGGTGGCGTCTTGTGTAAAAGCAGAATCAAAGTGATCAAGGCGGCCAGGTACGTGGACCAACGGAGGCAACGAAAGGCCCACACCCACGCACTTACCGGCTGTTCCGCAGGCGCGACAGGATTAGGGGTGGCTGAGACAGTCATTTGGCTATTCGTTTAAGGCTGGCCGCACCTCGGCCTCGCCTTCGCTCATCTTAACCCTACCGGCAGGCAAAGGTTGCGGCAATGGAACGGCCGAGGGATGCGGCCAATTCGGCACCTGTACCCGCTGACAGCGTGTGGGATACTTCCGCTGGAAGAACGCGGGTGGCCCGTGCTGACCGAAACACAAATCTCGACGAACGAGAAAACGGTTGCGAGCGTGCTGCCGGCGTATCTGGCGCTGTTCGCCGGAATCGTCTGCATCGCGTGGTCTGCCATTTTCGTCCGCTGGACAGATATTCCTGGCCCGGCTTCGGCCTTTTACCGGATGCTAATCCCTGCGGCGGTGTTACTGCCGAGCTTCCTCTTTGATCACGCAGGTACGCGCCTCAATGCATCAATGCTCGGGGTGATTGCGCTGGGTGGAGTGTTTTTCGCGCTGGACCTGGCCCTCTACAACACCTCCATTCTGAAAACGAGTGCGGCCAACGCTACGCTGCTCGGCAACAATACGCCTATTGTGGTGGGCCTGCTCAGTTGGCTGGTCTTTCGAAAACGTCCACCAGGCGCCTTTTGGATTGGCTTGTTGCTGGCCTTCGCCGGGACGCTCGTAATCCTGTGGGCCGACCTCGGCAAGCATGTGCGCTTCGGAATGGGCGATTTGATGGCACTGGGCGCGGCTGCATGTTTTGCGGTCTATCTGCTGGCCACCGAACGTGTCAGAACTTCCACGAGCACACTCGGATTTCTGCGGCTGGCCATGATCTCCAGTACCGTGGCGCTTTTTCTAATCAACCTTTTGATGGGAATCTCCTTGCGCGTGCCCCATGGCCGAACGCTATGGGCAATATTAGGTTTAGGGCTGATCTCCCAACTCGGCGGTTATCTGGCGCTGACTTATGCCCTGGGTCATTTGCCGGCAACCATCACTTCCGTGAGCCTGCTCGCGCAGGGTCCATTAACCGCGATCATGGCGGCTATTCTTTTGGCCGAACCTCTCACGTGGCCACAAATTGCGGGTGGCGCTCTCGTCCTGTGCGGTGTGGGACTTGCGCATAGACAACGTCACCCCGAAGAAGAGGCAAATATCTAGCATTTCGCTGATCTCACAGATCCGTCATACAGTCTTGCCTGTACTGCCAAGGTAGGTAAAACTGTCTGCGCTAGTAGTACCGCCGCCCAACCTATCATCAAAGGAACCGCTATGCGTCTATCCCGTTACACGCTGCTCGCCTTACTGGTGTCCGTGTCGTGGCCTTGTCTCGCACAGCAGAAGCCGGAGCAGCCATTAACCACTAAACCGGTCAGCCCGGAAGCCAAGCCTGTTCCCAGGTCGCGGCCCACGATTGGCGTGGCTCTGGAAGGGGGTGGTGCTTTAGGCGAGGCTCATGTTGGGGTGTTGAAGTGGTTTGAAGACCACCAAATCCCCATCGACTATCTTGCGGGAACCAGCATGGGTGGATTGGTCGGGGGACTGTACGCCACCGGCAAAACCTCCGACCAGTTGGAAACGCTGCTGAAGACCACCGATTGGGGGCTTCTACTTGGCGGCGACACCCCGTATGCGGACCTCACGTTTCGCCGAAAAGAAGATGCTCGCGAGATTCCGAACGCCATTGAGATTGGCTTAAAGCACGGCGCCAGCCTCCCGCCGGGGCTGAACTCCGGCCAGCAGGTAAATCTCCTCATTGACCGTGAGACATTGCCTTACTCCACGATCAAGTCTTTTGACGACTTGCCCATTCCCTTTCGCTGTGTTTCCACCGAAATCGTTTCCGGAAAGGCCTACGTTTTTCGCAATGGCTCGCTGTCAGACGCCATGCGCGCCACCATGTCCATTCCGGGAGTGTTTGCCCCCGTGCGTCGAGACAACCAGATTTTCGTCGACGGCGGACTTGTCGACAACTTGCCCACCGATGTCGTCCGCAAAATGGGCGCGGACGTTGTCATCGCCATTCACCTTCAGATTTCTCCTGCTTCCGCCAAGGAAATACAGTCCGCCTTCGGCATCCTGGGGCGCTCGGTCGAACTTGTTATTGCGGAAACCGAAATTCGTGGAATGGCCGGAGCCGATCTGATCATCAAAGCCGATGTCGAGAAATTCACCACGATGGAATACGAAAAAACAGATGCACTGGTCAAGGCCGGATATCAGGCCGCCGAAGACAAAGCGCAAATTCTTAAAGCTTATGAGCTTGATGATAAGTCCTGGGCGGAATATCTGCGTGAGAAGGATTCCCGCATTCGCACAAGAGTAGGCGTGCCTCAGTTTGTGAAAGTTGAAGGAGTTACAGGCGAGTCGGCTGTCAATGTCCAGAAATTCCTTGCGCCCGTGGTTGGAAAACCCATCAACCAGGCGGATCTCGAACAGCTGCTTACACGACTGAGCGGCGTAGGGCGCTACGACAGTGTTACCTACGATATGGTTCACCAGGATGACAAAGACGGCCTACTAGTCACCATCCATGAGAAAAGCTACGCTCCTCCCACGCTACGCCCTGGCGTCGTCATCGACGGCACACAAACCGACGACGTCACCTTCACCGCTGGCGCCCGCCTCACCTTCATGGATGTCGCAGGCTTCCGCTCCGAATGGCGCACCGACCTGCAGTTTGGGCAGACCTATGGCATCACGTCAGATCTTTACCGCCCCTTTCAGCCACTGGGCAAATGGTTTTTCGATCCTTTCGTGAAGGCGAGCCAATACACATTTCTGGTTTACAACAAAAGTAACCCGAAGGCAGATTACCGCATAGATAATATATACACCGGTGCGGATATTGGCTATGCCATTAGTCGATTTAGCGAAGTTCGTGCCGGGTACGGCATTGGCTATATCAATGAAGATCTCCGGCTTGGCACCCCCGATTTCGCCTCCACAAACGGCAGGGTCGGCGCATTCCATATGCGTTATGTGATGGACCACACCAACCAACCGGTCATTCCCACCCGTGGTTACTACATTCAGTCCAATTTCTATTACTACGACACCGCTCCTGACGCGACCGAGGCTTTTCCATCCCTCACCGCAACGTTCCAAGTCTTCCAGCCTGTCTTCCATCATCGCGACTCCATTTTCTTGATCGGCAGTGGCGGCTCGACCTTCGGCTATCGAAACACCGGTGATCCCCAGTTCTTCTTGGGTGGCGTTGGGCGGCTGACGGCCTATGGCTTGAATGAACTCCTTGGGAATCAGTACTTTGTGGGACGGCTGGGGTACCTTCGGCAGATCGCTACCCTGCCACCCTTCGTGGGCCGGAATGTTTATCTCATCGGCTACGGCGAAGTCGGCAAAATGTATTCCGATCCGTTCGGCGCTCCCCGCCTCTCCGGCGACGGTGCAGCCGGCGTAATCGCCGACACCGCCTTCGGGCCAATCTTTCTTGGCGGCAGCGTGGGAGATACTGGCCACCACAAGTGGTTCTTCCAGTTAGGACGTGTTTTCTAAACGTTCATCTGCGCGTAACAAATTATGACTATAAGGGGTGCTCCTAATGCGCTCTCGCTAAAAATCTGTCTCAGTCTGCTTTGAAAGGATTGTCATGGCTACAGCCACCACCACGCCTGCTTCTCCTGTTACGGCCGGTTCACATGCTCTGGCAGAGAAACTGAACAAACGGCCGAGTCCCATCGGAACGCTCATTTTTGGTTTGGTGCTCATTGCCGGTCTCATCTTCATCGGCACGAGTATTTCTCGGGACCTCCAGGGGGTCGTCCTGGGTTCGGCTTGGCCCTATATATTGCTGGGCATCGCTCTGCTGGTGGCCTTGGGTTTTGAGTTTGTGAATGGCTTTCACGACACGGCGAACGCCGTTGCAACGGTCATTTACACTCACTCTCTGGACCCCAACATCGCCGTGGTCTGGTCCGGCTTCTGGAACTTCTTGGGTGTTGTCACCTCCACCGGCGCGGTGGCCTTCGGCATCGTTTCCCTGCTGCCAGTCGAACTAATCCTTCAGGTGGGTGGCAGCGCTGGTTTTGCCATGGTTTTTGCCCTTTTAATCGCCGCAATTCTCTGGAACCTGGGCACCTGGTGGCTTGGACTTCCCGCCTCCAGCTCGCACTCCCTCATTGGCTCCATCATTGGTGTCGGCATCGCCAATCAGTTGATGAGCGTAAAGAGCGGTACCAGCGGCGTCGACTGGGCACAGGCTATCAACATCGGCAAGTCCTTGCTGCTCTCCCCGATTTTTGGCTTTATTGTCGCTTCCCTCCTCTTTGTCACCATGAAGGCCGTCATCAAGGACAAGCGGCTTTATGAAGCTCCCAAAGGCACCGAACCACCTCCCTTCTGGATCAGGGGCTTGCTGATTCTTACCTGCACTGGCGTCAGCTTCTTCCACGGCTCCAACGACGGACAGAAGGGCATGGGACTCATCATGCTGATTCTGATCGGAACCGTTCCGACCACCTACGCCTTAAACCATGCGGTAACCGCGAGTCAGTCGCAGGATTTTGTGGCTGTATCGCACCAGGCTGCGGACACACTGGGCAAGTATGTGCAGGGTTCCGCAGTGGTTGGCGATCCGCGGGATGACGTGACGGATTACATTCGCACCAAAGAGTTCAAGCCAGGTACCATGCTGGCCTTGCGCGTGTTGGTCAACGATATTGGCACGGAAATGTCCCAGTTCAAGGAGCTTTCGAAAGTGCCACGCACCCAGGTGCGCAACTTCCGAAACGATATGTATCTGGTCAGCGAAGCGCTGCGCCTGATGCAGAAGAGCGGCAAGCCTGCCCTAGCCGCAGCCGACGTGGCCGTGCTGAAGAACTACAAAAAACACGTCGACCAAGCCACGCGCTTCATTCCCCTTTGGGTAAAGGTAGCGGTGGCGCTCGCGCTAGGACTCGGCACCATGGTTGGATGGAAGCGCATTGTGGTCACTGTCGGCGAAAAAATCGGCAAGACCCACCTCACTTATGCACAAGGAGCAGCCGCGGAAATCACCGCCATGGCAACCATCGGTGCGGCCGATGGCTTAGGCTTGCCAGTCAGCACCACGCACGTACTGTCGTCGGGCGTCGCGGGAACCATGATGGCTAACCACTCCGGTCTACAAATGAGCACCGTACGCAATCTGGGGCTTGCTTGGGTCCTGACCCTCCCTTCGGCCATGATGCTCTCGGGCTTTCTTTTCTTCTTCTTACGAAATGTGGTCTTTAAGGGGTAATCCCATTTCCACTGGACATCTCCGACGGCCAATTCGTCAGTACCACAGTCAAGGGTCCCCTGCTGCGTGCCAGGCCACTCCTTGTTCCTGCAATAACGCAATTGCGTAGTGGATCGGAACGGCGGCGCCAACTCCGCTGCTATGCTGCTTCGTGGCCGCAGCCATTGACGCTGCGTTCACGCGCAACCAACGCCCTTCTATCAGTCCCACCACCGCTTGTGTTTCGACGGAAACCACGGGCGCACCGCTGTCGCCTAATAAAACTTCGTGGCTGAACAGCAACAGTTCGGTGTCTGCACCGCCCTTGTCGAGTTGCGAAAACTTATACTCGAGCACTTCCCCCGCGGGGCGGTCTTCCACAAACGCATCGAACGTGTGCGGGTCCCTCAATCGCGACGGACGCAATGCTGCCCCTAGCACAGCTTGTGCGCGGGCGGGCTTGTCGAGCGCCAACGGCAGAAAACGTACCTGATACTTGCCCTCGAACGGATTGGGAGTGGCTTTCAGCAGCGCCACATCGTGGTCTCGGTCCATCGCGATCACCGTAGCCTTCAGCAGTCGCGGGGGCGCCATCGTCAAGCGCAACACAATGTATGGCTGCGCGTCGCTTAATTGGCTGAGCACATGCGCCGCCGTAAGCAGATACCCTTCCTTGTTGATGAAGAATCCGTTGCCGTAGAACGTGTAGTGAAACCCGCGCTCCGAAGGCGCTTGGTCCAAGGGATAAACAATGGGACAAATGGCCAGGGACAAGGCTCCATCGTCCGCACCCGCACTGGCCGTGTTCTTTGCCACAATGAGCGTTCCTGGCCCGCAAACGAACGCCCAGGCCACCAGAAAGCCCACAATCGCGCTGCGGAGCGTCCTCATCCTGTCACTAGGATAAGCCCTCCCGCGGGTCGCGCAATTGACCCTTCGGCCAGTCCCTTCACTGCTGCAAATGAAATATCGCGGCCAGCTATTTGCGTGGTAGCCACGGAGGAAGGGCTCGAGGAATCTCTTGACTTTCGCCTTTTATTCGCCTACTGTCGCTCCCGGTAGAGGAAACGGGAAATGGGTGGCTTCGGCTCCATTGCCTTCGGGCTCTCCCGAGCCGGATGCCACCCGTTAAAACTACTGCAAGTCGCTCTTCCCTGCCAGGAGCTGCCATGGACACCTGTGTCGAAAGCATATCCCCTACACCTGCAGCGCAAGGCGAGTCCGCGAGCCCTGCCGCCATTCCTTCGCAACCCACCGCACCAGAAAGTCGTTCCTGGTTTTCCACCAATTGGTTGGGCATGGGCAAGAACCGCGCGGCAGAAAAAACTGCCCCACACATCGTGCATGTGGACGTGGGCGCCTTCTTCGCCTCGGTCGAGCAGGTCCTGAATCCAAACCTGCGCGGCAAGCCGGTGCTGGTCGGCCGCGGCGTGGTGGCTTCGGCCAGCTACGAAGCGAAATTCCGCGGCGTAGACACCGCCATGAGTTTTCGCGACGCGCTGCGCATCTGCCCGAAGGCCATCGTCGTACCCGGGCAATACCAACACTACGCGGACTTCGCCGAACGCGTTCGACGCATTCTGCAGACTTACACGCCCGCGGTGGAAACGGCCTCGTTGGACGACTTCTATCTGGATTTTGCCGGGACCGAGCACTTGTATCCCGATTTCGAGGCCACGTTGCGCCGACTGCAGGCGGATATCCTCGGCCGGACGGGCTTAAGCGTCTCCGTGGGTGCCGGGCGCACGAAAGTGGTGGCGTCAATCGCCTCCCGGTTGGAGCGTCCTCGCGGATTCCGCATAGTGACACCGGGCACGGAAGAAGCCTTTTTGGCTCCGCTGCCAGTGGAGAAACTGCACGGCATTGGGCATATCCACGCCGACGCCCTGGCAGAACGCGGAGTCTCCACCATCGGGCAACTGCGCCTGCTCCCTAAGCCGGTGTTGATGGCCGCGTTCGGTGACGCGATTGGCGAGCAGATCTGGGAACGCTCTCGCGGGCTGGATGGACGCCAGGTCCGCCCTCCTTCCGCGCCCAAATCCATTTCCCGCGAAACCACCATCGAGCGCGGCACCATGGACACCGAATTCCTCGGCAGTCTGTTGGAATATTTAAGCGAGCGCGTCGGCAGGACCCTGCGCGAACATGGCCACCAGGCCCGCGAGATCGGTCTGCGGCTGCGCTATGTAGACCATTATTGCGCGCACCAGACCCTGCGCCTGGCGCGCCCCACCAATGACGAGCGCGAGTTGCTCGTTGCGGCAAAAGACTTGCTTGCGAAGTTGTTTGTTCGCCGCGTGGCCGTCCGCCTCGTCGGCGTGAGTATCACCAATCTCGATAGCGACCACCGCCAGGATGGACTGTTCGACACCGATGCGAACCGGCGCTTGGGTCTCAACCGCCAAATAGACCGTGTGCGTGGTCGCTACGGCTGGAACGCCGTGTTTCACGGCAAAGGCCTGCAACTGCGGCAGCACTACGCCACAAAGAAAAGCGGCCTGGCGCTATCAACGCCCTGTCTTTCACGGTGAGTGGAATCTGGCTCACCCTTCAGCAGTGGGACCTCTCCTGAGCGTTGACACCACCTCGCCGTGCGTCCCGATCCTCGCCCCTGCGCAAGCCGTCATCCCTGCGGAGGTGGCTCGCCGGACACCGCCCCCAGGCTGAACCTTGCAGCCATCCTGCGACGGAAGCATACTTTTTAAATGAGTATGGCCCGCTGCCTAAAACTTGCTGTGAGCCTGATGATCCTGGCTTCCGCGGTCCTGTGCACCCAAACTGCCTGCGCGGACGAAATTCGCCTGAAGGATGGCAAGAAACTCTACGGCGTGATCGTCGGCTACGAAGACAACATGTTCAAGGTCAAAACCGACTATGGTTATGTCCTCGTCGAGAAGGACAAGATCGCTTCGATCATTCCAGACTCGCCTGCACAACCCGCTCCGGTGAAAACAGATCCAAGTTCAAAGCCAAACAGCACAAATGAAACGAAATCAACTTCCATCCCCGAGCCAACCAAGAAAGAAAAAGCGGCCGCTATCCTAACCAATGCTGGCGGTCGCCCGGAAATTCCTCCGGCCAACAAAACGGTCACAGAGCCCAGTGCGCCTGCGTTGAAAGCTACCGCGGCGATCCCGAAGAATACGCTGCTCGCTACCGCCGCGCCTCCGCCTCCCCCGAAAGACGAGCCGCCGGCAAATCGCGAAGAAATTCAGGGCAACCTCTACATCAACCACGAATTCGCCTTCCGCATGTACAAAGCGCCCAGTTGGCAGATTATTGACGGCGCCGGGCAGACGCTGCCAAACGCCATCGTCGCCATGGGAACGTATAACGAATCCACGCTCCTGGTCGTCGGCCACGAAAAGTCGAAGGACTCACTGGAAACAACCGCGCAAGTCGTTGAGAAACGCCTCCACGATGCCTACGAAAACTACCGCCTGATCTCTCAGCGGAAAACTGTTGTAGGCGGTCAGCCTGCGGTCGAATATCGTTACCGTGGAATGGCCGATGACCACGACTGGTCGGGCACACTTTCCGTAGTCCCGCATGGGGGCGAATTCCTAACGGTGTTGGGCATGACGTTCGCCGACACGGATCTGATTCAGATTCAGGAAAACGTGATTACGCATGCGATTGCCAGCCTCGACTTTAACGTGAAGTAATTTCTCGGACGGTAAGACCAGCCACACCAATTCCCAACAACATCGACAATTCAGCTGGCAGAGGATTCCTGCAGCTTCCGGTTCTCGCGTATCATGCCGATGAGCGCCTGAACCGCCCGCGGCAAGCTGCGATCCCGCCGGTATACGAGCGCCAGCTCACGATAGAGATCGACGCCCTCAACGGTTAGAAGTTTCACCTCGCCGCTCTTGACCTGGTCGCGCGCAAAACTCTCGCTGATGATCGATATACCCACGTCCGCCGCGACAAACGTTTTGATCATCCCGATGCTGGGCAATTCCATGCTGATCCGCAGTCGTGAGCGGTGCGGCCGGAAAAGCTTGTCAAGCACCTGCCGCGTGTAACCCGTTTTCGGAAAAATCAGCGGAGCCGCGGCAATTTCATCCAGCGTGACATGGCTGCGCTGCGCCAGCGGATTCTTGCTGCTGACAAAGAAACGTAGCCGGTCTCGATTGATAACATGCATCTTGAGATTGGGCGATTTCACCGGCAACGTGACGATCCCGAGATCCATCGAACCTTCTTCCAGCCGCTGCAGAATCTTGTGACTGAAATTGCGGTAGATGCTGATATGCACCAGGGGATAGCGCCGTTGAAATTCGGCCAGAATATCCGGCAGCAGATAGAGGCAAGTGGCTTCGTTCGCGCCAAACGTCACGGGCCCTTGCACCACATTGCCGCGATCGGCAACCACCTGCATTGATTCGTCCCGCAAGCGCAACAGCCGTTCGGCGAACTCGAATAAGACTTCCCCTGCCGGCGTCAACTCAACCGATTTTGCAGAACGATCTAGCAGTTTGGCGTGGTACGCCTGTTCCAGTTGGCGGATCTGCGCGCTCACTGCCGATTGTGAGCGGAATACTTTCTGACCTGCCTTCGAAAAGCTCTTGAGTTTAGCTACTTGTACAAAGGTAGTTAGTTGGTCGAAATCCATAACCTCGACTCTCGCTTATGCGTAAGAGTATAACGGAATTGCTATAAGGAAAAAGTGAAGTTCCTGCGGGGCTCAGGCGTACTGCGGTGCAGGGTTCTCCGAAACGCGCAGGAAATTGGGAGCCTCAACAGGAATGGAATCCAACACCGTGCTAGGTATCCCCTTCCAAGCCATCGGAACGGTGCCTTGGAAATGGATCGGCTGGATCCGCACAAAGGGTAACGAGGTTCTTCGCGCCAGCAGGCGCAAGGCGACCGGGCTATCCGTCAACGCCACATGCGATTCCAACAACCGCCGCAAGTTGCTCTCCTCTTCTTCCTCGAGTTCGTGCGCCTGCACAAACTCCAGGTTGAGAACGTGCTCCATTTCGCTCCGCAGAATGTACGCGAGTCCCCCCGTCATGCCAGAACCAAAATTTAGTCCAATGGGTCCGAGAACCGTGACAATTCCCCCGGTCATGTATTCGCAGCCGTGTTGCCCCAGCCCTTCGACCACCGCAACCGCGCCGCTATTGCGTACCGCGAAGCGTTCCCCTGCCTGCCCCGCAACATAGAGCTGTCCGGAGGTCGCACCGTATAGCACCGTATTTCCGGCAAGCACATCGCCACGCTTGGAAGCGTGGTGCCCGGCACGAATCACGATCGTTCCACCGGATAGCCCTTTCCCCACGTAATCGTTGGCTTCTCCGGAAAGCTTCAAGATTAATCCCGAAGTAAGAAACGCACCGAAACTCTGTCCCGCTGTGCCGTGGAATTCACGTGTAGTTTCCGGAGCTTCATTCTGTTGCAGACGCTGGCTCATCCGTTCGCCGCTGAAGTGTGCGCCAATGCTGCGATGATAATTGTGGATGACCGCGGAACCGGAACCCGGCAACGGTGGATGCTCAAACGACAGCTCCGTTTCCTCCACGCCGCCGTCCAGAACCGAGCTTTGCTGTGGCAGCACCCGCCGTGCCTTGGAAACAGGAATAACCAGCAAGGCATCCAGACCCGATTGTGTTTCCAATCGATCGTACCAGCCGCGAAGTTCGGTCAAGGTTCGCACGCCGAGTTCCGCCAGTCCTTTGCGAATCTCCTCCGCCAGCGACCGGAAGTAAGCAACCACCATCTCCGGCTTCCCATTGAATCGCGTCCGCAGAGTCTCGTCCTGCGTCGCAATGCCCACCGGGCAGGTGTTCAAGTGGCATTGGCGCGCCATCACGCAACCGATAGCCACCAGCGCAGCAGTTCCGAAACCGAATTCGTCCGCGCCCAGCGTCGCGCCAATCAGTACGTCTCGCGAGAATCGCAATCCACCGTCCACACGAAGTTTCACGCGGGACCGCAAGCCCGCACGCAGCAAAGTTTCATGCGTGTCGCGCAGTCCGATTTCCCACGGCAAGCCCGTGTTCTTGATCGAAGTCAGCGGTGAAGATCCTGTACCGCCATTGTGACCGCTGATGGTGATCACGTCGGCGCCAGCTTTCGCCACGCCGGCGGCAATCACGCCGACGCCGGTTCCAGACACAAGCTTCACGCCAATGCGCGCTTGCGGATTGACCGCACGCAGATCATGAATCAGTTGCGCCAAGTCCTCGATGCTGTAAATGTCGTGGTGTGGCGGCGGTGAAATCAGTGGCGTTCCCGGCGTGGCATGGCGGATACGCGCGATATATTCAGTGACCTTGCGCGCGGGGAGCTGGCCGCCTTCGCCCGGCTTCGACCCCTGCGCCATTTTGATTTCAAGTTCTTCCGCCCGGACCAGGTACTCCGCCGTCACACCGAATCGCCCGGAGGCAACTTGCTTGATCTTGTTTGAGCATCCGGGAATTTTATACAGGTCGCTGTCTTCCCCGCCTTCGCCCGTATTGCTGCGGCCTCCCAGTTGATTCATCGCCACAGAAAGCGTCTTGTGCGCTTCCGGGCTCAGAGAGCCCAGTGACATGGCTTGCGTGCTAAAGCGTGCCAAGATAGATTCCAGCGGCTCGACATCTTCCAGCGCGACAGGCTGCTCCGGCAGCATCTCCAGCAAATCCCGCAAAAATGTCGGGCTCTCTGCCTTGGCCAACTGCTCGAATGCCCTGTAGCTGCTTTGATCCGGCTTGCGCACATGTGCGTGCATCCTGCGCACAAGTTCCGGTGATGTGGCGTGAAGCTCCGCGCCTTTGCGGAAACGGTACAGGCCGTGATCTGCCAGTTCGTCCGTGGTTCCAGAGTACCCCGCGGCATGCATCTGCAGATAATCCTGGAGCAGCGAATCCAGAGTCTTGCTGCCAGGATAACAGGCGGCATCCTCAAAATATTCGCGGCAAATGTCCTCATCCAATCCCAGTAATTCGAACAAATGGCTGTTGCGGTAGCTGGCCAGCGTAGAAATGCCCATGCGAGCCAGCACTTTGCGCAGACCCGCCGTAATGCCTTTGCGAACTTTATCGAACGCGCCCGCTTCCTCTGTTTCGGCGAATTCTTCCGCCAGGTAAGGCACCACCGCACTGGCACCCGCAGCCAGCAGCATCGCGACGTGATGGGTCTCGAACACCTGGGCAGTCTCTACGACCATCGGAATGTCAGCCAGTCCCTGGTTCACAAGGCTCTTCCAAGCGTTTGCGGCCGCCAGCAAAGCCGGCAGTGCGGCTCGCTCCGGTCCAATCCCGCGGTCCGAAAGGAGAAGGAGCCCCGGGCGATCGCCGCCACTCAGAGGGGTAGTCTTGCACTGAGTCAGACAGCGGCGCGCGCCCGGAACTCCCAGGTTAGGAGAGAACGTAAAGTCGATGGTCTGTACCGGAGGCAACTCGCCGCACAGCGAAGCCAGCTCTGCCGCGCTCAGAATCGGACTGGCCAGAAAATGGCCATGGCCCAGCGGCACTTCCAGTGACATCACATGTGATTCGCGCAGCGGGTCGATGGGTGGATTCGTAACCTGTGCGAAACGCTGCTTGCAATAGTCCCAGAGCGGGCGATGCAGCATCGAGAGGAACGCTGGGGGTGCATCGTCGCCCATGCTCCAATCTGCTTCCTTGCCGCCCAGCAGCGGCCGGAACAAAATTTTGTACTGATCGTCAGACCAGCCCGCTGCCGCCGCCACCCGTTTTGCATGAACAATCGGAGTGCGCTCGGACGAATCCTCTAAACGCAAAACACTCGAACGCGTCAGTGCCTTCCGCGGAATTTCCGCAGTCACGCTCTTCAGCAGTTCCCGCCAGCGCAGCAGTGCACCGGTCTGCGGTGTCGCGAGTAGAATTTCTCCCGGTCCAAGGCGATGCCGTTCGGCAATCCGCGATTCTTCGAGATCCAGTAATCCCGTTTCTGACCCCGCGATAACCAGCCCATCATGCGTCACCGTATACCGCATCGGGCGCAATCCGTTGCGATCCAGTTTCACCCCGACCGACAGCCCGTCGCTGAACACCAGCGCCGCCGGACCATCCCAGGGCTCGCCTTCCCGAGACAGCGCTTCCAGCGCAGCTCGCACATCCGGCGATAGAAACGGATCCTGCAAGAAGGCCGGCGGCACCAGTGCCAGCATCGCCGCTTCCACGCTTTTTCCTTCCAGCAGTTTCAACTCCAGCGCATTGTCGAAGCTTGCGGAGTCGCTTACATTTTCCTCCAGCAGCCGGAACCACTTCCCCACTCCGATTCGTTTCCGAATCTCCCGCTCCCGCGCCCGCAGCCACCGGCGATTGCTGATCACTGTGTTGATTTCGCCGTTGTGCGCAACATATCGAAACGGCTGCGCAAGCTGCCAGGAGGGCTCTGTATTTGTGGAGTATCGCTGGTGGAAAACTGCAAACTGCGCAGTGAACTCTTTGCTGCGCAAATCTTCGTAGAACCGCGGGAATTGCCACGGTGTGAGCAACCCCTTGTAAACGATAGTGCGGGACGAGAGCGAACACAGGTAACAGCGCTCCGGAAGCGCTCCCTCGGCTCGTTTGCGCAAAAGCCAAAGGCTGCGCTCAAATTTCTGCGCAAAGTTCACAGCCGAATTTCTCGCACCAGCCGGTTCAATAAAAAACTGCCAGATTTCCGGCATCGTCTCAAACGCTCGCTGCCCCAGTGCGTTTGGATTTGTAGGAACGCGTCGCCATCCCACCAGCCGCAACTTGCTCCTGCCAATCGAATCCTCTACAGCGGTACGCGCATCCGCAACCCGCGCCGCTGGAGCAAAGAGCATGCCCACGCCAAACAGTTCGTCCAGGTCGATTTTGTCTTCGGAAGCACGCGCCCGCAGGAAACCCACCGGCAAGCTTGTTAGTAGGCCTGCGCCATCACCGCTGGCTCCATCGGCATCAACACCGCCACGATGCGACAGCCGCTCTAGCGCTTGCAGGGAGTACGTAAGGATCTCGTGACTGGCAGGCCCGTTCAGCTGAGCAATAAAGCCAGTTCCGCAGGCATCATGGTCTGGGTGGCCCCAGTTGGGGTGGCGCGGTTTGCCTATCTGCTTGGGACAACTACACATACTAGTGTAATAGTGTCCAATCAGGCGAATGTACAATGCAGAATTTTTCTGCGATGTATCAGTTTTGCAGGGGCAGCCAAACCGCTAACTAGGTTAAAACTTCGTGACTTCGCTGAAGTGAAAATTGCTGATTTTCATTGGCGGAACCACCATTTCGAAGGCCTCTTCCCCGGTCGCTCGCCGGGCCGGCCCCAGACGTTCAACATTCCGTAGCATTTCCAGCACCGATTGGTTGAATCGGAAATTTCTCGCCGCTCGCCCCATTTTGCCCTTCTCAATCAGGAACAGTCCATCGCGGGTCATCCCCGTCATGATCTTCTCGTATGGATCCACTTCCCGTATGTACCACAGTCGCGTCACCAACAAGCCTCGGTTCGTCGATGCAACCATCTCCTCCACCGATGTCGTACCCCCCTCCACAACCAGATTCAGCGGTGCTTCCCCATACTCATTCGGCAACGGAAAGCCATGGCCTGTGGGCTTGGTCCCCGCCCGCTTCGCCGATCGTCGGGAATAAACCAGGTTCTTCACTACGCCGCGGTCCACCAGCACTACCCGCTCGCGGGGCATACCTTCACCGTCAAAAGGTGCGCCGAGTTGATGGCCGTGATACGCGTCGTCGGTAATTGTTATGTTCTTCCCAAAGATGGCCTTCCCGAGGCGCCCGGAAAGGCAGGAGCGCTTGTCTGCCACAGCCGTAGCGGCAAAATCGTAAAACAGGAAGCCAACCAGATCCAAAACCGCCGCAGGTTCCAGGATCACGGTGTACTGCCCCGGTTCCAGTTCCACCGGATTCTCCGCACGCGATGCCTTCTCCCCCGCGATCTTTGTCAATTCAAGAGGGTCAAACTGGTGAACGTCTCCGGAATTCGCTTTCGCCCAACTTGTGGCTGAACCCTGCTGCATCGTGATAGAAAAAGTCGCATTCGTATGGCGGTAGGCCGCGGAGAGCCCACGAGAATTCACCAACACGCTTTGACTTTGGCCACTGGAAAAAATCCCGGCCGCAATCTGCCCATGTTTCTCGGCGAACTGGCACGCATGTTTCACCGCGCGGGCCCGTTCTTCCGCCGTGAGAGCCGCGGTACCTGCATGGAAGCGGCGCACCAAGCGATATTTCTGTTTGCCCAGCATTGCCAGCAGGCGTGAATCTTTGGGCTGATGCGAAGCCAGGGAAAGGCAATCGTCGATCGCCGCCCGCAAAGAGTCTTCGTCCACCCGGTTTGTTGTGACGCGGGCGGTTCGTCCATCGGCAGCCGTTCGAATAGACACCACCAACCCCTGTTCGGCAACGTGCTGGTGGATGGTGTTGTTGGCAAATCGCGTAAGCGCCTGGATGTGCTCATCAATGTGTACCTCCGTCTCCGGAACGCCGCGCTCTTTCGCCAGCCGCAATACTGTTGCGCCAATCTGGTGTAACTGGCGTTCGGCGCGGAGCGCCACGGCACCTCCGCCGTCCCCTTTCAAGGCGTGCTGTTTCTCTCGCGGACTCATTGGTTCGAAAACGCCATCCCCATTTTTACGTTGCGAAATCGCGCCGGCGACGCTCCGTGGCCCGTGCCCATCACCTGCATCGGTTGGCCCTTCCCGCAATTCGGAGTACCCCACAGCACCCAGTTGTCTGCGTTCGTGATGGCATCGCACGAATTCCAAAACTCCGTGGTGATGCCGCTGTAGCTGGGATTCTTCAGCATGCGCCCCTTCTTCCCACCTTTAATCTCCCACGCGATTTCCGTCGAAAACTGAAACTGGTAACGCCGGTCGTCAATGGACCAGGAACGGTTCGTGTCCATCATTATCGCGTCGTCCGTGTCGGCAATCAGATTGTCGAGCGTCCACTCTCCCGGCAGAATGCTGACGTTCGTCATCCGAATCATCGGCAACCGATTCCAGCTTTCCGTGCGCATCGTGCCTCCGGAACGGGCTAAGCCAACCAGATGAGCGGTCTCGCGGCTGGAAAGATAACCGTGGAATTCGCCGTCCTTGATTACGTCGATGCACTGCGCGGGAACTCCTTCGTCATCGTACGCAAATGTGCCCAGACCCGCCCCGTGCGCGATGCGTGCGTCAGCCACCACATTGACGATCGGCGACGCGTACCGCAAGTTGTGCAGCTTATCCAACGTGAGAAAGCTTGTTCCCGCAAAGTTCGCTTCTTGCCCGAGAACGCGGTCAAGTTCAATCGGATGGCCAATCGATTCATGAATCTGCAATCCCAGCTGGCTACCGCCCAAAATTAGTGTACCGGCCTTTTCCGGGCATTGTGCCGCGGAGTGCAGAGCCACCGCCTCTTCGCCGACTCTTGTCGCGTGCCGCAGCAACTCCATGGATTCGATCAACTCATATCCCGCAAGCACGTGCTGGCCGCCGAAACTGTTCGGATAAGAACGCTTCTGGATCGCATCGCCCTTAAACGAAGTGGCCACTATGCCGCATCCGGAAATCACCCGCCGCTGGTGAATCTTGGAACCACTGCTTGATGCAAACCAGGTATCGATCTTCCGAAACTGCATATCCGTCTCGGACAAAGTTACGCCCTTGACTTTATGCATCGCTGAATCGGCAGCAAGTAGTAGCTCCACCTGGGTTTCCAGCGGAATCTCAAACGGATCTTTCACGCAAGGCCCTTGCCAGCTGTCCACATACGTGCCCTCAGGCACCATTTGCACATTCTCTTTTTTGGCCAGCGCCGACGAACGCGCAATAGCCACCGCCTGGGCCGCGCAACCAGCCACCCCTTCGCGCGTCAATTGATCAGTGGACGCGAATCCCCACGCGCCATTCGCCACAACCCGAATCCCCAGTCCGATCGATTCGCTCTGTCCCAGCGTGCCAACTCGTCCGCTCTTCGTCGTAAGGTCGCGTTGTCGTTGATGCATCACCCGCACGTCTGCGTATGTTGCCCCACGCCGTCGAGCCACCTCAAGCGAATGTCCGCAGTAATCCCACATAGTACCCACCAAAAATTTGGGGCGCCTCGAAACTCCGAGACGCCCCAAATAAGATATCACGCTCTGGAAAGTTACTCTTCCCTGCTTACGTGCCTTCCTGCCACGAAGCCAGATACTGCTCCTGCTCCGCTGTGAGCTTGTCCAAGCGATGCCCCATCGACTCCAGCTTCAACCGCGCAATCTCGCGGTCCAGATGTTCCGGCACTTCGTAAACCTGCGGTTTCATGTCTTTGTGGTTTTTCACCAGGTATTCCGCGGCCAGTGACTGATTCGCGAAGCTCATATCCATCACCGACGCAGGATGCCCTTCGGCCGTAGCCAGATTCACCAACCGCCCTTCGGCGATCAGATAAATCTTGCGGCCATCCTTCATCAAGAACTCGTCCACCAGCGGGCGAACTTCTTTCTTCCCCGAGGACAGTGCCTCGAGTGCCGGAATTTCAATTTCCACGTTGAAGTGGCCGGAATTGCAGACGATCGCTCCACCCTTCATGACCTCGAAGTGTTCCCGGCGGATCACGTTTTTGTTGCCGGTAACCGTGATAAACACGTCGCCTTCCTTGGCCGCATCAGCCATCGGCATCACGCGGAAGCCATCCATCACCGCTTCGATACCCTTTACCGCATCGATTTCGGTAACAATCACGTCCGCGCCCAGTCCCTTGGCGCGCATCGCGGCGCCGCGTCCGCACCAACCGTATCCCGCGATCACCACCTTCAACCCGGCGATCAGCACGTTGGTCGCACGAATTACGCCATCAAGCGTCGACTGGCCAGTACCATACCGGTTGTCGAAGAAATGTTTGGTCATCGCGTCGTTCACGGCAATGATCGGGTACTTCAGCGTGCCGTCTTTAGCCATGGCGCGCAAACGAATCACGCCAGTGGTGGTCTCCTCGGTCCCGGCAATCACGTTGCCGACAAGATCCTGACGCTTGGTGAGCAGCATCGTAACGAGGTCGCAGCCATCATCCATCGTGAACTGCGGTTTGTGCTCCAATGCAGCTTTCATGTGTTGGTAGTAGGTCTCGTTGTCCTCGCCCTTAATGGCGAACGTCGGAATATTGAAGTCGCGATTGAGTGAAGCCGCCACTTCATCCTGGGTCGAGAGCGGGTTCGAGGCGCAAAGCACGGCATCCGCCCCGCCATCGCGAAGCGCGATCATCAGATTCGCCGTTTCGCTGGTGACGTGCAGGCATGCGGAAACGCGCAGGCCCTTCAGCGGCTGCTCCTTGATGAAGCGCTTGCGGATCTGCTGCAGCACCGGCATCTGTTGTGCCGCCCATTCGATCTTGCGCTTCCCGGCATCCGCCAGGCTCATATCCTTCACATCACCTTTTTTCAGTTCTGCCGTAGCCATTCTTGCTCTCCTCGCGTTTCTAGGTCTGAAATTCCGCACTACTTCCTGATCCTGGATTACCTGACGTCAAGCTGGGGACACTTGCGGTTTGGAAGTCCCACTCCTCAACAGAGTGGCCTTCTGTTTCAACTTCTCCTTGCTTTAGCGGCGAGCCGCAACTTCGGCGACTGCAGTTGATCCCGCGGCCTTGCGCAAAGCATCGGCGCGATCTGTGCGCTCCCAGGTGAACCCGGCGCCAGTCCGCCCGAAGTGCCCGTAGGCGGCTGTGGGTTTGTAGATCGGCCGGCGAAGGTCCAACGTCTCGATAATGGCTTTGGGCGTCAGCGAAAAATTCTCACGAACCAGTTGCGTTATCTTTTCTTCGGGAATCGTCGCAGTTCCAAAGGTGTCCACCATGACGGAGACCGGCTCCGCCACGCCAATGGCGTATGCCAGCTGAACCTCCGCGCGCGACGCCAAGCCCGCGGCCACGATGTTCTTTGCGATGTACCGCGCCATGTAGCACGCCGAACGGTCCACCTTTGACGGGTCCTTGCCGGAGAACGCTCCGCCGCCGTGACGGCTGTACCCACCGTAAGTGTCCACAATAATTTTGCGCCCGGTCAGTCCGGCATCGCCCATCGGGCCGCCAATCACGAACCGCCCTGTCGGGTTGATGTGGAATTTCGTCTTGGAATCCAGCATGTTCGCCGGAACGATTGCCTTGATCACATGCTCCATCACCGCGCCGCGCAACTCTTCATTCGACACGTCGTCGCTATGTTGCGTCGAGACCACCACGCATTCCACGCGCGCCGGCTTGCCGTCGCGATACTCCACGGTTACTTGGGATTTTCCATCGGGACGGAGGAAGGGGAGTTTCTTGCTCTTGCGGACTTCCGACAGGCGTTGCGTGAGGCGGTGGGCCAACTGAATCGGCATGGGCATCAATTCTTCGGTCTCATCGCACGCGAATCCAAACATCAACCCTTGGTCGCCCGCTCCTCCGGTATCCACGCCCATGGCGATGTCCGGCGACTGGCGCTTCACTGTGCACATCACCGCGCAGGTGTTCGAATCAAATCCATACCGTGCGTCGTCGTATCCGACTTGTTCGACGGTCTTGCGAATCAATTCGTCATAGTCAACATGTGCGCTCGTCGTGATTTCTCCAGAAACCACAACCAAGCCCGTGGTGACCAGCGTTTCACACGCCACACGACCCTTGGGATCGTGGCGCATCACTTCATCGAGGACCGCGTCCGAAATCTGATCGGCAATTTTGTCCGGGTGGCCTTCTGTCACCGATTCGGAAGTAAACAGGAAATTCCTTTTAGCGTCGCTCAAAACATCTCTCCTAATTGTCTAATCTCTAGGGACAGGGCTGAGGTGATACACCCCGACTGCCCGCATCTCTGGAAAAACACAAGGTCTTTGCAAGAGTACCACCGCACCTTGAGCGAATCAACCTATTGATTATCCAAGGCTTAGAGTCGCAGCGAATGGGCATTACCGGCATTAAATGGAATTCTTTTCCACTAAATAGTAAGCCTTCGGCTCTCCGTCTTTCGGCTCACCCTGATTCAAACCGTCTGCGTCACACAGCTCTGGGGCAATCAGAATCGCCGTCCTTAGCACAAATCAGGGGGCATTGAGTTTCTGAAGCATCTTGACAGCACCGCGGTTATTCGGGTTTAGCTGCAGGGATTTTTGGTAGTTCGCAATGGCCTGTGGTTTGTCGCCGGCGTCCATGTAAGCCTCGCCGAGGCTGTCGTAAACGTTGCCGGATTGCGGATAGGCTTCCGCGTTTAGCTGGAAAACGCGAATGGCCTCCGTGAACTTGTTGATGCGCAGAAATTGGTAGCCCAAAGTGTTGAGTTCGTCTTCATCGAAGTTGTAGGTGGAACCCGCTGCAGCCTTCAAATCGTGGTACTGCCTGACGGCATGGTCCATGCCGCTGGAGGCGATGGTGGCCGAGAGGGTTTGTGCAATCGATTTCCGCGTATCGTAGGCAGCTTTGACGTTCGGCACCCACGCGGCCATGGTGACGGCAAAGATTCCTGCGCCCATGGCAAGCGTAAGTACAACAAGGACGCCGGCCATCGCGATTCGCCCCAGTGTGCCGGGGCGATCCTGCGCGCGCAGGTAGAGTTCAAGAACGCCAAGCGGCACCAGGTATTGGGCGAACGAGATGAAAGTCAGGAACGGACCGCTAAATGTAGCCGGATCGAATCCAAAGGGGCCACGGTTCAACAAGAACGAGAGGAATAAGGCCGCCCGGATGAACAAAGATGCACTGACCACGAGGTACAGGCGAAGAGCCCACCGGCGATGACTTGTGAAATCGCGGGCCATTGCATAGCGCAGCGCCATAACGGCGCAGATCATAATCAGAACAGCCATTAAGCTAGTGCCCAGGTGTTGAGAAAGGTCGCCAACGGTTCCACGGACCCACATCAGATAAAGGCCGGCAAGGCTAACGGCGAATGCCGTCACGATATACAGACGCCCGTTCCAGTGATGAAAAACGGGGAAGCGCTTGCGGATTTGCGGAACAAGCTGGAGCGCTCCGGCGAGAATTATGATGACGGCCGAGATTAGATGTGTAACGAGGGCCAAATTGCCCACTCGTTCGCCAGGGATGATGCCATGCACTAGGACCTTACTCCACGCGTGCACATTCCCTCGCGCGGCAGTCAGGCCATAGAAGGACGCAACCGTAAACGCGAACGCAAATTGGCCGATCATGGCCACCACAAACCAAAATCGCGCGGCTGCTTTCATGGCACTGTCCGCGAAAGAATTCAGCTCCAACCGATTGGTCCATACTGCTGTGCTCATGGTCGATCTCCTTCTCTACGAATTAAAGAATCTGGATTATTTTTTCGTTTGAGGCATGGCGCCCGGTTCGCTGGTCGGGGGAACGATGTTCTTCAGGCGCATGTAGGTGACAAGATTGCCGTAGTGCTCGATGGTGTGCATGTTGTTGACATTCAGCACGCCTAATTTCGGCGTGTCCCCTCCGAAGAGTTGCACCGTCTGTGTCGCGGACACATCGGTCATGCCGTCGTAGGCTCTGTCGCAGTAGGAGAAGGCGTCTTTGAGTGCGGTGATGAGATCCGCTTTCGAGGATTTGGTCTTCTCGATGTTCGGCGCGGGATTTTGTTCACCCAGCGCCAGGGAACAGAACAAGTATTGTGCATCGGCAACGTGTCCAATAATTTGCCCGTAACTGCGGACCGAGTCCGTAGGCTTAAAGTTGTAATTTTCCTCGGGCATTTTTTCGGCGGAGCGCAGCAAGATACCTTTCACTCCCGCGTAGACGAACTTGTTGAAGGTGATGAGCGGATTAACTTGCATCGCCTGGGTTTGCGACTTCTGGACGTCGGATTGTGCGAAACTCGACGTGACTGGATACAGCAGGGCAACCGACATCGCGAGACTAAGGAATTTCATGTTTCGTTCTCCTTAACTGTGTGTTTGTGGACTCCTTAATTCGTCATGAATACCGCTGCGCGGCCTGCTTGTTCCATCGCGGAACGTTCACCCCCATCACCAGCAGCCACAGGGTCAGAGACGCTTCTCCAACAATGCCCGGGACCCGAATGTAGGGGTCGAGATGGCTTCTGAGCGGCGGGTACAGAAACGTCAGCCAACCCAAACCGCTGATCACCATGAGCACGCCCAGAATTCGCGGCAGGAATGTCGACCTGAAAATGAGGTACCCGATCAGGGCACAATAGAATCCGAAAAACACAAAGGCGATGTTGAAGGCCTGGCCATACAATCCGAGAGACAGATAGGCCAGCGCCTGCAACTGTTCCGCACTGAAGATGCTCAAGTATCGGTTGCCTCCCAAAAGGACCAAGGGAGCTACGAGAAAGACACAGATAGACGCCTGAATAGCGCATCCCACCAGGCTGAAAAACGCTGCGAGCAAAGACAGGTTCCTGTCCACCGGCCTGAACAACTCGTACAACAGAGCCGTTACCGTGACATAGCACGCGACCACAGTGAGGTAGGCTGCGAAACCCAACCAAAATGACGGCTCGTGTGCCAGGATGTTCCTCGCTGTGGCCGCGGCGTCGTCTGATACAACAAACCTTCCGCT
Source organism: Candidatus Acidiferrum sp. (assembly GCA_035271845.1). Lineage (GTDB taxonomy): Bacteria > Acidobacteriota > Terriglobia > Acidiferrales > UBA7541 > Acidiferrum. Next base: position 27,198 of record DATERF010000142.1, read on the forward strand.
AACCGCGGCGACTCCTCCCGCCAGAAAAGTGAGCAAATAAAAGGTCCCGGCAATTCTGGCCTTAGGCCGCAGCGATGTTTCTCCAATTCGCTCGATCATTACAGATGTGCTTGTCATCGGTACCTCCTCACGCCTGTGACGTGTGCGGGCGAATCAGATCGGTTCGCGATAGCGTCGCAGCCGCACCGCCCCAGCGAGGAATATCGCAGCGATTGCAAAGCCGATCCACAAACCCGGACTGATCAGAAATCGACCTGGATTGATTTGTGACAGCGGTTCCATCGACATGCTACTGGCCGTATACGCAACTCCTTCCCGGCCGCCCATGAACCGATTGCCCAGCATGGTGGCGAAATGCGAAGTGTTGAACGCAATCTTCTCGACTACCCCGATCGCGAGTGGCGGTAACACTGCCCATAGGAACGGCATACGACGCGCCCAACTGGAGACCAGCAGCAGCCAGCCGTAGATTGGTGCATACCAGAGCGCATGTACGGCCACTAGGTGGTACAGCAGCATCAGCGACATCTGCCACAGCGACACATCGTTCCAGAGCTTCGCGACACTCACACCGCTTCCGATCAATGCTACGGTGCTCAGCAGCAATATGATCCCTTGCGTAACAACCGTGATCGCGAACGTGACCAGCGGGAGAACCACCAGCGGAATGCTCGCCTTCGACAGCACTGTCGCCAGATCAGAAACCGGCAGCGACTTCCAGAACAGGATGCTTCGATCGCGCCGTTCACCGTAGAGCGCATCGAGACAATAGAACACTGCGACGATAAACGTGGTTCCCATGATCAGAAGCTCAGCGAAGTGGTATGGCCGCATGGTGATCTCGTGCTGCTGCATCGGGTCGAGCGCCAATGCCGCACGCATCTTGCCGGCGAAATGAATCATGCTGATCAGGAATCCGAGCAGAATCAACGCCGCAACCGCCACCGGGGCGATATAGATCGCGCGGCCTTCCCACAATTCTCGTCGCACCAACCAGTACATGCGCCGAGCCGGCGAGATGACCGTGGGTATCGCAACTTGCGATCCGAGGGCAGACTCCGGCATAGCGTTCGATTGCGTACTCATCGCGCTGCTCCTTGTGCCTGGCTAGCCGGATTACCCATCACCGCGACGAACACGTCGGCAATGCTGGGCGTCCGTACTTCCCCAAGGCCAGCGGCCTGCTGGCGTTCCAGATGATCGAACAGCAAAATGCTGCGACCGAACACCTGTCGCTCTTGGATTGGCTTGAACGCTCGCGCTGCGGCCAGTTGCTCGGGATGCACGGCCACTTCCACAAAGCGCTGCTCGAAATCTTCCATGCTGCAATTGAGGACGATCCGACCACGATTAATGAACATCAGATCGGTGAGCACGTGTTGAACCTCTTCCACCTGATGCGTCGTCACCACGATCGTGCGGCTGCGATCGAAGTAGTCGTTCAGCAACGAATCGTAGAACTGCTTCCGATACAGAATGTCCAAGCCAAGTGTCGGCTCATCCAGCACCAGCAATTTCGCGTCAATCGCCATCACCAGAGCCAGGTGCAGCTGCGTCACCATGCCCTTCGACAATTCCCTGACCTTGCTGGTGCGCTTGATCGTGGTCTTCGCCAGAAACGCTTCCGCCTTTGCGCGATCGAATCGCGGATGGATACCGGCCACGTAGTCGACTGCTTGTGAAACCCGGATCCAACGCGGCAGCACGGCGACATCGGCGATGAAGCAGACGTCGCACATGAGCTGATCGCGCGTGGTCCAGGGGTCGCGCCCCAGCACCTTCAGTTCTCCCTGATATAGTGTTAGTCCCAGAATGGCGTTGAGCGCCGTACTTTTGCCTGCTCCGTTAGGACCGATCAGTCCAAGGATGTGACCCTCTTCCACACGCATATCGATGCCGTCCAGCGCGACCGTTGTGCCGAACGTCTTACGAAGGCCGCGTGCTTCGATGACTGTCATGGCTTCGGCTCCTCCTCTGCATCTGCGGGATTCGACGACCGCGAAGTTTTGGCAGCGTCCAACAGTTCTTGCGGTGTTAGGCCCAGCCGCTGAATCGTTGCGTAGACCCTCGGCCATTGTTCCTCAAGAAATTTCTGGCGCTCGCCCTGCAGCAACAATTTGCGCGCGCCGTCATTGATGAACATGCCGCGACCTCGCTTACTCTCGACCAATTGCTCGTCGACCAGTTGTTGATAGCCCTTCAGAACCGTGAGCGGATTGACCCGATACTCGGCGGCCACATTGCGCACTGACGGCAGCGGGTCGCCTTCTTTCAGCACGCCATCGAGTATCATCGCCACTACACGGTCGCGCAGTTGGCGGTAAATCGGCTCGCTGTCGTTCCACTCTCGATCCATCAGGCGTCCCAGATCACCTCATACAACGCATTCTAGTGTTGTAGTTAACTACAACACTATGTCGAATGCAAGTGTTTTTTCATTTCTTTCCGGTGGACCTGATGTCGATGCTAATACGCTAATAACAATAGATTTATATCGATTTGCAGACGCTCACACACGCACTGGTCGCACCGGAATGCGCCTAAGCATCCTCACTTGCCTGCAAAGATAATGGAGTGCGGAAGGGGTTTTCCTATGCCGCGTCGTCCGTATCGTCCGTCTGAATCACCAACTTGCCTTTTGTCTTCTTGGCCATTAGATAGGAGCGAATGAAGGGGTCGAGATCCCCATCCAGCACGCGGTCCACATCGCCAACGGAGAACTTCGTGCGATGATCCTTGATCAGACGGTACGGCTGCATGATGTACGAGCGAATCTGGCTGCCGAAAGAAATGTCCAGCTTCGACTCATCTAAGCGGTCGGTTTCATCGCGGCGCTTTTGCATTTCCAGGTCGTACAATTTCGACCGCAACATCTTCATCGCCATTTCGCGATTCTTATGTTGGCTGCGACCCATCTGGCAAGCCACGATCACGCCCGTGGGAATGTGCGTCAGCCGAACCGCAGTTTCCACTTTGTTTACGTTTTGCCCGCCCTTGCCGCCTGAGCGAAACGTGTCCAGCTTGATATCTTCCGGCCTGATGTTCACTTCGATGCGGTCATCCACTTCGGGAATCACGAATACCGACGCAAACGAAGTGTGCCGTCGCGCTGCCTGATCAAACGGGGAAATCCGCACCAACCGGTGCACTCCCGTTTCTCCCGCAAGCAAACCGTACGCGTTCTCACCGGTGAACTGTACAGTGGCGTTTTTGATTCCCGCCTCTTCGCCTGGCGTCTCATCCAGTAAATCGGCGCCAAAACCCTTGCGCTCTGCCCACCGCAGGTACATGCGCAGCAGAATCGAAGCCCAATCCTGCGACTCGGTGCCCCCGGCACCGGGCTTGATGGTCATGATGGCATTCAGGTGATCGTTTTCGCCGGAGAGCAGCGTCTGCGTTTCCAGTTCGCTCAAATACGAATCCGCCGAGGTCAATTCGCGGCTCAGATCCTTCAGCAATTCTTCTTTTTGTTCCGCGTTGGTTTCGCCCTTGGCCAGTTCGATGTACGTCTCCAGATCACCAGTCAGGGCTGCAAGTTTTTCATCGGCCGCCAGCGGTGCCTCAGCACGCTTGCGCTCCCGCAACACCTCTTGCGCTTCTTCCTGATTGTTCCAGAAACTCGGATCCGCGGCCCGCTCTTCCAACGACTTCAACCGCGCGCGGTTGTGCTCAACGTCAAAGATAACTCCGTACGAGGTCGACGCGCTGTTTCAGCGCTTCGTATTGATGCTGCAGGTCTTCCAGAATCATATCGGCGTGCCTTCACCCGCGCGAATCTAGCGGGTTCACTTGTCCTTTCGAAAAGTTATACCCACAAGAATAGCGGAAACCAACACGCACATCCAGGCGAACCAGTCATTCAGCATCACGTAAAGCGTCCGGTCCGTTCGGAAATCGTAGGGCAAATCGGCGGAATCTCGAACATCGCGCCGCAGCACTCTCGTAACGTTGCCGTAGGGATCGATCGACGCTGTAATTCCGCTGTTCGTGTCGCGCAGCAGCCAGCGCCGGTTCTCCACGGCTCGTACCCGCGCCATGCGGAGATGTTGTTCCGCAGCCGAAGAAGTGCCAAACCAGCCGTCGTTGGAAATGTTCACCAGAAGTTCCGCTCCGTGCTCCGTAAATGCGCGTACTTCTCCCGGATAAATAGCTTCATAACAGATAAAAACGGAAAACTTGTTGCCATTCGAAAGCATCCCAACGCTGCGTTCCTTCCCTTTGTGGAAGCCACCTACCTCCTCGGACACGCTGGTAACCACCTGATGAATAAACGGGAAAGGCTCGTACTCCCCAAAAGGCACCAGGTGCATCTTGTCGTACGAAAACGTCCGCTGGCCCACTTCGTTCAGCATCGCCGCGCTGTTATAAGGAACCAGTGTCGTCTTTGGTGCACCGTGCACCAGTTCGTCACTGGGCTTCCACTCAATCACCCCAACAATCATCGGGTGATGGAATTCCGTCGCCAACCTCGAAATATACGGAACGAAATGCGCGTCCTGAAACGAGAACGGCGCGGGTGCCTCCGGCCAGATCAGCAGGTCTGGCTGTACATCGCTTGCCGAGGGCCGCAGGCTGAGGCGCTCGAGCTCAGCCAGATCACTTTTGTGTTCCGCGTACCAATCGCCAGCGTATTGCAGATTCTCAGGGAAATTAGGTTGCACCGCGCGGGCCACATGGTGCGCCTCCGCCTTCGGAACAAATCGCGGCCCGATAGCCATTACCAGCAAAAGCGCAACCACGACGCCGCCGAAAATGCCGAACCTTCGTTTAGTTTCCGTACCGGAACCGCAGTCGCTCCACACCAACAGCCCATTAACCGCTGCCGCTACAAATGACAATCCATAAACGCCCGTGATCGTCGTCAGTTGTAGTAACGCGGGATTCTCTGCTGGCGCGTACCCCAAAAGCCCCCAGGGAAAACTGATCTCCGGCAAATAAGTCCGAAACACTTCCGTCGAGATCCAAAGGAATGGCGCTCCCGCCAGCGCCAGGGTATAACTGCGCCGCGCCAACCGCTGCACCACCCACGCAAAAAGCCCAATCGACGCTCCCCACACCGACGCGATCAGCAGCAGCACTCCCCAGCCGGCCGCGAGCGACATTCCCCCATGAACGGACAGCACCTCGGCAATCCACGGCACACACGTCAGCACGAAAATCAGCCCATGCAGGAAACCACAGAAAAAAGCCACACGCGCGCCCGCTCCCAGCACGCTCGCAAGCAATAGAGCTAAGCAGAACCAGGAATAAAGGCTGAGGAATGAACCGTGGTAAGACAGCGACAGAATTGCACCGCTTGCCGCTGCAAGCATAAGTCGGAAAATCGCCGGCGTTTCCCGCAGTCGGTGCGGCCGCAGGTATCCATACCAGGCCGGAGATGGCATCAGTGCTTTACGTAAAACGCTTTGAAGCCTTCGCCTTCGAGGCCTTTCTTTGCGGCGTCAGCGCTCTTCTGGTCTTTGAATGGGCCAACCTGCACTCGATAGTACTTGTCTTTTTGCGGTGTCTGCACGTAGACCGCATAATGCTTCTTCTGTAAGCCATTGGCGATGGTCAGCGCATCATCCTGTTTCAACAGCGCGGCAACCTGGATCACATAAGCCCCACTCGGAATCAGCGGATTTGCCGTCGCGCCCTTGCTGTTTTTCGGGGCAGTGTGGACAGAAACCGGTTGCGTTTGCACTTTGTTATTCTTCGAGTTGGCTAGCTTGGCAGCGGGAGCCGGACTCGATTCCGCGTTCCGTGAAGCAGGCGGAGCCTCAAGGTGCGGATCCACATTCGTGGAACTATTGGTCCCGGGAAATGTCCACACCGGTGAAGATGAGTCTGTGGATGGATCGGACTCTCCCGACGACGCCGAATCATCCGCGGTTTTCTTGGAAGCGGGGTCGCTCTTGGGCATGTACAACGGTTCTGTCTTACCCGTCACATTCATCGCCGCGCGCACTTGCCCGTCATACTGATTCCGGCCCATCACGTATCCCAGCGTAAAAAACACGCCGGAAAACAGCAGCATCAACAGGAATAGCCCGATGACGTGCTTGCTTTCGAGCACACGCTCGCCTGCCCCGCGTTTTCCCCCAGAGGCCATGCCTATTTTGTCGACCCCCCGATCGACTTTACCCAACTATTAATGATATCGATTGGCAGCGGGAAAACAATCGTTGTGTTCTTTTCGACACCTATCTCCGTCAGCGTCTGCAGGTAGCGCAGTTGAATCGCCGACGACTCCGTTTCCAGAACCTTGGCCGCATCCGCCAATTTCTGGGAGGCTTCGAACTCGCCTTGTGCGTGAATCACTTTTGCGCGGCGCTCGCGTTCGGCTTCCGCCTGCTTCGCAATAGCCCGTTGCATCTGTTCGGGAATGTCCACCTGTTTCACTTCCACCTTGCTCACCTTGATTCCCCACGGCTCAGTATCCTGGTCCAGAATGATCTGCAATTTGGCGTTGACCTTGTCGCGTTGCGACAGGATTTCGTCCAACTCGAACTGGCCAACCACGCTGCGCAACGTCGTTTGCGCCAGTTGCGAGGTCGCATACTGATAATTCTGAACTTGTGACAGCGCCAGATTTGCGTCGACCACACGGAAGTAGCAAACGGCGTTGACCTTCACGGACACGTTGTCGCGCGTAATGATGTCTTGCGGCGGTACGTCTAGAGTCTCCAGCCGCAAGCTGATACGGTATAGCGTTTCGATCGGCCAGAACACCAGTCGCAATCCCGCACCTTTCGCTTCTGGCAACAAGCGCCCTAACCGCAGGACCACGCCCCGTTCCCATTCCTTAATAATGTTGATGGAATTCCAAAGCCACAGCAGAAAAAAGAAACCAATAATCAGCACGCCAATGCCGCCAACCTGTAGCATCCCAACCTCCTGTACCGCAACTTGTCTCACTTCTCGATGGATGTCCTTGCGGGTAGAGGCTCAACGTCAAGCTTCAACCCATTCACCCGGAGCACCCGAACCTGCGTCCCCACCGGAACATTGTCTTTGGAACTGGCCCGCCACAATTCCCCATGCACCCGAATCATGCCTTCCCCGCCTCCGGCAAGCGCGATCGTTACAACGCCCTCCTCGCCAAGAAGCTCCTCTTTCCCAGTTGCGGTCTTCCACTTGCGAGACTTCAGCACCAGCCGCATCAAAAACACCGTCAGGAACGCAAACGGCAGCGTCGCGGCCAGCGCCACTCCAACGCTCACTCCCCCCGGCGTCAGCGGCGACCGCACCAGGAACATCGCTCCCAGCAGCATGGACACGATGCCGCCCAGCAGTAATACTCCATGGCTTGCAAACTTCGCCTCCAACACGAACAGGGCCAGCGCCAGCAAGATCAGCATCACACCCGCAATATTCACCGGCAGAATGTGCATCGCATACAGCGCCAGCAGCATGCAAATGCCACCCACCACACCCGGTGCGACCACGCCGGGATGCGTAAATTCCGTGTACAGCCCCAAAGCACCGACGAGCAATAGCAGAAAGAACATGTCCGGGTCGGCAATGCGCGCAAGGAACCTCTGTCTCGCAGAAAGCTGGAAGTCGGCGCGCGTGTAATTCTCAAGCGACAGGGTTTGTTTCTTCCCGTTGAAGCGCGTAATCTCCCGCCCATTCAACTGCCGTAGCAACTCGTCCTTGTCACTTACCACCAGATCGATCAAGTGGCCGTCGAGCGCTTCCTGTTCCGTAAACGCGCGCGCATCCGTTATGGCCGTCTCCGCAAGCTTCGGATTTCGCCCCCGCTTCTCGGAAAAACTACGCAGGAACGCCGTCGCATCGTTATTGATTTTCTTGCGCAGCACCTCGTCAATGGGCATCGAAACCCACCCAGGCATGAAGATCGGTGTGGCCGCGCCCGTCCGCGTCCCCGGCGCCATGGCCGCGATGTCTGCCGAAAGCAGAATCAGAAACCCGGCCGAGGCTCCTCGCGCACCGTCCGGAGCCACGTACACCACCACCGGCACCGGCGAATCCAAAATGTGATGAATGATCTCTGTCATCGAGTCACTCAGCCCGCCCGGCGTGTCCATGGTGATCAAAACCAATGCCGCATGCCGCTGCGCCGCGTCCGCCAGACCTTCCTCAATGTACGTCGCCAGGATCGGTTCGACTTCGCCATCCAGTTTCAACTCAAGCACAAGAGGACTGCCGCCAGAGTCGGCGGCTGCCAGCTTCCCTGATAGCACGAATAAAAACAGCGCAAACAGCCCGCCAACAAATATTGCTCTCTGCACATACCCTGGCTTTTTTGGGGCTTCACGATTGTTCATTGTGCGCCTCCCGCAGGCTTGCTCTTTTCCAAGTGCTCGAGCAGTTCCTTCGCTTCCGGATAATTGGGCGCGAGCTTTATCGCTTTTTCGACCTCGCTTCGTGCCAAATCATACTTCTTTTGCTCAAGATAGATCCGGGCCAGCGTGGTTCGAACTGCCGCGGAATCCCGCTCCGCCAATGAAAGCTGCAGTTCGTGTGCCGCTTCATCCAGTTTACCCCTTCGGCGGTAAATATCCGCGAGTTCCCGGTGAGCGCTCGCATTTCTTGGCTCCGCGACCAGCGCCGTTTGAAATTCCTTCTCCGCCGCGTCCAAACGTCCAGCTCGAGATTCCTGCCGCCCCAAGCGGATGTGCGCTACCGCGCTATTCGTAAGCGCCGACGGATCCGTGGTGCCGGCAACTTGTTGCGTCTGCGGTCCTTCGAGTTCTAACCGAAGCGATGTTACGTCCAGTTGCCCTTTAATTCGTTGATATTTGGTGAACGAATCGGCGGCATTCGAATCGAACTTCAGAAGCGGCAGTCCCTTTTCGCCAAACGCCTCCGTGGCGGCCTCGCGCTCCGCGCTCGCCTCCGGCTTTTTCCCAAGTTTGTCCAGCGTATAGATCAAGAATGCCAGGTCTTCGGGATTATCCGCTTCGCGTTGCACAGCCTCTCGGAAATGGGTCTCCGCCGTTGCTAGATCCTTCTGCTGCAGCGCGAGCAGCCCCAGATTGAATGGGTAATCATCTTCATCGGGATCAATATCTCTGGCACGGCCAAGTGCCGTCAGTGCCGGTGGAAGATTGTTTTGCCGGGCGCGCGCGATTGCCAGATTATTCGAAATTTCCGGCAGGTCCGCACCCGTCACAAGGTTTCGGTGAAGATCTTCTTCAAGCACATTGAATACTTCTTCTGCTTTGTCAGGCTGGCCCAGACGCAGCCGGCAAACCCCGGTGGCGAAGCTCGCTTCCACCTTTCGGGCATTCGTTGTTGGAACTTTTGCGTACCACGGCAAAGCCGCGCTGCAATCGTTCTTCTGGAAATACACTTCGCCAATCGCAAACGCGGGTTCCGGCCAACCCGGTTCCAGCCGCGCCGCTTCTTTCAGGTCCCGCAACCGGGTTTCGTCATCATTCGCTAACAGTCCTCGGATGTATTGTTCGAATGCCGCCAAGCCCAGCGGTTGCTGCAGCCGGGAGAACTCCGCAAGATTAAGCGGGTAGCCGTGATCGCAACTACCCAACAGTTTCCATGTCAGTTTTGTGTGCAACCCCATCAGTGATGCCAGCGAGTCGCCCTCCCCGATCGCTGGAAGCAATGCCACCGGATTGACGCGCATTATGCGCGCTCTGACCGTGATCGTTTTTCCGTCCGAAGTGTATTCGCCGAAAACAACGTAGTCCGCATCCATCTCCTGCCCGATATGCAGCATCGTGGCCCGGCTCAATTTCGCCGAAGACGGCAGGCCGTAGCGGTCCATCTCGTTCAAGCGCCCCGCGTGCGAATACACTTGTTGGCCCGCTTCGGAAAGCCGTTGGATGGTCAACTCTTCCAGACCCTCGCCGATCCAATCAAGCCGGGCGCTCGCGCCAACATTTTCAAACGGAAAAACCAGGAAGATGCCTTCTTGGGGGAGTGCCGGATGACCCGTCTGGGCGATACCCGATGGTCTGGCAAGCAGTTGCCCGGTTCCCCCCAGCAGGCAGATACCTATAAAGATCGAGCGGACGTTGGGCAGGCCGAAGGGGCGCGCTCTCATTCTGCGCCCATTGTAACAGAGCCTATTGCTGAACGGCTTCCGGCGCCTTCTCCACAAGGAGATCTTGCAACGCCGGATCCTTGATCACCAGCGCGAACGAAGGATCGGACTTCACCACATTCAAGTTCTGATAGCCTTCATCACGGGCCTTTTTCAAGTACATCACGCAGTGTTCCGCGTTCCCGGATTCCGCAAACGATTTTGCCAACAGAAAATAGAATTGCGCCCGATCCGTGCTGACCGAGCGGTCCTGGATCACCGTTCCCGAACGGGATCGCGCCTCGAATGTGTCTGGATCAATCTCCAATGCTTTCCGAAACGAAGCAATAGAGTCCGCATAGTTTTTCTCGCCAAAATATGCGTAGCCCAGATTCAAGTAGAATGCCGCGTAGTCTTGGCGTAACTGGATGGCCTTCTTATACGACCGGATCGCCTTCGCATACTTTTTCCGTTCGTAGTAGATCGTGCCGACGTTGTTCTGCGCATCGGCGTAGTGCGAATCAAGCTTCGCGGACTTTTGGTAGCACTTTAGCGCGAGTTCCAACTCCGCCTGATTATGGAACGCGATGCCAAGCTCGTTCCAATACACGGCATTCTTCGGTTGTTCTACCGTCAATCTGTGAAATAGATCCTGTGCCTCACGGTATTGTTTGCGTATCAAGTACAGCCGCGCCAGGTCCTCATCGGAGAGTTTCTTCTGCTCCGTTTGCGCAACCGTCGCGGGAATCGTTCCTTGAGAATTATCTAGATTCGTCTGAGCGCACGCGGGAACCAGTAGGGTAACTAAAAGGAAAGAAGCAGCTGGAATCGCCAAGCAGTTTCTCGTCATGGCGAGTCTCCTTTGTCCCGATCCGGTTTGTCGGGTTCTTTCTTCTTCTTGCCCCCAAAGATACCAAAAATCTTCTGCAAAGGCCCTTTTTTCTTTTCAGTGACTTTGGCGTTTTGTGCATTCTCCGCATCCCCAGCGCCTTGAGCGTTTTGACCGTCCACCTGGCCCGTTGTGCCATTACCCGGAGCGCCGGGTTGCGGTGGTTTTGGCGATCCACCGCCAAATATATGAGACAGGAATGACCCCACCGCTGTGGCCGGTCCATGGCCGCCATGCAGTTCACACAACTGCGTGGGCTGTGACCCCGCGATATAGACTTCATCGCGCGTCGTCGGACACGACGGTGTCGCGATTTGCAGCGTGTCCGCGTCGATCGTAATCGAATCCACACCCTCGGGCTTATCAAATGGTTTTACATCCCGATAACCCGGCAACGCCGTCGCCTTGATCATGAAATCTGCCCAGATCGGCGCGGCGGTCGAACCGCCGGCCAAGCCCAGATCGTGATTGTCATCGAAGCCAATCCAGATCACACAGACCAGGTTGTTGGTGAATCCGGCGAACCAGCCGTCTCGCGATGTGCCCGTTTTTCCCGCCGCCGGCAACGTGAATCCCTTCGCACGTACCTGTGCGCCCGTGCCCTTATTGATTACGTCGACCAGGATGCTGTCCACCAAATACGCCACGCGGGGATCCAAAACCAGTTTGTTTGTGGCACCGTTCTTTTCCAACACCGTGCCATTCGCTCCCGCCACGCTCTTCACATACATTGGGTCGGCTCGCGTGCCCATCGTCGCGAACGCCGTGTAGGCCCCCGCAACATCCACCGGCGTCAGTTCATACGCTCCCAACGCCACCGCGGGTGTGGGCTTGATGTTCGGCGTCAATCCCATCTGCCGCGCGATCTGCACAACCCGTCCATACCCCACCATCTCCGCCACTTTCACCGTTGCCACGTTCAGCGAATTCGTCAGTGCCTGCCGAACCGTGACTTTCCCCATGAATTTCTCGCCGTAATTGTTTGGCGTGTATTCCTGCCCGTCGAATTCAAACACCGTCGGCTCGTCATCCACGGTCGTCGCCGGCGTAACGATCGGCTGCGCCCCATCCACCGCATTGTTAAATGCGGCTGCATACACGAACGGCTTGAATACCGAACCCGGCTGGCGGTGAGCCAGCGCGTGGTTCAACTGGCTTTGCCCATAATCTCGTCCCCCGATCAGCGCTTTGATTTCCCCCGTTCGCGGATCGATCGCCACCAAGGCAACCTGCGCTTGCGGAATTGGTTCGTCACCTGCCTTTTTCCCCTTCGCCTTGCGTACCCTTTCGTATTTCTTGGCCAGCAGCGCGTCCACATTCTTCATTCCGTTTTCAATCGCCACCGCCGCTGCCCGC
>DATERF010000143.1:0-2643 GCA_035271845.1 Candidatus Acidiferrum sp.
CAAACACCTGGCGCACGAACACGCGCGCGTCGCCGTTATCGATCTGGACGGTGATTTCCATCTCTTCCAAAGAAAGGATTGCGGGATCGGGTTGCGCTTTGTCCCGCGGAATCAATACGCCGCCGTCCGCCAACAACGCGATCGGCGTGACCAGCAATAGGAAAATCGTGGTGAGTGCTTTTCTCATGGTTGTAGTTTCTGTTCCTGGATTCGTACCAACCCATTGTCCGTTCCAACGTAGATGTATCCCTTGCTCTGGGCGAGCGCGGTGACGTTCTGTGAGGGCAAACCTTCATGGATGACAGCCCAGCGCGACTTTTCCCGGTCGTAAACGTACAGGCCATTTCCCAGCGTCCCGGCAAGCACGTACTGGGGTGTCACCAACATGGCGTTGGGATTGATCTCCATTTCAGCGGTGGCCTTCTCGAACGCACGAAAGTGCCCTGCGCGGTCCAAGCCCATGATCCCACTTCCGTACGTCCCCACCATCCATTCATCGCCCATGGGAACGACCGCAGTGATCCAGTTCTGCTTGAGTCCGGACGCGCCGGCCGTGTAATTCACGCGCACTGCTCCTCTCCCAATTACGGAGAGGCCACCCAGCGTTCCCACCATCAGGTCATCACCGGAAACTCCCAAAGCATACACATGGTTGTTTACTAGGCCATGAAACGCGTACATGCTGCGTGCACCAGTGGCGTCGAGGAAGGTCAGGCCTGCCGGCGTTGCAATCGCCAACCCTTCGCCATATGGCACGACATCCGTGACGTGATCGGCGATGAGCCCATCCGCGCGCGTCAGCACCTGTTCCTGGCTTCCGGAAGCTCCCATGCGCACCAAGCCGTTCGCCGTGGCAACTGCCACCGTCCCTGACTTTGCATCCGGCCAGATCCTGTTCACGCAGAAGACATGTTCGTTTTCCACATGCAAGACACGCCTGGAATCGCCTGGCAAGAGATCAAGCCCGCGGTCAAAATAGCCGACCCACAATTGTCCGTTCTTGTCCTCGGCAAGCGCCGAAATATTCCGATCGCTCAGGACCGATGGGCGCGGTTTCAAGACCTCTTTCCAGCCAAATCCATGCTCCGGCAGTTCATACACGCCATTCCGCGTCAGGACATAAACACCACTGTCTGCCCCAAGGAACTGCCGCACTTCCGCGAGTTTCGTGGAGCCCTGTGCATTGAGGCCCGGCCGCCGTTTGGTCAGGGGAACACGCACGACGCCTTGGTCTTCCGTGCCGACGAATAACTCCTCACCGCTCACGAAGAGCGAAGTGACCAGCAACCCTTCCCCCAGCACGCGTGAGAATCGCCCGCGGTCGAACTCGGCGACACCCACAGGTGTCCCGACGTAGCTTTTGTCTCCCGCGAGGGCGATTGCTTGCACCTGCCGGTCGGGCAATCCTTGCTCTTCGCCAAACGGTTCACTCGTGCCGGCGTGCCAATGCAGAACGCCCTGGTTCAGCGTGCCAATCCACAAGTCCACTTCATTCCCGGCGAGGACCTGGACGTAGAGATTGTTCAGGGTCGGATGCAGCTCTCGAATCTGTTTCCCATCGTAGAGAAGTACGCCGCGCCTCTTCGTGCCGATCAGTAGATGCCCCGCAGCAACGGGCAGGATAGCGGTAACCGATCGCACTTCGGCATCCGCCGGATAGATTTGACGGAAGCTTTTTCCGTTGAAGAGTAGGATTCCCTCTCCCGCTGTGGCCAGCACGAGTTCCGGCTCCGTAGAATCTTCAAACGTACCCACTGCCAGAGCGACCAGGGGGGAAGACGGCAATTCTTTTCCGGCCACAAATTGCCGCAGCAGGGTGCCGCCAGGATCGTATTCGGAAAGTCCCGAGGGCCCGGCTATAAAGAGATGATTCTGAAAGCGCGCTGCCTGCAGCAAAACGTCGGGCGAGCTGACCACCTCAAATTTCACGTTACTGGGAGGCAAGAAAGGCCGCACCAGGAAGCGAATTTCCCGCTCGGAACGTACCTCTTGTGTGGACTGATGCAAAGCTCGCGTTGCGCGCCACCCGACAAAAACGCCCGCCAGGGCAATCGCAGCGAGAGCTGCCCCGATGATCGCCCAGGATGGCAGATTCCGATTTCGACCCATGGCCCCTCTTCGCGAACCCACAACTATAATCCGAGTGAACTCGGATGAGTACCCTGCAGGAACGGCTCCACTGCGATTTCACAAGAAAATGCTTCGCTTGCGATGCAGCGCCGCCAAGTCGGATTGTGTCGGCAGTTAGACAATGTGTCTCCTAGACTACATCCCCGGCACGAGTCTGCGCATCTTGAAGTCGTCGCTTTGTCAATCGAGCAACACACGCTGACAGTCGAGGCCACGGACGCTTTCGAGATCATTTGGAAGCCCATGGCCGCAACAAGGTTTTGTATGCCTTGCCAGAACGGGCCCGTGAATAGGAGAAGCACGCGCAATCGAGATCGGAGAGCCTTGCAAAGAAGGCATGACCATCTCCAGCGGCCGCAAGACATTCAGCGTCCGCAGAAATATCTGGCGCGGACGCAATGGATCGCACTACGTTAACAGTGGGCAGAAAAGGTTGGCTTGGGAGTCGATCTTGGACCAGATGGACCAACGGTCGAGGTCAAGCAACCACCAGAGAATGCGGCGTAACTTAAT